>DAOUMD010000220.1:0-81784 GCA_034412795.1 Anaerolineae bacterium
GTATTCAGTATTTCGTTGCTCGCGGGCTATGGACAGTTTGCGACCGGGATGGAACTGGACGCCATCGCCTCTGTGGTGATAGGGGGTACATCGTTATTCGGTGGCATTGGTAGTGTGATCGGCACTCTGTTTGGTGTCTTGATCAATCAAACCATCGTGTCCATCCTCCAGTTCAACGGCACTTTGAGTTCGTGGTGGACTCGCATTGGCGTGGGCGTTCTCACGTTGATCTTTATCGGAATTCAAAGCGTGTTCTATGCAAGAAGAAAATATGGGTAGTGGTTAAATCTCGACTTTGGCCATTTCTGAGCGCCTTTGAAATCTGACCTAATAGTAAGTGATAGGTTGTAATCGTAGATGAACCACTTGGTCACCAAGTGGTTCATCTACGATTACAACCTATCACTTACTTCTTTACCACTACCATAATTCCTATACTTGGACGTTTATTAACTTGCAAACATCAAAGGGTATGTTATAATATGTTGGTATGGGTCAAGCAACGGGTATTACTCCGTGCCATTGGAAATAAGGACAAACAAATAAGCATGTGACACGTCTAAGATGTCACCGGTGACGCCCGTCCAAGCGGAGGAGAACAATGACACAAAAAAAATCAATTTCGATAGGTGTTCTATTAATACTGGTTCTTCTTGCCTTCGCTGGTTCTGGATGTAGTTCAAAGAAGTGTCCAATAGATGGAAAATGGGCAACCGGAGAAGAATCGGGAGTAACAAGTTTTGTTGTTGATAATTGTGCTATACCGTATGTGTATTATACAATAACGGTTTCGGGGGGCCAATCTTCTGGAACCATTTCACTATTGGACACCTGTCAAATAGATAATAATCAGCAATTTAATTGCCGAGAGCAAGGATATGCAAATCCTAGATACCAATTTTCCGGGAAATTTACAGCAAATAACGCTGCGGAAGGTCAATTGATTTTAGCGAAAGGATTCCATGCGGATTCTGGCGATTTAACTCAAGATATGACATTTGATTGGAAGGCGTCGTCGCCATCACAATAATAAGGAGAATGTGCCTCGACCTACCGCTGAGGCGGAAGGTTGCCGCACCAAAAATGTCATGAAAAGAATATACATCATTTCAATGTTCATCCTCCTGGCCATCTGCATCTCAGCATGCAGTTCGACCGGGGCGCGAACCGCAACACCCACAAGACAGCCGGGAGAGCTTTCGCTGGATATGCCGCCCGAATGCAGAGCCCTGACAGAAGGGCTTTGCCTTGTGTCCGAACCCGGCGAGTGGTTGGGAGATGGACAGACAACAATCATTAACCAAAAGCCAGAGGCTGTCTATCTGGAGCCAGGCACCGCCATCCAGATAAAAATTGAGGATTGGACTCTCATATTTGACCCGGGAGAAAACAAGCCGTTTTCCGTCGGCATGACTTTCCCGGGTGCCAAGTTGTATCCCCAAGGCAAGAACGTCGGCATGACGATAGAACACGGCGATAAAAAATGCGATGTGGTGGAAGGGGCTTTCACTGATGACATATTGCAGAGCGCTCAAAAAGGAGATTTTGGAGTAAATCCTATCTCGGCGCTTGACATTCGCTTTACGATGCGGTGCAATGAACAGCCCCAGGTAATCCATGGGCGAGTAAAGCTTCCTTTTTAGATGAGGTGCAGCGCGCCGACCCCGGCTTGCAGTTTGCATGACGGACCTCCCCCCGGCGAGTACCCCTCCTATGTTCATATTGGCAACCCGCCTGTTATCGGCGCAGATGGCATCCTCTATGGTTTTTATGAGACCCCGGATATCGTGTCCGTACCGATAACCCCTGCCGGCGATAAGGCGGAATGGACGACCGATGTAGCGATTCCCAAGGATGTCAAAGGCTTTTGTATAATGCTGAGCGTAGAGTCGAAAAAGCAGCGGCTCTTCGTGAACTATGCCATCGACGTCACCGATATATAGCTTCGTGTGGACTCAAATTGCGGCAGCCGGTCTTTTCGTGGACATCGCCAGCTTCAGCACTGTCACCGACGGGCTGAAGCTGGCGCACGGCCAGCACGGGTCTGGGGTGTTGCCACCGCAAACATAACATGTTACATCGGCATCACTTCGCATACCTCTACGGTACCATCCAGTTCGAACGTGGGGCATCCTTTGGCGATTTCGACCGCCTCGTCCAGAGACGGCGCCTCAACAAAGAGATATCCGCCAGCAACGTGTTCCCTCTTCGGTACAAAAAAACATCCCTCACTTTGGCCTCTGTACCACTGATGGTCTGGGCGACCGGTTGGATTGGTTAGATTTTCACAAAGAAACGTGATATAATCTCACCGATCGCCAATATTAGAAATGCTCATGTGAGAGGTGAGGTTATGACGGGCAACGGAAAACTTCATGGGAAGCTGGCCCTGGTTACCGGGTCCGGGACTGGTTTGGGGCGCGAGATTGCGCTGGAATTTGGTCGCCAGGGGGCAGACGTCGTGCTTCACTACTCCAGGAGCGCCAAGGGCGCTCATAGCGCCGTTAGCGAGATTCAGGCGCTGGGCCGACGAGCGACCGTCTTTCAGGCCGATCTGGGTGACGTGGAAGCTTGTCTGGAACTGGTAGACCGGGCCGTCGATTTTCTGGGTGGCATCGACGTCTTGATGAATAACGCTGGCATCAGCGAGACCATAGATTATTTAGAAGCGACGCCCGAATTCTTTGATCGGCTCTACCAGGTCAACATCCGCGGCGAGTTCTTCTGCGCTCAACGCGCGATTAAACACATGCTTTACCAAGGGCGGAGGGGGGTGGTCATCAACATGACCTCAAGTCACGCCCAGGGCAGTCTACCGGGCTTCTCAGTGTACGCCGGGACCAAGGGGGCCATCTGGTCCTGGACCCAGCAGTTAGCGGTTGAGCTGGCACCGTTGGGCATCCGGGTCAACGGTATTTGCCCAGGTTGGGTCGAAGTCGAGAGTCACCACCGGGAGGTCCCTGACTTCGACCCGGTCGCCATCGGAAGGCTAATTCCTTACCAGCGTATGGGCCGACCTATCGACATCGCCAAAGCCTGCGTTTACCTGGCCTCCGAGGACAGCGACTACATGACCGGCCACGTGATGGTCGTCGATGGCGGTATTATGGCCAAGATGGCACTGCCAGACCACGGCAAAGAAGAACAGGGGCGAGAATAGGAACTGTCCGTAAATCACTTTGCATTTTTAGGACTGGCAGGCCGATTGCAGAGGCCTGCCAGTCCTGGCGAAAAGTTTATTTTGGACGTTACTATTTCACGCTGCCCCCGCCTGAGAGCCATCCCATGCGCTTGTTCCTCACTCATCTCCGTATTATCGCCTCCCTGTCACGTAATTGTCACATTTCCTGTGTATAATCAAAGTAGTAAATCATTATCACTTTGAAGGGAGGCAATCCGCCATGCAAAGCCGATTCATCAATGTACTTCTTCTTACCCTTATTGCTATCCTCGTGCTGACCGCACAGCTACCGGGCCAGGTCGGTGCCCAGACCGTGTCTGAGGAGCCGCGCCTCATTACGGTGAATGGCGCGGCCGAGGTGCGCGTCGTGCCCGATGAAGTGCTCATCACCCTCGGTGTGGAAACCTGGGACGAAGATCTCGACCGCGCCAAACGTGATAACGACAGGCGCGTGCAGCAAATCGTGGCCCTGGCCAAAAGCTACGGTGTGAGGGAGCAGCACATTCAAACCGATCACATCAGCATCGAGCCTCGCTATCGCGACAGCTACGAGAATCGAGATTTCATCGGCTATTTCGTGCGCAAAACCATCGTTATCACCTTGCGCGACCTCTCCCGCTTCGAAGACCTGCTGGCTGGCGTTTTACAGGGTGGGGTGACCCACGTGCACGGCATTCAATTTAGGACGACGGAGCTCCGGAAGTACCGGGACGAGGCGCGCGCCCTCGCCATCCGGGCCGCGCGAGAAAAGGCGGTTGCCTTGGCTGGCGAGCTGGGCCAGGAAATTGGCCAACCGCGCACGATTCGCGAAGATCAAGCCAGTTGGTGGTCCTGGTATAACTCCTGGTGGGGCGCGCGTTGGGGCGGTGGGACGACTCAAAACGTCATTCAAGAGGCTGGCGGCGTCGCTATGGGCGAGGATGGGGCTCTGGCGCCCGGCCAGATCACCGTCAATGCTCGCGTGACGGCCAGCTTTGAGTTGTTGAATTGATCTGAAAGGACCCCAGGGGTTTTTGGGAACCCCTGGGGTGTTACTACTCAGCCCAATGCTCGCGAGGGCCCTCGGCTCACGAGGGATGACAATCCCGAGCCTGATCGCTCATGAAACCCTGTTCAGAACCTCTGGACTGTCGTCCATCGGGAGCGGCTGAGTAGTAACCCTGGGGTCTATTTTGAGTTGGGCTATAGCCAGGGATTCATCACCCGCTCACGCCCGATAGTCGTCGCCGGTCCGTGACCGGAGTAAACAAGCGTCTCGTCGGGCAGGGTCATCAACGCCTCCTGAATGCTGCGCATTAAGGTCTCGTGGCTTCCGCCCGGCAGGTCGCTACGCCCGATGCCCTGCGCAAAGAGCACGTCCCCGTCGAAGATGGCTCCCTGATCTGGCTCGTAAAAGGTGACGTGACCCGGCGTGTGGCCGGGCGTAAGCAGCACCCGCAGCGTCAGCTCACCGACCGCGATTTCTTGGTCAGCCGTCAGGTGAATGCTCGCCTCGGGGACAGGCGCTGACGGTAATCCAAAAAAGGTCGCGCCACCGCCCGCGTTCAGCAAGGGCAGGTCCTCGGGATGGAGGGCCAGCGGGGCACCGGTCGCCTTGACCACTTCGTCGGCCGCCCCCATGTGATCGAAGTGGGCGTGCGTCAAGAGCACGTGCGTTATCTTCAGCCCCGAGTCTTCCACGGCCTCCAGGATGCGTTTCCCCTCGTCGCCTGGATCGATAATCACCCCCATCTTCGTCTCTTCACAGCCCACGATATAACAATTGGCCTGGGTCATACCCACCGGCAGGGTCTTAACGATCACGTTTCTCTCCTTTTGCCTCCGCAGCGTATCTTTTCAAAAAGTAGGGACGAACTTGGGTGTTTGTCCTTGGGCCTACCCTGAATTATTGAGAAGATGCTCCGCAGCTCAGCCGAACGGAGGAGATTATACCCCCAATCGTCCCAACCGGTCAAAGAACCGGACGACAATTGACGAATACCGGCAAATGGACTATAATCCCCGATGTTGCTCGGTACCAACAGGGGCAGCCGAGGTGGCGGAACAGGCAGACGCGCTGCGTTCAGGGCGCAGTGGGCTTTGGCCCGTGCGGGTTCAACTCCCGCCCTCGGCACCTTTTTATTGCGGGGTGGAGCAGAGGTAGCTCGCCAGGCTCATAACCTGGAGGTCGTAGGTTCGAATCCTACCCCCGCTACCTGGTCGCAACCAAAGACCGCCAGGTCAACCTGATGGGTTAGCCTGGCGGTCTTCGATTCCTGGCCCCCTCCGATTGAGGGGGATTCTAAGGGCGCGCGGTCTTTCTGGTCAAGATGGCCAGGCGCGTGCCGTGGCGATATCTTGCCGGGCGCCAGACAAGTACTTGTTAGATAACGAGGCTGTTTTGGGCCTGTCGAATCGCCTCCACGATCAGTCGGTGTTCTGTAGCGTGAATACGCGTCTCCAGATCATCCAAGCTGTCAGTTGCATAGATAGGGACTTCCG
Organism: Anaerolineae bacterium; assembly: GCA_034412795.1. GTDB lineage: Bacteria > Chloroflexota > Anaerolineae > 4572-78 > NAK82 > JAUVPY01. The sequence goes on from DAOUMD010000220.1 coordinate 5,663, forward strand.
CCTTTGCAACGACCAGTCCTGCATCTACCTCAGGGACAACCCAGTGCACCATCACACCCGTATGCTTGATCTCATTTCGCTGAAATGCCTCGTAAGCACGTTGAATGGCATGGGTCCCAGGAAACTGCCCCGGCAAGGCGGGATGCAGGTTCAGCACACGACCGGGGAATCGATCCAGGAAAGCAGGGCCGAGCACGTGCATCCAGCCAACCAGTACAAGCAAGTCTGGCTGGTAAGCGGCTATCCGATCCGCAAGATCAGCCTCGTAGTCCTCCCGAGAGCGGCCAGACTCACGATACGGCTTCAAAGGAAAATAAAGAGTAGAGATGCCCGCCTGTTCGGCTCGCGTCAAACCGTAAGCTGCCCGACGATTCGAAACGACAGCCTCAATCTGTGCTTCCAAAACACCGGTCTCTGTTGCGTCGATTATGGCCTGCAGATTGGAGCCATGGCCAGAGATAAACACCGCCAACCGTTTCATGCTCTCTCCTCTTTTGCTCAGGTGATGTGCACAGGTAATCCATCACTGCTGGAAATCACCTCTCCCACCTTCCAAGTTTGGTTACCCAATAGATCCAGTGCCCGGTCAGCTTCATCCGATGACAAGACGAGCAGCATACCCAGGCCCAAATTGAAGACGTGAGCCATCTCGTCATTGCTGATGTGTCCCTTCCGCTGAATGATCCGAAAAATCGGAGGAATTGGCCAGCATCCCCACTGGATGCGAGCGGCCATGCCTTCTGGCAAGATGCGCGGTGGATTGTCGATTAGCCCGCCACCGGTAATATGAGCAATCCCCTTAATCGTGAGGCCTGCCTCCAACAGCCGGCGAACCTCAGACAAATAGGCACGATGCGGCGTCAGCAAAATTTCTCCCAACGGTTGTCCAAGTTCGGGGAGGATATCGTGCAAATTCGTGTTTTGGAGGACATGCCGAGCCAGAGAGAAGCCATTAGTATGCATGCCCGACGATGCCAGACCGATTATACTATCACCTGGAGCAATGGCGCGTCCGTTGATGATTTGGTGACCATCTACAACACCGACGATGGTGCCCACCAGGTCGAACTCCCCGGGCGCATAGACGCCTGGCATTTCTGCTGTCTCACCGCCCAGCAGCGCACAGCCAACCGCTTTACACGCAGCCGCGCAGCTTCGTACCACCGCGGCAACCATCTCTGGATCTAACCTGCTAGACGCGATGTAATCTAGAAAGAATAGAGGACGAGCACCTTGAGCCAGAATATCATTGACGCAATGATTTACGATATCGTGCCCGATAGTGTCGAACCGCTCCATAGCGGCAGCAATCTTGGTCTTGGTACCCACGCCGTCGGTGGAGGCAACCAGTACAGGCGATTCCATATCTTTCAGAGCTGAGACGTCAAACAGACCGCCGAATGCTCCGATGCCCAATACAACCTCTGGCCCGTAAGTAGCCCTCACGGCTTTTTCCATCAGTTCTACGGCTTGATTTCCAGTCTCTATGTTTACGCCGGCGTCGCTATAAGTGATCGGAGACACGATTAGAAATCCTTTGTGCAACTATTGTGTAAATCCTGACGCTTTTGCGCCGATGTCCTGTCTGAAGTGAATGCCTTTGAAGTGAATTTTACGCATACCGTCGTAAGCCCGGTCGATAGACTGCCTGAGATCATCTCCGACGCCAGTGACTGACAGCACGCGTCCCCCATTAGTCACCAGTTGTCCTTCCTCTGTCCAACGGGTGCCGGCATGGAATACGAGCACCCCGGGTAAGCCATCCGCCTCTTCCACTCCATTGATCTTCTCTCCCTTGGAGTAACTGCCCGGATAGCCACCCGATGTCGCTACCACCGTTGTCGCTGAACCTTTCCGCCACTTCAACTCCAGTTGGTCCAGCGAGCCATCCAGACAGGCATCCAGAACGTCCGCCAGGTCAGTCTCCAGCAGCGGCAAGATGACTTGCGTCTCGGGGTCGCCAAAGCGGCAGTTAAACTCCAACACACGCGGTCCGGATGTGGTGATCATCAGCCCGGCATAAAGCACACCCACATACGGCATGCCCTCGTCTCTCAGTCCATCCACCGTCGGTTGCAAGATGGTACGGACAATCTCATCCAAAAACGATGGTGTGATCAATGGCGCTGGCGCATAGGCACCCATACCGCCTGTGTTTGGCCCCAGGTCTCCGTCGAAGACTGGCTTGTGATCCTGCGCGGCTGGCATGGTCACCACAGCATGCCCATCACTAAAAGCCAGTACTGACGCCTCTTGCCCATACAACCGTTCCTCGATAACAACCTCATCGCCTGCCTTTCCGAAGGCCCGTTCGACCATAATCTGTTTAAGCGCCGAGCGTGCATCGCCCATCGAATCAGGCACAATCACACCCTTGCCTGCTGCCAGTCCAGAAGCCTTGATGACCACATCATAGTCTACGTGACTTAAGTAGCCGAGCGCTTCTTGATAGTCGGCAAAAGTGGCATACTGGCTGGTCGGGATGTTATGCCGCGCCATAAACGATTTGGCAAAGGCTTTGGATGCTTCCATTTGTGCCGCTGCCTGGGTGGGGCCAAAGCAACTTAGTCCAGCCGCCCGAAACGCATCCACGATACCAGACGCCAATGGTGCCTCGGGTCCAACGATGGTTAACCTCACGCGCTTTTGCCGAGCGAAGTCGATCAACGATGCAAAATCGTGCTCACTCAGGGGAACGTTTGAGACTCGGGCTGAGTCACCACGTTTCTCTATCGGCAAGCCTTCACCGCGTGTTCCTCCATTGCCTGGGACAACCCAAACTTGAGCGACATGCGACGACTGAGCCAGCTTCCACGCCAGTGCGTGTTCTCGGCCGCCTCCACCGATTACAAGGACATCCATTAGTGACGTCATCTAATCCCCTTTCAGACTCGAGATCTCTCGGAAAGTCGGGCTACACTACAACGAATTGAGAAATCAACGAATTATTCTTCTTTGCCAGGCAATTCGTTGTATTCAAAATTCGTTGTAGTGTCCCACAGCAAACACTTTCCGAGAAATCTCACTCGAGATCTCTCGGAAAGTCTAACAAACGGGCCAAATGCTTCGGCACCTGGGGGTGCCTTACTCCTCATTGCGCGTGGCGGAGTGAGCACGCCCACGTGCGAACGGCATTTTCCGAGAGGTCCCACTTATGTGCCCCAAATTCCCTCAAAGGCCAGCTTCTCACGACCTCGGTTCGCCCTACACTCCTGGAGGCGAATCGGGTAATTACCGGTGAAGCAGGCGCTGCAAAGTCCCCTATCTTGCCTGGGTTCGGGCACCACTGCGCGTATCATCCCCTCGTGCGAAAGATATGCCAGACTGTCGGCATCGATATGTCGCCGAATCTCCTCCAGCGATTTATGGTACGCAATTAGCTCTTCGTGAGTCGCCATATCCACACCCATATAACAAGGATGGCGCACCGGCGGAGAGGACACACGTACATGCACCTCAGCGGCACCGGCATCCCGCAGCAAACGTACCAGCGGGCCGGCCGTATTACCTCGCACGATAGAATCATCTAGAAGGACGACACGCTTCCCAGCCAAGTTGGTCGTCAGGGGGTTGTATTTCAAATGCACACCAGTTCGCCGCAAGCGGTTGTCAGGTTGGATGAAGGTACGACCGATGTAGCGATTCTTAATTAACCCCTCGCTGTAAGGTATGCCGCCCGACGCACGCGCGTATCCGATGGCCGCTGGTATCGCTGAGTCGGGCACGCCTATCACCAAGTCAACATCTGCTGGAGCTTCACGAGCCAATTGTTCTCCTAATTGCTGTCGCACGCGATGCACCGTCTGGTTTTCCAAAACCGAGTCGGGACGGGCAAAGTAAATATACTCAAAGATACACAAAGCCTCGTTCCGGGCAGGCTCTCGCATCTGGATACTGTGTAGCCCATTGGCGTCCAGGCGCACGATCTCCCCGGGGCATACTTCCCGTAAATACCGAGCACCAATAGTGCCCAGCGCACACGATTCCGAGGCGACAACATAACCTGGAACATCATTGTCACCGGATAGTTCACCCAGACACAGTGGCCGCACCCCCAATGGATCGCGCACGGCAAAGATGGCATCCCGGGTCAGGATGACCAGTGAGTAAGCACCCTCGGCCTCTTTCATAAAAGCTGCGATGCGTGTCCCCCAATTAGGTTGATGAGATTCTCTGCCTGGTGGTGGAGCTGCCAGCATTTGGGTAATTACCTCGCTATCGCTGGACGAGATCAGCCCGACACCTCGCTCCAACAACTTGCGACGTAGCGTGGGTGCATTGGTCAAGTTGCCATTGTGGCCTACACCTAACGGGCCGCACATTGTCTCGATCAGGTATGGCTGCGCATTACGAATATGCGATGACCCCGTCGTCGAATACCGGTTATGGCCAATCGCAAGATGCCCTTTTAACGGACGCAGATTGTCTTCCTTGAACACCTGCGCTACCAGCCCCATCCCTTTGTGAGTGTAGGCCGCGCAGCCATCGCTAGTGGCGATGCCAGCACTCTCCTGGCCACGGTGCTGCAAGGCGTACAGAGCGAAGAAAGTGGTGCGAGCTACGTCAGTGCCAGGGGCATAGATACCAAACACTCCACATGCCTCGCTCGGTCGATCTAATTCGTTTTCAACTATGTTCCAATCACTCCAACTTGGCATCGTCCCGTCTCTCTTCCCCTTTTGGAGACTACGAAGGCCGCGATCTGATCTCCTCATCGTCACTAACGATCTGTCGCGTGACAGCCGCCTGCGCTTGTGCGACTCGCTCGCGCAATGCGGGATCAGCACAAGAGAGGATTTTCACTGCCAGGAAAGCCGCACCTCTTGGCTCCAGTACCACAGCAGGTGCCACGCCTGAGGGCATGCGCAGCGATGAAAACAGGTCGGCCCCACCGAAACGCTCGGAATAAGGTGGACAGGCGATAACCGGCGCGCTAACGTTGGCATCCACCAGTCCGCTCAGCGCGTTAGATCGCCCGGCCACGGTGATGTATACCTTCAGTCGCGGATCAGCTTCGTACTCAGCCAAGATATCCAGCAGGTAGTGCGCCGCCTTGTGTGCTGATGCAACCCGGATTTCGCTGGCAATACCAAATGCCTGAAGTTCTTCTACAATAATCCGGGCATGTTCAAGATCGGATCGCGATCCCATTATTATGGGGACCAATACCATAAGCGCCTCCTCGCGAGTTCAGATTTATATCTGAAAATCGTGCATGGTAGCCTATGCAACATCTCTAGCCTGCGTCAGCCCATGGGACTAATGCTGCCTGAATGCGCTCGGCTGGCGGGTGTGCACCCGGTATAAATGTTTGTCGGGTCAAACGCTCATATGCGGCAATATAACGTTTCGCCACCTGAGCCACGAACTCGGGCGGCATTGGCGGTGGATCGCCCTCGCCCCGGTACCCCTGTCTGGCAAACCAAAGCCGCAAAAACTCTTTGTCGAAGTTTTCTGGTTCCTGGTCTGTTCCCTGAATCGCTGCGTAGCTTTCTGCTACCCAGAAGCGACTGGAGTCAGGAGTATGCACCTCATCAATCAGTGCCGGTTTACCGTCAATCAATCCAAATTCGTACTTGGTGTCTACCAAAATGAGACCGGCCTGTCGCGCCAATTCCTGTCCGCGCTGGAAAATCGCCAATGACAACCGTTGGATATCTGCCCACAACTCGGAGTCCACCAGCCCTCGCTCCACCACCTCGGCTGATGTGAGTCGCTCGTCGTGGGCACCACCAGTCGCCTTTGTCGTGGGTGTGATTACTGGTTCTGGCAATGGATCGTTTTTGCGCAGGCCAGGGGGCAGCTCCAGGCCATATGGTCGCTTCACTCCTTGGCTGTAAAACGTCCACAGCGACGTGGATGTAACACCGGTTATGTATCCCCGAACCACTACCTCTACCGGTAGGGGTTGTGCCTCACGGGCAATAGTCACGTTGGGATCGGGTACATCCACAACGTGATTGGTTACAATATCCCCAAGTTGCTTAAACCACCAGGCGCTAAGCTGGTTGAGCACCTGCCCCTTATAGGGAATAGTGCCCAATACCGTATCAAAGGCCGAGACACGATCAGTCGTGATAAGTATGCGTCGCCCGTTTGACACATAGATATCCCGCACTTTGCCCTCAATCCGGGTTCCCAGCTCGGGCAAGTCTACTTGCAGAAGCGCATCAGGTATGGCAGACAATATCTCGTCATACGAAATCATTGGTTTGCTCCCCCTATATATTGGCTTTTGGTGGACTCTGGGCTTGTATTATTCGCTAGTACAGCTTTTCGCATTCCAGAGCAGTTACAGTTCGTTAACGTAGCGCACACCATTTTCGAAAAGTCGCAGGCCCAGGCAACCTCGTTCACCGCGATAGAACCTAGGGTGCTGCTGCAATACGATATGGTCTTCCGGGTGAGGCATAAGCCCCAGAATCGTTCCCTGAACATCGCAGATACCTGCAATGTTCGCCTGGGAGCCATTTGGATTCCAGGGATAACCGGCCATCTCACCATTTGGCCCCACATAACGCAAGGCAACTAAACCCATTGACTCCAAATTGGCCAGCGTCTCCTCGTCTTGTGCAATGAACTTGCCCTCACCATGGGCTACCGGACAGTAAATGAGTTCATCCAGCCCGTGGGTGAACACGCACGGACTCCCAGTTTGGGGTTCCAAATACACCCACCGGCACTCAAACTGAGCGGAGTCGTTTCGGGTAAGGGTAACTATCTGCGGTGCAGCCATTAGCCTTTGTTCCTCAGAGTTGGGAGCGGCCTGGCTTGCCCCGGACTGACCAGAATTGGGCAATAGCCCGGCCTTGACCAGCGCCTGGAAGCCGTTGCAGATGCCCAAAATAGGACGTCCTGCCTCCACAAACGCTGCCAGGTCATCAGCCAGCGTGTGCCGTAGAACAACTGCCCACAATTTACCCGCACCCAGGTCGTCGCCATACGAGAAACCACCCGGCAGGATTAGCATCCGGTAATCCATCAGCCGGCGCTCGCCAGCCGTCAATTGATTGGTATGGACGATCTCTGGATCACCGCCCACCAGCTTACAAGCTTGAGCCACTTCTCGGTCTCGGTTTGTCCCGGGTGCATGGAGGATCAGAATTGGTGGTTTCATAGATTAGATCCGTATCTTGGTATCAACATTATGCCCCCGAATCAGTCTTCACCGTGGGACAGATGTCCGCGCCAGGCCTGTTCCACCGTCTGAAGGTTGGTGTTAATCACCAATTGACCATTTAGCCCGGTAAACAGCAGCCGGTCATCCTGCCGCACAGACCCTACTCTTGCTACAGGTAATCCCTCAAAGGTGGCTTCGAATTCGGATGCAACCTCTCGCGCTACCTCCACCACGAACCGCCCCAGCGACTCACTGAAAGCGATCACATCATCTCGATCAAGTCCTCGTGTTCGCGGGACTCCGGCCAGATTCAAGTCTATCCCCAACCCTCCCGCCAGGCTCATTTCAGCAACGGCCACCGCCAGACCACCTTCCGAACAGTCGTGGCATGCCTGAACCATGTCTCGCACGATGGCCTGATGCAACAAGCGATACAGTTTCAGTCCTTGAGCAGGAGCTTGTGGCACACTCGTCCCCATTGCACCGTGGCTTCGACAGTAGCTGGAGCCCCCTAACTCGTCGGCCGTCTCCCCCACAACATAGACGTAATTCGCAGGCTCCTTCAAATCCGCCGTAACGGCGTGGGACACATCTGGAACGATACCCATTGCCGAGATGAGCAAGGTGCCGGGGATCGCATGTTTCTGGCCGTCAGTGCCAGTATATTCGTTGTTCAGGCTATCCTTACCCGAGATGAAAGGCGTGCCATAAGCGATAGCTGCATCGTGACAGCCTTGTGCACAACGCACCAGCCCCCCCAATCGGTCCGGCAGGTTAGGATTCCCCCAACAGAAATTGTCTAGCAATGAGATCTGGTCTGGGTCAGCGCCCACTGCTACGCAATTGCGCATTGCCTCGTCAACCGCCGCCCAGGCCATAGCATATGGATCGATCAAACCATAGCTGGGGTTGATACCTACCGACACAGCTATTCCCTTTTTGCTGAAACCTGATGTCTGGCATGTATCGAGTGGCACCAACACGGCTGCATCACTGGGGCCAATGTTGGCCTGGCCCACAAACGGCTTGACCACCGTCCCACCTTGCACCTCGTGATCGTAGCGACGGACAATGTCTTCCTTGCTGCGTGTGTCTGGCATTCCCAGCAATGTCAGCAGCTCCGTAGTGAGGTCTGAGGAACAGGGCCAATCAAGCTTCACACCGGGCGATGGTGTCCACACTGCACGTAGGCTACGGCGCGGCAGGCCACGGTTCAGGAATTCAGTCGATAGTTTTCCCACTACCTGCTGGTTGTGGCGGAGCGTGAGTTGGCCATCACCTGTGAAAGTCCCCAGCACGGTAGCTTCCACGTCTACTTTCTCGCAGATCTCTTGCAATCGAGGCCAATGGTCGGGCGGGACGGCCAGCACCATGCGTTCCTGTGCCTCACTCAACCAGATCTCCCACGGCCGTAGACCAGCGTACTTGAGCGGCACTCGCTCAAGGTGGATCTGCGCGCCCAGCTCGGCGCCCATCTCGCCTACAGCGGACGATAGTCCCCCTGCCCCGCAGTCGGTGATGGCGCTATACAGCCTCTCATCTCGAGCCATCAATATCGCTTCCAGCATCTGCTTTTCGTGGATAGCATGGCCAATTTGCACCGCGCTGCCCGCTACTTCGCTGGTCTCGTGGGTCATCTCCATGGAAGAAAAGGTTGCCCCACGCAATCCGTCCCGGCCTGTGCGCCCGCCGATCATCACCACTAGGTCGCTGACCTGCGGCGTGGTAGGGTGAGCATCCCGGGGCAAAATGCCCAGGCAACCACAGAACACCAGCGGATTGGCTATGTAGCCCGCATCGTAGAGAATCGCCCCATTGACAGTGGGAATGCCCATCTTGTTGCCGTAATCTTCGATGCCAGTAGTTACCCCATCCGAGATGCGACTGGGGTGTAGCACCCCACTCGGCAGATCAGAGAAAGCTATATCCTGTGGGCCAAAGCACAGTACGTTGCTGTTCGCGATAGGCCGGGCACTGACGCCAATCACGTCGCGCACGACCCCGCCTATGCCCGTATTGGCACCGCCAAATGGTTCCAACGCCGAGGGATGATTGTGGGTCTCTACCTTGAAGGCAAGGTCGAATTGATCGTCAAAAGCTACGATGCCGGCATTGTCTATGAAGGCCGAGCGCACCCAAGGTTTGTTTACCTTCTCGGTCGCGGCGCGGATATACGTTTTGAGGATTGAGTCGATTGGGTACTGCCGGGATGAGCCATCCACATCTTTCTCTTCATAGGTAATGAGCGCCCTGAAGGTCTTGTGGATGCAGTGCTCTGACCACGTTTGGGCCAGTGTCTCCAACTCGACATCGGTCGGCTCGCGATCTTCCACTTGGTAGTAGGCTTGGATGGCTCTCATTTCGTTCAGGTCTAATGATAGCCGTCGCTCCTGGCTGATGGCCTGCAAGCCAGCATCGCCAACCCGGGTGATGGGGATCATTTCCACAAGGTTACCTCTGTGTTCTCCGAAGAGGTCGACCCCAAATGTCGGCAGGAATGGAGGAGCCGCCGGCTGATTCACTGTGTAGTTCTCGATGACCCCATTGCTCAGGAGACGATCCGTTATCAGATGCACATCTTGCTCCGAGACATCGCCTGTGAGAGCGTATCGCTGACCGGTCGCTGCATATTCCAATCCGGTCACGCCAACCATATGCGATCCCTGTAGCAGGCTCTCGGCTGCGCTGTCAGTCACACCTGGTAGCAGAGTCACCTCTATCGTCCACATGTGTGACATAGCCCTATCTACCCGTACGGCGTCAAGCGGATGCCAGACTGCCTCTTCTACAACTGGATCGTACAGGAGCGTGTTTACCAGGTGCCGCACAGTCTCTTCGTCCAGGTCACCTTGAAGGAAGTAAAGGTCAGTTACCGAGACAGATTGAATGCCCTTAATGCCTAAGGCATTTACCTGGCGCAAGGTGTTCTTGCTTCGGACATCAGGGAATCCGGTCTTGATAGAAACTTCAACACGATATACCATCGATCCCCTTTTTTCCTCAGTTGTCGAAAGGCGTTGGTTAGCGTGGGTTGAGTTGATAATTCGGCGCCTCCTTGGTGACAAACACACTGTGTGGATGGCTCTCGAATAACCCGGCGCTTGTGATGCGCACAAAGCGAGCTTTATGAGAAAGCTCCTGCAAGTTGGCTGCCCCCACATATCCCATACCAGACTGTAGCCCCCCCATCAACTGAAACATATAATCGGCCAGATGTCCCTTATAGGGCACCCGCCCCTCGATCCCTTCGGGGACCAGTTTGCCTGGAGGCACTTCCCACTCGCTTGTGCTTTGGGCTGAGGCATAACGGTCTCTGGCTCGGCCTTTCATAGCACCTAGTGAGCCCATGCCTCGATACTCTTTAAATCGTCGCCCCTCGTAGATAGCCATCTCGCCTGGTGCCTCATCCAGGCCCGCCAGGAGCGAGCCAAGCATAACTGCGGTCGCGCCGGCTGCAAGCGCCTTGATGATGTCACCTGAGTATTTGATGCCGCCGTCGGCTATGATTGGGATTCCTTGGGGTTGCGCTGCCGAGACACACTCAGCAATAGCCGTGATCTGGGGTACGCCGGCCCCGGCCACGATTCGTGTCGTGCAGATAGATCCGGCACCCACACCTACCTTGACCACATCCGCGCCGGCATCAATCAATGCTTCTGTTGCCTGGGCAGTAACGACATTCCCAGCCAACACGGGCAGTTCGGGGGTGATTGTCTTAATCCGGCGTATGGCTCGTAACACGCCTGCCGAATGGCCGTGTGCTGTATCTATTGCCACCGCGTCGACTCCTGCTTCCAGTAGCATGCCCAGGCGTTCCTCCAAATCTTCACCCACCCCAATCGCAGCGGCGACCAGGAGTTGACCTCGGTCATCCGTGGCCGCATTGGGAAAGTCCTGCTTTTTGAGGATGTCCTTGTAGGTAATGAGGCCGCGCAGATAAAGATGCTCGTCTACCAACGGGAGTTTCTCGATGCGGTATTGGTGGAGCTTGGCCTTGGCTTCTTCCAATGAAGTCCCCTCTGGCGCAGTGATGAGGTTCTCAGATGTCATATACTCGCGGACGAGAGCGTCAAACTGAGTAGCAAAACGAATATCGCGGTTAGTGAGGATACCAACCAGCCGGCCATTCTCAGTAATTGGTATACCTGAGATATGGTAGCGCGACATAATGGCCTCGGCCTGCGCCAGAGTAGCGTCTGGCTCCAGAGTGATAGGATCAACAATCATACCTGACTCGGAGCGCTTGACCTTATCGATCTCTGCCGCCTGGTCGGCAGGGTCGAGATTGCGATGAATGACCCCCATTCCCCCCTGACGGGCTAGCGCAATTGCCAAGCGTGCCTCGGTAACTGTGTCCATCGCAGCCGAAAGAACCGGGATATTTAGCGACAGCTTCTCGTGCAAACGGCTGCACAGATCCACCTCTGAAGGGAGTGTTTCTGCATAGCCGGGTACCAGCAGCACATCGTCAAACGTTAAGGCCTCAACTCCGAGTAGATCAGCGAATTGCACGATTACCCTCCTAGAAAACACAAAACCCTACCCCACTGGGCTTCCCTAGCGGTGGGTAGGGTAACGACTCATCTTTGATCGTGTACCGGTGCCCGAAGGTGCATTGTGCACGTGAGATGAGAATTATTTCAATGGATGCGAATCAAATGAATGAGTGCTGTCTATTAACCCTATCAAATAATAAATGCCTACCGGGACGGGCCAGCCTGGGCCCATATGATTGGCAGGCATTGAGGCTGATTAGGCGGCGGGTGGATTCGGGTCACTGAGTATTGGTTTATGAGATTTCGCTTTGGTTGTTAAGTCGTGCTGCCACGACTTATCTCGGTGGCTGAAATTGTATCACAGGGCTAGGCATATGTCAAAGTCTCAAGTCTTTTGGTGGCCTTTTGTTACCCAGAACCTTACGCTTACTTGATTTGGAGTGCCTGCTCTGCGAGCGTTTCCGCGGTGCATTCCTCATTCAAAGCCCTCCAGTGCGCTCCCCACAGCTTCTAATATCTCACCGCTCTGGATCACTTCTGACAAAACCTGAATGTCGGGCGTCGTTTCGCGGTCATGGTCGAGAAACGCTACGTGATCGCGGATAGTCGCATAAGCGGCGGCGCTGCCGCGCCCCAGGCGCGCCGGCCCGTTGGGACGCAGGTCAATCGCCTGGGCGGTGGTCAGGAATTCGATGGCCAGCACGTGGCGGACGTTGTCTACGATCTCCATCGCGTGACGGGCGGCGTTGGCCCCCATACTGACGTGATCCTCCTGGTTGGCGCAGGAGGGGATCGAGTCGACGCTGTCGGGGTGAGCCAGGGTTTTGTTATCCGAGACCAGGGCGGCTGCCGTGTATTGGACCATCATCAACCCGCTGTCTAACCCACTGCTTGGCACCAGCATCGAGGGCAGGCCGTCGCTCAGCTCGGGGGTCAGCAGACGAAATATGCGTCGTTCTGCGATATTCGCTACTTCGGCCAGGGCAATGCCCAGGAAATCCAGCCACATGGCCGGGCCGCCTCCGTGGAAGTTGCCCCCGGAGAGCGCCCGGTAGGATGTGGTGCCGGATGCCACCGGGAAGATGAGCGGGTTGTCGGTGGCGGCGTTGAGGGCAATGGTAAATCGCTCGTGCAGGAAGGCGAGTGTATCCATAACCGGCCCCAAAACCTGCGGGGTGCAGCGCAGACTATATGCGTCCTGGATGCGCTCGGGAGTGGAGTCAACCAATTGGCTGCCCTCGACCAGGCGCAGGATATGGGCGGCTGCCTGTTGCTGGCCGGGCTGCCCGCTTACTTCATGGAGGGCCGGGTCGAAAGCAGCCGAGATGCCGATTAACGCTTCAAGACTGAGCGCCGCCGCAATCTGGGCGTGGCGCACCAGGTTTTCCGCGTCACGCACGGCCAGCGCACCGGCCGCGGCCATAAAGTCTATGCCGTTCGAGAGCGCCAGCCCTTCTTTGGCTTCCAGGACAATCCGCTCGATCCCGGCGCGGGCCATTGCCTCCCCCCCGCTGAGCAGCTCATCGCCGAACCAGGCTTGCCCGCTGTAACCGCCGTCTCCCTCCTCGACGTCGCGCGTCATGATGGCGGCGATGTGCGCCAGGGGGGCCAGGTCTCCACTGGCCCCCAGCGAGCCTTTACCCGGCACAAAGGGCGTTACACCTACGTTGAGCATGTCCACCAGGGTTTGGGCCACAACCGGGCGAACGCCTGAGTGGCCTTTGGTCAGCATATTGGCCCGAATCACCATCATGGCCCGCACCACATCTTGCGGTAGCGGCTGACCAACCCCGCACACACATAGCAAGATCAGATTGCGCGAGAGTTGCCGGGCCTCTTCGGCCGCAATTTGCGTGGTAGCCAGCGAGCCAAAGCCGGTGTTGACGCCATAGATCACCTGGCCGTCCTGCCGGATTGATTCGTCGACCCAGGTGTGGCTGCGCCGCATACGCGCCCTGACCTCCTCGCCCAGCGGCGCGACACGCTCTCCGTGCCGGGCCACAGCCACCACCTGCTCAATCGTCAGCCTTTCGCCGGTCAGTTCGATCATTCGTATACCCTTATCATTCTTGGTAGACCTTGCCTCTTTTTATGACCGTCTCCACCGCGTTGTTGCCCAGGCGGTAGATGAGGTCTTCAAACGTCGGCAGGTCCCAGATCTGGATATCGGCCAGTTTTCCCGGCTCCAGCGAGCCCCGGTCGTGGTCCAGCGCCAGGGCACGCGCCGCGCCGAGCGTAGCGGCATACAGCGCCTCGGCCGGCGAGAATTGATACAGGCGGCAGGCCAATTGCATGACGAGTTGCATCGACTCGAGCCAACAACCGGGACATAGATCAGTGGCCAGCGCCAGCGGCACCCCTTCGGCCAGCAAGGCCCGGGCATCGAAGGGCCTGGGGTGCGCGACGGCAAAGTCTAGCCCCGGCATGACCACACCCACCACGCCCGTCTCGGCCAGCTTGTGCATTGCGGGCCGGTCCGTGTAGTTCAGGTGATCGGCCGATACGGCGCCCAATTCGGCGGCCATGGCGGCTCCGCCGATGTTGGCATATGCATCGACGTGGATCTTGGCTTTGAGGCCGGCTTGCAGGCCGGCCTCAAGGACGCGTCGCGACTCCTCGACTGTGTAATAACCCTCGTCGCAATACACGTCGCAGAATGCGGCCAGCCCCTCTTCGGCCACCCGCGGCGTCATCTCGTTGATCAAGCTTTCCAGGTATGTCTCACGCGGCATATCACCGGGAAAGTCGTGCGCGCCTAAAAAGGTGCTGACCACATCTACCGGTTGGGTAGCTTGCAGCCGTTGGTTAACTTGGAGCATCTCGATTTCTTTGTCCAAGCTCAATCCGTATCCGCTCTTGCTCTCGACGGTGGTTGTTCCGTGTCGGAACATCCGCCCCAGACGCTCGGCGGCGCTCGATGTCAGTGCTCCAAACGTTGCCGCGCGTGTCATGTCCACTGTGGCCTGGATGCCGGTGGGGATACCCAGCGCTTTGATCTCGGCCGGGTTGAGAAACATCCGGGCGGCGTACTCCTGGGCGCGCGACCCGCCAAAAACGAGATGGGTGTGGGGGTCAACAAATCCGGGGGCGACGATCTTGCCGCTGGCATCCAAAACCTGGGCCGTCGCAGTATCCACCTGCGCGGTGACCTCATTGGGAGAGCCCACGGCCACGATAACCTCGCCCGCGATGGCAATTGTGGCACCTGGCCTTCGGCCGGTGAGGTCACCACCCGTCGGGACACAGGTCAGCACTTCGGTTGCCCCGCTGATGATCAGGTCAGCTTTGGGGCGCGGCGGAGACTTCTCACCCATGTCACGTTTCCTTGGTATGCGGCCTCAGTCGATCGACGACGTCTTCTTCGGGGCCGAAGGTCGCCTCGGGGCTCCACCAAAGCGGCACCTTGATTTCTTCGTTGGTGAGCGGGCCTTGACCCTCACACACCTGGCGGGCCAATTCGTATCCCGCCTGCGCGTGACGCACCACCCCGATCCCGGCATCGGTCGTCATGCAGGCTTCCAGCCGCAAATCTGCTTCTTCGCTGCCGTCGGCAATCATGGTGACGCCGGTGTGGACCGCTTCACCCATCGAGTAGTTGGCCTGGATAGCCACCAGGTCGGCCATGGCGGCCGTGTTGAGCAGCGCGTTGAGGTAGGGCCAATCGGAGACTAAATCACCACCATCCTTCATGTTTTCCGATTCAAACGTGGGGTTGACGATTGAGCCCGAGTCCAGGTTGTCACGCGAGAAACCGACCGGTCCGGCCAGGTCGCCGTTGCGCTTCATCTCGTTCACACGCAGCGCCAGCGCCTTGCGTTCGCCAAAGCCAAGATAACAAACGCGGGCCGGCAGGGCTTCAATGGGGAGGTGCTCACGCGCCAGCTTGATCCACTTGACCGTGGTTTTGTCCTCGGGGAACATCTCGATCACCAGGTCGTCGATTTTCGCCAGGTCGCTGGCTTCCCCGGAGAGACAGGTCCATCTGAACGGCCCGCGTCCCACCAGGAAAAGTGGCCGGATATAGGCTGCCACGAAACCGGGGATCGTCATGGCTTCTTCTTCCGGCATACCGGCGTCCCGGCACTCTTTGCGGATACTCGTGCCGTACTCGAAAACACGGACGCCTCTTCTGAAAAACTCGTTCATCGCCGCCAGTTGCGTCTTCATCGACTGGCGTGCCTTTTCCAGGTAAAGCGTGCGGTCCGTCTCGCGCAGTCTGGCTGCCTCCTCCGGCGTATACCCGGCCGGGATGTAAGATAGCGGATCGTGGCAAGGGCACATCTCGGAAATGACGTCAGGCATCCAACCCAGCTCCAGCGCCCTGGGGAACATATCGGCCGCGTTGCCGTGTACCCCGATGCCCAGCGCTCGTTTTTCAGCTTTGGCCCGCTCGGCTAATTCGATGGCCTCTTCGAGAGAGCCGGCTTTGACGTCCAGAAATCCGGCATCCAGCGAGCGTTGGATCTTGGCTTCGTCGGTGTCGACGATGATACACACGCCACCATGCATAGTCATAGCGCGCGGTTGGTTCCTGCCCATGCCCCCCAGGCCGGCGCTGAAGTAGACTCTCCCTACCAGCGAGCCGCCAAAGTGCTGGTCGCCGACCGCGCCCAGGGTTTCAAACGTACCCTGGATGACGCCTTGCGTGCCGATATATTCCCAGGGGCCGGCCGTATACTGGGCGAACATAGTCAAGTTTTTGTCCTGCAGGTCGTAGAAAATCTCCCAGGTGGCTTTCATGATGTTGGTATTGGCCATGATCACCCGCGGGGCGAGCCGGTGAGTCTTGAATATGGCCACCGGCATGCCGGATTGGATGACCAGGGTTTCGTCGTTCTCCAGTTCCTTGAGAGACCTGACGATGGCGTGGTAGCTCTCCCAGTTGCGGGCACATTTGCCGATGCCGCCGTAGATGACCAACCGCTCTGGCGCCTCGGCGTTTTCCATATTGTTCTCCAGCATGCGTAGCAGGCTCTCCTGTTTCCAACCTTTGCAGCGCAAGGTCGGCCCGCGCTGAGCCTTGACCGAATAAAGAATTTCGGGTTTCATGAATAGTCTCCTTTTGGTTGGTTAGGTGAAATCAATTCTCCCAGTTCAATCCAGCAAGGCGGTTTCGATGATCTGATCCATCGAGAAATCGTGAACTTGAAGATAATGTTTGAGCACTTCTTCAAATGCGCCCAGTGGCACCGGGCCAACCAGCTCAGTCCCGGCCACGTTGACGCCGTGGCGTGCCGCTTCTGAACGGATCGTTTCCAGCACGCGTGGGATAGGCGTTTTGGTATAGTTCACCAGGTTCATCGAAACCTGTACCATGCCCGTCCCTTCCAGCTCCAATCCGATGGCTCGCACGTAGCGGTAGCCACCGTTGATATGCCGCACCGCCCTGGCAATCCGGTCCGCGATGGATAGGTCTGGGGTGCGCAGATTCACATTAAAAGCGATCAGCGGGAAGCGTACGCCAGTAGCCATCGCGCCCGCTTTCGGATTAAAGGTGGCCGGCCCTTCGTCGGGCGCCCAGGCCGGGTCTTTGAGCTTTTCCTCCAGCGCTTCGTATTGCCCCTTGCGGATCTTGGGCAAGGTGTCACGCTCGGGGCGGGTGGCTGCATCTTCGTAGTAATACACCGGCACCCCCAGCTCGCCGACGAATTCGCCAAATCTCCGCGTTATCTCCACAGCCTGCTCGGTTTCAATTCCGCGGACGGGGATAAAGGGCACCACATCCACCGCACCCATTCTTGGGTGTGAGCCCTGGTGTTTGGTCATGTCGATGAGCTCAAAGGCCCTGGCCGCCATACCCTTGGTTGCCTCAAGCACCGGTTCTGGTTCTCCCAGGTAGGTGAACACGGAACGATTGTGATCCCCATCTGAGCTGATGTCCAGTATTTTGATCCCATCCACCCGACGAATCTCTTCAAGGACCTGCATGACAGCGTCAAGATTTTTTCCCTCGCTGATATTTGGCTCGCACAACACAACTTGTTTCATGGTTGTCTCCTCATTCTTCGTCCAGGTTTCTTAACGCATTGACGCGTTCGGCCAGCTCTGCTACCACCTGCTGGTCCTTTATGGCCGGCAAGTTAATCTCGACGTTTTCCAGGCAGCCAAGCAACCCCGCACGCGCCAGATACATAGCACACGCCAGGTCTGAGGCAGCATTGGGGTTGGACCGGCCGCGCAATTGCACCCCGAGTTCAAGCACATGTCGGCAACGTTCAGCGTTGGCCAGTGGCACGCGGGCGGCGTGGACCCAGGCTGCCTGGATGGCTTCGCGCCGGGCCGATTTCTCTTCGTCGCTGCCCTTTGGCAGACCAAAGGCGTTGCGAACCGCCTCGAAAGCCTGCGAGTCCTCGCGGCCGCCATCAAAAAGCTGTGTTGAGAGGCTTTCGGCGGATGCGCCTAATTCTGCGTAGAACGCATCCGGTTCCATGCCCTCTTTGCCTATGGAGAGGCGGGCAACCATGGCTACCAACGCCCCGGCCATCGCCCCAGCCACGGCCGAAGCTGTTCCCCCACCGGTCGAGTTATCAGCCGGGTCCAGAACCTTTAAGAACGCGGTTATGTTCTCGTCCATCGTCACCAGATTCCTCATCCCCTCTCCCCCGTCTCTGCATCCTCCTGCTCCTCACCATCCCCGAACGCGACCGCCAGTGCCTTCTCGGTGACGGCCTGGTAAACCGGACCGAGCTGGCTTTGCAGGGAATCGCCGGCCATAAAGGCTGGTTCGCCTAACCGCTTGAGGATAGGCAGTGCAATGGGCGGTGGCTTGATCGTCACCGGGAAGGGCTCCAGCGGCTCATTCATCTCCCAGAAGCTGGGTAGTGTCTCCTCGAGTGGGGCGATCCCTTCTGCCTCTTCCTCTTCAAACTCGTCCTCGAAGTCTGCTTGTTGGTCCGCGCGTCGTTGGCGCATAGCCTCCAGGATTTGCTCCTGGCTCCGTCCGCGCAAGCGGAAGAGGAGGAAGGGGTCTTCATCAAACTGCTCGCCCAGGATGTAATGGGTGGCGGCGAGGTGCTTGCAAGGATTAGCCCAATCGGGGCAGGAGCAGTCGGTAACCAGATCGCTACCCTCATCGGGGAAGAGGCTGACTCCAGCGGCTGCGAAGGCCTCTTCGATGTCTTGCGGCATTTCACCGGCCAGCAGTTGAGCCGTGAACAGCGCCTGACCGGCCAGGGCGTCAATCACCTTTTCCCACTGGGCATCGCTCAGCGGTTTTACCTGGATGCTGACCTTGTAGGGAGTACGTCGCGATCCCTGCACGCGAGCCGCCACGCCTCCCTTCGTCTCTTCGATGGCAATTACCTGCCCCTTGCGCGCGTAGGTGCGTCCTCGTCTCAACCGATTGGTGTCTATCAGGCATTCCATGGCCTCGATCCAGCGCGTAGCCCACCAGTTCTTGGCGAACGCCCCCCGTTTGCTACGTGCCTTGATGCCTCCCTCCGCCTCCCGTGGCTTGGAAGGCGGAAAGTAATAATTATTGTAATAGCTATAGCGTCGTCGTGCCATCGTTCCTCCAGATGTCAGTGGTCAGATATCAGTAGTCAGATGTCAGTAGTCAGAAGACGGTAGTCAGACAGGTCTGACATCTGATTACTGTCTTCTGACTACTGTCTTCGCAGACGTACCAACTCACGCAGGTCGTCGGTAGAAAGCTCGGTCAGCCACTGCTCGCCGCTGCCTACCACTGCCTCGGCCAGTGCTTTCTTGCTTTCGATCATCTCATCAATCATCTCTTCCATCGTGCCCACCGTGACAAATTTGTGCACCTGCACGTTGCGCGTCTGGCCGATGCGGTAAGCGCGGTCGGTGGCCTGATCCTCCACCGCCGGATTCCACCACCGGTCGAAGTGAAAGACGTGGTTGGCGCGGGTCAGGTTCAGGCCGGTGCCTCCTGCCTTGAGCGACAGGATAAAAATGGGCGGTCCGTGCTCGTCTTCCTGGAAGCGTTTCACCATCTGGTCTCGCTTTTTAGCTGGCACACCGCCGTGGAGAAACTGGGTCGCATGGCCCAACGCCTGGGGGAGATAGGTGCGCAGCAGGTGGCCCATCTCGGCGAATTGGGTAAAAATCAACGCTCGGCCATCTACCGAGATGATCTCTTCCAACATCTCCGTCAGGCGGGCCAGTTTGCTACTGCGCTCCCCTAGGCTGGCCATGTCGGTTTCAGCCCCGTCGGTCTGGTGCAGGTATTGGACCGGGTGGTTGCAAATCTGCTTGAGTTGCATCAGCATGCTCAGTACCAGGCCGCGTCGCTCGATGCCTTCACTTTCAGCCACCTTTCGCAACGCGTCTTGCACCACCGCCTCGTATAGCGTGGCCTGCTCCTCCGTCAGGTGGCTATAAACCTTTGTCTCTATCTTGTCGGGCAGATCCTGAATGACGCGCGGGTCGGTTTTGACGCGGCGCAGAATGAAGGGACTCACCATCGTCTTGAGCCGTTGTGTCGCCTCCTCGTCGCCGTAGCGTTCGATGGGCAACGCGAAATCCTGGCGGAAGGCCTGGCGCGACTTCAGGTACCCCGGGTTTAGGAAGTGTATAATTGACCACAGCTCCGACAGTCGATTTTCCACCGGCGTGCCGGTCAAAGCCAGTCGAAAATCAGCGGGTAAGCGACGCACGGCCTGCGTCTGCTTGGCCGCCGGGTTCTTGATGTTTTGAGCTTCGTCCAAGACCACACCCAGCCAGGAGATGGACTGCATGGTCTCAGCGTCGCGGCGGACGATGGCATAACTGCTGAGCACCATATCTACTTCTTGTGCGGCCTGGATGAACGCTTCGCCGCGCAAACGGTTTGGCCCCTGGTGCACCAGCGTGGTCAGCGAGGGAGCGAAGCGGTGCACCTCCCGTTCCCAGTTGGTGACCACCGAGGTAGGGCAAACCAGCAGAGTTGGGGCCGGCAGCCCGCCGCTTTCCTCTTTCTCGTGCAGCAGCATGGCGATCGTCTGGACGGTCTTGCCCAGCCCCATGTCGTCGGCCAGACAGGCGCCCAGTCCCCAGCGTCGTAGAAAGGTGAGCCAGGAGTAGCCGTAGCGCTGGTAGGGGCGCAGCACGCCTTGCAGACCGCTCGGCTGAGCCAGCTCGGTCAACTGTTCGCGTTGGGCGAATCTCTCCAGCCAATCCGCCAGCCAGCCCTCGACGGCCACATCTTCGAGGGGCAGACCGTTACCGCCGTTGCTTTCGGCGCCCAACCTCAGTTGCAGTGCCTCTTGCAGGCTGATGTCCCCCTCCTGCTGCTGTTTCTCCCAAAAGTGAATGGCGGCCTCGATCTGCTCGGAGTCCAGTTGCACCCACTGGCCACGGATTTGCACCAAAGGCGACTTGAGGGCGACCAGCGCTTTGAATTCCTCGTGTGTGAGGGGGGTGTCGCCCAATGAGATCTCCCATTGGTAGTGTACCAGGTTCTCAAAGGTCATCTTGCTCTTGGGGATGACGTCGGCGCTGGGGGCCTGAGATGGTCGCAGGCGCAAGCGCACGCCGAGTCGCGTGCCGGGCTTGTTCCACCAGGGGGGCACCAACAGGCCGAAGCCGACCTCCTCCAGCAGGGGAGCCGCTTCGCGTAGGAAGTTGTAGGCCTGTTGGGTGTCCAGGGTAAGACGCTTGGGACGGGCCGCTTTGAGACTGCCGGTGATGGGGGGAAAGAGGCGGGCGGCGTAGCCCAAACCGGCCAGTAGCTTCTCTTGCGGCTGTTCAAAGCGACGCCCCAGTCGCTTGAGGACATTGCCTCGCGTCCCCCACACCACGTCGGCGGGCACCAGCAGGCTGAGATCATCGCGCGCTTGCAACAGGTAGTGAAGTTGCCAGTCATTTACCTGGGCACTGTCGGGCTCGGAATCTGTCGAAGCTGCCGCCTGTTGGACCGGCGCTTCCAATCGAAAGGCAACCCTGAAGGCGGCATCGCCTGCCATGTGCAGGTTGCGCATCCAGGCCTGATGGCTCTGGGCCAGGACTTGCAATTGGACGGGCGACGCATCCACGCCCGGGTCATCGCTGAAAAGAGCATCCAGCCAGCGCTGAGCCGGATCGTCATTTCTGAGTGAGGTAGTTGCCAGACGGCCCCACTGGCGGGCCAGGGCGTCAACCGTCGCCTTCAAGAAAGTATCTAGCAGCATACCAGGAGACAATAATGCTTCACTTTCCTCGGCGCGGCAGATAGGCGGCATGGCCGTTTTTAATCGCGCTAGGCGCTGGGCATCCTTTGGCCCGTCCAACACCGGCAGCCAGCGGGCGTGAAAGGTTTGCCCTGTGGCGTCGGCAGGGACCAGCACCGGCGCCAGTTTCTGCGCCGCCAGCGTTTCCAGGACCAGGGCGGCTCCCGCCCGCCAGTAGCGGAGGTCGTCGGCCAGAGTGATGTGGGACGGCAACGCTTCCGCGCTCAGCATGCCGGCGAGTGTGAGCAGGGCCGGGGCAGCCGGGAGCCACAAACCGTGGACGTGCCAGGGGGCCAGAAATAGAGGCGTCTCCTCGTCCAGGTCCCAATCGTGTAAGAGGGTTGGGGACGGTTGGGGGCCGGTTCGGGTGCTGGGCAGGCGTAACGTGGCCTGGCCCGATCGAGCTTCCGCCTGCTGAATGCCGAGTTCGCTAATCTGGCCCAAGCTGCTCGGTGGCGTACAAAAGGGGTGATCCTTTGGTCTTGGCTTCTTGGCCAGCCGGCCTCGCTGCCGGGGCGGCTGCGCTGCCTCGGACGTTTCGGCCCAAAACAACACACCCCCGGTATCAGCCGGGGAACGTGGTGGTTGCCAGTGAGCGTGTAAGGTCAGCATTTGTGCACTCCACATGGATCAATTTACTTACCTAACTTCTTCCCAGAATAGCTGTTCCAAGTCTGACCACCGCCCGCGCTCGATGGCCGACAGATCCTCGCTGTTCCACCCTATCACCTTACGTAGGAATGAACCAACTCGGATAGGATTGATACGCTTGCGTAATTCAAGTGTTTGATTATTTGCCATAGCGTTCCCGGTAGGCGTGCCGTTGGGCTTCTTCGATGAGGGCATCTAGATCCTCTTCCTCGTGGATTCCACGTTCCTCCGCTTCCTGGCCCAGGCTGGCGACCAGGTGACGCAGCACATCTTCAGCTTTTACTTTGAGCGTGACCGATGCCTTGGAGATCAAGATGCCCCCCATCAGGGGATGTAGTGCGACGTAGTTTTCTGGTTCGATGCCCAGCTCAGTATAGGCCAAGCTCGCAGTGATTGTCAAACTTCAAGTTTCTTTGGGTGAAACAAGTGGCGTGATTTAGGTCGAGTTTGGCTTATTCTACCTCCGCTACCAATGATCAACTAAGGATCGCCCGGTCTCTTAAAAACAGATAGCCTGGCGATCTTCGATTCATAGCGAGTCACTTCTCTACGTAGGGTTCTGAGAACCGAAGACCGCCAGGCTTGTCATTTCTGCGCGGCCTGTTTGGGTTCAATGATAATCAAGACATTCCATTTATCACTGAGATCCGGGGCTGCTAGCCGGTGGGCACGCCGACTTTCGCACAATCAATTTTGTTGGCAAGACATGATGAGTAGGGTCAAGTCTGTCTTCTATATAGTTCAACAAGATTTCGGCCGCCAGTTTGCCTTTTTTGCGTCGTGGTTGCGCGATTGTGGTTAGCGGCGGATTCACCAGTGCCGCCGAGGGGATATCGTCAAAACCAACGATTGAAACATCATTTGGTACACGGACGCCTGCTTCATGAGCCGCATTCATTGCCCCAATAGCAATGATATCGGCCATAGCCACAATTGCGGTTGGGCGTTGCCGGGTTTTCCATACATTGTGAAAGCCGGTTTTCCCCCCTTGTTCTGTGCACATACACTCCACCAAACGAACCCGGCGCCCATCAAGTGACAGGCCGAACTCTTCCATTGCCGCCAGGTACCCCTTCATCCGTAAGCGCAGTGTCCCTGCATATTCATGGTAGTGACAATGCTTACCGGATCGAATGGCCAGGATTGCAATATCACGATGCCCCATTTCTAGCATATTGCTCATCACAGCTCTAGCCCCATCTTCGTCATCAATATTGACCGCAGGCATCCCTTCTATAGGATCACTGTCGACCGTCACGAAAGGCACCCCCCGCTGGCGCAGCACCACCATCGTGTCCTTAAACTCCTCCAGTCCCAAAGTCAGGAACCCATCTACAGCCGCGTTGACGATAGCCCGTCTAATACTGCCTTTCAGAGGTGGCACGATCATTAATGACAGACTTGCTGTGGTGCAAACTTCCCCAACCCCTTCCAGGAACCCAGGTATAAATGGGTTGCGGATAATATCAGGGATGGGTTGTGGTACCAGTATCCCGATTGCGCCGGTGCGCCCGCTTCTCATGCTACGCGCAACCGGGTCAGGTGTGTATCCAAGCTCTTCGGCTACAGAGAGGATGTGTTTTAAGGTCGTTTCTGATATGCGACTTGGATTGTTAAAAGCAAATGAGACTGCCGTCCTTGAGACGCCAGCCTTCAGAGCAATTTCTTTGATAGTAACTCTTGCCATCACGCCTCCCTGGTGTCCGTTTCGCCCACTGAAAAGAGGACAAGGGCTGTCTTGGACAGCATATTTTCGATTAGCAAGTGACCTTCATTATAAGTGAAGACCTTACCTGTAAACAAGTCCCGCCACTGCTTGCTCGACACTGTCCCCCGAGGTAGTGGCACTTTCACATCCTGGCGTTTTTCCCGAGGGTTAACGATCACGATCACTTCGTCCTGATCCCAATACCGCCGATACGCGTATATCCCATTGAATACCCATAATTTTTCAAATGTTCCTGATCGTAAGGCTGGATGTTCGTGGCGCGCGCGAATGAGGAGACGGTAAACGTT
This sequence comes from Anaerolineae bacterium, assembly GCA_034412795.1. Taxonomy (GTDB): domain Bacteria; phylum Chloroflexota; class Anaerolineae; order 4572-78; family NAK82; genus JAUVPY01. Next base: position 30,094 of record DAOUMD010000220.1, read on the forward strand.
TAAAATCCTGGTATTCCATTCCCTATCATCCCAAATCATGCATCTTCTGCAATCTGGATCATTCTCCCCAGTCAATCCGATCTCATCCCCGTAAAAGATCATTGGAGTGCCTGTAGTTGTAAACATAGTGGCAATAGCCAAAACCATCCGATCGACATCGTTGTCGCAAAGCGTGAGTAGACGTGGAGTGTCATGACTGTCCAGAAGATTAAGATGGAAGGGAGCCGAAGGACCATACATATCCAGTAATCTAGAGTTTACATAATCAAAATCCTCCGCATCCATCGTTGCGCGTACGCAATAATCAAGAATGTAATCACGGAGCGGATAGTTCATGATGCCATCGCAGGTGTCACCTTCTAGCCAGGGCGAAGGCTCGCGCCAGATTTCCGCAACGATATAGGCGTCAGGCTTAATCCGCTTCACCACATCGCGGAAGATGCGCCAGAAGTCCAAAGAGATTTTCCAGGGGACGTCCAGTCGCCAACCATCAATACCACATTCGTGAAGCCAATAGGTTGATACTTTAAGTAGATAATCCCGCACCTCTGGGTTTGAAACGTTAAGTTTGGGCAGATATCCGACTTCACCACAGGTTTGATAGTTGGGTGGGTCTTTGCATATCGGAAAGGAGGTTGGATAAAACCACCGTGTATATTTGGACAGGGCTCCCTTGCTCATCACATCTTCGAAGGCCCAGAAGCCGTCACCGCAGTGGTTAAAAACCGCGTCCAAGATAACTCGTATACCCCTGCTGTGACATACATCTACTAGCTTACGCAGGAGCCCGTTAGTGCCGAAAGCTGGATCTACTGATAGATAATCATTAGTATCATATTTGTGGTTGGAGCGCGCCCTAAAGATGGGGGTCAGATAGAGTGCAGTAACTCCCAAGTCCTCCAAATATGGCAGATGATCCAATATACCCTGTAAATTACCGCCCAAGAAATTCTCACGCGTCGGTGCCGACCCCCAGGAAACTAACCCAGAGGGATCATTTGCCGGCTCTCCTCTGGCAAATCGGTCTGGGAAAATCTGGTAAAACACGGCGTCTTTAACCCAATCGGGAGCAGTGTAGGATATCATGGTGGTCAAAACCTCATTTCAATTAGGGTGGTGAAGTCAGGCTTTCAGCCCGGTGCGTGACAGGCCAGAGATGAACTGTTTTTGTGCTGCCAGGAAAAGCAGAATCGGGGGGATGGTTGCCATAACAGTTCCTGCCATCCAATAAGTCCATTCGGTCAGATAGCGACCGTTAAAGGCCTGTAAGCCAGTCTGAATTACCCGCATGTTAGTATTGTTGGCGACGAGAAGAGGCCAAAGAAAGTCATTCCAGATGAACAAGAAGCTGAAGATCGCTACGGTCAGAACAGTCGGTCGGCTCATAGGCATGACCACCCGCCAGAGCACGCCCCAGTGTGTGCAACCGTCAATGCGTGCCGCGTCAAGGTAGTCATGCGGTATTGCAATAAAGGCCTGGCGCAGGAGCAGTATGGCGAACGCATCCACCATGCGGGGCACGATGAGCGCCTGAAAAGTATTGAACCACTGCAAATCTCGAATGATGAGGTATAGCGGAATTACGATGGCAAAAAAAGGAATCATCATTGTGGAAAGGTAGAGAATGAAGAGGATGTCACGACCCTTGAACCTCAAGTACGCGAACGCGTAGGCAGCCATCCCCCCGATGATGATACGCGACAACACGACAGTTACCGCCACGACCGCTGTGTTGAGATAATAACGGGCAAAGGGAGCACCCTCCCAGGCCTTTTGATAGTTCGAAAAATCAAACGTCACTGGGTACAAGTAGGGGGGATCCCCGATATGACCTCTCTCTTTCAATGATCCTGTGATCATCCACATGTATGGTGCCACAACTATCAAGGCTATGGAGAGTAGGATCAGCACCAGGGCCAGGTTCGTCACCATCTTCTGTCGGCTCAGGAAACCGGGGTGGCGATATGGGGTTGTGACCTGCGTCATTGGCGTGCGGAGCCGCGTATGCATTATTACACCTCGCTTGAACCGAACCCGACAAAGCGCCACTGAAGAATGGTGACGGCAGTTATGATTAGCAGCGTGACCACGGCAATCGTCGCGCCGGTACCCATTTTGAAGTAGGTAAAGGCATCGGTATACAAGAAAACCCCAATGACATTCGTGGAATCCGCCGGGCCGCCTCTGGTCATTACCAGAACCTGGTCGAAGACTAGAAAGGAGTCGATCAAGCCCAAGGTCACCAGCATGATGGTGGTCGGGGCCAGCAGAGGCACAGTGATGGACAAAAGGGATCGCCAGGCGCCTGCGCCGTCAACTTGGGCGCTCTCATAATACTCCTGTGGAATGGCCTGCAATGCAGCCAGATATATAATCACCGTAAATCCCACCCGCTTCCAGATGCCAAGCGTCATAATTGTTGGCAACGCCCAGTGAGTGTCCGACAACCAGTTTGGTCCATAGATGTGGAAGTTGCGCAAGAATGTGTTCACGTATCCAAAACTGGGGTTGAAGAGCAGGATCCACACCATTGCGGCTGCTACTGTTGGGGTTACAGTCGGGAGGAAATACAAGACGCGCCATATCGATTTAACCATCAACCAGCGATGATTGAGTGCGACCGCCAGTAAAAAGCCGATTCCAATGCTTGCCGCGGTAACCACAGCAGCATAGGTGAAAGTTACTCGGAGAGAATTCCAGAATCGAGCATTGGTAAAAAGCTTGATGTAATTTTCGAAACCGGTGAATGCCGGTCCGACAGCCAGGCTATCCCACTTGAAAAAGCTGAGCCTGATAGCCTCAAGCATAGGATAGAAATAAAAGACCGCAAATAGCAGTATGGAGGGCAACAGAAAAAGGAGGGCCACTGGGAAATCTCCCCATTGTCGTTTCTCGCTTAAGGTTTGTCTCATTGTTATTGCTCTCCTCTAAGTGGATGCGCTAGCTTACCGGATGCTCTTATTCCCACAACTCGGATCCAAGGCAGCGGAACGCTTCCATTGTCCGCTGCCTTGGAAATGCGTCGAGCGTAGTTACTCTGACTGGCTCAAAATTTCATTGACGGCCTCTTCGGCTACTGCCAGGGCCTCCTCCGGTGAAACCTGTCCTAAGTAGGCTTTCTGGATTTCCCGTGAGAAAGCATCCGATATCTGATTATACAAGGGAGTCGCGGGCCTCGCATGTGCAAAAGCCATGCCTTCGACGAAAGGCAGCATACGCGGCTCGGTCTCGTTCACCCATTTCAGATAGTCCGGGTTTTCCCCGACGGATTCGAGGACAGGCATGAAGCCAGTCTCTTTATCCCACCGCAACTGGGTTTCCGTGCTGGTCAGGAACTTAATGAACTCCCAATCTGCTTCTTTGTGGGCTGAATTCTTGAACACGATAAGGCGCTCGCCTCCCACATTACTGGCCGTCGTACCTCCGGCCGGAGCCGGAACGGAAGCAATACCCCACTCAAATGGGGCGTCCTTCCGGTATCCAAAGAGCCAGGAACCATCCAATTGCATGCAAGCCTTCGCGTCGCCGAAGGCTCCCCACGGACCAGGTATAGAGCCATTACCCTGCAGCATATCGGAGACGAAGGTCAGAGCATCCAGGCCCTCAGGCGTATTAAAGGCGGCCTTGGTGTTGTCGGCGTTCAGGAACTCGCCTCCTGCAGCCCAAAGCCAGACCTGGAACTGCCAGGTAATGCCTTCACCGGTGGGTTGGGTATAAAACTCGAATCCTACCACTCCGCTGTCTGGATCGGAGCACTTCTCGGCCAACTCTTTCATCTCGTCCCACGTCGTCGGTGGCTTCTCTGGGTCTAGACCGGCTTTGGCAAACAGGTCTTTGTTCCAGATCAATTGCATGTTGTTTGCGCTCATGGGCAGGCCGTAGCGCTCGCCATCTATAACGTCGTAGTCCGTTAGCATTGGATAGAAGTCATCAATATTGAATTGGCTGTCTGCCTTTGCATAGTCATCCAGTGGCTGGAGAGCACCATCCGAAACATATTCTGGCACCCAGATCAAGTCGACCGCGGCCACATCCGGGGTTGTGCCAGCCAGGATCGACGTCTTGAGTAGCGTTTTGTATTCGTCGTAGCTGGGCTGAACGACAGCTTGGACCTGGATATTGGGGTGCTCCTCATTGAATTGGTTAATCAGCTCGTCGATCAGTTCGGCATTTTTCTTGTCGTACTGATGCCAAAAGGTCAACTCGACGACGTCTGCTTCCACATTCGCGGTGTCAGAGTCTGGTGCGGGGGTAGCTGCTGGTTGGGCAGGCTGCACCGTAGTGCAGGCGCTCACGGCCAGTGTTAGCAGGACGAACAGGCTGAACAGGGCAATAATTTTGGCTTTCATGGCCATCCTCCTGGGGAGAGAATAGGTCGCTCATTGGCGAGGGTCTGTCCCAGATTTTAGGACAGACGGGGGGGATTTCGGGGGGTATCCCCCCGCTCCCCCCTGTGCTCCCGAAATTTGGGACGCACCCCATTGGCGACAGGTTGCGGCATGGTGATGCACAACAACAACGAGACACATCATGAGACAAAAAGGTTCCTTATATGCCCCACCTCCTTCTAGCGATTACAGAGAGTACATAGTCAAAACACAGAATGCTTTGGTAAATCGTTAAACTAAATCGATTTACATTATATCATTGTTTCATCTCTGTGGCAAAGTCTAACCTTTGCCACCACTGGTCTCAAGTTAATCGGCTATGAGAGAAGGTTGCCCTGGTGGGAGCATTGACGAGGAAACAGGTCGAAGTTTGGGTGAGAGATGCCCAATCTATGAAGAGGAGGAAGCAAAATGGTGCTCTGATCAACTCGCTCTACGTGCGCCCTATAGAAGTCTGGCATAGGTAGGCCGCACTAGTCCAAGCCCTCGAAAAAATCGCTGTGTGGCTTGGCACCCACCGGCTCAATCTGTATAAAAAACTCGTAGCGCATAAAGCGGCGGCGCATAAACCCTGGCAGCCGTCGCTGGGCACCGCCCCCACCCTGGCTTTGGTGACATGTGCTGGCCTGTTCCTTGACCGGGACATAAGCACCCACGTCCAACCGCACCTGGATCTGATCGTCGGGCACCCCTACCTGGGTCAGATCCACGTCTTGGTTCTGACCAAACCGGGTCGGGTCCCGGCCCAGCAGACGTATGATAAAAATGAACCACCTGAGCGCCGAGCGCGGGATGACGCTGCCGTACAGCCGCGACGGACGCCACGCACCGTAGCCCTCAGCCTCTAAGTTGATGCCAGTCTTGTTATCTTCAAGGTAGGCCCAAGCACGGCGCACTGCATAGTGGACTTTGATGTGATCCGGGTGAAAATAGCCGCCGGTCGAGTCGTGGGTGATCACCACCTGGGGACGTACCTGGCACACGATACGCGCCAGCTCGTGAGCCACGTCGTCTAGGTCGGCCTGGTATAGGCTGTTCGGGTGCTCGTTATCCGGCGCGCCCTCCATCCCACTGTCGCGATAATCCAGCCTGTGTAACTGGACACCCAGCACCTGGCACGCGCATTCCAGTTCCTCCCGCCGCACGCGAGCCAGCGGGGGTGTCTCTCCCTCTGGCGTGGTTTGGCCGTTCTCCCCCGCTGCGCCATCGGTCACGATGCACACGTGAACCTGGGCGCCTTCCCGTGCGTAGCGGGCCAGCGCGCCGCCGATACCAAACGATTCGTCATCAGGATGCGCCAGGATAGCTAACAATCGACGTTGGGTCATTTCCCCATCGACCAACCCTGCACCATCTCCCGTTGTGCGGCCGTCTCTGGCGAGGTGATCCACCCCCCTGATATGTCCCGTCGCAGTCGGGCGATCTCGGTCAGCGCATCCTCCCCGTTTATGCCGTGTCGTACCAGGTAGCAGCCCACCACCGTCCCGGTCCGTCCGATCCCTGCGTAGCAATGCACGTAGACCGTCTTACCTTCCGCCAGCGCCGCGTCGATCGTATCCAGGATGTGCGTCATCTGTTCCGGGCTTGGCGTACCCCGGTCTCGGATCGACATCCGCTGGTGCACTACCATGCGCCCTATAGCCGCCGCCTCTTCTTCCAGGATGGGCGTATAAGGCTCCAGACCATATTCTCCCGCCTGGGTTAGATCCAGGAACAAGCTCACACCCGCGTTTAGCAGCAGGCGCAGCTTCTTCCGAGATACTTGGTCATTCCAATCGCCGGGATACTCACCGGCTAGCAATTGGCCCGGCCGGACCCAGTAGGAGTCGGGGATGGGGTGTTTGGGTGGCATAAAGAGTCCTCCGTAATGCGTAATTTGTAAAACGTGAGTGGTTCAGTGTCGCGCTTTCTTACCCGTTCTGGCTGCGGCGAACGCTTTTCTAACCCTCTGGTCGGCGTTTTCGGGCATAAGCACAATAAGGTGGTGACGAGCGCGCGAGCAACCGACGTAGAGCAATGAGTTCAGATCATGGTCTTCTTGGGAAAGTCGTTGGTCTACTCCGACCAAGATGATTACAGCCCGTTCCAACCCCTTGAAGCTATGGATGGTGGTGCAATACACCTGGCCCGGTCGGGCTGGCAAGGAATCGGTCAATTTGGGTCCGTTGGCCAGACTGCTGCTGAGTAGAGAGTCCTTGATTCGCACCAGAGGGGTGAGCACTGCAATCTCTTCGGTGGAGACCTGCTCTTCTTCAGTCAGCCGACGTAGAATGCCCTGCAGGGTTGGCCACAGGTGTTGAGAATCGCTATAGGCGGCCTCCTCGATCCGACGTCCAGGCGGCCCCAAGGCAGTGGGCCGAGTCTCAGCTTCGTAGAATTGGACAACCACATCGTGGATGTTCTGCGTGTTGCGGCAGTTCACGGTTAGCAAGAAGGGCGAACCTGAGATGGGAAACTCGCCGTGATGGACGTAAATACGCTGATTGTCGTCAAAGAAGATGTACAGTATCCCATCGTCAGGATCGCGCAGCAGCATTTGCAGCGGCAGCCACCAGCCATCTTGAAAGTCCTGCCCCTCATCTACGACGATGGCGTCATAGCGAACCTCCAGTGCGTCGCTAGCTTCCATCAATGCTTCGGGCAGTCCCTGATCGAAAAACTGTTGGTCGTATTCTTCTTTGGCTGGAAGCACATCAGCCTGTTGGGCCAACTCGTAGCATAACTCGTGGAAGTGAACGATATCCAGGTTCGGAGATGATTTCAGATGATCGCGCAAGTCGGCAGCTAGGTTCTTGTTGAAACAGGTAAGCAAAACGCGAAAGTCTTGGCGCGCCAGGCGGCTGGCCTTCTCGGTGGCCAGCATAGTCTTACCCGACCCGGCACAGCCACAAATGGCTGCCCGGCGCTGGCGGTTGAGCACGTCAAGAATCAGGTATTGCTGCCGGGTGAGGCGGATGAATTGATCCTTCTCGTGGATGAATTCGCTCCATAGGGCCGGCCTCAGCTCCCAGTCCTTGCCCAAGAGATCCATCAGGGCCTGGACTGCCTCTTCACCTGGAGCGGTGTCACGTTGGGTCTCCTGGCCGCGATAATAGGCCAGAGCCTGTCCTATCCAACCCGAAAGATGGGGCAGGTCCGTAGCATCTAGGATAATCTCGCGTGGCTTATCCAGGCCGCGCAACGTCTCATCCAGGACAACATCAGGAAAAGCAACCGCATGGCCAATATTGATACGACGCCCCGGGCCACCCAGCATGGCCTTGAGCTGATCCATCAGGGTGTACTTGCTATCGCGTGCCTGGGCAAAGGGGTTTTTGATCTGATGTGTCTGTTGGTGCCGGTCGATGCTGAACCAGCGCTCGGTTTTAGGGTTATGACGAATGCCACCGCCCTTGGCTTCCAAAACCAGAATGCCGCGCCGGGGATGGGCGATGACAAAGTCGGCCTCGCCGTCGCGAGGGCGTCTCTCCCCATCCAGCGACTGCCAGGCCACGCTATGAAAAACGGTGTAGTCGCTGTCCAGTTTGTCACGGAAAGCCTCGTAAAGCCGCCGTTCGGCATCACTCACTGTGTCTGGGCTGAGTTCGTTGGGGTACATGCGGGCCATATTGTGCGAAAACCTCCTGAGACCAAGTGTAGAAACAAAAGGAGACGCTGGCTACGAGTCTAAAGCATAATCAACCGCCTGAATCCTCTGATTGAGTCTCTCCCCATCTAGTGCGCCACTTGTCGAGATCTCCCTCTCGTAGCCGACGCCATTCATCGAATTCATTAGGTAGAAACTCCTCAAAGTCCTGAAGTACGGTTTTCAATTTCTGCCAGACTTGCTCCCCGAATGTACCTCCAAGGTCATCTACGATTGTCAGTGCATGAGAATAGTGTTGCGCTGCATGGCGAAGTAAGTTTTGTTCTTGTTCCAGCCAGGCAAGTGCATACAAGGCTTGTGCTTCTCCAATTCCATCCCCTAGATTACTATATGATTTAACAGTACTCTCATAATACTCGCGAGCTGTCCCTTTTTGACCCGCTGCATTCTCTAAGTTGCCCAGAGCCAACTGGACCAGTGCCTCCTGTGCACGTAGATCATATTTTTCATAACGGTCCATAGCCGTCTGTAGATTTTGTCGTCCCTCGCCGTAGTGCTTAAATAATTGTGCAATCTTGCCTAAAGCTACTAATGTCTTTGCTTGCTCAAGCGGAGCCTCCATTTGCTCGTACAAGGTTAGTGCAGTTACCAGATGTTCTTTGGCTTCTGAGTCCTTGCCTTCCAGTCGCGCCACCTCGCCCAAGCCCTGCAGCACTCGTGCTTCGCCTAGTCTCACTTCCATTTGCTTGTACTGCGCCAGAGCTGCTTCTAGATACTCTCGAGCTATCTGCCCTTCGCCTACTAGAGTCGCTATCATACCGAGCCCAAGCAACGACTTTGCCTGCCCTAGCTTATCCTGTACTTCCTCACAATGCCTTCTAGTCGGCTCGTAGTGGCGGTATGCTTCCACATAGCTTTTTCTAGCCTGTTTGCGGTGTTTCGGGTCGCCTTCCCTTTGATACCTTTCCTCATCCAGTTGTCCCAAATCAAGAAGCGTCTGTGCCTGTCCAACCTTGTCTTTAGATATTTGAAAAAGCCTTAGGGCGCTCTCATAGCTTTCTCTAGCATCCGTGCGCCTTCCCTCAAGTTCAGCCACTGTGCCTAATAATCGTAGTACTCTTGCTCGACCAGAGACGTTGCTTAACTCTTCGTACAGGTTGAGGGCATAATCCAATAGTCCCCGCGCCTGCTTGATGTTGCCTTGCAAAAGGGCTAAGTCTCCCAACCTGAGTTGGATGTCTGCTTCTCCTTGCTCATTGTTCTGTTGCCTGAAAGCCTGCTTGGCATCCCTGTATCTCTGTATTGCCTCGTCATAATAACCCTGCAAACGTGCTACCTCGCCTGCCTTGAAAGCTGTCTCAGCAAGTATCCATGGCTCTTCAATCCCTTGCTCCTTATATAGCTTTAAGGCGTGGTTATACCAAGCACGTGCCTGGGAGTATCTGCACTGGACGTATGCCAGTTCGCCCAATCGATACTGGACTCTCGCTTCACCTGGCCAATGTCCCAACTCTTGGAATAGTTGAAGTGCGTCCTCATATGAGCCACAAGCTCCTAGCTGATTCCCCTCCGCTTCAGACACTAACCCTAGCCCTTCCAGCGTTTGGGCTTGGCCTAGTCCATACTCCGATCTCCTGTATAGTAATCTAGCAGTCTGAAAAAGTTTCTTTGCCTGACCGTGCTCTCCAATTCGAAGCGCTAGTTCGCCTTTGCCATGGAATGCATCACCCAAACCTACTCTATCACCCCACTTTGATCCCAGCTGGCGATATAACTCTAGAGCTTCGGTATAGCCTGACGATGCCTCTTCTCGTTTTCCCTCCAAACGGGCAACACTTGCTAGGCCGCATAATGCGCTTGCCAACCCTTTGCGTTCGCCCCGTGAATTCCAAAGGTCAATTGATTTCTCATACCATATCCTTGCTCCTTCGTAGTCTCTCTGCAACATTAAAACCCGGCTCATTCCTTCTGTGGTCTGTGCCTTCTGGAACCATTCTCGGGGATTCTCATAAAGAGCTAAAGCCTGTTCAAATGCATCACGTGCCGCACTGTACTTCCCCAGTAACGTCTCCGCATCTCCAAGTTGTTGAAGTGCTCTTGACTTAATCCTCGCCGACTCAACTTCTAGGCCAATTTGCATCATTTCGTTGTAACAATCTCTCGCTTCTGGATAAGGTCCATGCCAGATGCATTCCGCACCGAGGTCATTTAATCCTTCCAGCAGTTGCGGTCGCTTATTCAATCGTCGTGCGGCTCCGACTCCTTCCCGCAACCAGTCACGCTTAACTCGCCACCAACCACGCTTATCGAAATACGCCCTGGTCTCGAGCGCCAATTCCACCGCAGTTTCGTCTTTCTGGCCTGTCTTTGCCCAATCCATCGCTTGCTGGAAGTTCTCCCACTCGGCATCCAGCTCCGGGTACTCATCTTCCCTGTTGTGCTGCTTTACGTATTCGACGTAGTAATCTGCCAAGCGCGACCCTGAAGAGACTCTCTCCTCTGGTTCCAAACACTCCTCGGCAAATAAACGTAAGAGTACGTGAAGCCGCCAGCTTTGCCTGTCTATACGTTCTATTAGGCTCCGCAGAGCCAGCCGATCCAATTCCCTATCAGCTTCATGCTCGACAACGTCCCAGAGGATTGCCACTACTTCCGCACGAATTTCTGGACTTTTCAGCATTGCCAGGAGTCGGAAACGTTTCTTATCTATTCCGTCCAAAATGCGGTAACTTAGGGCCACACTGAACCGAACACTGTACTCTTTACCCTCCGGCTTCGTTCTATCTTCTAAATTATCTAGTCTTTCTTTCTCTGCCTCCAATTCCCTGGCATACTGATCCAGCGACCAGTTCCGGGACCTATCTGATAATAACAAGCCTGCCGCAATTGTGAGCGCAAGCGGGTGCCCGTCCACCATCTTGCAAATTCGTTGAGCTGCTTCCTTTTCGTGCTCAACCTGCCGCTTGCCCAGTGCATCCTCCAGCAGAGCCAGGGCTTCTTGCTGAGTCAATACATTTAGCTTGTGTTCCCCCCCAGGCTGTACCCCTGGAACACCCTTACCTCGGCTTGTGATGAGTGCGGCACACCGCTCAGGCGGCGGCAGAAGGCTCTGCAGCTCCGTCACACGATTCTCTGGCACATCATCCAGGACAATTAATGCCTGCTTGGCACGCAACACGTTCAGTAATCGAGTCGCACAAACTAAGGTGTTGTCACATGTGACTACCTCGTCTGCATGGAATAGCACCCCGAATTTCTGAAGTACTGTCAACATCTCGTCGCCTTCAGTGCTTCTCCAAGTGACCCACGCCACTCCATCTCGTCGGAACTTCCTACGTATGTCTTGAGCAACCTGTATCGCTAGAGATGTCTTTCCCACCCCAGGCATCCCCGTAATCGCTGCCACGGGGATGTGGTCATCCTTGCCAAGCAACCTAGTCTTGATCGCGGTCCTCTCTTCTTGTCGTCCTATCAACTTCCGTGGGGGCAACTTTGGAATGTTGAGCGGTGGCTTAGGTCTTTTTCTGCTGAGAAACCTTCTTATCCGTCCCCAAAAGGCTAGAAGAGCTGCTGCTATCAGACTAGCTATTACACCAACAAGGATTTCTTCCTTATTCTTTTCGAAGAACCGCAGTAGGACAGTTCGCCATAATTCTACCTCGGATACCAATCTCTCAATGAAACCCGGGGATGCCGTTGGGTTCAACATAGGTTGTGGAGTATGATCATCTGCTAAGGGGAGCTGTTTTGGTGCCGGTGTAATAGTTGATGTAGGGGTCTGAGTCGGCTGCCCTTGAGTTGTGGCTGTTGCGACAGCTATCCGAGTTAACAAGTCGGAAATTAGCGGTAGCTCAGAGGATAGATTCTCCGCTAGTACGTATGGTGAGGCCAGCATCATCATCGCTGAGAAGGCACTTAGAAAACAGATTGTGGGTTTTCGAAGACCAGGCTTCTGCATAGTGACTGCCTCTGAGATACCATTGATGATGTTGTTGACTGGCTTGCCCAGTTGAGAGATGACATCGCACAACTACGGCAGATTCCGACGGAATCTCACAATCCTCTTTCTAAAAAAATGCGAGCAAATCCCTGTGGCCCCGTTCTTTGACGATGCATAGGCGACCGCTTGCAACGTATGGCTTCTCCCTTTATTTCCAATACTAAGGTACCTTCACCTCAAAAGTCTGTTTCTAGCAGTTTTGTCGGAGAGAAAATCGATTACCCTATTTATGCTGGTTTTTTGGGGCAAATAGGGTAATTCGCCTGGAATTCGCTCCAATAACAGGGATAAGTAGGGTGTTTCTGAAAGCAAAACCATTTTCTCCGACAATCTGCTAGATCTCACTTTACACTCTTCTCCGCCAACTTTGCCAGGGCCGCGATCAGATCGTCCCCCGTTTGTCGGCCTATCTCAAAATCCATTCCATCAGCCTGGTCCAGTTCACCTTCGGATTCAACGTCTGTATAGAAGGGAGTAAGCAATTCCGCCAATTTATCGCGCTGGCTATAGAAGTACTCATCCAGCAGAGGGATAATTTGGCTGTTCCACACAAACTCCAACACATCAACTCGCTCCCCTTCGTTCGCATTGGCGACCGTTAGAAAGTAGCTGTGCCCAATCTGGTGATCGCGGTCCAGGTGATGCCTGATACCCTGGTTCAGGCTGCGAAGCAGGGCGCCTAGGGGCACAGCCGCTTCCTCAGTCTCTACGGTGTCACTATCCAGCAATTCGGGGCGTGGCATCAACTCTACAAAGGCAAAGCGACGGCGCAGTGCCACATCCAATAAGGCGATGCTCCGGTCGGCAGTGTTCATAGTGCCGATGATGTACAGATTGTTGGGAACTTCAAAGGTGTCTCCACTGTAGGGCAGAACCACAGGCAAGGCGTTTTTTCCGCCAGCTCGTTTGTCGTCCTCGATAAGCGTGATCAACTCTCCCATAATCTTGGCAATGTTGCCCCGATTGATTTCATCGATCACAAGGACATACTTGTTGGTCGGATCTTCTGAGGCACGGGCGCAGATGCGCCTGAAGGCGCCGGGGATGATCTCATAGGAGATGTCTCCTGGGCTTTCGTCTGACTGTATCGGCCTCAGGCCTTCGACGAAGTCCTCATAGGCATAAGATTGGTGGAAGGTTGACCACATAATAAACTCATCGGTTGATCTGGCTACAGTGCGTGAATGCAGAGTTGATAGCTGCTCAGAAAGACTCTGCTCGACGTACTCACGGCCTGCTTCGGTGAGGAACCAATGGCCTTGGCCGTCTTTCTCGAATAAGTAGGGTTCCCTTCTTGACGCCACCTTGACCGTTTCGCTGTCAGGGGACGTATGTTCTTGCAGTCGCCCCCATATGTTCTGCTGTGGATACTTGACTGACGCGGTCCGATATCGAGTTTCCACAATCGGCTGGCGTTGGATTTCCGGGACGGAGTAACTTTCCTGAGGGCCAGATAGATACATGCTGAGGGCCAACACTTCGTGGGAAGTCAGCTCTTCAATCATCCTCTGCATCAGCGCCGATTCTGAGAGAGGCTGCCGCGTCTGTGGTTCAACAAACGCCTCCGCCGCCTTTTTGGCGATGTATGTCTTGCCAGTACCTGGCGGGCCATATAGGATCACGTTTCGGGTTCGGTTAAGGGCAGAGCGAACTGCTAATACATCATCAAGCCTTGGCTCTCCTGGCCCGTCAGGGCCAGGTTCTTCGCCGTTTTTGCCTTTTCCTCTCCACTGTGCCTTAAGATCTGTGTAGAAGTCAAAGGGACGATCTGGTTTGTCGTAATCTTTTGAGAGCGCAGTTCTAATTCTTAGGATGGCTTCATCGAGATCCTGAGGAACGGGCTCTCGGATTTGATTGCGGTAGGCTTTTACGATCTCCACTTTGTCACGTGTGCTAATGATGCGCTCGTAGTGATCTGGAAAAGCCAGATAGAGCATCGCATGACGCATATCGTACGCGCGGTCGTTCTTATTGGATATGCTTTCAATAAGATCATCCAGCACCTGTTGCATTTCCTGGGGGGTGTTTACCACGGACTTCGGATCTGGGAGTTCCTTAAGGCGCTGTGCAAAGAGCAGGATGAGCCAGAACTGGGCATATTTAAAATGGTATCTTGTGCCCGTCCGGGTAAAACCAGCCTTCTGGGCTTCCCATATCCCAGGGTCGTCTGGAGGGAGAACCAAACCACCTTGCTGAGCCGCCCAGCGGGTATCACTCTGCTTCTTCTCCGGCTTAATGTAGGCAGATGGCAAGAAGTAGATGTAGTAGACGTCGCACAGGATCATCCAGTGCTGCGAGTCCGCTCCCCTCATCTGTTCTTGAAGCTTCTCTTCAAAAGAGAGTTCGGTCCCAAACATTGGCGTGTCAACCATACGGCGTCTTATCTCAGCCACGTTCTCGAGAGTCCATATCTCTTCGTTAGGCCAGAGCAGAGAACGATCGCTCAAAACACATCGTTCTAGGAATTGCTCAAACATATCATACAGGGTTTCGTACTCAGAATACCGGGCCATGGGGCGAACCCTCCATCATCATAGGGGAGGAGAAAACATTGAAGTTATCTCTCAACTCTTGTACAAGACCGTCAGGTCGATTCAATGGCTGGCGCAGATTGATGGTAGCCACAACCAAGTGGTTAGGATGTCCCAGTGTTTCAAACTGAGCTAGAGTCCGCGACGAAGCTGCCGATTGGGGATAGAGTAGCAGCGTCCGAGGGCAATCCAAGCGAGTGGCGTAGGCCAGCATTTGGTACATGTCATCCTCTGAGACACCCAGCTGGCGACGATTGACGTCGAGTTGCTTGTATTTGGTATCGAGGATGAGGAGCGGATTTCCGGAAGGCCTGGTTAACAGCAGATCAGGGACTAACCGAAACACTTCTCGGCCATCTGGCAACCTTTCGGCCAGGTAGATGGTTTGGCCCTGGGACTGGGCTCTGATGCGAACATCTTTCCAGTCTTGAGGAAGGATGTGACTTCGATAGCGGGTGATAAACCGGCTGACGAATTCCTCAAACAGGCGGTTCATATCAAAGACAAAAGCGAAGGTCTGGTGTTGACCGGCTGTAAGTTGTAGAGAGCTGTTCTCGATAAAGAGGCGGGCGAGATTAAAGGCGGGGCGGAAGCGCTCATTCAGGCGGGTGAAATGTACTTTTTCTAGATGAGCCTGAGAAATCTCGCCCAAGTCTTGCACAGGAGCCAACCACTCACGAATGTCGAGAAGAAGACGGCGGTTGCCTGGGTCCTGGGTATGCGGCAACAGACAGCGGACAACGAATTGGAAGGCCTGGTTCAAATAGGTGTCTGGCGAGAACTCATCGTAGGCTACATCGAACAGGTGCCGTACGTACGGTCGCCGCCTGAGCTGGCGGCCAAGTTGCCATCTGCCACGCATCACGGGAATCGTCTCTTCAACCTCGACATAGGCGTATTCGAGGCCACGTTTCATCAATCCATGCAGGTTCATGGCCAGAAGGCGTGTCAACAGCTCGAACCAGTCTGAACGTCGGGCCAGCAGCGGAGCTACCTCTTGTTCGCGGATTTGAAGATCTTGGGTATAGGAAAGCAGGTAGAGGAGATTGTGGGTTGCTGAAGATACTGCGGCCTGATAGGGTTTCGAGTCCTCACGGGCATCAGTACTGCCCGTGGGAGCATAGTCAATCTTCGGTAGGATTTGCAGCGTAGTCTCGCCGAGACGGATCACCCCAACGAATTGAGTGGCTTGCAGTTGCCTATGCCCGAGGCGGATCAACTCAACGCGGCAGGCCTTGTTCAGCAGTCTGAGTTGCTCCAACGCAGGGTGATATGGCCCCCACCCAAGTTTTTCGTATGAGCGTGTCTGATGCTCAAATAGCGTGATTGTTGCCATCGGATGTCATGCAAGACCAGTTAAGCTGGCATGATCTCATACTTGTCTTCCAACCACTCAAGTAAGTCATCGTACCCACTCTTCTCCGACAGTACCCTAGCAATCGCCTGCCAGGTGATGCGCTTAAGGACGGCCGGCCCCTGCAAGGCTGCCTGCACCGTCCGAAACCCCTCATCCACCTTCCCGCCCGGCGCAGAAGCCGGATTGTTGGCATCGTAGACCAGGACGGCGACCGGTTGGCCCCATATCTGCCCTCGCTCCGGGTCAACGGCGGCCGCCAGCACGTTGCGCACCAGTTGATACGGCTTCCGGATGGGGCAAGGAACGTGATCACGGTCAGCCGGCCAGCGGAAAAGCTGGGGGATATAGTTCCAGTAGGCAATGCCTTTCTCAGTCAGGGCGCAACGCTGCCCTGGCGTCTGTCCTGCCTGAAAGACGTAATTTCCGTTACACTGGTGGGTGGCCACCTGCGAACAAGGCGCTAGCTCCCGCTCCCACAACTTGCACTCAACAGCCACATGCCCCTGTCGACCCGGCAGGAAGAGATCCACCTGGGTGGGCCTGGGCTCGTTCAGGCTGGTTACGCGATAGTCGAACTCAGGTTGGTCAGCCAGCTCAAAGCCCAGGAGCAAGGGACGACCGCCCTCGTCGGGGACCTGGGCTAGCAGCACCAGATCACCTCGCTTGAGCACCGTGCCGAAGACGCTGACGGCCAGGGCCTGGGAACTGCCCATGCTTCGGAACCAACGGTGGCGACGGTCTTGAAGCAGCAGGCGGTCCAGTCTCGGCTTAAACAGGTTAAGGGAGGCAAACTCGGGTTTGAAGACGTGGTCACGGCGTGGATCAAACATGTCGCTTTCTATAGGGTAGTGCCGCCTGCGGTAGGCGATAAAGCGACGCAGCATTTCGCGCTTGTAGTCGTTGTAGGTCATCGTGCTCTTCCAGTCCTTGTGCGGCCTATGTGCTATTGTGTCAGCTCATTGGCATCCATTCTCGGAACCCTCAGGGGACCATAAACTTGAGCAGCCAGGTTCGGGCCAAGCAGCAGATCGGCCAGGCGGCGGCGCAGTTCTTGTGGCGTGGCCTCCGGGTGGCGCTGGCGCAGACCGCTCAGGGCCAGGGTGCGCACGGTCTGGTTCAATTGCCCCACCATTTCCAATTTGCGCCACGCCGGCGCCTGGCGCAGCAACTCAATTTGCACTCGCTCGGCCTCCGGACGCGTATCGGAAAACAACGTGGACATCGGGCTTCTCCCGTTTAGAACTCTTCTCTCTCAACCATTAACGGCGCATCTCTGAGCAGAGTTCGGCACTGGTCAGCGATGAACGCCATCCACGACCAATCTCTTCACCTAACTGGGTTAGCTCCTCTAGCTCTATTGTGGGTGGGTTCCCAGAATAGGATGGTCTATTTGATCCGCCTCCGTCATCTGGGGTTAACACCAAAACGCCGTCGAGGTCTACCAGGTGCAGCACATCGCCAGGTCGGATCCCGTACTTCATCTGTAACTCGGCGGGCAAGGTAAGAATACCACCTTTTCCTACTTGAATGGTTGCTTCCATCGGTCAATCCTGCCTGCATTTCTGATCATGTAGATTATCTGTGTCTTCAGTATAACCCCAGAGGGCATACCGGGCAAGGGATCTTATTACGACCTCGGGGTTCAGCCCACAACCTTCAAATACGCCTCCAACTCCGCCCAATTCACTCCCTTTACCGCCACCGGCACCCTGCTGTTCAAGGGGTTATCCCCGCGCATATGCATCCGAACCTCCAGATCCAGCTCAGGGATGAGCAACGTGGCGCGCCGGTCGCGTTTATCCACCACGATCCCCTCGCCGCGCCAGTTGGGTTGTTGCATCAGGTACACCAACGTCCAGTGCCGGCGTGCCAGCCGCTCGGCGCGGCGCACGTCCTGGCTTACCGCCGCTGCCGCCCCCACCCGCTCCAGCACCGCCTGCCCCTCCAGGGGAGGCTCACCGCGCAGGTGGGCCCGCAGTTGTTGGTGTGCCACCAGGTCCAGGTAACGCCGCAGCGGGCTGGTCACCTGGGCGTAGATCTCCAGCCCCAGTCCGGCGTGCGGGGCCGGGACACCCGTGTAAGCTCTTGGCTTGAGGAAGCGCCGCAGCTCAAACATCCCCGCCATGTCCTCCGCATCCTCCGGCCGTTCGTCCGTGTCCGGCGGGTCCTGGGTCGTGAAGGGGAAAGGGATGTTGTGTTCCAGCGCAAAGCGGCCCGCCGCCTCTCCGGCCATCAGCATCGCCTCCAGCACGATGTCCCGGCTCTTCGAGCGGGGCAGAGGACGGATCACCACCTGCTCGTCTTCCACCCGTATCTTGACTTCGGGCAGGTCGATGTTGATCGCGCCTCGTTCCTGCCGGCGGGCCTGGTGCGCCTGGGCTATCTGGAGCAGGTCCTGAAATGGTGTCTCTTCCAAGCGGGTATCCGCCTCTTCGTAAGTCAGCCGCGTCACCCGCACCCAACTCGGGACTACCTCCAGGCCCACGATCTCACCCGCCGGGCCCAGGCCCAACCCAAAGGACAGGGCCGGCGAGACCTCGGCCAGGCCCAGACCCAGCCGCTCGATGGCCTGCGGCGGCAGCATTGGGGCCCGAGTGTCGGGCAGGTACAGCGTCGCCCCCCGCGCCCGGGCTTCCAGGTCTGCCGCGCTGTCGGGGGGCACCAGAGCCGCCACGTCGGCCACGTGCACCCACAGGCGGTCTCCCTCCAGGCTCAGCGCGTCGTCTGGATCCTGGTTGCCCTCGTCGTCGATGGCATAGGCCGCCAGGTAGGTGAGATCTACTCGTTCTTCCTCAGGCAAATCTGCCAGTTCAACCGGGGGAGGTGATATAACCAGCCCCAGCCGCTGTGGATAGGGGACGACCGTATGGTCCCAATAGCACAGCTCCAACAGCGTCGCGTGAGCGTTCTCCGGGTTTTCGGCTCGGCCAAGTTCGCGCAGGACGCGGCTTTTTTCACTCTTTCCCAGGGCCACCTGTTCTACTTCTGTGAGGTAGCCGCTGTCCTCAGGAATGACCTGGCCCGCCCGTGCCCGTTCCAGAAACGCCGCCCAGGCGGCCTGTCTGGCGGCCCGTTCCTCGCGCGCCTCTCGCTCCTGGGCCACCTCCTCCGGCGTGCAAACCACCACCTTCTCCGGGGCGCCGCCAAAGTAGAGACCGTCGGCCACCAGCTCCCAGGTGGCCCACGCCGTTGCCGGCGTGTAGGTTCCGTAGACCAGCTCGGCCAGCTCGCGTAGCGTGCTCGTATCTCCCGCCAGCAGCTCCCAGGCTGTTTCCACCTCCCCACTCTGCGGGGCCAGCTCACCCAGGCTTTCCAGTGGGCCGGGATGTAACAGCGTGACGTCCTTGGGGCGTACCCTCAGCGGTTCGCCCCCTTCCACCTCGATCTCTATCTTGTCCCCGGCCCGCATCACCCGTGCCGGGCGGTTCTTATAAAGCACCAGATTACCTTGACGGAACGTTGCTTGCGGCATTACGTATTTTCCCTATGCATTTGTCCAAAAATGTGCGTTGACCAGGCAGTGTGGTCTGTGGTATGATAAGGACAGGAGAGCTATGGCCGACCGATGGCGCTTGGTCGGCACACGTGCCCCTCGCCCAAAAGAGGGGTGTTTTCTTTGGCCAAGTATATCACGACTACAGGTGAAAAACAATGCTTCACACCACTTCATGCATCGATTCCGTCACTCTTCCCCTGAAGGACTCACTGACATCTTACTCCAACCAACCATCCATCCATCCAACCATCCACCCACCCACCCACCAACCACCCTCCAACCAACCCTCCACAGGAGGCATCCCTGATTGACCACCTGGGCTGAACGCGAAGCACGTCGCATGGGAAAAGCTCGCACTTTGCTTCGCCCCGGCGTTGAAGGTCAAGCCGGGACCTGGGCCGATCTGGGCTGCGGAGATGGCATCTTCACCGCTGCGCTGGTCACCCTCCTCGGGCCGGGGAGTGAGATCTACGCTGTTGACAAGAAACGCAGCGCCCTGGACGCTCTGGCCCGCAACTTCGCCGACAGCTACCCTGGGGCCGCGCCGCAGTTGATCCTGGCCGATTTCACCTGTCCGTTATCCTTGCCTCCGCTGGACGGCCTGCTTATGGCCAACTCACTTCACTTCGTCCGGCACAAAAGACCTGTGTTGGAACAACCCCTGACCTTGCTCAAGCCGGGCGGGCGGCTGATCTTGGTGGAATACAACACGAACAGGGGGAACTTCGCCGTCCCCCATCCGCTCGACGAGGCCGGCTTTCTGGCTCTCGCTACGGAGGTGGACTTGCTCCGGCCACGTATACTGGCCAAGATCCCTTCTACATTCCTGGGTGAAATGTACGCCGGGATAGGGACAGTCGGCTAATTCTCCAGGGCTGGTGCAGAGTTGCCGGACTTTGCACCCGCTCTCTTATGCTCTCATTGACCAGGCGGGTCGGTTTGTGGTATGATAGGCATGCTAGAACTTGTGGCCGGGTGGTGTGGGCCCGGTCAGCTTACATCTCACCCCGAACAGGGGTGTTTTCTTTCGCAGAGTATATCGCGACTGCAGGTGAAAAACGATGACACCAACCATCCAGCCTTCCAACCTTCCAATCCACCAACTCGCCAATCTGCCAACCTATCAGCTTACCAGTTTCCCAATCTACCAATCTTCCAGTCTTCCAACTATCCAATTATGCATTCCTTAAAACGCCTTTTCAGCCAACTTGGCCCCTATTGGAAGCCCCTTACCGCCACCAGCATCTTGCTGCTGCTCCAAACCGGGCTGAGCCTGCTGCCGCCGCTCTTCCAAAAAGTCATCATCGACGATGTGATTCGCACCGGCGACGTGCATCGCCTGGCCGTCACCGTGGCCGTCATGATCGGTGTGTATGCGCTCCTGGCGTTGGTCGAATTCGGCGACCAGTATTTGCGCCACGTATTGGGTGAGCAGTTTCTGCTCGATCTGCGGGTGCGTATCTACGATTACTTGCAACGCCTGTCTCTCTCCTTCTTCGAGCGTACCTCCACAGGGGAATTGATGTCTCGCGTGACCAACGACGTCAACGAACTGGAGCACTTCATCACCCATGGCGTTACCCTGATCGTCGTCGATTTCCTCCGCCTGGTGGGAGCATCCGCCATATTGATCTGGCTCGATTGGCGTCTCGCGTTGGTGGCGCTGCTCCCCATCCCCGTCCTCGGCTTTGGCCTGCGGCGTTTCAATCGCCGCGTGCGTCCCATCTACCGCCGGGTGCGCGACCGGCTGGGTGACATCAACGCCAGGTTGCAAGACGACCTGGCCGGCATTCGCGTCATCCAGGCCTTCGGGCAGGAAGAGGCCGAACTGAATCGCTTCCGGGTCGTCAGCGAGCGTTACTTCCGGGAGAAGGTGCGCGCCATCTGGGCCTGGTCCACTTTTTTCCCTGCCATTTACTTTGTCTCGGCCGTCAGCAGTGTGCTGGTGCTCGGCGTCGGCGCTGCCATGATCATCAACGGCCAATTGTCCCTGGGCACGCTGGTTGCCTTCTTGGTCTACATCGCCTCATTCTACGAGCCCCTGCGGCGATTGACCGACGTGGACAACACCTTCCAGCAGGCGGACGCCGCCGCCGGGCGTATCTTCGAGTTGCTCGACGAGATGCCCGACATCCAGGACGCGACCGACGCGATCCCGCTGGACAGGATAAAGGGCGAGGTGGTTTTCGACGACGTTCACTTCTGTTATGGCGATGACGACGAGGTGCTGCACGACATAAAGTTTCACATAGCGCCCGGCCAGGTAGTGGCCTTGGTCGGACCCAGCGGGGCGGGTAAGACCAGCATTGCTAATTTGTTATGCCGTTTCTACGACCCCACCCACGGGCGTGTCCTGGTCGATGGTCACGACCTGCGGGGGGTGCAACTCCGGTCGCTGCGTTGCCAGGTGGCGGTCGTGCTGCAAGACACCTTCTTATTCAACGTTACCGTGCGCGAGAACCTGCTCTACGGCAAACCGGACGCCGGCGAGGAGGAGATTGTGGCTGCTGCCCGGGCTGCCTACGCCCACGAGTTCATCCAGGAACTGCCGGACGGCTACGATAGTGTCATTGGCGAGCGGGGCGTGAAGTTAAGTGGCGGTCAGCGGCAACGGCTGGCCTTGGCGCGCGCCATCTTGGCCGATCCGCGGATTCTGATCCTCGACGAAGCTACCTCGTCGGTAGACGCCGAGGCCGAATACCTGATCCAGCAGGCGCTGGATGAAGTCATGAAGGGGCGCACCTCGCTGGTCATCGCCCATCGCCTGAGCACCATCCGCGAGGCCGACAAGATCATCGCTCTGCACGACGGCCGCATCAGCGAGATCGGCGATCACCACCAGTTGCTGGCCCGCGGTGGGTTGTACAGCCAGCTCTACCGGCGGCAATTGGAGCTGGCCGGAACGGAGCAGAGGAGATGTTGATACGTGTATCTTTCACTCAAATGCAGGCAGAGTTCAATCGTGTCCTGCTAAAGGTGGGTCTTACGCCACACAGTGCGGCCTTATGCGCTCGGATATTGGCCGAAAACAGCCTGGATGGTGTTGCCTCTCATGGCGTCAACAGGTTTGCAAGTTTCGTTGAACAAATCAGACAGGGCTACTTTAAGATCGATGTCGAACTGGAAAAGGTGGCCTCCTTCGACGCGTGGGAGCAATGGGATGGCAAGCTAGGGCTTGGTCCCGTGAATGCCTTTACCTGCACACAGCGGGCTATTGAAATTGCCCGCAAGTATGGAGTAGCGTGTGTTGGGCTTAGAAACACCAACCACTGGATGCGTGGTGGAGCTTATGGTTGGCAGGCTGCCGAAGCTGGGTTTGTCTTTATGTGTTGGACCAACACCAAACCGAATATGCCCCCTTGGGGAGCACAAGACTCCCGGGTGGGCAACAACCCCTTGATTTTGGCAGTGCCACGTCAGAATGGGCCGGTCGTTCTGGACATGGCAATGACGCAGTTCTCCTACGGTAGATTAGAGACTGCACAACGCAACCAGGAGATGTTACCCATCCCGGGTGGGTATGACATCCATGGGGTTCTTACTCAAGACCCCCGTGCCGTCATCGAGTCTGAACGCGCCCTACCCATCGGCTATTGGAAGGGATCAGGGTTGGCCCTGCTCTTGGACCTGATCGCCACCCTTATGTCTGGGGGACAGGCGACATATCAGATTGGTCAACAAGAGGCCGAATATGGCGTGTCACAGGTCTTCATTGCCTTTGATGTCGCCAGGTCCGGTGCTTCAACGTTGGTCAATCAGGTCGTCGATCACGTCATCGATGATCTGCATAAGGCCATCCCCGTCGCGGATGACGGCGAAGTGCTTTATCCCGGGCAACGTGCGCTTAGAACCCGCCAGGAAAACCTGGCGAATGGCATCCCCGTCGATCCGTCAATTTGGCAGCACATATTGGAACTATAGAGGAAAAAGGTGAATCAGCTCGAAGGGAGTGAACAAATGGAAGTGCGCTACGCGCCTGATCCTAAGCATTTTGAAAGGATGAATACGGCTGAAGTCAGACAGAGTTTTTTGGTGGACGACCTCTTTGTATCAGGTGAGCTAAAACTGGTCTATTCGGATATCGACCGATTGGTGATTGGCTCAGTAGTTCCAACGAGCACGGCCTTGTCGCTTGAGGCCGGCCCGGAGTTGGCGGCTGATTACTTTGCCCAGCGCCGGGAGATTGGAGTGTTCAACATCGGCGGCCCGGGCACCGTCAGCGTTGATGGCGAAGCGTATCCCATGGCCAATAAAGAGGTACTGTATATCGGGCGCGGCAGCCAGGCTATCGAGTTCTCGACGCTGGACGCGGATGATCCGGCTCGGTTCTACTTGATCAGTCTGCCGGCTCACACCAGCCATCCGACTCAGCATGCTGGGCCTGATGCAGCCGCCCCCGTGCATTTGGGGAGCCAGGCCGAGGCCAACCAACGTACCATCTACAAGTACATTCACCCCCAGGGTATACACAGTTGCCAACTGGTCATGGGTTTTACCGAGTTGGCCGAGGGAAGTATCTGGAACACCATGGCGGCCCACACTCATGAGCGCCGGTCCGAAGTCTACATGTACTTTGACCTGAAGAGTGACGCCGTCGTGTTTCACCTGATGGGGAGTCCCCTCGAAACCAGACACATCGTCGTCCGAGATGGTCAGGCGGTGATATCGCCTGGTTGGTCCATCCACGCCGGCGCCGGCACCAGCAGTTACTGTTTTGTGTGGGCTATGGGTGGTGAGAACCAGGAATTCACCGACATGGATGCGGTAGGTATGGGTGAGATCACATGATGTTGGATCAATTTAGATTAGATGGCAAAACAGCGTTGGTCACCGGGTGCAGGCGGGGTATTGGCCGCGCTATGGCCAACGCTTTGGCTGAGGTTGGGGCGGACATCGTCGGCGTCAGTGCCTCGCTGGAGGCACGTGGCAGCCAAATAGAACGGGAGATAACCGCCATAGGTCGTAATTTCACCGGCTACGCCTGTGACTTTTCTGATCGCCAGGCTCTTTATGCCTTTATTCAGCAGGTCAAGGCCGATTTTCCCCGCATCGATATTCTAATCAATAACGCTGGCATCATCCTGCGTAAACCAGCAGTTGAGCATTCTGACGAATACTGGGACCAGGTCATTGAGATCAACCTTAGTGCCCAGTTTATACTTAGCCGCGAGATTGGAAAGGAGATGGTCAAGCGCGGATATGGCAAGATTGTCTTCACCGCCTCGCTTTTGACCTTCCAGGGTGGTATTCTGGTGCCCGGCTATTCGGCCAGCAAGGGGGGGATCGGCCAGTTGACTAAAGCGCTGGCCAACGAGTGGGCACCCCACGGGGTTAACGTCAACGCCATTGCACCCGGCTATATCGCTACAGACAACACGGCCGCTCTACGAGCCGACGAGGCACGCAGTAAAGCCATTCTGGACCGGATCCCGGCCGGGCGCTGGGGCGTTCCGGATGACTTTAAAGGGGCCGTCGTCTTCTTGAGTTCCAGCGCCTCAGACTACATCCACGGAGCCATTTTGACTGTGGACGGTGGCTGGATGGGGAGGTAAGGGGAGAGACATGCTTCCGAAAAGCAGAGTGATCGCCGCTCTCGAGCACCGCCAGGTGGACCGCGTTCCGGTGGGTGAGATCGGCGTGGATTACACCATCACCGAAAGAGCATTGGGGCACGAAACGCTCTACCGGGCCAAGTGGAAGGAATACCAGGCCTACTGGGCGGGACGGCGCGACGAGATCGTCGAGAGTTATAAGCGGGATATCGTGGCCCTGGCGCGTAAGTTCGAGTGGGACTTCGTCCCGGCGCCGCTGGTTCCGCCCCGGCGTCCCAGTTACGAGGTACCGGAGTTCATCGAGGAGTACAAATGGCGTTTTCCTGATGGTAGCGAATGGGCCTTTTCACCTGAGATTGAAGGCCACGCCATTCGGGTTAAGTTCCCGGATATGTCAATAGCGGATATCCCCGGCCCGGACCCGATCGATGAGTCACAGCTAGAGGTGGCCGAGCACATCGTCAAGGAGTTGGGCGGAACACATTTTATCTTGGGGCGTCCTGCGGTGGATGGCAGCTTTCCCTATGATGAGACGGTCGGGCTGCAAGAGTTCCTGATGCGTATGATCACTCAGCCCGACTTCGTCGAGCGGGCGACTGAGGCCTACACCGAGCGGACCATCATTGAGCAAAAGGCCTTGTTCGACGTAGGCTGCGATGCGGTGCTGCCGGGATCCGACTATTGTGGCACCACCGGCCCCATGATGAGTCCTACCCACTTTCGCCAGTACGTATTCCCCGCTCTGAAAAGGCTATGCGACGAAACCCACGCGTGTGGCCGCTATCTCATCAAACACACCGACGGCCAGACGTGGAAGATCATGCCCATGATGATCGAGGCCGGTATTGACGCCTGGCACGGCATCCAACCCTCCATCGGTATGGACCTGGCCAAGCTCAAGGCGTTGTATGGAGATCAGATTTGCTTCTTTGGCGGATCAGACTGCGATACCCTGGTGGCCGGCACGCCCCATAATGCGCGGCAAGAGGTACGCTACGCCATCCAACATGCGGACCAGAACGGGGGGTTGGTGATTACCTCCAGCAACACGCTGATGGTCGGCGTTAAATACGAGAACTATATGGCAGTGCTAGAAGCGATAAGGGAAGGATAATAGTCTCCCTTGTTCCTTATCCCCTAACGCCCGAGCCAGCCGCCGTCGACCGGGATCACTACGCCGCTTATGTAGTCGGATGCCTCGGAGGCCAGGAAGATGGCTGCCCCTTTCAAATCCTCGGGCAGACCCCAGCGGCCGATGGGAAGGCGCGCTATGATCGCCTGGTTGCGGTCGGGATCGGCCATCAGGGCCTCGTTCAGCTCGGTCGCCATGTAGCCGGGAGCGATGGCATTGACGTTTATCCCCCGGCCCGACCACTCGTTGGAGAAGGCTTTGGTCAACTGGGCCACACCCCCCTTGGCCGCAGCGTAGGCCGGGATGGTGATGCCGCCCGAGAAACTCAGCATGGAGGCGACGTTAATGATCTTGCCTTTGCCCTTGGCCAGCATGACGCGCCCTGCCAGTTGGTTGAGCAAGAACATCGAGGTGAGGTTGACCTCCAGAACGTAATCCCAGTCTTCGACCGGGAAATCTTCGGCCGGGTGACGGCGTTGAACGCCGTGACTGACAATGAGTATGTCAAGCGTCCCAAGTTTTTCCAGGCAGTCATCAAAGGCTCGGTGCAATTGGTTGCGCTCAGAGAGGTCGGCCTGGATAGCAATTACGTTTCCCAATTCTTGGGCGGTAGCGAAGACCCTTTCACTGCTGCCCAAGATAGCGGCCTCGGCGCCAGCTTCAAGCATAGCCTCCGCCATAGCGCGACCCAGTCCTCGGCTACCTCCGGTGATCAAAGCCTTCTTGCCTGTCAGGTCGAAGTATTTCATGAGCTGTCACTCGCTGCTGCCTCAAATATAACCTTTAACGATGCAGCGTTTTGTGCAATACGGAATCCATCAACCGCTTCATCTAACACCAGTACTGAGGTGACCATAGGCTTGAGGTCAACTCGCCCCTCAGTCGCAAGGCCGATCGCCTGGTCAAAATCCTCCAGTGTATATACCCTGGACCCAACTATATCCACTTCGTGGAAGTTAAGCGCACGCAGGTCTATAGCGACCGGTTGCTTGAATATACCGACCTGGACAATCTGCCCTCTAATCCTGACCAGTTCCATCAGGTAGGGTGCTACACTCGGATGGCCAGTCGCCTCAAACACGATGTCGCCGCCCCGCCCCTTGGTCAACGTTAGCACCTGCTCTACTAGGTTATCTTCAGTTGCATCTAAGACAGTAAATCCCAGCTCCCGGGCGACCACAATTCGGGACTGAGCTACCTCGGTCACAATGACCTCAGAGGCACCTGAAGCTCGGGCGACCATAGCCATGAGCAGGCCAATGGGCCCAGCCCCGGTCACTATGACCATATCACCTATTTGCATGCGGGACATATGAGCGGCGTGGACGCAAACAGCCAACGGCTCAATCAATGCGCCTTCCTCGTCGCTCAGGTCATCAGGTATTCTGATGACAGCCTCTTCTGCAGCCAGGACGTATTCGGCGAAGGCTCCATCCGTATCGATCCCGATCAGCTTGAGATCCCGACACACGTGAGGCAGCCCCATCTTACAAACGTAACATTGCCCACACGATAGAAGGGGATACACAGTGACACGGTCTCCAATTTTCAAATCGGAAAACGTTCCGGGTGGTGTGTTGGCAATCACGCCCGAAAACTCGTGGCCCATCACTAGCGGAGGGGTCGCACGGGGATGCTTGCCGGCAACGATGGACAGATCACTCCCGCAGATGCCAGCATAGGCAACTTTGATTAAGACTTTGCCTCTCGCCAGTTGCGGCACCGGCATATCCACCACCGCAACCGAGTCTTTGCCTTGGTAGCTAATGGCTTTCATGACGATCTCCCGACTACCTGGCCCGGGGGTGCGTTCGGATTTGGGGGCATCGTAGCATCCTGAGTTTGTCGAAGGATGCGGCTTTTGTGTCGAATCTGTGCAAATGGGCATCCTTCGACGGCTCGACCGAGTTCGCCGAAGTCAGGCTCAGGATGCGGGCCTCTAAATCTGCCCCCAAATCCGAACGCACCCCTAGCGGGTAGGTGCTTGACATATATCCTGCATGTGAATATAATGTAGCTGGTTGGTTTTGTCAACCAATTCATACCCAGCGCTGCTGGTGCCCTGTCTTGGCTAGACTGGCAGGTAATCTTGACACCCATAGCGCTTGTTCTTACTCATCAAATCCCGCAAAATGGGATCAAATCACAGTTGACAGGGTACTGGCATCTCCTGGAAACGTGAGAGCCTCTCACGTGGCTGAGTGAAAATTGTAGTCATTATCGCTCGTCACCACTACTGGAGTGCCGTTCTCTGCAAAAGCCGGGTGTGTAAACAATCTCCAGTTTTGCACATCCGGGCTTGGGGAAGGCGCCACTCCTTCAAGTAACATCTGTCATCATCTTCAATCACCATTCACCACACCCTAATCAATCCGTCCGGCTCAATTCTTTAGAACACAAAGCGTCCTGCGCGAATAACCCAACTGAGTATCGTGTATTCTTGAGAGATGGCCTGGAGTCACTTTTCTTGCTCAGCCATCACGGGTGTTTCATTCAGAGAGACTTTTCGGAAAGTACCGTTCGCACGTGGGCGTGCTCACTCCGCCCTGCGTAATGAGGAGCGAGGCACCCCCAGGTGCCGAAGCGTCTGCCCTGTTTGACACACTTTCCGAGAAATCTCTCAGATTAAAAGGAGGTGGTCGCTTCGACAAATCTACTCCGCCCTATGCCATGGGTGACATAGGGTCAGTGAGATCAAATCGAACGTCGTTAGTGGCTATTCAGGGAGGAGGCACTATTATGACTAAACGACACTTAACACGGCGCGAGTTCATGCGTCTCGCGGCATTCACTTCAGGTTCCCTGGTGGTGGCCAGTTGTGTGCCAGCAACGCCGGCGCCTCCAGCTGAGGCGCCCCCGGCAGAAGCACCGGCCCCGACGGCTACCCCAATGCCCGAAGCCCCGGCCGAAGCCGAAGCAGCGATCGGTGATTTCCTGATTGGCAAGCTTGAAGGGCCAACCATGATCCTGGATGTGGAGCAGTTCCCCACCAGCTTCAGCGAAGCGCCCATGCTGGCCGACATGGTTGCGGCAGGGGACCTGCCGCCGGTGGAGGAGCGGCTGCCAGCGCGCGAAGGCCTCATGGTCATCCAGCCGCTGCACGAGATTGGCAACTACGGCGGTACCTGGCGCCGGGCCTTCACCGGGCCGGCCGACGATGAGAACGGCAACCGCATCAACTCTATGGACAAGCTCTTGTTCTGGGACTACACCGGCACCCAAAACATGCCGTGCGTGGCCAAGGGCTGGGAGTTCAACGACGATTTTTCGGAGCTGACCCTCTTCCTGCGCGAAGGTATGAAGTGGTCGGATGGCGCGCCGTTCACCGCCGACGACTTTGTCTTCTGGTTCGAGGACATCTACGGCAACCCGGACATCGTGGCCTCCCCAGACCCCATGATGTCCATCGGAGGCCAGCCTGGAGAGATTGTGAAGTTAGATGACTACAACGTCGCCTTCCGCTTTGCCGCGCCCTACCCCCTGTTCCTGGACGTCCTCAGCGGCGACAGCCTGATCGGCGGCGGCCAGTCGGTGCGCCAGGCAAAAGGCAGGGGGTATGGTGCATATACGCCGGGCCACTATCTGCAACAGTTCCACCCCAAGTACGTCTCCGAGGACGAGCTGAACGCCATGGCCCAGGAGGAAGGCTACGACAACTGGGTGAGCCTGCTCCAGTTCAAGATGGACTGGTCGCTCAACCCCGAAGTGCCCCGCGTCGGGCCCTGGCGCACCGTGGAACCCATCAACACGCCGACCTGGGTCATGGAGCGCAACCCCTATTTCTGGGCGGTGGACACCGAGGGCAACCAACTGCCCTACATCGACCGCATCGTGATGACGCTGGCCGAAGATATGGAGGTACTCAACCTGCGCGCCGTGGCCGGAGAGCTGGACTTCCAGGCTCGGCACATCGACATTGGCAAGCTGCCGGTTCTTCTGGAGAACCAGGAAGCGGGCGATTATACCGTCCACCTGGACCCCTCCACGGCCGGCTCCGACACCGCGCTGCACGTCAACATGAGCTACGAGGCCGATCCAGAGGTAGCCAAGTGGCTGCACACCAAGGACTTCCGCCACGCGCTGTCGTTGGGCATCGACCGCGATCAGCTCAACGAGGCCTTCTGGCTGGGGTTGGGCACGCCCGGCTCCATCGCCCCGGCCGAGTCGATGCCCGAGAACCCCGGCCCGGAGTACCGCACCTTGTGGTGCACCTACGATCCGGAGCAGGCCAACCAGATCCTGGACAGCCTCGGGCTGGACCAGAAGGATGGCGAGGGCTACCGGCTGCGCACCGACAACGGCGAGCGGCTGCGCATCGAGATGACGGCCACTGTGGCCGCCTTCGTGCCCTATGACAAACACGCCGAGATGATCCGCGAGCAGTGGAAGGGGATCGGCATCGAGGGCGTCGTCCTGGCCCAGGAGCGCAGCCTGTCCTTCCTGCGCTCCCAGGAAAACGAGACCCAAATCATGCTGTGGTCCAATGGCGGCACCGAGCAACTGTACCTCTTCCCCAGGCACGCCATCCCGGTGGATCCTACTGAATCCCATATGGGCCCGCTGTTCGCCCAGTGGTACGTCACCAACGGCGAAGAGGGCAAGGAGCCACCCCTGGAGATGCAGACGGTGTTTGAGATGTTCCAGGCGGCCGGCAGCGAGCCCAAGGAGGAGCGGGACAGGATCGCCCAGGAGATCTGGAAGATCCTGTGCGAGGAGCAGTGGAGCATCGGCGTCGTCGGAGTGGCTCCCGGGTTCATGGGGACCCGGGTCGTCAAGAACAACTTCGGCAACTCGCCCGAACGCGAGATGAGCATCCAGAACTGCCGAACACCCGGCAGCTCGCTGCCCCCGACCTTCTACTTCAAGGATGCGTAGAAGCTGTTAAACCATCCCTGGGCGCCGCACACGGAGCGGCGCCCAGGATAACTGAATTGAGGGTCTACGCAGATTTGAGCAAAGCTCCGGGCGGACGACAGTCCGCGACGCCTGCTCTCTCAGGCACACAACGTTGAGCGTACGGAATACGGGGACTGTCGTCCTCTGTGAGCATTTTGATCCCGCTATTCTGCGTGGAAGAGGTAGCGAACAGTGTTATCTTACATAGCGCGTCGTTTTCTTCTAGCCCTTGTAACCATATGGGCCATCAGCGTGCTCTCTTTCGTCGTCATCCAGTTGCCGCCGGGTGACTACGTCACGGCTTACACCGCGCAAATGTCGTCCACGGGCACCATCGTCACCAGGCAGGAAGTCGAGGCCTTACGTAAACAGTTCGGACTGGACAAGCCGCTCCACGTGCAGTATATCAAGTGGGTGGGCCAAATAGCCCGCGGCAACTTCGGCATGGCCATGGAGTATGGGCGGCCCGTGTTAGAGGTCATCGGGGATCGTCTGTGGTTGACGGTCGCGGTCTCCGTGGCGGCGGTTATTTTCACCTGGGTCGTGGCCCTACCCATCGGCATTTATTCGGCGGTGAGACAGTATTCCATTGGAGACTATCTTTTCACCTTCATCGGCTTCATCGGCGTGGCCATCCCCAGCTTCCTGCTGGCCCTGATCGTCATGTACCTGGGCTTCAAGTACTTCAACGCCAACGTGGGAGGACTGTTCTCCGCCGAGTACCAGTTGGAGCCATGGAGTGTGAATAAAGTTTTAGACCTGCTCAAGCATCTGCCCTTACCGGCCATTGTCCTGGGCCTAGCCGGTACGGCGCAATTGGTCCGTATTATGCGCGCCAACCTGCTGGACGAGGTGCGCAAGCCCTACGTGGTGACGGCCCGCGCCAAGGGGCTGTCGGAGACGCGGGTCATCATGAAGTACCCGGTTCGAGCCGCACTCAATCCCTTCGCCAGCACCATCGGTTATCTCTTCCCCTTTATCGTGTCGGGCAGCATCATCGTCTCCCTGGTGTTAAGCCTGCCGACGGTGGGGCCGCTGCTGCTCAAGGCCCTCCTGGCCCAGGACATGTTCCTGGCCGGAACCATCATGCTGCTGCTGGGTATTATGACCGTCATCGGCACCTTCATTTCAGACCTGCTGTTGATGTGGATTGAGCCCCGCATTCGGATCGAGGGACACTAATGGCCGAGGCAAGCGTGGCCCCGGACGTCCAGGGCCTGCCTGAAGAGGTTGAAGTCCCGGGCGAAGAGGAACGCATCTTTGTCGCCACCCAATGGCAATTGATGTGGTGGCGCTTTCGTAAGCACCGCCTGGCCATGGCCGGCAGTGTTGTGGTTATTGTCTTTTATCTGGTCGCCCTGTTTGCCAATACCCTGGCCTATTCCAGTCCGCACTTCACCGAAGCCCAACGCTCCTTGATGCCGCCCCAACCTATCCACTTCTTTGACGAGGGCAAGTTGAGTCCCTACGTATACGCGGTTAAGGGGGCGCGCGACCCCAAGACCTTCGTGCGAGTCTATGTGCCGGATACGGATGTAAAAGTCCCAGTGTGTTTCTTCTGCCCCGGTTACGAGTACAAATTCCTGGGCGTTATCGCCACTGACATCCATCTGATCGGGGTCGAAGACGTACCGGCCGAGGAGGCGCTCTATATCCTGGGCACCGATCTGCTGGGAAGGGATGTCTGGTCGCGCCTGATGCTGGCCACTCGCACCTCGATGACCATTGGTTTGGTCGGTGTCACCCTCGCCTTGTTTCTGGGGGTTCTGTTGGGCGGGATATCAGGCTTTTATGGGGGTTCGGTCGATACCTTTATCCAACGCGTCATCGAGATCCTGCGTTCCGTCCCGACCATCCCGCTGTGGATGGGGCTGGCGGCGGCGCTGCCCACCAGTTGGAGCGTCACCAAGATTTACTTCGCCATCACCATTATCATCTCACTCATCGGCTGGACCGAGCTGGCTCGGGTGGTCCGCGGCCGCTTCCTGGCGCTGCGCGAGGAAGATTTTGTGTTTGCCGCGGAGTTGTCGGGCTGTAGTCGTAACCGCATCATCTTCCGCCACATGGTGCCTTCCTTCTACAGTCACATCATCGCCGCCACCACGCTGGCCATCCCGGCCATGATCATCAGCGAGACGGCGCTCAGTTTCCTGGGGTTGGGCTTGCGTCCGCCGGCCATTAGCTGGGGCGTGATGCTCAAGGATGCACAGAACATCCAAACCTTGGCCATATCGCCCTGGCTGCTTCTAGTTGCCATCCCGGTTATTGTCGTCATCCTGGCATTCAACTTTATGGGCGATGGACTGCGGGATGCCGCCGACCCCTATGGTTGACAGGTAGTAGATGGAAATCGTGGACAACGGACATAAGCCGATCCTGTCGGTACGCGATCTGAAGACATATTTCTTTCAGGACGAAGGCATCGTCAGGGCCGTCGACGGTGCCAGCTTCGACGTTTATCCGCGACGAACCCTGGGCATCGTGGGCGAGAGCGGCTGCGGCAAGAGTGTGACGGCGCGCTCCATACTGCGCATCGTAGAGCGCCCCGGGCGCATCCTGGAAGGGCAGATCCTACTGCGCCGACCATCAGGAAACGGAGGAGAGGTCGAGATCGACCTGGTTGAGTTGTCCGCCGACGGTAAGGAGATGCGCTCCATCCGTGGTAGGGAGATCGCCCTGGTCTTCCAGGAACCTATGACCTCGTTTAGTGCTCACTACACCGTCGGCAACCAGATTGTAGAGA
This sequence comes from Anaerolineae bacterium, assembly GCA_034412795.1. Lineage (GTDB taxonomy): Bacteria > Chloroflexota > Anaerolineae > 4572-78 > NAK82 > JAUVPY01. The sequence goes on from DAOUMD010000220.1 coordinate 63,775, forward strand.
TGGTGCAGCTTCACCAGAAGGTAAGCAAGCAAGAGGCCCGGCGCCGAGCCATCGAGGTGCTCAACCATGTGGGGGTTCCACAGCCCGAGCGGCGCATCGACGAGTATGCGTTTCAACTCAGCGGTGGTCTGCGGCAGCGAGTCATGATCGCCATGGCGCTGTCCTGCGATCCCAGGATCCTCATCGCCGACGAGCCGACCACCGCCCTGGACGTCACTACCCAGGCCCAGATACTGGACCTGTTGCGTGATCTCCAGAAAGACACAGGCATGGCGGTCATGCTCATCACCCACAATATGGGGGTGATCGCCGAGATGGCCGACGACGTGGTGGTGATGTATCTGGGTCAGGTGGTGGAAGTAGGGCCGGTGGACAATATCTTCCACGCGCCCAAGCATCCCTATACCCAGGCCCTCTTGCGCTCGATACCCAGCGTCTTGTCAGATCCACGCAGCAAGCTGCCGACCATCACCGGTGCCGTGCCGCACCCCTACAACCGGCCCTCTGGATGCCCGTTTCACCCGCGTTGTACAGACTTTATGCGAGGTGTGTGTGACGTTCAGGGACCCAGCTTGCTTCCGGTGGGCGACAACCATGCCGTAAGTTGTTTTCTGTATCACGGAGCGTAGCATATCGTGGCAGCGAACGCAGTGAGTGACGCAAATGGTCAAATATTGCTTGATGTAAAAGGACTGAAGAAGTTCTTTCCTATTCGGCGTGGCTTTTTGCAGCGTGTCGAAGGTCACGTCCGTGCCGTCGATGATGTCAATTTCTACATCAATAAGGGCGAAACGCTTTCTTTGGTGGGCGAAAGCGGTTGCGGCAAGACGACCACGTCGCGCTGCATCTTGCGCGGCTACGAGCCGACGGCGGGTCAGATTCTGTTTCGCAGCCAAGATGGGGCTATGTTGGACGTGGCCACGCTGCCCAAAAGCAAGTTGCGCCCCTTGCGCCGCCATATGCAGATGATTTTCCAGGATCCCTTCTCGTCGCTTAACCCTCGCATGACGCTGTTCGACATCGTGGGCGAGCCGCTGCTGATGCACGGCATGGACAATCGCCAGGAGCGAGTGGATCGGGTGTCGGAGTTGCTCAAGTTGGTAGGACTTCGGCCCGAATACCTGCGCCGTTTCCCACACGCCTTCAGTGGCGGTCAACGACAGCGCATCGGTATTGCGCGTGCCCTGGCTCTGAATCCCAGCTTGATCGTGGCTGATGAGCCGGTTTCGGCTCTCGACGTGTCGGTGCAGGCCCAGATTCTCAATTTGATGCTCGACCTACAGGATCAGCTTGGCCTGACCTATCTCTTCGTGGCCCACGATCTGAGCGTCGTCAAACATATCAGCGACCGGGTGGCCGTGATGTATGTGGGCAAGATCGTCGAGGTGGCCGAAACGGTGGAGCTCTTTAATTCCCCCATGCACCCTTACACCGAGGCCTTGCTCTCGGCGGTACCCAAGCCGGATCCCCGCGTGCGCTCCCAGCGCATCGCTCTGGAGGGCGACGTGGCGGACCCGGCCAACCCGCCTTCAGGCTGTTACTTTCACCCTCGCTGTCGCTACCCAGTTGACGTGTGTCGGAAGGATACTCCCGCGCTCGAAGAGGTTATACCCGGCCATTTCGTGAGTTGTCATCGGGCACGCGAACTCACCCTGAAGGGTGTGAGTAAGTAGTCCGATTCCATTTTGACTACACCCATTCCATTTCCCCCCCAGGCGTCTGCCAATTTCGGAGGAGAGTTTCCCATCAAACTACTCGGGTTTGGTCGTGGAATCGGCATGTCTTAAAACAGAGTACGGAAATATTTTACATAATATAAGAGATTTGAAACTGCTGGCACCCAGTATCGGGCATTTGCACGGGGGGGTGATTTGAAGTAGAATCCCTTCTTTAGTAGATAGCAGATAGGTTCGAACAAAGTAGGTTGGTATGAGTGACGTTATTTGGTTAAATCAAATCTCCACAGGGGGCAGTGTCTCGGAAGGTACCGGGTCGGATGATTTACCGGCAGACTGGACGCTCGGCCGTTTTGAAAAGCGACATGGCTGTCGCACACCCGGCCAATGCGAAGAGGATTGCGATTGCGGGTGTCCATATAACGATATGTCCGAAGCAGAAACTCTTCCCCTCATCGATACCATCGCCCGGCATTTTCCTGACGAATGGCTGGCTTTCATTGTCCCTCCCGAAGAGGACGACGATCCCATACCGCTCCACGGCAAGCTGGTGGCTCACAGCCCCAGCTTCGATGACGTGCACGACGCCGTTTTAACCGTGTTGTGGAACCAGTGTGTCTACGTCTTCTTCAACGGTGACGTGGAGGCTCAGCACGCCACCTTATGAAAAAAGTAAGAAACCCGGTTTATATCCAAAAACCGGATTCTGAAGGAATATAGGTTGATATTGGTATGAGCACGACTATTCGTGAAGATCAAATCACCCCGGGCGTAGCCCCCGAGCGCAAGCCCGAGTGGCTCCGGGTCAAGATGCCCAGCGGAGAGAACTATCAGCAAGTTAAGAAACTGATGCAGGCCAAAAACCTGCATACCGTTTGCGAAGAGGCCATGTGCCCCAACCTCGGCCACTGCTGGGGGCGTGGCACCGCCACCTTTTTGCTGTTGGGTGACACTTGCACCCGCAGTTGCGGCTTTTGCCACATCAAGACCGGCCGCCCCACCTGGCTTGACGAACTGGAGCCGGAGCGCGTTGCCGACACGGTGTCCAAGATGAAGCTGAGACACGCCGTGCTCACCTCGGTCAATCGCGACGAACTGCCCGACGGCGGCGCTCACATCTTCGCCCGCAGCATCGAGTTGATCCACCAGCGCGTGCCGGGTTGCAGCGTTGAGGTGCTCATCCCCGACTTCAAAGGCGACCGGGATGCGTTGAAGATAGTCATGGACGCCCGGCCTGAAATCCTCAACCATAACGTCGAAACCGTGCCCCGACTGTACCGCACCGTCCGGCCACAGGCCATCTACGAACGCTCCTTGCGCGTCCTTGGGATGGCCAAAGAGCTGGACCCGGCGGCCGTCACCAAGTCGGGCATTATGGTCGGCCTGGGCGAGACCTGGGACGAGGTGATCCAGGTCATGCGCGACCTGCGCGCCCACGACGTGGACATCCTCACCGTCGGCCAATACCTGCGCCCCACCCGCAATCACCTGCCCATTATGCGCTACTGGCATCCCGACGAGTTCACCCGTCTCCACGACGAGGGCATGGCCATGGGCTTTCGATGGGTCGAGAGCGGGCCGCTGGTCCGCAGCAGCTATCACGCCGACGGCCAAGCCGATGCGCTGGTTCCTATGAGAGCTGTACAAGAATCAGGCACTTAAGGATCGGGGAATCGGGGAATCAGGGAATCAGGAATCAGGGAATCGGGGATTAGGAAATGAGGAACCAGACGGGACCTAACCGAGGAGTACAATGCCTGATACCTGATTCCCCGATACCTGATTCCCCGATTTCCTGATCACCTGACCACGAAAGGACACCCCGTTGACCGCTAGCGACCCACCCCGCATCCCCAAACTATACACCCGCACAGGAGATGAAGGCTACACCGGTTTGCTGGGCAAAGAACGCGTTCACAAATATGACCTGCGCCCTGAAGCCTACGGTCAGGTCGACGAGGCCCAGGCTGTGCTGGGTATGTGCCGCGCCGGGCCTTTGAGCCAGCGCGCGCGCGACCTGCTCATACCTATTGAACGTGACTTGTATCACATGATGGCCGAGCTGGCCACTGCCCCCGGTGTCGAATTGTCCCTGCCGTCCATCACGGCGGAGCGCGTCGAGTGGCTGGAGCATGTCACCGATGAGTTGGCCCAGGTCATCGGCCCCTTTACGGACTTCGTACTGCCCGGCGACAGCCAGGCCGGCGCACTGGTCCACCTGGCCCGCACCGTCGTGCGCCGTGCCGAGCGAGCCGTGGCCCGCCTGTTACACGCAGGGGACCTGGAGAACGCCGAGGTCTTGCACTACCTCAATCGCCTGTCCTCTTTTCTCTTTGCCCTGGCCCGTTACGAGGACATTGAGGCCGGGGTAGATCGTCCCACCTTCGCCAGGGAGGGCTGATGCTCGACCGGCCTCTCCATCCTATGTTCGTCCATTTTCCGATTGCTCTTTACCTGCTGGGCGTATTGCTCAGCCTGGGTTATATGTGGCGGCGCGTCCCCGACTACGAGCGTTTTGCTTATTGGGCCTTGGTGTTGTCCTGGATTGGCGTCGCCGTTGCTGCCCTGGCTGGCCTGGTTGACCTGGGGAGCCTGTCCCCGGATGACGCTCGTCGCGACGCGATCAACCGGCACATCACCAGCGGCGTGGCCTTGTTCATCATCAACGGGCTGCTCGTCTATTTCCGCTTTCGCTGGCCGGATGTGCTCGCCAGCTCCCGCCGCTGGATTTATCTGGCGCTCATGGCGGCCGGCGTGCTGGCCGTGGTGCTCAGCGGCTGGCTGGGAGGAAAATTGGTGTACGATCTCAAAGTTGGTGTTCAGTAGTTATAATCGGATCCATTATCTGGACGTTTGGAGAACATAATGCCCAACCCACCCCAAAAACATCTCGTCATCTTTCAACCCTCGGGCCGGCGCGGCGAAGTCCCGGAAGGCACTATCCTGCTCGACGCCGCTCGAGACCTGGGTGTGGAAATCGAAAGCATCTGCGCCGGTCAGCAAACCTGCGGCAAGTGCAAGATTTTGGTCGAAGAGGGGAACTTCCAGAAATATGGTGTCCGGTCGTCAAGTGACCATCTGTCGCCCATGGGCGAGTCCGAACGCGACTACTGGGAGCGACGCAAAATCCCTGGAGATTACCGTCTGAGCTGCGCCGCGCGCGTCTATGGGCCGTTGGTCATCACCGTCCCGGAAGAGAGCCAGGCTCGTAAGCAGATCGTGCGCAAGAGCGCCACCGAGCGCGTCATCGAACTCGACCCGGCCATTCGACAATACTATGTGAATGTGACCCCCTCAACCTTGGGGGACGAACGCGGCGACTGGGAGCTTTTGCAGGCCGCGCTGGGCGAACAGTTTGGCCTCAGTGGCTTGAGCATTGACCTGCCCGCGCTGCGTACCTTACAAGACACCCAGCGCGCCGGCAAGTGGGCCGTTACCGTCACCGTTTGGGACGAGCGAGAGGTGGTCCGCGTTCAGCCCGGCTACGCCGAGGGCACGTATGGCCTGGCCGTGGACATCGGCACTACCACCGTGGTCGCTCACCTATGTGATCTGCGCACCGGGGCCGTGCTGGCCACCGAGTCGATGATGAACCCCCAAGTTCCCTTTGGCGAGGACATTCTGAGCCGCATCAGTTATCTCCAGTCTCAAGAAGACGGTCTGGAGCGGCTCAACACGGCCATCGTCGAAGGCCTGAACAAGCTAGCCAGGCGCGCCGCCCGGGGCGCTGGCATCTCGCCCGATGACATCACCGACGTGGTGCTGGTCGGCAACACCGTGATGCATCATATCGTTCTTAACATCTCACCCATTCACATCGGGGGTTCGCCCTTTACCCTGGCCACCTACGACCCGGTAGATGCCAAGGCCCGCGACCTGGGCCTGGACGTCATCAACCGCTGTGCCAGGGTGCACGTGCTGCCCTGTGAGGCCGGCTATGTCGGCGCCGACAACGTGGCTGTGTTGCTGGCCGAGGAGCCTCACCGCCAGGATGACATCGTGCTCGTGATTGACATTGGCACCAACGGCGAGATTCTGCTTGGGGACAAGGATCATCTGTTGTCGGCCAGCAGCCCCACCGGCCCCGCCTTTGAGGGAGCGCAGATTGCCCACGGGATGCGTGCTGCGCCCGGTGCCATCGAGCGGGTACGCATCGACCCCGAGACGCTCACCCCCCGCTTTCGCGTCATCGGCGACGATCGTTGGAGCGATGAGATGCCCCCCGGGGAGATTCAGGCTGCCGGTATCTGTGGCTCGGGCATCATCGAGGTCGTGGCCGAACTGTTTGTGCGCGGGATCGTGCTGCCCAACGGCAAGTTTAACACCGATACGCCATCGCCCAACTTCCGCCCCACGCAACAGGTGGGCGAGTACGTGTTGGCCACCGCTGCGCAGACCAGCACTGGACACGAGATCGTCATTACCCAACACGACATCCGGTCCGTGCAATTGGCAAAAGCCGCGCTTTATGCTGGTGCCAAGTTGCTGATGGCGCACCGCGGTGTGGATCGCGTGCATCGCGTGATTCTGGCCGGCGCCTTTGGTAGCTATATCAGCAAAGAACATGCCATGTTGATTGGGCTCTTTCCTGATTGTGATTTGGAGAACGTGTACGCCGTCGGCAATGCGGCGGGAGATGGTGCGCGCATCGCCTTGCTCAGCCGGGCCAAACGCCGCGAGGCCCGTGAAGCAGCCCGCTGGGTGGATTACGTCGAGACCGCCGTTGAGATGGAATTTCAAAACCAATTCGTGGCCGCCATCAATTTCCCTCACACCAGCGACACCTTCCCCCATCTGGACGTTTTGCTTCCCGTCACGGTGCAGGAGCCTTCGACGGATGGCCGTGGACGTCGGCGGCGTGCCTCACGGGCCAGGGCTCGGGCCAGGGACAGCTAACTTGAGTGTCTTCTCAATGATTCGGGGTAGGCCCAAGGGCGAACACCCAGGTTCGCCTTATACTGAGTTGACAATGTCAAACTAAACACGCTTGATTTTTCGTTCGAGACAGTGTATCATAGCAGGCACTCCGTTTGACAGCACCGGACAATAAAAAAACCAGCAGTCACCAGACGCTGGTTTTAAGAATTGCGGGGCGGTTTTTTAACCCGCCATCTGAGCTGATTTAAGAATTGTAGAGCGGTTTTTTAACCCGCCAGAGGTGCGTAGGCGGCTTCTCAACCCGCCATCTGGGGGTGTGCTATGCTTTGTTGAGCGTTCGCAGGCAGCGAGTGCACACCTTTACCTTGCGGGCCTTGCCCTTCTCATAGATGGTCGTCTTTTGAATGTTGACCCTAAACTGGCGCTTGGTGTGCCGCATCGAGTGGCTGACATTATGACCGAATTGAGGGGTCTTGCCGCAAATCTCACATTTTGCCATTGGATGAATGCCTCCATAAGTCAATTCAATACGCAAGCCGGCATCATACCATATCACTCGGATAAGAGCAAATCCAGGGGGTAGAGGGGTCTGTCCCACATTTTTGGCAGGCCCGCTCTCATGCCTAAAAGATGGGATGGTGGATAAGAGCAAATCCACATGACGACTGAAACCGAGTTTGGTACAATCGAGATATCGTTCACCGTCATTACCAGCATCGCCAGTCACGCTGTCTTGGAATCATACGGTGTCGTGGGTATGGCATCCAAGAGCTTTAAGGATGGCCTGGTGCAGTTGCTTTCACCCAGCGCCAGCCATCGCGGCGTAGATGTACATCTCGTAGATGATCAGATCGTTGTTGATTTGTACGTCATCATCGAATATGGCACCCGTATTTCGGAAGTAGCTCACAACATTATGTCGGCCGTTAAGTTCCGTGTCGAAAAAGCCCTTGGCACTTCAGTGGCCCAGGTGAACGTCCACGTTCAGGGCCTCCGGGTCAGTCAGGAAGATTAGGCATATATGATGTACTCCATTGCCCTCAGGGAGGGTCGGCATTGACCGACGAGATGACAGATGCAACAGCCGCACAAGACGGAGTGGGTTCACAATGTGGTGGACAATGTCTGAAGCGAGCTCTTATTGCGGCCAGGCAGTGGTTAGAAAAGCACGCCGCAGCAGTTAACGCCCTTAACGTCTTCCCGGTGCCTGATGGTGATACTGGCACCAACATGTTGCTTACCATGAACGCTGCGCTTGCAGAAGTCGAGCGCTCGCCTGAGGACTCGGTCTCGGTTATTGCCCACGCAGTGGCTCACGGAGCGCTTATGGGGGCGCGGGGCAACTCAGGCGTCATCCTTTCGCAGATTTTTCGCGGGTTTGCCCGCGCTCTCGATGATCAGGCAACCTTCTCGGCCCGGGTCTTTGCCGAGGCAGCTCAAGAAGCGTGTGACACCGCCTATCAGGGTGTCGTCAAGCCGGTTGAAGGAACCATCCTCACCGTTGCCCGCGAAGCAGCCAGGGCCGCCCGGGAAGCTGCAGACCAGACCGATGACGTCGTCGAAGTCCTGGCTCAAACCGTTGAAGCTGCCCGGACCACCAACGCCCTTACCCCGGAGCTGCTCCCCGTGCTCAAGGAGGCAGGCGTCGTGGACGCCGGTGGCCAGGGATTGGTCTATATCTTGGAAGGCGCACTGCGTTACTTGCGGGGCGAAAGTGTAGAGCTAGATGCAGTCATGGATGCCATAGTAGATCTCAAATCAACACTCGGTGCTGGCGAAGTGGGCTACGGCTATGATGTGCAGTTCCTCATCAGGGGAGAATTGCTCGACGTAGACGAAATACGTACAACGATTGATGCTATGGGTGAGAGCACGCTGGTCGTAGGCGATGCCAACCTTGTCAAAGTTCACGTCCACGTCCACGACCCGGGCGTACCCATCAGTTACGGTGTCAGCCAGGGTGTCATCGGCGACGTGATCGTTGAGAACATGGAGGAGCAATACCAGGACTTTGTCATGGATCGCGCCAGGGCGGCGGCTGCCACCGAGGACGTCACCAATATTGCCACCATCTGCGTGGTGCCGGGCGACGGCCTGAAGCGTGTCTTCGAGAGCCTGGGTGCCAGTGCCATCATCCGCGGCGGACAGACGATGAACCCCAGTACGCAGGAGATCCTGAATGCCATCCGGAGCGTCGCCACCGAAGAGGTTCTGGTGTTGCCCAACAACAGCAACGTAGTTCTGGCCGCTCGCCAGGCCTCCGAGTTGTCGAGCAAAAACGTGATCGTAGTGCCTACCAAGACCATCCCCCAGGGGATCAGTGCTCTGCTGGCCTTTAACTACCAGGCCGACATACAAACCAATGCGGAGCGCATGGCCCTGGCTGCCGGTGAGATTGAGACCGTCGAGGTGACACGTGCCGTCCGGTCTACTCAGATCAACGGCATTGACGTGACTGAGGGAGACGTCATCGGCTTGCTTAACGATCGATTGGTCGCCGCCGGAGAGGACTATACCGCCGTCATACTCGATGTGTTGAGCCAGGTCTTCACAGACGATTACGAGGTCGCCACCATCTATTATGGGCAGGAGGCCACACACGAGGAGGCCAACGCCCTCGCCGAACAAATCAGTGAGCGTTATCCCGACCTCGAAATTGAAGTGCACGAAGGGGGCCAGGCTCATTATCGCCACATCCTTTCGCTAGAATAGCTTGACATTGTCATGTTCTGCGTGCCTCACCTTCCTGGAAGCTTCGGTGATGTCATAATCTGCACAAAGCACGGTTAGTTCCGCAGATTCTGACATTTGACGGCAATCATCGAGCTTCCGGGAAGGTAACATGACATTGTCAAAATAGTCAGGGTTGAGAGCTATGGGAAAAGTTGCCATTGTCACAGACAGCACAGCCTTCCTGGAGCCCGGTGTGGCCCAGGAACTCGAAATCAACGTCGTCCCCCTCCACGTACATCTTGGGGATGAGATACTGCGCGATGGGGTTGACATAACACCAGAAGCCTTCTTCCAGCGTATGGAGCAGGGTGGTGTCGTTCCGCGCACATCTCCTCCTTCGGTGGAGACTTTTGAACGGCTATATGCCGGCCTTCATGCCCACACCGACGAGATTCTGTCTATTCATATCTCTGGTCGCCTCAGCCAGACTCTAAATCATGCAGAACGCGGCTCTGAGAGCTTGCTGGGGCGTTGTAGCATCATGGTCGTTGACTCTATGACCACCTCGTTGGGCTTGGGCATACTGGCCAAGGCTGCCGCCGAAGCAGCCCAGAACGGGGCCGACCTGGACGAGATTGTCCGGATAGTTCGAGGCATGATCCCTCACATCTACCTCGTCCTTTACGTAGATCAGATGGATTACCTGGAGCGCGGCAACCGCATCGGCAGAGCGCAGGCCATTCTGGGTACTATGCTGAACGTCAAACCTCTCCTGTTTGTAGAAGACGGCGAGATTATCCCCCTGGAGAAAGTGCGCACTCACGAGAAAGCCATCGAAAAGCTCTTTGAGTTCGTAGCTGAGTTTTCGGAACTGGAACAGGCTGCCATCGTACAGCGTATCCCAAACCCCACAGAAGAGACCAACATGCTCTTGGAGCGGTTGGAGCCGATCTTCCCGGATATGGAATTCCCCATCATTCAGTATGGGCCGGTGCTTGCCAGCCACATCGGACCCTCAGCTATGGGGGTCGTCGTCTACGAGACCCCCGAATGGTAATATGCTCCCCAGCGCCGGTACATTGGGGAAGGCCGCATCCTTCGACGGACTCAGGATGCTCGTCTCAGAGATCAAGGCTCTGCAAAGTCTTACCATTCATTGGATGACACTCTACTGTCCTTATGCTGCCCGTAAAGATCGTCGTTGACAGCACCGCCGATCTTCCACCCCCGGTGGTTGCCGACCTTGGCATTTCGGTGGTCCCCTGCTTGCTTCGTTTTGGAGTCCACAGCTTCCTGGAAGGCGTCGATATATCACGTGCTGAATTCTTCGCACGCTTGCAAACCGACCCTCATTTCCCCAGTACCGCCGCACCTGCCCCTGGCGTCTTCGAAGAAACCTATCGCCGCCTGGCTGCCGAGGTCGACACGATTGTTTCTCTACACATCAGCCCCCGATACAGCGGCATCTTCAACGCCGCACGTCTCGGTGCCGAAGCCGTGGCCGACCGCGTGCGTGTCGTACCCGTCGACTCCGGTCAAATCAGCCTCGGCATGGGACTGATGGCCATGGTCGCCGCCGAGGCCGCCCGCGACGGTGCCTCATTAGACGAGATCCTCGACCTGCTGGATGATCTTCGAGGACGCACCCACTTGTTGGCCATCATCAATGATCTCGACAATCTACGCCGCAGCGGTCGTGTCAATCAGCTTGTCGCCCGCTTTGGAAACCTGTTGCGCATCAAGCCCATTCTCTACGTCCATCAGGGTGAGGTCCAGCTCAGTGAGCGGGTGCGTAGCTGGGGCCGAGCCCAGGGGCGACTGGTTGACATGGTCCGCTCCATGGCCCCCTTAGAGCGCGCAGTCCTGGCCCACATCCAGCGCCCTGCGGCAGCCGATGCCCTGGGCCAATCGCTCACCGGCTTCCTTCCATCCCATACCCCCACCCTCGAAGCCGGCATAGCCATCGGCATTCACGTCGGCCTCGGCGCCGCCGGCATCGCCCTCATCCGCACCTAACACCACCCACCCTCACCTCTCACGCCTTACGCATCACGTTTTTTACGTTTTACGCCTCACATTCTACACCTTGACACGACACGGCAGGCGTGTTAATATCATGTCATCAGTCTTATGTTATATAATTTAGCCTCAAGGCAGGATACATGCCATCCCCTTTTGAAACTTTGAAAAAAATGTTGTCCCTGGAAAAAGAACGAGGGTACGACAATAAAGCCGTTCTGGGCGGGCTGGAACGGCTGTCCGATACGTGGGCGCCCGAGGCCGTCACTCAGGTCAACACCAAAGAAGAAAGATTAATTATCGAAGAAGTGGCCGGTTTGCTTCGCCAGTATCCAACCCTCGAAGAACCCTCGCAACGGGCCGCCCTGGTTGAGGATGTTTTGAACAAAATCGCAAACGGCGCCGTCTCGCCTGCTCCGGATAAGGCCTTATCTGGCGATAAGGTTGCCGATGTCCCTGTCAGCCCCCCACTGGCTACAGAGGGTGTGGCGCGGGACGACGTTCCACCTTCAACTACGCCTCCGGCGTCGCCCCCTCCCAGGCCCAGCGCATCAGAACGTCCCATTGATGGCCTGGATTCACCCATTACCCGCTTGCCCGGCATCAAGAGCGGCTATGCCCGCCGTTTGGCTAACCTGGGCGTCGGAACTATTGGCGACGTGCTCGAGCTCTACCCACGGCGCTACGACGATTACCGTTCGCTCAAAACCATCAATCAGCTTGAATATGGCGAAGAAGTCACCATCATTGGCACCGTGTGGGACACCCATGTCCGTGAGAGCCGTAGCGGAATGCCCATTATCACCAGCACGCTTGGCGACGGCACGGCCACCATCCAGGTTACCTGGTTTAACCAGCGTTGGCTCGTCGACAAGCTTAAGCCCGGAACCCAGATCGTCATCAGCGGCAAGGTGAATCAATACCTGGGCCGGCTTGTCTTCCAGTCACCCGAATGGGAACCCCTGGATAAGCAATTGATCCATACCGGGCGACTGGTGCCCGTCTACCCGCTCACGCAGGGCATTACCCAAAAATGGCTGCGCAAGCTCATGAAACAGACAGTAGATTATTGGACCCAGCGCCTGCCTGACCATCTGCCCGAAAGCAGCCGCGAGCGACTGGGCTTCCCTTGCTACGACGAGGCCATGCGCCAGATCCACTTTCCCGACAGTTGGGATGACCTGGAAAGCGCTCGCCGCCGGCTAGCTTTCGACGAATTCTTACTCATCCAGCTCGGCGTCTTGCGTCAACGGCGCGAGTGGCGCTCACAATCTGGATGCCCCGTCGCCGTCGATGATGGGCTGTTGCGGGACTTCATCTCCTCGCTTCCCTTCGCCTTGACCGGAGCTCAAAACAAGGTATTGGATGAGGTCATCAACGACCTGCGCCGGTCTGTTCCCATGAGCCGCCTCCTGCAGGGCGACGTGGGATCGGGCAAGACCGTCGTCGCCCTGGGGGCGATGCTCGCCACCGCCGCCGATGGCGGCCAGGCAGCGCTTATGGCTCCCACTGAGATCCTGGCCGAGCAGCATTACCGCACCATCACCGGCATGATAGAGAACTTCCAACCTGCCAGCCAGGATCCACGCTTCGCCATCCGGCTCTTGACCGGTAGCACCCCTCAAAGTGAACGAGATACTTTACATGAAGAAATCGCCGGCGGAGAGGTCAAATTGGTGGTGGGTACCCACGCCCTCATCCAGGCCGGCGTGGAGTTCAACGATCTGAGGCTGGCCATCATTGACGAACAGCATCGCTTTGGCGTTCAGCAGCGGGCCACGCTGCGCGACAAGGGGGCCGGGGTTCCGCACGTGTTGGTGATGAGCGCTACCCCCATACCGCGCACGCTGGCTCTTACCCTTTACGGTGACCTGGACCTGTCTGTGATCGATGAGATGCCACCCGGTCGCCAGGTGATCCAAACCACCTGGATGTCACCACTGGAGCGCGAACGGGCCTATTCATTTGTGCGTTTGCAGATCGAACAGGGACGCCAGGCCTTTATCATCTGCCCCCTGGTCGAAGAATCGGAGAAGGTCGAGGCCAAATCCGCCGTTGAAGAACACGCCCGTTTGCAGAAAGAGGTTTTCCCTGACTTGAATCTGGGTCTGTTACACGGTCGTATGAAAGCCGAGGAAAAAGACGCCGTTATGAGACAGTTTCGCAATGGCGAGCTGCACGTTCTTGTGTCTACCGCCGTGGTGGAAGTCGGCATCGACGTGCCCAACGCTACCGTGATGCTGGTAGAAGGTGCCAACCGCTTCGGCCTGGCCCAGCTCCATCAATTCCGGGGCCGGGTGGGACGTGGCGAGCATCAGAGCTATTGCCTGCTGCTGGCCGATGCCTCTACCCCGGATGCCGAGGCCCGGCTGCGCGCCATCAGCCAGACCAACGATGGCTTTGAGTTAGCTGAGGAGGATTTAAAACTGCGCGGACCTGGCGAATTCTTTGGTACTCGCCAGAGCGGTCTGCCCGACATCAAGCTGGCCAAACTCAGCGATGCCAGTTTGCTGGAAACCGCCCGCCACGAGGCCAAAAGCCTCTTTGAATCCGATCCCGACCTCGGTCAGCCCGAACATCGACTGCTGTCTCTTAAGCTTCACGACTTTTGGGACAAAAAGACCGACCTGAGTTAGTGCCTATCCGAAGACGGATGAAGGCCTCAAGGGTTTTTGAAAACCTTTGAGGTCTGAGTATGGGAGAAATGAATGACACGTGCTATCTATCCTGCTACCTTCGACCCGATTACACTCGGCCACGTAGACGTCGCGACCCGCGCAGCTGCGTTTTTCAGCGAACTGATTGTAGCCGTATTCGACCGCCCCCTCAAAAACCTGCTCTTCTCGCCGCAGGAGCGGTGGCAGATGACGTATGATGCCCTGGCGCATCTGTCCAACGTTCGCGTAGAACGCTACACCGGTCTGACCGTAGAGTTTGCCCGGCAACAGGATGCCAGCGTCATCGTGCGTGGCCTGCGCGTGCTTTCTGACTTTGAGTGGGAGTTCCAGCTTGCCCTGACCAACCGCAACCTGGCTCCCGATATTGATACCATTTGCCTGATGGCCAGCCAGGAGTTTTCATTCCTCAGTTCCAGCGTCGTCAAGGAAGTGGCTTTCGCGGGCGGCGACATCGCCGACATGGTGTCGCCTCACGTCCTCGATGCCTTGCACTCCAAGGTCCGCGAACTGGGGGGAGATGATGGTGGCAGAGTTAAGCTTGTTTCGCTTCGGGACTAGGTCTGAACAGTTCCTGATGGAACTTTTTAGATTAGGTCTGAACAGTTCTTGGGGGAACTTTTCAGATTAGGTCTGAACAGCTCCTGAGGGGACTGTTCAGGTGACTGAAAGAGGTGATCACCGTGGACATCCTTCATTTAGTTGATAGATTGGAATCGCTTCTTAACCAAAGTTGGCGTATCCCTTTCACCTCGAACGTTGTGGTTCACGAGGATGACTTCCTCGACATCATTGACCAGATGCGCGTCTCCATTCCCGAGGAAGTGAAGCAGGCCAGACGTGTCAGTGCCGAGCGAGATCACGTGCTGGAACAGGCACAACAAGAGGCAGATCGCATCATCGCCCTGGCCCAGGAGCAAGCCGGCAGCCTGGCCGACGACCACGAAGTCATGAGATCTGCCTACGCCAAGGCCGACGAGATCATTGCCCAGGCCAATCGCTCGGCCGAGGCCGTACAGAGCGAGGCCGACGTTTACGTCATGGAGTCCCTCAGCACCCTGGAGGAGTATTTGATGCGGCTGCTCACCACCGTGCGCAACGGCATCCGCCAGGTGCAGGAGTCCGGCATCTTGCAGGAGGCCGAGCAGCCCAACCCCAAAGCCGATGGCGACAGCGGCCAATGAACGAGCGGCGCTCAAAAAGGTCTCCACACGCCTTTCAGTTTAACGTTGCGCAACTACTCAAGCAGCCTAGCGGCACCCGTCGCGTCTATGACATAGACACCTCCGACCTGCCGCCCCTCGACGACGACTTGAAGATAGTCGCCCCCTTCCTCGGACGGCTGCGATTCATGCGCGTGGGTCGTGGTATTCTGGTGACCGGCAACCTGGAGACCAGCGTAGAACTCGAATGCACGCGTTGTCTGACAGCCTTTCAAACCGCGACCCAATTCGAGATCGAAGAGGAATTTAAACCCTCCGTGGATATCAACAGCGGCGCTCACCTGGCCCAGGAGTCGGACCAAGACGCCGCCACCCTCATCGACGAACGCCACATCCTTGACCTGGCCGAAGTCATCCGCCAGGATCTGACCTTGAGCCTGCCTCCTTCCCCCGTCTGCCGCCCCGACTGCGCCGGGCTGTGTCCCCAGTGCGGTCAAAATCGAAACGAAGGGGAATGCGATTGCGACACCGACGTCATCGACCCCCGCTGGGCCGCGTTGAGAGCAAATTTCGAGAAATAGGCATATAAATGGATTGGGATTATGGCCATTCGACAAGAGCAAATTGACCGGGCCATCGCGCTAGCCAAATCCTACGGTGCGACGCGCCTCATTTTGTTTGGCAGCGCCGCCGCCACACCCGAGCAAGCCAGAGATCTCGATCTGGCCTGTGATGGTGTTGCTGGCTGGAAGTTCTACGAGTTGGGTGCGCGGCTCGAAGAAGAACTAAGAATACCGCTGGATCTCGTTCCTTTGAGTCCCCCCAACCGGTTCACTCGTCTTATTGAACGCCGGGGTAAAGTGCTACTGTGACCCCTGCTGATCAGCCTCCCAACGCCTTGGCCACCCGCTCCAGCCGCGCCCGCGCCTCGTCCGCCACCGGCTTCAGCGCCGGACTATCCACCACCCCCAACATCGAAATCGGGTCCACAATCGACACTACGCTGCCCCCGTCCTCCTCATAGACGATCACGTTGCAGGGCAGCAGCAGCCCGATCTCCAGCTTCGTGCTCAGCGCCCGGTGGGCCAGCGGCGGATTGCAGGCCCCCAGAATGGTGTACTTGCGGAAATCCGCGTCCAGCTTTTTCTTTATGGTCGCCTTGACGTCAATCTCCGTCAGCACCCCAAACCCCTCCGCTTTTAGCGCCGCCGTCACGCGCTCCATTGCCTCCTCGTAGGGGGCATCCAGCCGAACCCGAAGCGCCAGATCTTCAATCACGTTTGCCATATGTCTTCCTCCTGCTTTGCTTGTATGTAGTACATCTCGGTGTTAACAGGTCCATAGTTATTTTGCTCGCCAGGGATTGGCAAATCCCGGCGTTTTGCGCCTAAATCGGGGATTTGGCAATCCCCTCGGAGCAAAACTAACTATAGACCCATTTCCGCCTTCGTGTAGTAAGTGTGCTATCCCCGTCCTTGCATGGAACGTGATAACACTCGATCCCAATGTCCAATAAGGTTAGATGCGATTACGCGTCCGAGGTAACAACCTCTACTTCAGCAAAAGTGCAGAGCAAGACAGTGATGTTCATTGTGTTAATTCAAAGTGATGTTCATTGCGTTAATTCATGGTATAATTGGATGCACAACAAGAAAAGGAGACGAAAAGAGCATGTTCGGTTTTGATCGCATAACCTTTGATCCAAACATCTTGGGTGGTAAGGCTTGCATCCGGGGTATGCGCATAGCCGTGTCCCTTATCGTCAATCTGGTGGCTAATGGCATGACGGTCGAAGAGATTCTGGACGAGTATCCCGACCTAGAAGCCGAGGACGTCCGGCAGGCGCTGCGCTACGCGGCCTGGGCGGCCGATGATCTTTTGCACATCCCCGTGGAAATGCCCGCATGAAGTTTCTCCTCGACATGGGCTTGGCGCGTAGCACGGCCAACTTCCTGCGTGATCGGGGGCACGATGCTGTCCACCTACGTGAACAGGGTTTACAGCGTCTGAGTGACGACGCCATCATTGGCAAAGCCCGAGTCGAGGGACGGGTAATCCTGACCCATGATCTCGATTTCGGCCGTATTGTCGCCTTGAGCCAGAGCCATGTGCCCAGTGTGATCACCTTTCGTCTGAACGATATGCGGCCTGGTGAAGTCAATCGTTACTTGACCCACACGCTGGCTCGCTTCGCTGAAGAGTTAGAGGCTGGCGCATTGGTCAGTGTCAACGAGCGTGCCATTCGCGCTCGCCCCTTACCGGTGGAGGATACTAACTCGTAGTCCATTCTTGGGGTGGGAGATTTGCCCGACAACACGTATCCTGCACCGCTATGCAGCGTACAAGATCGGCTACTGCAAAGAATAAGGAGCGATCTATGATCACAGGAAAAGTGACCCAAAAGCAGATTCTAGAGGAACTACGTGGTCTTGAACCCGGCAGATGGTTTGAGGTTCTGGATTTCATCGGTTACCTAAAACACCGCGCCAGCCTGGAGGGGGGTCAGGCCCGACCGCGTGAATTGACGGCTCGGGACCTCCTGCGGTCTGAACTGGTGGGGTTGTGGGCGGATAGAGATGATATGGGTGATAGCTTAACATTTGCCCGCCGACTTCGCCAGCAAGCCGAATATCGCCGCGTGAATACCAGCCATGATTCTGATTGACACTGACGTCATGATCGATGTGATGCGGCGATATGCGCCAGCCGTAGCCTGGCTGGACACGCTCGATTCGGAAACAATCGGCATTCCTGGCTTGGTGGCTATGGAACTACTTCAAGGCTGACGCAATCAGGAAGAACAGCGGCAGGTGGAACGCGTACTGCGTCCATTTATCTTATACTGGCCCGACCAGCCCAATTGTGCGCGGGCCTTCGACGACTTTGCCGCGTACCACTTGAGTCACAATCTCGGTATCTTGGATGC
>DAOUMD010000221.1:0-13210 GCA_034412795.1 Anaerolineae bacterium
TTGTCAGGCGCTCTGGTCGCCCTCAATCCCTTTCTTCTAGCACACTCGCGCATCGTCAATGGTGATGCTGGGGCTGCGGGATTTATGTTCCTATCTTTGCTGGCTTTTCTGTGGCTGTGGCAGGGAAGCAGCTTGTGGATGGCGGCGCTTTCGGGTGCGTTGGGGGGGCTTGCGTTGTTGACCAAGCTGCCTTCGCCGTTGATTGTGCCTTTTATCGGACTGTTGGCTGTTGTTGGCTGGTGGCGGGATAGGCGAACCGGTTTTTGGCTAAAAGTCGTGTTGGTTTGGGGACTAAGTGCTCTGCTGGTATTCGTATTACTTTGGCCGGCGGTGTGGGTTGACCCACTGGGTACCTTGCAACACATGTTGCATGACACGTTTGAGGTGGGTGAGGCCGGTGAGGGGCATCTGACCTATTACCGGGGCGAAGTGGTCAAAGACCCTGGCTGGGGGTTTTATCCTTACGCAGTGGCCTTTCGATTGACTCCCGTGGTAGTGGTAGGATTGGTATTATCAGGGTTGACCCTTGGCCGTACCAAACAGGCTGATCGCGTCGTCAAACTGCGTGGGCGGGCCGCTATTTTTATCATCTATGTACTATTCATTTATATTTTCAGCAGCCTCAGCCCAAAGAAGTTGGATCGCTACCTGATGGCTGTTTTCCCGGCGGTGGATTTGTTGGCGGCAATCGGGTATGCCCAAATCTTGGTTCTCCTTGGTCTGCTGTTTACCCACACTCATGCCCCCAGTACAGACACAGACGGCAAATCCCAAATCTCCCCGATCCACATCCCAGGACGGGTGAGTTTCAAGTTGGGCCTTTGGGTGTTAATTGTCGGTGTTTTGGCGGTGGCCTACGTAGTGCCGAATTATCCTTATTATCTTAGCTACTATAATCCTCTGCTAGGAGGCATTGGACGGGCTGTGCGTGAAGTGCCGGTTGGCTGGGGAGAGGGGTTGGAAGAGGCCGCGGCCTGGCTGAATGCCCAGCCAGAGGCAGAGAATCTCCGGGTAGCTGCCTGGTATAGCGACGTTTTTTTCCCTTACTTCGATGGGGAGCGGGTGAGCTTCTCATCGAGCGGAAAATCCCAACTGACTGCTGATTACGTGGTCTTCTATGTGAACCAAGTGCAAAGGCAGAATCCGTCTTCGGCTGTGGTCCGTTATTTTCAGAGCCATGAGCCGGCTTACACCTTCTCTGTAAAGGGGGTTCCGTGGATGTGGGTTTATCGAGCCCCCAGTATGCAGATTGCGATGCCCGATCGGGCTACGATTGAGGGTCGGGCTGAGTTGTTGGGAGTGGATCTGCCCTCCGGCCCAATTAAGGCCGGGGGTTCCGTAGCTGTGCGCCTCTATCTTCGCACTTTGGGCCACATGCCGGACAATGAGAGGTGGCATGTATCGCTGGTGGATGCAGATGGCCAATCTCCTGTAGCAGTCACAAAGCAAGCCATAAACTGGACACCAGACTCGGTGTTGGAGTACGACGTTGTCCTGGAGTTGCCGCAGGATCTGCCGCCGGGGAGCTATTCCCTGGAAGTGAGCTTGTGGGATGAGGCGGCCGGGCAACAGGTAACCCAATTTGTTATCCCAGAATCGCTGGCTCAGTTTGAGGTCATATCTCCGTGACCTGGGGCTGCTGACGCCTCCGTTTTCTTAATACCTTTGACCTGTTTCGGGCCAGCACAGCGTAGCTCGTTTGGTCTGGCATAAAGCGGACGAAGGTTGGTTGAGTGTGTAATGACAAGGTTATTGTCCAGCGAGAGAGAAAATCGAGAGGGCATTTCGCTCGGCTTCTTGAGCGACGGGGTGCTGGTATTGGGGCTATTCGTGTTAGCTCTGCTACCGAGGGTGTTGACACTGGCTCAGTTCATCACTTCGGATGAGCCTCTTTGGGTGACACGTTCCATTGATTTTTTGGGAGGAGTACTGACTGCTGATTGGCAAGCAACCTTGCAGACTGGACACCCTGGCGTAACGACCATGTGGACCGGTAGTTTGGGGCTGGTACTTGATTATGCGCTGAACCATCGGGACGCGGGGACGTTGTTGGCCTTTGTTCAAAGTCTCCCTGACAACTACCGGAGTATTGATCCTAGTGTTCTGCCTTTGATGCGCTTGCCGACCGGCTTGCTGGCGGCCCTTAGCGTGGTGGCGGTCTACCTGCTGTTGCGTTCGGTTGACAGAAACGTGGCAGTGATCTCAGCACTGTTATTGGCTTTTGATCAGTTATACCTGGCCCATTCGAGAGTATTACATCACGATGCGCTGGTATCAGTCTTTATTGGACTTTCGGTTTTGGCGGCGCTAAGTGCGTTGCGTCATTGGTCTTGGAAATGGCTGGCTTTCTCGGGCGTAATGGGTGGGCTTGCCTTTTTGAGTAAATCCTCAGCATATGCCCTGGTGCCCTTCGTGGGTGGAATTATCCTGGCTGAGGTGATCGCACACCGATTAGCCTGGCGGCAGGCTGTGCTGGGAGGACTTCTCTGGGGATTAGTAGCATTAGCAACTGTCGTTTTGATCTGGCCCGCAATATGGGTTGCGCCGGGGGCGGTGTGGCAAGCGGTCTTTGGTTGGGTGGTGGAGTCTGCCGATGTTGAGGATGTGACGCAGACGGTCTTACTACACTGGGATAACCGAGTGCCAGATCTGGGAATCCTCTTTTATCCTATTAACTGGCTTTTAAGGACGACTCCACTTTCGCTCCTTGGCTTGCTGTTCCTGCCGGCGTGGTGGCACAGAGAGCCAAAAGGCAGCGAGGCTCGGTGGTGGGTGATCCGCCTTTTAGTATGGGGCGCTTTGTTCGGCGTGATGCTGACGTTGGGTGACAAGCGCGATGGCAGGTATTTGCTTCCTATTTATTTTGCCTTTTCTATCTTGGCTGCTTTTGGGCTGAAGGCAATTTACCACTTGCTCGGCGAGATATTTCCTCTCGTTCTGAGATTTGGGCGTTCTTCGATTGATCTATATAATGTGATATTTGTCGTGCTGTTGTTGGGAGTCAGTTTGCCATACCACCCTTATTATCTGGCCTATTACAACCCTTTGATTGGCGGTCAATGGCTGGCTCCACGTTTGGTGAAAGTGGGGTGGGGTGAGGGGATGGAAAGGGCCGCTGCCTGGTTGAATGCTCAACCTGATGCCGATAAGTTGGTGGTGGCTACCAGTTATGAACAGAATTTTCTACCTTTTTTCTCTGGTCAGGCAGTTAAGCATCACGACGACGTGCCGTCTGACTATGTGCTGAATTACGTTCGCCAGGTGCAAAACGGTTATCCTTACCCTGAATATTGGAAATATTACCGAGTACGCCCGCCGGCCTACAAATTAAAAATCGCAGGGATTGATTACCTGTGGCTGAATGAAGACACATCACTGGCACGAGTACGTGATGTTGGCTTTGGGGATGAGTTGGAGTTGATGGGCTATACCTATGATCACCACTTATCTACCCAGGGTGAACAGTTGATCATAACATTGGTCTGGCGAGCGACCATGTCAGTTGAAAACGATGTTCGCTTGCAATTGCGCGATGGCACGGAGCGCATTTGGGCTGAGAGTAAAC
This sequence comes from Anaerolineae bacterium, assembly GCA_034412795.1. Lineage (GTDB taxonomy): Bacteria > Chloroflexota > Anaerolineae > 4572-78 > NAK82 > JAUVPY01. The sequence goes on from DAOUMD010000221.1 coordinate 3,566, forward strand.
CGGCCCCGGTTCTTGACCCGAACGGCCCTTCAGCAGTTGAAGGGCATCACATTTTGGTTTTGCCTGCCGATATCCCGCGCGGTGATTATCAACTGTGGGTGACTGTGGGTAGTGATAATAAGTGGCTGTTGATCGGGGCGGTACCGGTTTATCGGTTTGCGCCGCCTGAGGTAGTATCTCATCCGCTTGATGCAGATTTCGGAGACATAATTGCTTTGCGGGGCTTCGACACCAGTCAGCATACGCCTTCTGCGGGTGAAACGATGACACTTACGCTGTACTGGCAAGCTTTGCAGTCGCCGCCACACTCCTACACGACGTTTGTCCATGTATTGGATGCGGCTGGCAATCTGGTAGCGCAGAGCGATGTGCTACCGGGGGGCGGTCAGTGGCCTACCGATACCTGGAAGGCAGGGGAATGGGTCACGGATGAGATCTTACTGTCGTTGCCCTCCACATTGCCGGATGGAGAGTATCGCCTTTTGGTGGGTTGGTATGTCTGGGAAACGGGTGAAAGGCTGCCGCTCAGGGGCGAAGAGGCCGGTGATGTGTTAAGCTTGATGGAGCTTAGTATAAATGGACGCTAATCGGCTCAGGGCAGTTATCCTGGCTTCTCTAACTACAATACCGGTTCGATGAGTAAACCGTCTTCTGTGAGAGACCCGTCACGATTAAATCTGCAATGGTTGAAACGACTGGGATTGGCAGTCGGGCTGATTCTATTGGTTACCCTTCCCCGGCTGACTGATTTGGGCGGTTACCTGATTGTTGACGAGGCTGACCGCTGGCGCTGGGCTGAACAGTTCTACCGGGCCTTGATCGCGGGTGATCTCCGCGCTACGCTAGTGGGCGATGGGTATCCTGGCATCGTGCCAGTCTGGCTAGAGACGATCTGGCTGCTGGGCGAGAGCCTGCGCCGTTCAGTGACCCAGGGGCAGTGGTTTGGGGAGGAGGGTGTCTATCTCTTGTTTCACGTCTGGAGCCGCACCACGCACTTGGCGCAGCAACGGATGCCCGTCGTGCTCTTTAACATTGTTTTGGCTCTATTGCTGGGTCTGTTCGCTGGCAAAGTGTATGGTCGGCGGGTGGGTTTGGTGGCCCTGGTTCTTGTTGCGCTCAACCCATTCTACCTGGCTGATGCGCGTGTCAACCGGGCCGAAGCGGTAATCACTGGCTTGTTAACTCTCTCAGTTTTGTTCTTGATTCGCTATGGACAGACCAGGCAGCAGCGCTGGTTGATCGCCTCCGGCCTTGCAGGGGGCTTTAGCTTTCTCACCAAAATCCAGGGGATGGTCATCCTGCCTGTTGTGGGGACTTTGCTGCTCTATTTCGGGATAGAGAGGTGGAGGGATAGGAGAACACGAACTATAGGCAGAGAATTCTTATCCCTGTGTTTGTCTGTAGCGTTGTGGATTTTGGTTGCTTGCCTGGTCTGGGTGGTTTTGTGGCCAGCGATGTGGGTTCGTCCCCAGGATGTGCTGAGCCTGGTCTTCAACTATGCCACACGCAAGGTCGGTAGTGAAGGGGTCAACCTCTTCTTCATGGGGCGACATTACTATAACGAGGATCCAGGGGCGCTTTTCTACCCGATCGTCGCATTGATGCGAATGACGCCGCTGACCATGTTCGGTATAGCTTTGGCGTGCTGGGGTGGCATACGTAGCCTGCGCAGGGGAGTTCCCTTCAGTCGAGACTATACCCGAGAAGCAGTGATATCTTTGTTGATCTACATCCTGCTGTATACCGCCGCGATGTCTGTGGGCAGCCATAAACAGGATCGATACCTGATGCCGATTTTCCCTACCCTTGACATCCTGGCAGCGATGGGATGGGTCCTTTTGTGGGATCAGTTGGGTGAGAGATGGCCCAACTTGCGCCCCAGTTACTGGTCGTTGGCTGCCTTTGCCGGATTGCTTCTGGTGCAGTTGGTGAGTGTGTTACCCTATCATCCTTATTACTTCTCTTACTTTAATCCCTTGTTGGGGGGCGGGCGCGTAGGGGCCAGGACGTTGCGGATCGGCTGGGGCGAAGGTATGGATATGGTGGCCGATTACTTGAATGCAAAACCTGAAGCTGCCGATCTTACCGTTGCTGCCCGGTGGAGCCAGTATATGCTCGACTTTGTTGGCAAGACCCTGCCTTTTGACGAGACAGGCGACTGGACACAGAGTGATTATATGGTATTGTACATCCATCAAACGCAGCGTATGCTTGATCCCAGCCCTGGTGTCATCCGCTATTTTCAGGACCGCCAACCAGAGCACATCGTCAGGATTAATAACATCGAGTATGCGCAGATTTATCCCACCCCTTTCACACGAGCAGCTCAGCCCCTGGTGAGCGTCATTCCAGGACGTGCGGCGTTGTTTGGCTACCGATTGGAGGAACCTGCTCTTCGGCAACTGGTGGTGATTTGGGAGAATCACGGTCTCACTGATTCTGGCTCAGTGATGGCCTCTCTGAGCGACGGAGATGCAGATTTGGCCTGGTATCCGTGCCAGACTGTGCCTGGCTACGAGGCTGCTTTCCAGACGGTGGGTGAGGTGGTGGAGAGCGTGTGCGACCTGGGCTTGGAGGCGGCCGCCTTGCCGACTGGCACTTTCGATTTACGCATTGGCCTGGCCGATAGCGAAGGTAACGTGGATGAGTTTCTGTTTACTGAAGGCTGGCGATCCCTGGTCAAAGAAGAGGATGGAACTTGGCGTCCGGCAAAATTATTAGAATCACTTGACGAGATCGCCCATCGCCAAGTCCCATCTACCGCAACATCTGGCGACATCTACTATCAAGGGCAGATCCGTCTGGTTGGTTACGAGCTGAGCGACACAACTCCACAGCCCGGGCAGCCAATGACGGTAACCCTTTACTGGCAAGCGTTAGCTCCGGTCGGAGAAGATTATATCATTTTCAATCACATCTTTGGCCTGGACGGAATGAGCATAGGCTCGGCCGACGAGACCCCGACTGTGCCCACCAGCCAATGGTTACCTGGCGAGCTGATTACAACGACTCATCACATTCTCACCGAGTCGAGTGTGCCGACTCCAGCCGTCGCTACGCTAGATGTAGGCCTTTACGACGCAGAGCGCAGTGCACTGGCCGCGACCGACCGGCAAGGTCAGCGCGTACCGGTAACAATCACGCGCCTCAAGTTTGTACCGGCGGTCTGGCCTGACCCGTCTTCTCCTCCTGTGGTGGATGACGCTCTGTTTGGAGAAAGATTACTCCTAAAAGGTCATTCTATCTTACCGGAGGGAGTGGCGCTTCAGGAAGATAACACGCTCACCGTTCAATTGTGGTGGCAAGCGCTTGAGCCAGTAGAGACAGACTACGCAGTCTTTGTCCACATGGTTGATGAAGCGGGGAATATTGTGGCTCAAGGAGACGGCGTACCTGTCGATGGACGCTATCCCACCAGCGCCTGGGATGAAGGCGAGTCAATCCTTGACTCTCGTTCCCTTACGCTGCCGGCTGATTTGCAGAGCGGGGAGTATCGGCTAATCCTTGGACTGTACAATCCGGTGGATGGAAGTCGATTGCATGTAGCCGAACAGGAAACAGATTCTGTTCTCCTGGGGCAGTTGAAGGTTACTCCGTAACGTTCCTTTAGACGACATAATGTTGATAGCTAAGCCTTCTGTAGAAAAACAGTGGTCGCGTCTCAGGCAGTTTGTTGTGTGGGCAGTATTGGTTAGTATCGTAATGCTGCCCCGGCTGCTGAATCTAGAGGTTTTCGTTGGCCCGGACGAACTGGCTGAGTTGGGAAGAGACAATCGCTTCGCGCTGGCAATGGCGCAGATGGATCTTGAGGGAACATTGGTGGGCGATGGCAAACCATCCGTGACCTTGATGTGGGTGAACACCATTGGCATCGCCTTCAAATGGTTTTGGCTGCAGATAACTGGGGTTGGCCTGTCTTTTGCCCAAGTTGTAGCGCCGGAGCGTCCATTTGCACTGTGGGCGGAGCGTCGCATGTTCCTGGCCCTGGTCGGTGGTTTGCAGATTCTGGCTGCCTGGCCGCTGCTGCGCGTGGTATGGAATGGATGGGTGGCGACAGTAGCGGTTGGGTTGATGGCTATCGAACCATTCCTCTTGGCCTTCACTCGGATGATCCGCGGCGACGCGTTGCTGGCCGGGTTTATGCTATTGTCGATACTGGGCGCGCTGGCTTTTGTGAAGACTGGCAGGCGACCCTACAATTGGCTATCAGGTGCAATGGGTGGCCTGACGTTGCTCACCAAATCATCTGGTGTTGTCATTGTTCCAACAGTGGTGATGATATATGTTATAGTCACACTTGGCCGTCGCGCGCAAGGGGGGAGGATAGGTTGGCGCTGGTTTCTTGGTTCTGTGGCTTTCTGGGGGGGGGCGTTTTTTATCATCTTCTTTGGTCTGTGGCCGGCTTGGTGGGTGCGGCCAGTCGACACATTTAACCTGCTCTGGGACAAGATGACCTTTCATGCCATCGAGGCTACTGCCCGGCGCGCAGCCAGCTATTTCTGGGGTGATGTACATCCCTTTGGGCCGGGACCGTTGTTCTATCCCGTCTTGGCGTTGTTGCGCCTGACACCCTGGTTGTTACTGGGGAGCATGCTGGCCGTTGGGCGTCAGTTGTGGCGGGTCATTCGCCTGCGCCTGGATGTTGTTGACTGGAATGCTTTGGCCATTTGTCTTTATGTGGCTATCTACTGGTTTGCGATTACCATCCCCGGTCAGAAAATTGATCGTTTCTTTGTACCGGTCATCCCTGGTCTAGCGGTGCTCGCGGCCACAGAAATCGTGTATATAGCCCAATGGCTCAAAGATAGGTTACCGACACGACTTTCTCCTGTTGTCTTGGGCCTCGTAGCAGTCGGTATTGGAATGGCAATGGCGGGATATGTGGGGGTTTATCACCCTCTTTATTCGACTCACTTCAACCCGCTTAGCGGCACCCCGGCTCTCTGGCAATGGGCCTTGCCGGTTGGGAATGGTGAGGGAGTTGACGAAGCTCTGATTTATCTTTCTGCCATGCCGGGCGCGGCCGACAAAACTGTGCTATGCGGCACAGACTTTCCACGCTGTCGTCCCTTCTTTGCTGGTGATAAGTTGCATCAAGAGGATCTCCGCTCCGACGATTGGTTTGAAGCCGATTACGTTTTGTGGCACATCGATGAGCAACAGAGAGAGCTCTTTCCAGCGGGTGTCCTGGCATATTTACGTCGCCAGCCCCCACTCTATGTCGCCCGCTATCATGGTATAGACTACACGTGGTTGTACCCGGTGCCGCGACCCGCTTTCCACACCGGGGGAAGCAAGTTAGAGGGTGTTGCCACTTTGCTCGGTTATGATCCAGTAGGGACGTCACTTTCTCAATTACCATCTGGCGATCAGTTGACTTTGTCTCTTTACTGGCAGAACGAGGGTCAGGCGGCCCAGCAACGGTTCTGGTGGCGCGTTGTGGACAGCGAGGGTTACGTCTGGGCTGAGGCGGCGGCCCGTCCATTCCCCGAATTTGAGGCTGACGCTACTCAAGAGGACGCGATCATAGAGGGCCAGGTCTTGTTGTCCCTGCCACCCGACATGCCGCCTGGGACCTATTACTTGAAGGCGGGATTTGCAGATGGGGACGGTGATGTAGGCCAATTTGCCCTCCCAGCAGAAGGGAGCACCCTGGAGGTCAAAGGGCCATCTGCCGCAGCAGATGGCAATGCCGCCGCGTCTCAGCCAGGCAATGTCTTGAACACCTTGCTTACGCCTGAGTTGCGGCTGAGAGGTTATGATCTGTCCAGCACGGAGAGTGTCCCCGGAGAGACTACGTGGGTGACTCTCTATTGGCAGGCCGAGGGACGACCTCAACGCGACTACGTCATTAGCCTCAGCCTGCTCGACGAGGCTGAGGAGGAGGTTGCTTCGTGGTCGGGGCGGCCTTTCTACAATGACTTTCCGACCTTGCAATGGCCGGCGAATGCCAATGTACGTGACCCGTGGCGGGTTTTGCTGCCGGAGGACCTATCCCCCGGCCCATACCGACTCAGACTCAGCTTACTGGATGCTACTGCCTCGGATGAGTTGGCCCAGGCCGATCTGGGAACGATGTATGTGGTGGCACGCAGGAAGAGCTTTGACGTTCCGCCTATGCAGTATCGAACAGATCATTCATTTGGCGACGTGGCCACGCTACTGGGCTATGATCTATTGGGAGATTTATCGCCCGACGGTGCTCATGTGAGGGTGACACTTTACTGGCAAGTTTTGCGAGCCACCGACCAGCCGTATACGGTCAACGTACGTCTGGTGGACGCAGATGCGGTGATTTTGGGCGAGCATGAGTCCCAGCCAGCGGATGGAGCCATCCCAACCACTGAGTGGCAGTCCGGTGAGATTATCACTGACCTGCACGGGATGGATGTAGACATACCCGAGTCTATTTCGGTCAATCTAGAGGTGCGTTTATTAGATGCTGATGGGAACAGCGTGCCAACGCAAAGTGGAGCAGAAGTGTTGGTCGTCCCCGATGCACAGAATAAAGTGATGTGGCGAATGCCGACGCAATAGTTGAGGTCTTCTTCTGTCAAGCAAGTAAGGATATCATTCGATACAAATGCTAAGAGAGGCGGAGCGAACTTCGAATAACAATGGAATACTTTCACTGTTGGGAGAAGAGACAGCCGACAAGCCAGGTTGGCTTCTGACAGTGGTTGTGTTCGTCTTGGCTGCAGTCCCACGTTTGACCTCCCTGCGAGCGTTCCTGGCACATGATGAGACGCTCTACTGGGAATGGGCGCGAGAGTTCTTCTTCGCACTGTTGAATCGTAATTGGCTGGACACTATCGTGGGGCCAGGCAATCCGAGTATTACCCTCTTCTGGAATCATGCGCTTAATATGGGGGTGAAGTATGCGTGGGCTTGGATGACTGGCATCCAGACGACTGCGTTGGCTACCTGGCCTGACTTCCAGCAAAAAGCTACGCTTGACCTCCTGGTTGAACGTCGTTTGCCAATTGTGGTCTTTAACACTTTGGCTGTGGTGATCGCTTATCGCTTGATTCATAGGTTGTTTGGCGGTAGGGTGGCTTTGATTGCTGCCGTGCTCTTGGCCCTCGACCCGTTCTACTTGGCCGATTCGCGCACCTCCAGGGGCGAGGGGTTATTAGCAAGTTTGATGCTCCTGGCAATCCTGCTCTTTCTTTCATATTGGGTTTTTGGGCATTCCAGGTACCTCATTCTCTCAGGTGTGGTTACTGGTCTGGCCTTGCTGACCAAAACATCTGCTGTCAGTCTGGTGATTTGGGCAATCATAGCGGCACCCGTGCTGTGTCTGATCGAGTCCGGCTTCTCAAGGAAGCAACAGTCAGGCCGGGTGTTGAGGGCTTTGGTCTTATGGGGACTCCTGGCTGTTGCCACCTTCTGGGCTCTTTGGCCAGCCATGTGGGTGTCACCTGTGAAGGCGGTCGGTTTTATACTGTCATTTGTGGATGACGTTGGCGTGAGTGGACGTGACAACTACTTCTTCGGCCAGATTTATCAGGACGAACAACTGCCTTGGTTTTACCCGGTTGTATACATTCTGCGTGTCACGCCGCTGGCCTGGCTAGGGCTGTTGGCTGCCTTGGGTTATCTTGGACACTCCTATGGTCGACGGTCCAAACCAGGGGAAGCCAGTAGCCTTCGACCAACACTGACTATGCTTATTCTGGTTTTTGCACTTATCTACGGTGCGATGATGACTGTCGGTACCCTCAAGCGTGACTGGTATCTGCTCCCATCCTTCCCGGCGCTCGACGTTGTTGCAGCGACTGGCTTGGTATGGGCATTTCAAGGGGTGTGGGATCGGTGGGGGGACCGCTGGAAGAACCAGGTTTCGCCGCGTGCTGCCTGGGTTAGTGGTCTGGCTGTTGTCCTGATTCTCCAGGCGGCGACCACGGTGCCATCCCATCCCTATTACTATACCTATTGGAATCCGCTCGTCTTGGGTAGCCGTTGGGCTGTCAAGGCTGTGAGAGTAGGCTGGGACCTGGATTTGAGTGTGGGGGCCTACTATCTCAACAGCAAACCACATGCCGAGGACCTGTTGGTTGCCACGCGCAGTACACGAGGTTTTGAGCAGATATTCAAAGGGCGCATCGTCCGCTGGGTTCCCGATGAACCTTGGATACAAGCTGACTATCTGGTGGTACGCACCAATCATCTGCAGCGTGGAAAGATCGAGCCCGACACATTAGACTATTTGAACCACCTCACCCTGGATCATGTCGTCACTATTGGTGGTGTGGATTATCTATGGATCTATGAAGGGCCTCGAGCTGAGCATTTTGCCGGGTTCAGCATGCTTACTGGAAAGGCCACACTTTTGGGATATGACCTAGGCGATCCAAAGATTGCGGCTGGCGATTCCCTGTCGATCAAACTGTATTGGCGGAATGAGGGAATGACCGCTGAAGATGATCTTTTTCTGCGTCTTGTGGACGTCGGGAATTATGTGTGGACCGAATCCGTGGCCGTACCTTCACTTGGCTTTGAAGAAGCTGCTCTCACTGCCGGCCAGATTGTGGAGAGTCAGGCTACATTGACAGTGCCTTTAGGTACGCCACCGGGAACCTATCTCTTACAAAGTGGAGTCTACAACCACGCCCGGCAGGAAGTGTTGGGATACTTCACGTTGCCATCGAATGGCGACCAGGTGGCTGTTACAAGGCCGGCAAGAGCATTATCAGAGATGCAACCTTCAATCAAACACCAATTAGATCTGGCGATGTCCCCAGGAGTATCGTTGTTAGGCTTCGACCTGCCCGGTGACACACTTGTGTTGAGCGATGATAATTGGCTTAACCTCTATTGGCAAGCCAACACAGACGTGGGCAAGGACTACGTGATAGGGCTGCAATTGCTGGACTTGGACGGGAAGGAAGTCGCTTACTGGCTGGGGAGACCGGTGATGAGCAGCTATCCGACAAGTCATTGGATGGTCGGAGAGATAGTTCGTGACCCATGGTCGCTAGAGCTTCCAGTTGGAATTTCCGTTGGGGACTACTCTTTGCAGTTGACTTTATTCGACCCCGAGACGCAGTTGGCGGTGGATCAGGCCGGTCTGGGCTATGTATCGGTGATAGAGCGGAGGCGAGAGCATGTAGTCCCGGCGATGCAAGAGGCGGTTGGTGTTGGCCTGGATGGACAGGTCACGCTACTTGGGTATGACCTGTTCGCCGAGCCTATCACTGGCGGTGGTCGTTTGCGGGTGACACTCTATTGGCAAGCACACCAACAGATGGACACTTCATATGCGGTGTTTGTACACCTGCTCAGTCCTGACGGGTCAGTGGTGGCGCAGCACGATGATTTGCCGGTTGGTGGAACGATTCCTACTGAAGACTGGGCTGTCGGAGAGGTGGTGGCTGACCGGCATTTGGTGGAATTCTCGGCTCTTCCATCTGGCGAGTATAGGCTGATCGCAGGTATGTACAATCCGGCGACCGGGGAGCGGCTGCTTGCCTCTGATGGGAGAACGTTTATCTCGTTACAGATCGTGCCAATAAACTAAGGGACGTGGAAAGAAATAAATGTCCCAGTATTTGACCAAGGTTGAACTTTGCGAACATATTCAGTTCAGGCATGGCATATGAGAAATCTTCTGGTATCATCAATCCAAACGTTTGATCCAGGAGA
>DAOUMD010000222.1:0-19773 GCA_034412795.1 Anaerolineae bacterium
GGTTGGGCTGGGGGTGGCTGGGTTGGTGGAGATAGGGAGTCGGGGAATCAGGGAATCAGGGAATCAGGGAATCAGGGAATCAGGGACTCGGGGAATCAGGGACTCAGAGGGGATCGGGGGATTGGGGGATTGGGGGATTGGGGACTCGGGGACTCGGGGACTCGGGGACTCGGGGGATCGGGGACTCAGTCCTGATTCCCTGATCCCTGATTCCCTGATTCCTGAGTCCCCGATCCCTGATCCCCCACTGATTTTGGCGCTTGTGGTAGGGCTTTTACTGGTTGCCGAGGCTTTTGCTGCGCCGCTGCCGTTGGCTCCGGTGGGTGCCATGGAGGACTTTCCCTCGGTGTATTATGCTTTGCAGAGGGAAGCGCTCCGCGAACCGGGGGGGTGGGGGGTTGTGGAGTTGCCCATGCACGTGGCGCCTGCTCCCGAGTTCCCGGAGACGAAGCGAATGTATCCCAGTACCCTTGGCTGGTGGGGGGTGGTCAACGGTTACAGCGGTTTCACCCCGGCGCGCCAGATGGCCCTGAGCCAGGCGCTGGCCGATTTTCCCGACGAGAGGGCCTTGAGGACCCTGGAGAAGCTGGGGGCAGACGGCGTACGCTACTTGATCGTCCATCCCGGCGAGGCGCCCATGGACCGCGCCATTTGGGAGTCGACCGATCGCTGGGAGGCCGAACGCGGGACCACTTTGTTACCCGCCGGCCGCTATGGGCCCGACGACCTGTACCTGATCAATCCCTACGCTGACGATCTGATCACCAACCTGGCGGCCGTGACTGACCCGTACTTCTCAGCCCACGCGCTAACCCCGCTCAACGTTCGTTTCACGATACCGACCTCCGGTACCGATATATGGTTGTTGGCTTACTGGAAAGTTGGAAGCCTGGAAGATTGGAAGACTGGGAATGGGGCAATCTACCAATCTACCAATCTACCAATCTACCAATCCACCAACCACCCAGCCGAACCCAGGTTAACCCTCTACTGGCAGACGTCGGCTCCACTGGATACCGAGTATACGGTCTTCGTACACAGCTTGAACGCTCAGGGAGAATTGGTTGGGCAAGCCGATGGCCCGCCGCTGGCGAATCACTACCCGACGACCGCTTGGCGGCCGGGGGAGATCGTGCAAGACAGCCGCCTGGTACCGGCTGGCGATCGCTACCTGGTTGGTCTGTACGACCCGGTTACCGGGGAGCGGCTGCCCGCCTTCACGGCTGATGGAACACGTCTGGCCGACGACGCGGTGATGCTGGTCGCCGGCCAGCGTTAGGGTAATTCAGAAATTCGGGGTAGGGGCAGATCTGGGTGTCTGCCCAGACCCAAGTGTCTGGCCCAAGGGCGAACACCCAGGTTTGCCCTACTTTTTGAGAAGATACTGGACGGTTGATCGTCGCTGCTTGATTATTGCATAACGATGGGCAGATAGATAGCGTGAATCTCCTCGACGACGTTCAAGACCACCGAAATGGTCTGGGGCGTGTTCACGGCGTCGGGGTTGGTGGCGGTGACCGTGATAGTCGCCGTCTTCTTGCCCAATGAGTCGAGAATGCCGCTCGAGTTGTCCACCGATGTGCCCGCACTGGCAGGCGCATCACCGCTGGTGTTTCCCAGGACCAACCAGCCGGCATCGTCGCCCGCCGTCCAGTGCAGGACGTCACTTCCGTCGTTGTTGATAGCGAACGTAACGGAGGCCGGCGACGTCTGCCCGCTGCCTACCTCCGCCAGAAAGGTTATCTTATTGGTGGACAGGGACAGACTGGGTATCGGTTCGTTGAGAGTGATCGTGTCGCTGCTGGTGACCTGGGTGGAGCCATCGGTGAACCTCACGTAGACGGTCTTGGTTCCATTCCCGGAGGACAGGGTGAAGGGCATAGTCTGGGACCAGGACTGCCAGGTGGCGCCGGCGAAGGACGGGTCCTCGCTGATTTGCACCCCGGTGATGGTGCCGATACTCCCCCAACTGGAGACGTCTTCCTTGGTTAAGGTGATGGTGACCTGGCGTGATGTGGTCTCGTCCTCGTCGTTGTTGATGAAGACCGGCAGGACGCCAGGCTGCGCCCCCAGATCCATAGTCCAGTAATGACTGTAGGTGCCGCCGGTGGTATGTCCCACGCCGATTTCCCTATAAAGGGAACTCAGTATATTGTCCCTGTGGCCCTGGCTATTCATCCAGGCGTTAAATACGGCGGCGGGAGTGGAGTGCCCACCGGCGATATTCTCGCCCACGTAACAACTTGATCCGTAAGGTGTGTATCCGTGATCGCAGGCCCGATCCCACGGTAAAGAACCGTCTGATCCTTCGTGACTAAAGAAATCGTTGTTGATCATGTCCTGGTTGTGGTCGCGAGCAGCGTCCCTCAGGTTTGTGTTAAGACGCAGAGGATGTAATCCGCGTGAAGCGCGTTCCTGGTTCACCAGGCGAATCACTTCAAGCTCGAAGGCCTCGTTCTGGATGCTGATATCGGCCTTGGCGCCACCCGTCGGTCCCTGCGCGTACAGCACAGGTGCACCGGCGTGTAGCGTGAAGACGAGCGCCACGATAATCCATACCAGCTCCCAGGAAGTCAGCAACTTTTTCACTTTCGATCCCTCCCTGTATCTTTTGTATCTACTCAGGTTTGGTGCATCCAGGACTGGCAGTCCTTATGAACTTGCGTGAAATATATGATTTTCTCAGAGGACTGCCAGTCCTGACGAGCAGTTACTATCTTTTTTTCATGTTTATGAGCGTAGCCACTTATTCGCGAGAACACAATAGCACAAAAGTCACCCTCATTATTGGGCACAATGGCAGGTCAGGCGGTCTTTCAGTTCGCGGCCCAACCATTCCATGGCCGGACGCTTGCAGGAAATCGAAACGAGGTTGACTCTGCGCTGGCAGGTGTCAACCTCGCTGAGCACAAACGTGTTTGTTTAGATGTTTGCTTTTACGGCTGGGAAAGAGCGTCCTGGGCAGTTGTACGGTTCGCTGATCGATAGGACGGGCCCGACGCGCCGATAATTGCGCCCGCCTACGGCAGCAGTCGATCACCGTTGTCGTCAAAGCTGATAGTTCCGGTTACCCCATCATAGTCGGCGGTGGCGCGCACTGCCCGAACCAGGGCTTCCTGGCCGATGATCAGGTTGCCGGCCTCATCCACCTGTGCTACCTGCTCTATGGCCCGGATCAAGATAGCGGTCGCATCGTAGGCGTAGGCAGCGAAAACGCCTTCTCCTATTTCCTCCAAGGGATGGCCGTAGCGGTCCTCGTACCGACGGGCAAACGTATCGTAGGCGACGCTGCTCACCACTTGTTCGTGGTATTCGTCGCCGCCGTGGTCATCTCGAATGGCAACCCGATTGAATATCTCGCGGCCAGGCTCCGACAGGTGCGGGGCGCTGCACGAAGGTGAGGTCATCACCAGGTGAGCTCCTTCATAGATGCCCGCGCCTATGTCGCAGGAAGCCGAACAAGTGTGGCCGATGACACCCGCGATGCCCACAGAAGAAACTACGCGCTCGGCCGTCTCCTTGCCCAGTAGCTCGTCAGTACATCCGCCGTCTGCGATGATGGCGACATCGATGGGAAATCCTTTCACAGTGGGCAGGTCTTCGATGGCTATCAGGAAGCCGTTCTTTTGCACTTCTCCTATTTCGGTGACGTCACCGGATAAAGCGCCGACGAAGGCCAACCTGATAGCCTCACCCGGCGGAACAACGACGTGCCCCCAGGGGTCCGGCGAGAGGGAGACGTCCGCTTGCTCAACAGATTCATCTGCGGGCTTAGCTCGTGCCTCCTGGTTTTCCCCGTACCACTGGGGGTGGACGGCGGAGGTCCACCAGAACGGAAATTCGTCAAGATGCGTGACCTTACCGGAACCATCAGCGGGGACAATCCAGGCTTCGCATTTGTCGTCCCTATAAGCAACCTCAAATCCGTCCGGGCTGAAGGCAATCTCGAAATTCACACAGTCTTCATCCTCATAGGTAGTGGCGGCTACGGTAGTGATGCTCTCGCTGTTCAGAGAGAAGACCCACACTTCGCGCGTCATGGGGAAGGTCCATTCCCCGACTCCCATTCGTACGGAAGCAGCAATCTGCTGTCCGTCATGGGACCATTGTGGATTTTCAACGCACGCTGTATCGCCAGCGTGCCACAACAAGGTCCGCTCAGAGCCGTCGGGGTGGGTGACGATCAGATCACAGCCGCTGTGGAAGGCCAGCCACTCGCCGTCTGGGCTCCAGGCTGGGTTTATGTCGTTGTGGATGAGGGGCAGTTTTGTCAAGTTGCTGCCGTCTGCATTTACGATGTAGAGCGTGTGATCATAGCTCGGATCTCCGCTTGGTTGAAGCGCTGAAAAGGCGATCTGCGTTCCATCGGGGCTCCACGAGGCCGGTCCCACAAACTCAAACTCGGCATCCTTCAAGATACGAGTGGGTCTACCCCCTTCGAGAGGATAGATGCACAAGCCTTGTCCGAGACCATCCCATTCACAGGGTTTTACTTCACTGGCCTCCAGTGGCGGGCCGGCGGGGGAGACAGGCTCCAGCGGTATCGCCGTAGCAGCGGACGGACTGTTCACCAACTCGACCGGGCGAGCATCCGTCTCTTGGCGGGGGATGGGTTTGATGGGAGTCCCCAGGCTGAACAGACCGGATAGGGCGGCGCCTGCCGTGAGCCCCATAATCACCAAGACGGCGGCCAGGCCCAGCACCCAGATCGGTATGCGACGCTTGGGCCTGGGTGGTGCCAGCACCTCGGTTGCTGCGGATACTTGTGAAGGGGTTGGCGTGGGCGATTGGGTGACGGCCGATGATGGAGGAGCAGCGGGAATGACGGTCTCGGAGGTTGGAGCCTGCGCTGAAGCGGGCGGTGCTTCGACAGGCTGTCCAGCCAAGGCCTTCTCCAGAGCCTCTATCATCTCGTCTGCCGTCTGGAAGCGGTGGGCGGGGTCCTTGGCGGTTGCTTTTAGGATAATCCGCTCTATAGATTCAGGGATATCCGGATTTACTTTTCGGGGCATAGGTAGCGGGGCGGTGATGTGCTTGAGGACGACGGCCAGCGGCGTGTCTGCCTGGAATGGCACATGGCCGGTCAGCATCTCGTACAGCAGAATCCCTAGCGAATAGATGTCGCTGCGGCCATCGACTTCGAGCCCCTGGCCCTGCTCGGGTGACATATAGGTTGGGGTGCCGACACCGACGCCGGTCCCAGTGATCTGCACCGAACTACCCATCATACGCGCCAGGCCGAAGTCAGACAACAGAGGCCAGTCTCCCTCGGCCATTAGCACATTGGCCGGTTTTACGTCGCGGTGTACCACATCACGCTTGTGGGCATAGCTCAAGGCCCGGGCGATCTGAATAACGAGCTTGGTCGCCCGTTCGGTCGACATGGGCTGGCCCAATAGGTCCTTGAGGGTCCCGCCTTCCACGTAGCGCATAACGATGAAGGTCAGGTCATCCTCTTTGCCGAAGTTGAAGACGGGCACGATGTTGGGGTGATTGAGGCGGGCGATGGCCTTGGCCTCGCGGCGGAAGCGGATGATGAAGGTGGGATCGTGAGCGAAGTGCTGAGGCAGGATCTTGATGGCCACATATCGATCGAGGGAAGGTTCGTAAGCTTTGTACACGCTGGCCATCCCGCCGCGCCCAAGTTTCTCCACCAGGCGGTATGCGGCCAAGGTATGGCCCACCAGCACCTCCTCCCTGTCCAAAGCTGTGTTCCCCGGCGCGGTCGACAGTGCGTGCAATATCTCGTCAATTCCCTCCAGGAATTCAGCGGCGCTTTGGGGGCGATCGTCTGGCTCTTGAGCCAGGCAACGAGCCACCAGGTCGTCGATGCCCGCGGGCAGGTCGGGCACGAGACTGGCAGGATGATGGTCGGGGGCCATCAGGGCTGGGCGGTGGCCGGTCAGAATCTCAAATAGGATTGCCCCCACTGAATACAGATCTGTCCGACCATCGATCGTTGTACCGCTGGATAACTCTGGAGCGTGATACTCGTCTCTTTCAATCACTCCATCGGCGATCAACCGGCCCAGATTCAGACTCCAGGCCAGGCCGAAATTGGTCACCTTGATCTGGCCATCAGCACCAAGCAGAATGTGATCCGGGCGCAGGTCACCATGCATAAGA
Organism: Anaerolineae bacterium; assembly: GCA_034412795.1. GTDB lineage: Bacteria > Chloroflexota > Anaerolineae > 4572-78 > NAK82 > JAUVPY01. The sequence continues at coordinate 6,127 of DAOUMD010000222.1, forward strand.
TTATGATCGTGAGCATCTACCAGGCACAGCCCGAGTTGGGCGGCGATGTCGAGGGCGCGTTCGAGGGATAGCGTTCCCTGTGCCTGGCACAGGTGTGCCAGGGTCTTGCCGCCGGTGTATTCAAAAACGGCGTATGGGCCTGTCTCAAGCTCTCCCCAGTCCAATGCTTTGAGAGTCTGTCGTGAGGTCAGGTTTTGTAGCTTTTTTGCTTCAGCGGAGAAACGATCGAGGAATTGGCTACCAGCTTTGATCTCGGGACAGATCAGCTTGAGTACGATCATCTCATTCAGGGTTTGGTCTCTGACCAGGTAATTGGTTACCAGGTGACTCTTGCTGATCTGGTCGAGGACGCGATATTTGTCATGGATGGTTTCACCGATCAATCGCCTTGCCTCCTATCTGCCCGGGAGAGAAGTTGGTGCCCTTCAGCCCCTGTTGCGATTGTGTACTATTATCATACACTGACAAGGTTTGAATCCGGTTTGAAGCCTTATTCGAGAGCGAATTAACAAGGGCAGACCCTCTGCCTGACTTCCGTTTGAGGGAACCTGGTGACTATGCTATAATCGCTCCCCGGGGTGAAGGAAATGAAATTAAGCCATTTGGACGAGCAAGGTCGTGCGCGGATGGTAGATGTCGGGCAGAAGCCGGATACCCAGCGTGAAGCCATTGCCAGGGGGCGCGTTATGATGCGGCCTGAGACGCTGGCGCTTATCCAGGAGGGCGGCCTGCCCAAAGGTGACGTGCTGGCCGTGGCGCAGATTGCGGGAATTATGGCTGCCAAGCGCACGCACGAGCTCATCCCTATGTGCCATCCGCTGCTGCTGACCCATATTGGCGTGGAGTTTGAGCCGGTCGAGCCGGGCGATGAGGAAAATCTCGCGGTCATTGAGATTACTGGTACGGTGCGCACCACAGGCAAGACCGGCGTGGAGATGGAAGCTCTGGCCGCTGTAGCCGTCGCCGGGCTGACGATATACGACATGTGCAAGGCGGTGGATCGCGGAATGCGGCTCGACGCGGTGCGCTTGGTATCCAAGAGCGGGGGCAAGAGCGGGGAGTGGAGCGGTAAGTAATACGTAATACGTACTGCGTATTGCGTACTGCGTATGGTTGAAGGTAGGGCAAATGATGATGCGAGTAAGAGTAAGACTGTTTGCTAGACTGAGAGAAATCGTCGGTGATGGAGAGGTAGAAAGCGAGTTGAATGAGGGGGCGACGGTTGAAGATCTCCTCAAGGCGCTGCACACTGAGTATCCCAGGCTGGCCGATGTGACGCCGCGTACCATCATCTCCGTGAACCAGGAATTTGCCACGCCTGATAGCCTGTTAGGTGACGGAGATGAGGTAGCCATCTTCCCGCCGGTCAGTGGCGGCGCGGATTCGTTCCGCGTCACCTTTGATTTTATTACGCTCGATGAGGTTGCTGGGATGGTAATCCGGCCTCATACCGGCGCAGTGGCGACTTTCGCCGGCGTGGTACGCAATGTGACGGAGGGCAAGGAGGTAGTCTACCTCGAGTACGAGGCCTACGAAGAGATGGCCCTCGCCAAATTGCGCCAGGTCGCCGATGAGGCGCGTGCCCGGTGGCCGGCTATCGTGGAGGTTGCCATTGTGCAACGCATCGGGCACCTGGAAGTAGGCGACGTGTCGGTCGTGATCGCAGTCTCCAGTGGGCACCGGGATGAGGGCTGTTTCGAAGCGTGCCGCTACGCCATTGACCGTCTCAAGCAAATTGTGCCCATTTGGAAAAAGGAAGTTGGGCCGACCGGCGAGGAATGGGTGGAAGGGGATTATCTCCCCACGGCAACTGATGACTGACCCGCTGGTCACGTCCGTGATAGAGCCAGCCCCGTGGCACTGTTCCTCAGTAGCTCCGGATTTGAGGAGCCAGCACTCCCAGGTGCGGTTCCGTTCGGCGCGTGGGCGTGTCTCACTCCTCAATAATCGGATCTACTGAGGCTATAAGTCCAGGTCCATCACCTCGTCGGAGCCCACCAGGTGGTCACGAGTAGCTGTCACGCTGTCGTCTCGTGATTGAAGTCTCTTGACGCGCTCCCCGGCCAGGTACACATCCAATGCTCGGCGTACCACTTCCTCCAGGGAGATCTCCTCAGCTTCGGCCACCGCTTCCAGGTATTCCCACTCACGCCAGGTCAGTTCTACCGTTAATTGGGGCATAGGCTGTCTCCTTCGACAGTATTCTTTATACGCGACCGCTTGCAGCTAGCCTGGGACAATATTGGCCACCAGAGTTTTGGGGGGAATAGGTCGCGGACAACGAAGAGTTACCTTGATTATACCACGTCGTCGGCTTCAACGGAAAGTCGCTATAACTGAAAATCGCTCCGAGGGGATTGCCAAATCCGAGGCGAGCATCACGAAGAACGAGTTAACTCCTCAACAGTTCGTTCGTGCACCCAAATGCGCTATGCGCGTTGTCGCCGGCAGGCAGGCATGATATACTTAACCTTCATAGAGGGCTGGCAGTCCTGAAAATGCAAATGGCTGAAAGGCATCCGTCGGTAACTGTGCAGTGAGCAATTCTTCAGCGCATAACTTGATCCTGGTGACAAAGCTGTATATCCCGCAGCCAAGCCCTAACTTGGTACCTCGCCCGCGCTTGATCGAGCAGATGAATGAGGGTGTACAGCGTAAGCTGACCCTTATCTCAGCACCGGCAGGCTTTGGCAAGACAACTTTGTTGAGCGAGTGGGCCGGCCAGCGCAAAGACGAGGAAACTTCCTTCTCATCTTTGGTCTGGCTTTCGTTGGACGAAGGGGATAACGACCCGGTGCGTTTCTGGGCCTATTTCATCGCAGCTCTGGAGACGCTACACGCGGATGTCGGTCAAGAAGCTCTGACACTGTTGCAGGCATCGCCATCGCCTTTGATGGAGACCGTTCTGACAGCCCTTATCAATTCGGTGGCGAAGGCCATTCCTGCTGACTTCGCTTTGGTGCTGGATGATTATCACGTGATCGTATCTCAACCGATCCACAACGTCCTCAGCTTTTTTCTTGAGCACCTTCCGCCGCACATGAGCTTGGTGATTGCCACGCGGACTGACCCACCTTTATCCCTGGCGCGGTTACGGGCTCGTGGGCAGATGATGGAGTTACGAGATGCCGATCTGCGCTTTATGCCTGACGAGGCAGCAGCCTTCTTGAATGGCACAATGGGGCTGAGCTTGACCGCGGAACACGTCGCGGCGCTGGAGGCGCGGACTGAAGGCTGGATCGCCGGATTGCAATTGGCGGCGCTGTCAATGCAAGGGTGTGATGCCGAGCGTGTCTCAAGCTTCATCGATGCCTTCACCGGTAGCCAGCATTATGTCCTGGAATTTCTGGCTGAGGAGGTTTTACAACAGCAGCCCGAGAAGACACAGGCTTTCTTGTTGCAGACCTCGATTCTGGAACATCTGAGTGGTCCGCTGTGCGACGCTGTCGTGGGTAGGGGAGTGGAGGAGCAGGGGGGTGGTAATGCAAGTCAAGACATCCTTGAATTTCTTGAGCATACCAATCTTTTCGTAGTGCCTCTGGACGAGCGGCGGGTGTGGTATCGTTATCATCATCTTTTCGCTGATTTTCTTCGAGCACGTTTGGCCCAGCAGCTAGGACCGCAAGAGATTGAAGAGTTGCACCGGAGAGCGTGTGATTGGTATGAGCGCAGTGGATTGGCCAGCCAAGCAGTGGGGCACGCCCTGGCGGCACAAGATTACGAGCGGGCGGCATGTCTGATTGAACAAGTTGCTCAAGATCTTCTGATGCGTGGTGAATTGACCACTCTGTCTGATTGGTTGCAGGCGTTGCCTGAAGATGTGCTGCGATCTCGGCAGCGGCTTTGCCTGTTTCAGGCTTGGGCCTTGCTTCTCACAGGTCAGTTTGGAGATGCTGAGGCGCGTCTACAAGCGGCAGCACAAGAGGCATACGTTCCTGGTGTAGAAGCTGGCGCGGACTCAAGCATGTTGGGCGAAGTGAACGCCATACGTGCTCTTCTGTCCGTATTTCGCGGTGATGTATCAGTGGTGCAGCAGCTATCCCGCCAGGCCCTTGCATTCTTGCCACAAGACCGGCAGTCGTTTTCACGGGGCGTCGTGGCTCTAAATATGGGCATGCCATATATGCTGAGTGGCGACGTCGAGGCAGCCAGCCATGCCTTTGCCAAAGCCGCCAGCATTGGCCTGGAAACCGGGAATATCTTGGTCGCCTTGTATGCTATGTGCCTGCAGGCCGAGGCACAGATACCGCAAGGTCGGCTGCGCCAGGCAGTGGCCACCTATCAGAAAGCGATACAATTGGCGACAGAAAATGGGGAGTCTTTGCCGGTCGCTGGGGTGGCGCACATTGGGATGGGGGAAATCCTACGCGAGTGGAACGAGCTGGAGTCGGCAGTTCGGCACGTGCAAAAAGGCATCGAGCTATGCGAGGAATGGGGCGAATTGATCGCTTTCGATGGCCATATTGTGCTGGCGCGAGTAAGGCAGGCCCAGGGGGACAGGCAGGGGTCTCTGGATGCGATCCAGAGGGCAAAAAGAGTGGCACGTGAGCTTGACTTCACCGACTTGGATGACGACATCGTGGCTGCTCATCAGGCGCGGCTATGGCTGGTGCAAGGGGATGTCGAGGCGGCAGGTCGTTGGGCGCAGGGAATCAGACAGCTTGACCTGTCCACGCATCCTTATCATCTACGTGAGGTTGAGAACATTACGCTGGTTCCCGTGCTGATCGCTCAAGGCCAGGTCGACGCGCCGGCAGACCACCTGGAGGAAGCGCTCCAAATGTTGGGGACGCTGCTACAAAGGGCAGAGGGCTTGGGGCGAATGGGAAGTGTGATCGAGATGCTTTCACTGTTGGCTATTGCTCACCAGTCGCAGGGCCGGATAGACCAGTCGCTGTCTGCGCTGGAGCGTGCCCTATCGCTGGCGGAACCCGAAGGCTACATGCGTATGTTCCTGGACTTGGCCCAACCTATGGCGACATTGCTGCGTCAAGCGGTCTCCCACCAAATAGCGCCGCACTACGTGAGCAGCCTGTTGGCGGCATTCGATCAGGAAGTTGTATCTCCCTACGCTGCGGAGAAGCCCCCTACTCGATTGCCAAAACCTGCGGTACAGGTGCCGCAGCACAAGTCCGGCGCTATGGGGCAAATGTCTGCTGCCTACCCGCTGCCTGAGCCGCTTACGGAGCGTGAACTTGAAGTGCTGGGCTTGTTGGCCGCTGGCCTGTCGAACCAAGAGATCGCCGATGAGCTTATCGTTGCCGTAAGCACGATCCGATCACATGTAAAAAGTATCTATGGAAAGCTGGGTGTCTCAAATCGGGTCCAGGCTGTGGTGCGCGCCCAGGAATTGAACTTGGTCGCGTAGCGTTTCGAGTTCTGCCGGATAGAGACCTTAAGGGTTTTTAAAACCCTTAAGGTTTGGCTAACTGGACTCAAGTTCCCTTCGAACGAATGCCAGTGCCTCACGGACGAAAGTGACCCCGTCCGGACACACATTGTGAAACATCCCCCGTTGATGAGCAAAATCCTCGATGCTGGAATTGTATGCTTCAAAGATGATGTAGCCCTGGAAACTGATCTGGTTGAGTGTCCCAAAGATTACGTCCCAGGGTACCAGGCCGCCACCGGGAACGCCACGGTCGTTTTCGCACGCGTGGACTGCCCACAGCCTGTCGCGCAGCGTCCGAATCGCTTGAGCGTAGTCTCGCACTTCCGTAACCATATGGTACGTGTCGAACAGAGCATAGAGGTTGTTGTGGTCGGCCTGGGTGATGAGGGCCATAAGCTGTTCGGGATTGTTGACCAGGTGTGTCCGGAAGTGACTCATCGGCTCCAGCGCGATTTTTACGCCCTTTCGTGCGCCATATTCGGCTAGATCATGTAGAGATTCTGCAGTGCGTTTCTGTTCATCGGCGGGAGGTCTGCGCCGCTTAACGACACCGGGGTGCCCGTAGAGTGCCCCACAGTATGCCACCGCCCCAAGCTGGTTGGCCAAATCTACCTGTTTCTTGTGCCAGACCAATCCACGCTTCCGATCCTCTGCAGAATCGGCGGATACATCACACGCCACTGGCCATTCCCCACCCGGGCTGATCAGTAGTTCCAATCCCAGAATCTCCGCCCTGCGACGCGTAAGCTCCGGCGTAAAAGGAACATCGTCACCGACGCCGACCTCGAAGCAGTCCAGACCAAGCTCCTTGACCGTATCCAGAAGGTCCAGCTTGTCATCAGCCCAGCGATCTATAAACACGTAACTATGGGCACCGTATTTCACCTCAGTCTCCTGTGTTGAGTTTTGCTTAATTATACACAGTGCGGGCATAGGTGTCACACTGCTGTGGGGCAGATTTTTCTCTTTGGCTTATCCTCTTCTTGAGGTATATCTTGCTGTTCATGTCCCTGTGCGGCCCTACCAATATCCAATTGAATTGCACTTGCGCAGGTCGCCAGCATAGGGTAAAATCTTGAGCATCTTTTGCTGATGATGAACTGATGGCGCCGAAGGGATTGAGCGTTCCTCGATTCTTTCGGCCCCCTCAGTTCGCCAACCGGATATCCTTGAAAGGACGAGATATTTCCGATGGTCGAACTGTCTGCTGCCGAGGCCAGCTTGGGCCTCACTTTTCGTGACAAAACCTTGCTTCATCGGGCGCTTACTCATCGTTCGCACATCAATGAAAATGTGAATTTCCCTTTGGAGGACAACGAACGGCTTGAGTTTCTGGGGGATGCGGTGCTCGATTTTATCACAGCCGAGCATCTTTATCATCGTTTCCCGGAAATGAGCGAGGGGCAACTCACCAGTCTGCGAGCCGCGCTGGTGCGAACCGAGACGCTCGCCAGCTTTGCGTCAGAGATTGGACTCGGTGAACTTATATTCCTGGGACGGGGTGAAGAAGAAAACGGCGGGCGGGCGCGCCCGGCGATCTTGTGTGATTCCTATGAAGCCCTAATTGGTGCATTGTACCTGGACCAAGGTCTGGAAGAAACCAGAAGGTTCGTTGTCCAGGTAATCAAATCGGCCATACCACAAATCCTGGAGGGTGAGACTGACAAGGATGCGAAGAGCCTATTGCAGGAGTTGAGTCAGAAATACCGGAAGATCACCCCCACCTATCGGACCGTTGGCGAGCGAGGCCCCGACCACGCCAAGGAATTCACGGTAGCAGCCGTGATTGGCAAAGAAACCTACGGGTTGGGCGTAGGACACAGCAAGCAGGTAGCTGCTCAGATCGCCGCCCAGGTCGCGTTAGGCCGATTGGAGCAGGAACTGCTCGGGGAAGTGGTGCCCGATGAGGCCTGATCTTCGCCTGCTGGTGCTTGGCGGTAGCGGCGAACTGGGACATCAGGCAGTGCTCGCAGCCAACGGGTGGGATGTGCACGCTACTTTTTTGACGCGCCCCGGTCGTGCGTCCAGTGCAGCTTGGTACTGGCTAGACGTCGTTGACCACCAATCTACCCGTCGCCTGATCGCACAGCTTCGTCCTGATGTTGTCATTCATACTGCCGTCAGTGATCGGGACCGGGCGAAGTTCTCCTCGGATGCTGACTTTCACGCTGCTATCGTGGACGGCGGTCGTGTCGTGGCCGGGGCTACTGCTGAGGAAGGTGCGCGTTGTATCGTACTCTCCTCGGATTTGGTCTTCGACGGCAAGCATGGGAACTATACGGAGGAACATCCTCCCAGCCCCATTATGCCCTATGGCCAGGCCAAGGCTGATATGGAAGGCGCATTGCTGGCGATGCGGACCGAACTGGTGATCGTTCGTACTTCGCTTATCTTGACTCTGGAACCGATGGGTAGACACGCGGCTTGGATCGTGGACGCGCTGCAACGTGGTGAGCGGCTCGACCTGTTCACCGATGAGTTGCGCTGCCCCATCTGGAGCGATGAGCTAGCTGCTGCCTTACTGGAACTGGCCGTCCTTGATTATCGGGGTTTGCTTCACGTCGCTGGCCCGGAAGTGACCCATCGTTATGCCCTTGGCCTGGCATTGGCCGACTTTTTTTCTCTAGACTCAACGTTGATCGTTCCTGCCCTTAGCGCCGAGAGCGGACTGAATCGTCCGCTAAATTGCACTCTTGATTGCAGCCGGGCCTGCGCGATGCTCAAGACACCCATCTATGGGATGAGTGCTAGAACCAAGAGGACCAGCTAGCAGGCTGTCGGAGAGGGTATGCGCTTAACCTTCCTGGAAGCTTAAACGGCGCTCTGACCAGGCATTTGGGCACCTGTTTAGGTGGAATTTTTGCTCAAGTTGTACCGCCCAGAGCTTCCAGGAAGGTCTCTCCGACAGGCTGCCCTGATGCTGACCAGCGGGATCAATAAAACACATCGAGAGTAACTACATGCTTCCACAGAGTCACATCGCGTATACGCTGGCTGCTTTTGATCTCGCAAAAAGGTGGATGCCCGGGCTGAGAAAAGCTGACTATCGTTTGGTCGCCCTCGCCACGATGGGATCGGATTTGATTGATAAGCCGTTTGCGGCTTTGTATTTCTACCGTCGCTTCAAGTCAGCGGTGCTCTTCGCCCACAGCCTGTTGTTTTACCTGACGGCTACGGTTGCAGTCTTGTGGAAACGGCCGAACTGGTGGCCTTACGTGCTCGCATTCAATGGTCACATCCTGCTTGATCGTCTCTGGCTCTTCAATGATACTTTTTATTGGCCGTTGCGCGGCTGGCGTTTCCACACCTGGCAAAAAGCGGGGAGTGAGCAGGAGGACATCAAGCAAGCCTATTGGCGTGCTTTCACGCGACGACCAGAGCTGTGGGGGTGGGAAGCAGGGGGTATCGTCGCGGCTCTCTGGTTTATCTTGCGCAACCGGCTGTACCGTCCAGAGCGGTTGCGAATTCTTGTGCGTACAGGAAGGATAGGTACCTAATCAGAGCCTTTGCTTTTTGTGTGTAGATAGGTATAATATTACCTACCAGATTAAATAAATCTTCTTGGAGAAAAGGATGCCTTCAGTTTTTCCCTTCACTGCCATCGTAGGCCAAGATCGTATGACAATGGCCCTAATACTGAACGCAATCAGCCCGCAGATCGGGGGTGTGCTGATCCGTGGAGAGCGAGGAACCGCCAAAAGTACCGCAGCTCGAGCGCTGGCTGCGCTGTTACCCGAAATTGAAGTAGTGGCGGACTGTCCCTTTGGTTGTCATCCCTACCGTCCTGATCGACAGTGCGACAACTGCAAAGAGCGGATAGAGCGTGGTGAGGAACTGCCTGTCACACGGCATCGCACCCGCTTTGTAGACCTGCCAGTGAGCGCCACCGAGGATCGTGTGGTGGGCACCCTTGACATTGAGCTGGCTATCAAAAAGGGCGAACGCCATTTTGAGCCAGGGGTGTTGGCCGCAGCTAATCGCGGCTTGCTCTACGTGGACGAGGTCAATCTGCTCGATGACCACGTGGTAGACTTGTTGCTGGACTCGGCGGCGATGGGGGTCAATGTCGTGGAGCGCGAGGGAATCTCCTTTTCGCATCCGGCTCGTTTCATCTTGGTCGGTACCATGAATCCGGAGGAAGGAGACCTGCGCCCGCAGTTGCTTGACCGTTTTGCTCTGTGCGTAGACATTCGGGGCATCCACGCCCCCGAGGCCCGGGTGAAGATTTTGCAGCGCACGGTGCAGTTTGAGCGCGACCCGGCTGGCTTCTACGCTGATTGGGAGTCTGAAGAGCGTGAAGTATCCCAAGACATTGCGAATGCGCGCAATTTACAAGATGATGTCACATATACACAGCGTGACATGTATACCATAGCCGGGCTCACGAGCGAGATGCGGGTGGACGGTCACCGGGCCGATATCGTCATTCTCAAGGCTGCCATTGCCCACGCAGCCTTGAATGGGCGTACTTACGTCATCGATGAGGATATCTTGGTGGCGGCCGAACTGGCGCTACCCCATCGTCTGAAGCGACATCCTTTCCAGGATACTGAGATCCAATTCCAGGAGTTGGCCGAGAGATTGGATCAGGTGCGTCAGGAGGCAGCCGAACAGTCGCCTGAGATGCAGCAGGCGTCTGGTGATGTGCCTAACAGTCCGGAGGAAAAAAAAACGAAGGTGACCCGGTAGACCAGCCACCCCCGGCAACTTCGCCGCCGCACGGGACACCACCCCAAGATCAGAGCCAGAAAGGCTCTGACAATGACAACCAGGTGCCGGAGAGCGCGGTGTCCGTTGGTGCCGACTTCCGTCCTAAGCGGTTGCAGACGCCCCTCGATAAGCTGACGCGTAGCCAGGCTGGCAAGCGCAGCTTTACCCGCACTGATCGTAAGCGAGGGCGCTATATCCAGGCCCGACCAGCCCACGGCAAGACGCGTGACATCGCTTTCGATGCCACAATCCGCGCGGCCGCCCCTTTTCAACTTCAGCGTGAGAGCAACGACATCGCCTTTTCCATCTATATGGATGACCTGCAAAAGAAGGTGAGAGTGCGCCGTGCGGCTAACCTTATCTTGTTCGTGGTGGATGCCAGTTGGAGCATGGCGGCCGCCGAGCGTATGGAGGCGACCAAAGGCGCTATAATGTCGCTGTTGATGGATGCTTATCAGCGCCGTGACCAGGTGGGGCTGGTGGTGTTCCAGAGAGAAGAGGCACGTCTTGTGTTGTTGCCGACCTCAAGTGTGGAGTTGGCCAAGAATGCCCTGGCTGATGTGCCGGTGGGGGGCAAGACTCCCCTATCGGCTGGTCTGCTGCTGGCCCACCGGGTTATGACCCAACATATGCGGCTCAATCCTGAAATAATGCCGTTGATGATTCTCTTAACTGACGGCGCCGGGAACGTCTCTATCACTGACCTGCCAGCCCAGGAAGAGGCTCACCGGGTGGCAGCCGTCATTCGGGCGGCGGGCGTCCGCTCCGTGGTCATCAATATGGAGCACTCCTCCTTTGACCGTGGGCTGGCGCAGGCCTTGGCCGACGAGCTTGATGCGCCCTGCTATACCCTGCGTCAACTGAAAGCCGAGGCGCTCTACCAGACAGTCCGTGGCGAGTTGGGACTTCAGCAGTAGACGGTAGACAGGGAAAGAAGGCTATGCATCAGTTTTCGTGATATATCCCTGTCTACTGTTTACTTTCTACCGTCTGCTGAAACTTAGGCTTTTCCAAGAATTAAATTGCGCAAACGTCCCGCCAAGACTCGTTGAAACAAAGCCAGACAAGCAGCCTAATGTTTGGAAAAGCCGAAGCAATGCCCGAATATTTTCTTGGCATTGCCTTAGGGCATCTCGAAAGTATCTTGCAAAATCTTGACTGCTTCTGGTACCTGGATGGCTTGGATGACACATGAGATGGTGGAAATGGACGTGCTGATGGCCTGGATGTTAATATCAGCTTGGCCCAGTGCGGCAAACATCTCTCCAGCTATGCCAGGGCGTTGGCGAAAGTCGGGCCCGAAGATGCTGACCAATCCCACCGAGGCGTCGTGGGCAATCTCCTGGGCAGACACTTCTTCCTTGATGTCGGCGAGCAGATCAAGTGCCGTTTCCAGGTCTTTGCGCTCAACGCAGAAGACCACGTGATCGTTGCCATCCTTGTCCACCAATTGCACGATGAATTGAACATTAACGTTCTTGCCCCCCATTACCGATAGAATCGTGCCGGCCAACCCCGGACGTGAGGGCATTGCCAAGACTCCAATCATCGCCAGCCCGTCGCTGTGCATAATTCCGCCGATTTGTGTCTTTTTCCCCATGCCTTGCCTCCTCAGATTGGCTGCTTTTATTATACCACATGATGCTCAGCCTGCACATCTTTTGGGAGAATCCGCCCGGTGTCATAATTTGGGCTATTATTCGTATAGTTAGGTAAGCAGGTGGTTTGATCATTTGTCGGAGCTTGGCATTTTGCGCTATAATGTGTTCAATGCCGTGCTTCCGCTGGATGAAAGCTTCAAAGGTGCCTATATAACCTGACTAAAACTCAGTGAAAGGAACTGGCTTGAATATTGCAATTGTTGGCGCAGGTATTGCGGGGCTCACCGCAGCTTATGAGTTGACCAAAGGCGAGCACCATGTGGTCGTTTTTGAGGCAGCGGATAAGACTGGAGGGTTAGCCTCGGGTTTTAAGGACGAGCATTGGGATTGGTCGCTGGAGCGATTCTATCACCACTGGTTCGCCTCTGACGACGCCGTCATCAACCTGATCAATGAGATCGGTGAAGAAGACAAGCTCTTCTTTCCTCGACCTATCACTTCGATCTGGCACAAAGGCAAGGCCTATCCGTTCGATAGTTACCTGCGGGCGGCGCTCTTCCCTCATTTGTCGTTATTTGACAAAATCCGGAGTGGACCGGTGGCCATCTATCTCCGCCTCACGCGTAACTGGCGACCGCTGGAGAAGCATACGGCCCACAAATGGCTTACCCGGTGGCTTGGACAACGTGCTTATCAGATTCTGTGGGAGCCACTGCTGGTTGGCAAGTTTGGAGATTATTATCAGGACGTGAACATGGCCTGGATGTGGGCGCGTCTTCACAAGCGGACGCCCCGCCTGGGCTATTTCGTCGGCGGCTTTCAAGCCTTTGCCGACGCGCTGGCCGCGCGCGCCCAGGCCCAGGGTGCTGAGGTGCGGCTCAATACTCCCATCCGAGGCATAGAACAGGCTCCCGAGGGTGGTGGCCTCACGATTCGCAGCCCGGCCGGCGATGAGGTCTTCGATCGCGTCATTGCTACTGTGTCTCCGGGTCTGCTGGCTCGGCTGGCCCCCTCGCTCCCGCCTGACTACCTTCAAGGGTTGCATAAGCTGAAGTCGATGGGGGCTGTGGTTCTGGTTTTGGCGCTCAAGCACCGGCTGACCGATGGTCATTACTGGATCAACTTGCCTAAGGGCGATGGATTCCCGTTTCTGGCTCTGGTAGAACACACCAATTACGTGGATTCCAAACATTACGGTGGCGACCATGTGATATATTGTGGGGACTACCTAAAGCCGGACCACGAGTATTTCAGCATGTCTCACGAGGCGTTGTTGGAGCGTTTTGTGTCCACATTGACACGCTTTAACTCTGAATTCAAGCCGGACTGGGTGCGGAAGAGCTGGCTTTTCCGTGAGAAATATGCCCAGCCAGTGCCGCCGGTGAATCATTCCCGCAACATTCCTGACCTGGCCACGCCCATCCCCGGGCTGTATTGGGCCAGTATGAGCCAGGTCTACCCCTGGGATCGGGGGACGAACTACGCTGTGGAGATTGGGCAGAAAGTGGCGGGGCGGGCAGTAGGTGAAACAATCAGGGACAGTGTGCGCCTTCAAACTGCTAGCTTTTGATGGGGTGAGTAGCTGTCGTCCCAACGGCTGCGGGCGCGTTGGTGTCACACAGATAGTTGGCTGCCAGATGGGGTAGACGTACATGGTAGGAGAAGGCTCACAATTTTAGTGATTTATAAACCCACTACCTCTGGTAGTGGTCCAAGAAGAGGGTTAGACCAGTAAGTGGGGTATCATGTACCTACCTGGAAGGTGCGAGACTTCAGGAGGTACATGATGACCCGACAATTCAAATGATTGTGTCCATACCACCGAAGTATGCAGTATCGAGTTTCATGGGCTATGTGAAGGGCAAGTTGGCGATACGCCTGTTTGATCGGTACGAGAAGCTAGGGCGTCGCTACTGGGGGCGACACTTATGGTCCAGAGGGTAT
>DAOUMD010000223.1:0-9019 GCA_034412795.1 Anaerolineae bacterium
TAGATAAAAGCCAAGAAACCGGGTTTTTTGTCGTCTGACCATAGGTTTTGGCACGTTGCCAGGTGCTTTTTCATAGTTGCGGTTGCACACTGAAGTTCAAAAACCCGGTTTCTTACAAGTTGTCTAAACTCAAGCTTGTTACACTTGAGCGTAAATAGTCCGATGGCTACGTAGCATCCTGAGTTCGTCGAAGGATGCTACCCCACTTTGGAAAACTAGCGGCTTAGCGGCGCGGGCGGCTACGTCCGCCGCGATCGCGCCCACCCCGGCCACTCCGACCGCCACTAGGGCGGCGTTGGTCGTTTTGGCGCGCCTGCTCGGCCGTCCAACCTTCCAGCACGGCTTGGCGCGAGAGACGGATCTTGCCCTCGCGGTCAATGTCGATGACCATGACCATGATCTCGTCTCCCACACGCACCACGTCTTCCACACTCGGCACGCGATAGTCGGCCAACTGGCTGATGTGAACCATACCGTCTGTACCAGGTAAGATTTCTACAAAGGCACCGAAGTCAGTGGTGCGAACGACCTTGCCGGTATAGATTTTACCGATTTCAGCCTCTTCTGTCAATGCCTCAACCATTTGGATGGCGCGCTCGCTGCCCTCGCCATCGCTCGAGGCGATGAAGACGGTGCCATCTTCCTCAATGTCAATCCGGACACCCGTTTCCTCCTGGATGGTACGGATCGTTTTGCCACCAGGGCCGATGACCTTGCCAATCTTCTCGGGATCGATCTGGACGGTGATGATACGTGGCGCATAGGGTGAGAGTTCCGAATGTGGCTCGCTGATTGTTTCCAGCATTTTGTCCAGGATATACATCCGGCCTTCGTAAGCCTGAGTCAGAGCCTTTTCCAGTACTTCGTAGCCCAACCCGCGGGTTTTGATGTCCATTTGCAGGGCGGTAATGCCCTCGCGAGTGCCAGCCACCTTAAAGTCCATATCGCCCAGGGCGTCCTCGATGCCCTGGATATCGGTCAAGATCACGTAGCGGTCTCCCTCTGTGACCAACCCCATGGCTACACCACTGACCGGCGCTTTGATGGGGACGCCAGCATCCATTAACGATAGTGTGCTGGCACACGTGCTGGCCATCGATGTAGAGCCATTGGACGACAAAACTTCGGACACCAACCGCAACGTGTACGGAAACACTTCCTCGTCGGGGATCATGGGCAGGAGCGCCCGCTCAGCCAGCGCACCGTGCCCGATCTCTCGGCGCTTGGGGCCACGCATAAACCCAGCTTCGCCAGTGGAATACGGGGGGAAGTTGTAATGGTGAATATAGCGCTTGGTTTCGTTGGGGCCCAACGTATCCAAGGTTTGTTCCTCACGCGGGGTACCTAGCGTGGTGATGGTCAATACCTGGGTTTCACCCCGGTTGAAGAGCCCGGAGCCGTGGGTGCGTGGCGACAGCCCTACTTCGCACCAGATGGGCCGGACCGTCGCAGGGTCCCGGCCATCGGGTCGAACGCCCTGGTCGAGGATACGCCGTCGTACCGCGCTCTTAAGTTCCTCATCCAAGATCTGGACTACATCTTTAGGAACTACACTTTCGTTTTCTGCGAAGCTCTCGACGAGTTCATCCCGCAATGCGTTTAGGGCCGTATCAAGCTCTTGTTTGGTATGATTGGCTTCCAACATTGGGACAATGTGGCCTTCCAACCAGCTCAAAGCGGCAGATCGCGTCTCCTCGGGCACCTCAACCAGCTCGTACTTCATAGGCGGTTTGCCGACTTGAACAGCCATCTCGCGCTGCACGCGGATGAAATCCTGCATGGCCTCGTGGGCCACCCGTAGCGCCTCAAGCATCCTGGCTTCTGTTACTTCATTGGCACCGGCTTCGACCATCAGGATGGCGTCTTCGGTCCCGGCCACCCGCAAATCCAACTCGCTGCCTTCCATCTGGCTGGCTGTGGGGTTGATGACAAGCTGGTCGTCAATAAGACCCACACGAACGGCCGCCACTGGCCCGGCGAAAGGAATGCCAGAGATCATCAACGCTGCTGAGGCAGCGTTGATGGCCAGTATATCGATCCGGTTTTCGCCGTCAGACGACAGCGCGGTGAGGACGATGTGAACATCGTTGCGGAATCCTTTAGGAAAGAGGGGGCGCAGCGGCCGGTCCGTCAGCCGGCAGAGGAGAATCGCTCCCTCGCTGGGTCGCCCTTCGCGGCGGAAGAAACTTCCGGGGATGCGTCCGGCGGCATACAGCCGCTCTTCGTAGTCCACGCTGAGAGGGAAGAAATCGATCCCCTCTCGGGGCTGCTTAGAGGCGGTGGCGGTCGCCAACAGCATCGTCTCACCCGTGCTAATGACGACGGCACCATCTGCCTGACCGGCCAGTTTGCCGGTCTCAAAGATGACGTCTCGACCCGCGATGTTCGCCACAAATCGATGAGGTTGAATAGTATTTGACATGTTAATGTTAGCCTCCTGGGCCTGAATTGGGCCCCAGAGGTCAGGGACTGGGGCGTGGGTCATAGCCCCGATTCTGACTAAGGCACACGCCCCAATTCCTGCGCCTCTGGTTACCCTTTGATATGTGTATACAATTCAAACGAGTAGACTGCATATCTTGCATCTACTCGTTTGCTCCAAACTGATGTTACATCTTACTGCTACTTGACCTAGCTACTTTCTCAATCCTAACCGCTCAACGATTTCCTTGTAGCGAACGGTATCCTTGTGACTGAGGTATGACAGGTGCCGCCGGCGTTGTCCTACAAGTTTGAGCAGACCTCGCCTGGAATGCTCATCGTGCTTGTGCGTTTTGAGATGCTCGACAAGCTGGTTGATGCGTGTCGTCAATAGCGCAATCTGCACTTCAGGCGAACCGGTATCGTTAGGATGAACGTTATAGGTCTGAATAATCTCCTTTTTCTGTTCCGTGCTGAGAGCCACGATGTCCTCCTGATTGTATGTCGGGCGACGGGCAGACGTGACTCCGCCCGGGCCCCTTATCCAATTGGCACAAATTATATCATAAAAGAAGATTAGGGGCAAGAATAGGCCCTTTCACTCCATCTTTTGTCGCGGTATATACTTCGTGCTACAATACTTTGGGATTCTTCACTAGAGTGTAACGGCTGGTGGTGTGGTGCGGTTCGACATTTTTACCCTTTTCCCAGAGATGTTCAGAAGTCCTTTCGAAGCCAGTATCATCCGGCGCGCGTGCGAGGCAGGTCGGGTGACCTTGGCAGTGCATAACATCCGTGACTATGCCACTGACAAGCACCACGTGACCGACGATACGCCCTACGGCGGCGGGGGCGGTATGGTGATGAAGCCTGAGCCAATCTGGAATGCGGTTGAAGGGGTCTTGGGGTTTGACCCAGCCGGCCGTTCCGATGCACCGCCCCTTGTTCTGCTCACGCCTCAAGGCCGCCCGTTCACCCAGGCGGTGGCCCGCGAGCTGGCGGCCCACGAACGATTGTTGCTCATCTGCGGACGTTATGAGGGGGTGGACGAGCGAGTGCGCCAATACCTGGCCACTGACGAACTATCCATCGGCGACTATGTGCTCACCGGCGGCGAGGTACCGGCTATGGTTGTGGTGGACGCCGTCGTGCGTTTGATACCCGGCGTGCTGGGCGACCCGGGCGCGACGGCCGACGATTCCCACGCCAGCGGACTGCTGGAGTATCCACACTACACGCGCCCGGTTGTCTACCGGGGTTATCCGGTTCCCGAAATCTTGCTCTCCGGGCACCACGCCGAGGTAGACGGCTGGCGACGGCGCGAGGCGTTACGGCGCACCCGGGCGCGCCGGCCCGATTTGCTGGACCAGGCCGACCTCAGCCAAGCTGACCGCGAGTTCCTGGCCCAATTGGATGCTGAAGAGGATCAAGAAATGGGAAAAGATCCTGAGGGTTTTGGAAATCCTTAGGGTCCGTAAATATATAAGTTCCTGCACCTAAATTATGTCATTTCGAGCGATAGCGAGAAATCCCTCTCAAGGTTGATTGCGCGGCCAACGCTGATGGGGATTTCTCACTATCACTCGAAATGACACACGGGAAGTTATTCTTTTGTGAACCCTTAGGGTCTTTCAACAAACTTGGACGCACCCAATCCAGGATAGAATTTGCGATGTGTCACGCCTGGTGCTATAATCTCCTTTCGTGACCTGAACCAAGAGACCTGACAGATTGTAGTTACTCAGCCGCTCCCGATGGACGACAGTCCAGAGGCCCAGCGCAAGTCCTTATGAGCGATCAAGCTCGGGATTTTCATCCCTCGTGAGCCGAGGGCCCTCGCGAGCGGTGGGTTGAGTAGTTACCCTGTCAAGGTCTGGCAGGCATGAATCTTGACCCGTCAGGAAGGGTGGCGATACCATGGCAAACGCAGTCGATCTAATCCAGTCTATTGAGAATCTTAAAGAAGAAGTCCCTGAGCTTTCGTCTGGCGACACGGTGAAGGTTCACGTTCGCATTGTGGAAGGCAACCGTGAACGTGTGCAAGTGGTGCAGGGTGTGGTAATCCGAGTTCGCGGCGGTGGCATCAACCGGAATTTCACCGTCCGCCGCACCGCCTCGCACGGCGTGGGTGTTGAACGGACGTTCCTGCTCCACTCGCCTCGTGTCGAAAAGATTGAGATTCTGCGACACGCGCATGTGCGCCGCGCCAGGCTATACTTTCTACGGGGGCGCAGCGGCAAATCGGCTCGCCTGCGTGAACGGCGCGACTAGGTAGTGTTGACATTTGCGCATTCCCAGAGGTACATTTCGTTATTTGTTGCGGGATTCTCAGGCGCAAAGACTAAATGTCAACACGGCCTAGTACACCCAGGCTACTCACGTTGCGCCTGAGTCAGGCTGAGGCCTGTGCTGTAGATATTCTATAGTCTTAAAGATGGATACTCCTACCCTCGAAGTTGAACTGGCCCTGTGCGTGCAGGGCCATCGTTTTGTTGCCGGGCTTGATGAGGCAGGGCGGGGCGCATGGGCCGGGCCGGTCGTGGCGGCTGCGGTGGTTCTTCCCCTGGATCGATCTGATCTGGAGCACGCCCTCTCCGGCGTACGTGACTCGAAACAGCTTTCGCCCCTGGCACGAGACCGGCTCCTGGATGTAATCCGTCAAACCGCGCTGGGTATTGGCGTGGGAGTCAGCGCCCCAGCCGTCGTCGACCGAGAAGGTGTGGTGCCCGCTACCCGGCGCGCGATGCGACAGGCGCTTGCCCGTCTCTCGCCTCAGCCTGAATGTCTTATCATCGATCACGTCCAGTTGAAGTCCGTCCCTCTGCCACAAATTGCTTTCCCCAAAGCCGATGCCAGGTCGTTATCTGTAGCGGCTGCCTCAATCGTGGCCAAAGTCACGCGTGACCGCCTGATGGGCTTGCTCGACCGGTGTTATCCGGGCTATGAGTTCGCCCGTCACAAGGGCTATGGCACCGCCGCGCACCGGGCCGCCCTGGTTGACCTGGGCCCGACGCCTATACACCGCATGAGCTATGCTCCCTTGAGAGACCTGGCCCGAACTGCATAGCAGGAGACAGCATCGTCGGGCAACACTTGACGGGGAGACTGCCTGTTTTCGAGCAGGCGTGCAACTACTCAGCCGCTCCCGATGGACGACAGCCCAGAGGACCTGCACAAGTTCTTATGAGCGATCAAATTCGGGATTTTCATCCCTCGTGAGCGGTGGGCTTAGTAGTTACGCAGACGCTATTTTTGTCTTCTTTGTGGCCTCACCCTGCGTAGTACATCCTTAAACCGTTTTTTAGGCGGCAGATCAGCCATCGCCCTCTCGACGGCCACCTGGAACGGCTCTGGTATGTCGGGCTGCTCGGCAATAAGTTTGGCCAGTTTCTTCAAATCCTTGTCCGACAGCTTGGGTACATACTCTGCCAGGCGTGATAGGCAAGCCGTCTCATCAACTGCAATTAAGGCATCGGCCACGCCGGTCCAATCCTTTTGAGTACCGGCGGTGAGGTACAGGTCCAGAAAGGCATCACCGCGTCCCGACACCAGCAGGTCGAACGGTTCGACTATTTCCAGGCGCAAGGCGATTTCCCCAAATTGGCGATAGGCTCCTTCATCCACCTTCTCAAGCTCGCGGGGCAATCCCTTACGGGGCTGATCCCAGCAAGCCCAAAACAGGCGCAGCAGCGAATGATCGATCTGCTTCGTAAATGATTCCAGCGCCTTGATCTCCTCTCGCGGCGGTTTCTCGAACTCCCGGGCGGCATAAGTCTCGTATAGTACATCCGCCAGCCGCGCCGGTGCAAAAGCCTCTCGCAACTGCTGATACAGGGGGACCGCTTCCGTGTGTTGGTAGATATCATCAGCTATGCGGTCAACCAGTGCGGGGGGGACCTGTTCGCCCACCCGGCGACGTAGCAGGGCTTGCACCGGACCGGGGTTGACTTCAAAAACAGCCGCGATCAACTCGGGCGAGACATCTTCCAGCGCCGAATCTCCATACTCCCGGCCGTCCAGCCACTCAGCCAGGGCAAACGCGTTGTCCCGCGTATTCCTGATTTCCTCCAACTGTCCGGCTTCGATGGCCGCCAGCGCCCAGCGCTCGTAGGCGGTATCCGGCTGATCAGGGACCGTACCCCGCACTTGCCGCGACTCCCCGTCTACTAGCGCAAACTTGATACTGACCGGCGGCTGCGGCAGGCCAATGCCCCAGAAGTAAGTCGCCACCAGGTTGCAGTGGTAAAAATAGGTATCGAAGGTGCAACGCGGACGAAGCGAGGCAGGCACGGCCAGAAAGGCCGCTTCCAGGGCGTCTTCAATTTGCTGAGGGCTTCCGGTAAAGGTGATGGCCTCGCGCTCATGGGCCTGCTGATCGGCGCGCAAAGCCAGTAGAGCCAGCTTCTTCAGCTCCGGGGCCGACCAGCGATGGGCCATTTTGACATCACGCTCCGGACGCGGGGGCAACTCCAGCCAGCCCGGCGGGATATCCCCGGTCTCGAAGTCGCCCTTGGCCAGTGCTTTGGCGACGGTGGTGATGAACGAAAACCGGCGCAACACGCGGAAAGGGTCGGTCTCAAATTGGGCCATCGTCTCCGGAGAGAATACCAGGCTGTGGGCCAGGTAGCGTCCCTTGCGACCGTACTGATCCGGCTCTGAGAGGATTACGATTTGGGCTACCACACCCTTGCCGGTCGAGGTGGTAAAGAAGAGACGTTTGACGGGTTCCACGTCGGATGGGAAGTAAAGCAGGCGACTCTCCATCTCCGAGATCTCGGCCTCGGTCAAGCCTGAGGACGTGTAGAAAAGGGTTTGAAAGCCCCCCCGCCCTTGGGGCGATTGCTCTTTCTCGACATTGCTGTAGATGTGCTGCCAGGCTTGGATGGACGTCATATTATCTGTAGCTCCTAATTGCGGAAACCGGTGTATGGAAGGTTGGATGGCTGGAAGTTGTACCTTGGCGACTCAGAACCTTCTCAATCGCGCCATTCGAGCAAGCCCGCGATTGGAAATCGCGTCTACTTCCCGCTTCTATGCTTCCAGCTAATAGATGAACCTCGCGCTTCCCTTATTTGCGAGATACCACTTGCCACGCCGCACCAACCGAAAACCGAAGTAGGGCAGGCGCTCATCAAGCCGGATGGGTTTGACTTCGTGATCCAGCGGGTCCCACAGGTTGGGAAAAAATCCAGGACGCGGCGCTCCCAGTCCGACCCAGGTCTTTCCCTGTTCCACCCACTCCACTAACCCCTCGCGCATTAAGGCCAGGTCCGCCATAGAGCGTGGGTCAATCTGGGCCAAAAGTTGGGCCAGGATGATGCCTGCCGTTCCGCCGACCACCTCGGCCGACAGATCGTGTAGCGGCAGAAAGGTTCTGCTCAACGTGAGGTAGATGGCGCGCCACTCTTCCACAGTTGGCAGGTCAAAGCCTTCTCCCAGCCAGCGGGCAAAGGCCTGGGCTTCCTCCGGCAAGACGCCGGCGACGAGGAGGCGCTCTCGTTCGTCTGAGGCAAAGTCCTCCGGCGGGACACCGGGGTTCAAAGTCAACATCTGCCTATAACCGGCCTTGACGGTCCGGTTGGATCCGGCGGCGTACCGTTCATACTGCGATTTGGTTATTGGCAGCAAATGCACCTCAATCCCTATCCCCTCCAATACGATCAGGGGAAAGTCGGTGCGATCGAAGGATATGAGCATATTAACGCTCCAGCGGCCCAAACATGCTGTCCAGGACCCGCAGGGTATTCTTTGATAACTCACACCCCGGCTTGACGATACACGGCATTTGCTTGTAGCGTGGTTCCCTAAAGGGGTCGGTGTCGTTGCCGACCTGGACGGCGAAACGCTCCACGTCTTCGTCGTTGGCCTGGACGATTTCGACCCGGTCGAAATCGAATAGCTTACGATATGCCAGCCAGTTGATCCGCAGGAGGCCATTTTGCCCGTCATGTGTCTCAGTCCAGGTGGAGTCCAGTACGGCAGTTACGCCGTGTGGGCAATGGATGAACTCCCGGCTTTGGTGGCAGATCCGGCAGCCGTAATAGGTCACATCAAGCTGCAACGGCAGATGAGCTCGGTGGGCCTGGCAGCGAGCCAGACATTCCGGGCATAGCAATGTGGGGGCCTCTTCCTCCCACAGGGCCGTGGTCTCGAACCCAATGCTTTTTAGTACACTGATGGCCAAACGGTCTGAAGTGTCCGGCGGATGCTCAATCAAAGCTTGCAGCGCCGGCACCGCCTTGCCGCCCAAGGTAATCAACGTGTGACGCGCAGTGAAACGGTCAACCCAATCGTTGCTTTGCAAATCTTCGGTGAGTGAGCCAGGTGCTTCGGTACCTTGCAATCGCTTCTCCAGGCGACGAAGGGGACCGGTCCAGACGGTGCGGACCCAATCATGGGCAGCACGGGCTTCCCACAAAGCCTTTTCTACTTCAGCTCTAAGGGGCTGCTCGCGCCACGAAGGGTGCCAGTGAGGATGCTGGTAACGCAGAGGGTGCTCGCCAGGGGATGGCAGATCATCGGTTACCAATTTGAATAAGCGCTGCGCATACTCCTCATCCTCGGAGTTACGCCATTCGCGCCATAGGACGTTGCGCCA
>DAOUMD010000224.1:0-4401 GCA_034412795.1 Anaerolineae bacterium
GGCCTGCCCCATCTGGTGGATTAAATCTGTGTTCCAGCTGGAGGCTGTACAGGATGCCGTGGGGAAACAGGTGGCAGCCAGGCTTTCGATGGCCAGCGAATCTGCATCTGCCACGCGACGGATGCCATGCGGACCATCGGAAACAATCATTTCCGGGATACCAAGCCGCTCTATTGGGGTGGTGGTCCATGCGCTGGCTCCGGTACAGAGCGCAGCTTTTTCTTCAAGTGTCATTTGTTTGAGGATGGATTGAATGTTATTTTCCATGATGTGTCCTATTTCGTGTTGTTTGTTTCCATCGTCGCCATCCAATCTGGCTTTTCAGGAAGCGCCAGTGCAAACCGCTTCTTGAGCCATGCTTCAGCCAGTCCGATCCACTTTGCGGCATCAGTTATATATTCCTTTTCTTTAAAAAGTCCACAACCTGCTGTGCCTATATCAGTTTTGTCTCGTTGTAAACAATCGACACGAATGTAACCTTTGAAAAATACAAGATATCCAGATTCAGCGTATAGAAAGGCTGCGTTGCAAAATCGAGCGTCTCCATTTCCAAGCCTTCTTTGAGCGATTCGAAGCCTTCAAAGTACATGATGCCTTTTCCAGCATCTTCGAAGGGGGGCTCAAAGGGAACGCTTTTTTCAGGATCGATATTCTCGGCACAGCGGATCAGGCGGTCAATCAGATCATTCGGCAGTAAAACCGGAACGTGTGAGGCAATAAGTCCATCGTACTGGTTGCCCAGCTTCTGGAGTTTCTGCAACGATTGGATATAGGTGGCGATGCTGGTGGATTCCTGCAAGAACATCCAGACATGGGGCGAGGCCGCATCACCAACCAGCAACAGACGATCACGATCATCCAGCAGGGCAATCCACCCGGTGTATGACCGGGTGCGTGGACCACAGTCAGACTCACCCCGCCAAGGTCAAAGACATCCCCTTCGTCAATCGGAAGGACTTTTGTCTTGTATTCCGACAGGTAAGCATCAGGAGAGAAATCCGCTGGGAAGAGTTCCGGACGAGCACTTTGCATACCTACTACGGAATGTTTTCTATCTTGTGTCGTATGGCGTTGATAGACTTGAAGATCTGCAGGGTGAAGATAAGCTTCACCAAAAAAGCGGTTTCCTAAAACATGGTCCAAGTGCCCGTGCGAATTGACGACGATCAAAGGAAGGTCTGTGATCTGAGCAATAGTCTCGTTCAGGCGACCGATGCCATGACCAGTATCGAGGAGCAAGGCTGTTTCCTCACCAACGATGACGGTCATGAAGACACCGAGAGGGTCGGCGATGTGATAAACACTGGGTTTGAGTTGGTAAATAGAGTAAGACATAAGCCCCTTCCCGGTATTTTTTGATTTGTTTACGGTTGATTGCGATCGCTGTTCATAAATTCGCGAAGGCTTCGTTCATCAATTTTACGGCTTCTTCGTGGTTTGAGAGCATAAATAGAGCCTCGCGCAAAGGAATATTGCGCTCGTTCAACAACATCCTAATGAGAAAACCGGGGGCACCGACCTGCTGTAAGACATCCATGAGAACTTCGCGAGCTGCGGGATCGTAGGTGATATCACCGATCAGGTCGTCTACCGTATAGGGGCCGCGATCGTCCGGGTCTTGATAGGGAACCGACCAGTGCCAGGAACCGGAACCCACTTCGATGGGGGGGGTATCACCTCCGGGCAAAGTGACAAACGCAGTCGTGTTCGGGGGGATAAGAACATTCAGGTCAAACATCCCGTCTTCGATTTGCCAGGCAGATTCCGCCATCCCATAAGGGGTGAGATGCCGGACTTTGGCGTGAGTGAGGCCACCACCCGGCCGGGGACGAATACTCATGTGGTGGTAGCCAGGCTCCGTCGGTCTCAGTCCTCCAATCGTGCGGTGCATCCAATCAGCGACTGCACCGAGGGCGTAATGGTTGAAGGAGGTCATTTCACCGGCATTGACCGAGCCGTCGGGGAGCATGGAGTCCCACCGTTCCCAAACCGTGGTGGCGCCCATGGTGACCGGATAGAGCCACGAAGGGCATTCCCGCTGCATCAAAAGCCGGTACGCAGTGGCATAATTACCTGTGCTGCATAACGCATCGCAGATCAGGGGCGTACCGACAAAACCGGTGCGGATGTGATAACCACTATCACGCACCAGTTCAACCAGCCGATCTCCAGCTCGTTGGTGCTGTTTGGAGGTGAGAAGCAAATCAAAAGTAATAGCAAGGGCGTAGGCTGTTTCGGCATCGCTCACCAAGCGTCCAGCCGGGGTCATATATTCCCGTGCAAACGCTGCGCGAGCCTTCTCAGCCACAGAGAGATAGTGCTGCTGTTCAGCTGTATGCCCAAGCAGTTCGGCCGCCTGAGCGACCAACTCTGCAGAACGGATGTAGTAGGCACTGGCAACGATGGCTTTATCAGTGCGCGCCTGTCCAGGCGTGTCAGGGGGGGCGGTAGGATCCAGCCAATCGCCATATTGGAAACCGGTATCCCATAGATCGTTTTCGCCAGCAGCCGCAACAATATGATCGACCCAGGCTTTCATGCTCTCGTACTGATCAGCTATGATCTTCGCATCACCAAAGCGTTGATACAAGACCCAGGGCACGATCGTCGCGGTGTCCGACCAGGCCGCACCGCTCATCGGGTGATCCAGCACCATGGGAATCACCTGCGGGACAATGCCACCAGCCTTGCGCTGTTCAATCTCCAGATCAACCAGCCAGGATTGGAGGAATCCACTGGCATCATAGATGAAAGATGCAATTGGTGAAAAAACTTGCAGGTCGCCGGTCCAGCCCAGTCGTTCGTCACGCTGTGGGCAGTCAGTGGGGATATCCAGGAAGTTGCCGCGCATGCCCCAAACAACATTCTGGTGGAGTCGGTTAAGCAGCGGGTCAGAGCATTCAAACCAGCCGGTGCGCTCCATATCCGAATGGATAACCACGGCGGTCAGGTTATCCAACCTCAATTCGACGGGCCTGTTGTTTACTTCGGCATAGCGAAAACCGTGGAAGGTAAAGCGGGGCTCCCAGGTTTCGGTTTCGCCACCCTTCAAAGTGTATCGATCCGTAGCGTCTGCAAGACGCAGCGGGTGTGTGCATAGTTCGCCGTTTTCGAGCACTTCTGCGTGGCGCAATGTAATTGTATGCCCAACAGGTCCTTGTACCTTGAGCACGATGCGCCCGACAAGGTTTTGACCAAAATCAACAATCGTCTTCCCGGATGGCGATTGGGAGATGGAAATAGGAGCTACCGTTTCTGTGCGGCGAATGGGCGGGCCGAGAGGGGCTTCAAGGGTATTCATGTCCCACTCGAAAAAGCGGACACTGTGCCAGTCTGAGGCATCAAAATCGGGAGATGACCACCCATCAGACTCAAGGCGGGCGTCGTAGGTTTCACCATCGTAAATACTGTTCGTCAAGATGGGGCCAGTCGCAGCCTGCCAGCTTTCATCGGTGAGAATATGTTCCGTGGATCCATCTTTATACTGTACTTCCAATTGGGCTAATAAAGCCAAGCGGTCTCCGTAGATATTGCGTTGGCCACCATCAAAGCCAAGGCGTCCGCGGAACCAGCCGTCGCCCAGCACAGCGCCGATAGCATTCTTCCCCGTTTGGAGCATTTCGGTCACGTCGAAGGTTTGGTAGCGCATACGCTGATCGTAGACTGTCCACCCGGGAGCAAAGACATGGTCGCTAACGACCTGCCCGTTAATCTTGGCCTCATAGACACCCAGGGCAGTGATGTATAACCGTGCAGACTTTATACCAGCACGAAGTTCAAAGTCACGTCGCATGTAGGGAGCCGGGTTTGATTTGGATGGATCTTCCTCCCAGGCAGGGGAAATAAAGCGGGCACGCCAATCTTCGGGGAGAAGAAGACCCGCTTCAACGGGAACCACATCACTCCAATCAGATGCACTGCCATCCAAGCCCCAAACGCGCACCCGCAGGTTAGCGCGCTGGCGGGATTGGAGCGATGCAAAAGGCCAGGGGACAAGAATCGATTGGCCAGATTCGATGTGTCCTGTCTGAGCGATCAACTTATCATCTGCGTTACAGGATTCTATCTCATAGCCACTCTGATACCAGTTTTGAATATCCGTTTCCACAATCCACGAGAGACGCGGACGAGACGTGCCTATGCCAAGGACTTCGCGAAGATGCTCAACCTGAAGTGTTACAGAAGATATTTGTGCCATTTTCTTATTTCCCGAATGGAGGCTAGTTAGCGCTCAAGGAGCCGAGACGCGGGTCCCTGGCACTGTAAGATTAGATCGGTAATTCTTAATCCTACCTGCGCAGCAATGTGGTGGGGCTACCCCTTCACCGCGCCACTCGTCATCCCCGAAACGAGCTGCCTCTGGAAGAATATGAACACGATGAGGGGTATAATAGTGATGAT
>DAOUMD010000225.1:0-13060 GCA_034412795.1 Anaerolineae bacterium
ATTCATGAGAGTCTCGTGGGCTCGGAGATTTGTATAATAGACAGCCGCAGACCCCTCCACATTCTCGGCGCTCCGTTTGAGTATTTCGTCCGCGATGGCCTGTGCCGTCGCCGTGCTGATGGCCACGCCATCCGTGCCCGTGTCGGCCAGAATCGAGTCGACGACCGTATCCACCGCAGCCAACGCCGCAGCCGTGGCCAGGCTAGACAAGGCTCCGCTGTCCGGCAGGTTGTCGGTCACGGCCTTAATGGCATCGACGACCGTATCCACCGCAGCCAACGCCGCCGCCGTGGCCAGCGCCGAGACGTCGTCGAGCAGCGCGCCCGCCGTGTCGGCCGTGTTGTGCGCCGCCACGATGTCCTCATCCCAAACGGCATCGGCGATATCTTCCGCGCTCGCTCCGCTTCCCGCATCGCCCAGGGCTTCGCCTGCGCTGCCTGCGTCCGTGTGGCCGCTCAATGCTTCATCCCAAACGGCGTCCGCGATCCCCGCCTCGGTCAGCGAGGAGCCGCCTGCGTTGTCGGCGATCTCTTTCACCACCGAGCCGCTGACCGCGCTGGCGTAAGCCGTGCCGCTGTCGGTGTCGAAGAGATCGGCCAGGGCGCTGGCTTGAATTTCATCCACGCTTACATCAGCCACCGCCGCGCTAAGCTCCGCGTTCGTAGGCGGGTCATACGCGTTCAGCGCGTCGGTGCATTCGCTCTCTACAGCTTCCATCTGCCAGGTGTGATGCATGGTCCCTGTGTCACTGTCCACCGTGGCTGAGATGTAGACCACGTACTGCTTGCCTTTTTCAAAGCCATTGGCCGCCGTGAGTTGGATGCGCTCTGAGTAAAAGCCCGCCGTGTTGGCATCATCCAGCAAAGCCATGCTGCCCGTGAGAAGGGCCGTTCCCGTCTCGTCCTCATACACACGATAAGACGGCGCCGAGTCGGCGTCGGTTGCCACGCCCGTATCCGGGTCGTGGGTGTTGCAGTAGAATGTCAAGTAGTCGTCAATTTTCCACGAACCTAGATAGGCCATCGCTTTACCTCACTGTCACCCCGCCAAAGACCAGAGAGTGAATTGCATCAGAGATCACCGGCAGACCGGTACCAGCCGGCACATCCTGTATCCCATTCTGATAAATGTCCAACACCTCAGCCGCACTCAGCGCCCGGCTGAGGACGATAACCTCGTCGATCAAGGCGTCTGCATACCTCGTGTCTCTCCGCCCGAGACGAAAATCGCTCGAACTGTTGTACAACGCAGACGACCACGAGCCGGGAGAGCTGTTGTCGCTGGCACCATCTTTGAACCACTCGACGGTGGTCCCGTCGACCACGACGGCCCAATGCGACCAACCGTCGGCGGCATCCTGGGCGCTGTCCGAATCAAAATCAGCATAATCCACCCCATTTGATGATAGTCTCAACCGTATCTGGTGAGTCGACCCTGTGCGGATAACCTCGTAGGCTCCGCTTTTTTCGACGATACCTTGAGGGACGTTGTCGCTTTCTGGCTTGAACCAAAGGCAGATCGTGAACGGGGGTGACAAGTCCAGGCCCGTCTGGCTGGCGTCGGTAATGCTCAGATACTCGCTGTCGGCTGATTCGAAGTCGGCCGAATGGCTCCCCTCCTGGCTGTCCGAACTATACCCAACAGTGTTGTTGTCGGTCAGGTCGTTGCCGTTCTCGGAGTCGTCGTACCGGGTGCCGCTCTCCTCCTCCAGGAGCCACAGACCTTCGAGACTGGCATCATCCTTGTAGACCATATTACAAAAACCTCACCACCACCTGCCCCACGCCCAGCCGCGCCTCAACCACATACGGCAAATCGTGATAAACCTTATGCCTGCAACAATGCTTTCGAATGTAGTGTTGCACTGGCTGCCTAGGCTTCTCCGCTTCCGCGCCATCAAAAACGCGCCCATCCGGCCAGCCCAGCATGCACCAAGACACCGGCACCTTGGCTACCTGGTCCAACATCTGGCTGATATACTCCGCGAACCCCACCCGCAAGATGTAGCCATCAACGCTCTCGGTGAGACCCCGCACCACCTCCGACTCCGCCGAGCAACCCGCCGTCAAATAATGCCCCCGTGCCTTGACTAAATCCCTCACCTGCTGGCACGTAAACCGTGACACCTCACGCCTCATCGCTCCCAATGCTCGACAAACACAAACCCGCAATCCTGCGTGCAGTCCTGCGACACGCCCAACAACTCCACCACTGCCCGGCCACCAGCCGAGGCCCGGCAAAATACCTCCCACCACCCAGGCTCCAGATCTCCGACATCCCACCACAGCGCCCGCTCTTGTCCGTACGCCAGCGCAAACTGCTGGCCATCCACCGCCGCCCCGCTCCCGCCCGGGCGCAGCTCGCACTCGAAGAGCACCAAGTCCCCAGGCTCCAGCGCCGACTCGGACCACCGCGGCCGGATCACCGTCTCGCGCATCTCGTAGCTGCCATTCCCAACCGCATCATCAGCGTCGACGCCCAGCACCGCCAGGCCCTGAGTCGACAGAGGCGAGATTGGAGATACGGGCGAGACCGGCAATGTCCACACCCCATCGTCGACCGTGCACTGCGTCAGCGCAGCCAGGCAAACCGCACCAATCGCCAGCAGAAGAATGCGCAACTTCATCAGTTCACCCCTCTCGTATGGTGACAGCGATCGCAGAAACTCCGGACCACGTAGTCACCAACTCAAAACCCAAAACTCGGAACTCCAAACTCAAATTGTCATTTGCCATTTGAAATTTGAAATTTGATCACGCCCATCCGCTGCCGTCCCGCTCCCACCGATCCAGGGGAGGAAGCTCCACGTCGCTTTTGCTCTCCAGCGCCATGTGCCTGGCCACCGTCTTGAGCCCCGCGCGAAACTCCTGCAGCTTGGCCAGGCCCCAGGCGCGTACCTGCTGAGCCGTCAGCCGGTCGAGCGTGACCCGCTCGGTCAAGTCGATTGCCCTACCAGTTGCGGCAAAGCCGGCCGCCCCGGTGGCCACCAACGTCTCATCCTCCAGCGGCACCGAGGTGGAGGTCTCCGAGTCAAGGCCATTGAGCGTTTGCAATTTCGTGTAAAACACCCTCATCACGTCGCCGCTCGACGGCTCGTAGTCGTCGATGACGTAGATCATGCCCAGATCCGGCCACTGCATAAACGCCCTACGGTTGGGCGGGAACTCCGGGTCACTGGCCGTGTAATTACACCAGATCTCCGACACGCTCAGAAGACCCGTAAGCGAACTTACGTCGATTTCCCTGCCGTCCGCCGACAACGTCAGCGTGGAAACGGTCTTGAGCGGCCTGGTCTTCGAATATTCGTGAAGCGCCTGGCGGATGCCCTCGTCAATATCGTCGGCGCTCCAGATGTTGTTTCCCGTGTCGGTCAGCATGCGCTCGACACGGTCGCGCAGTGTTGATAAAGTCGCGGTCATTGTAACTCCTCGACGAAGGACCAAAGACGAAAGACGAATCTGCCCGACGGCGCATTCGTCCTTCGTCCTTCGTCATTCGTCCTCCACATGACCCACCAGAACAACCCCTAAGCCTCAGAACGCCCGTTCTACACCCCAACATAACTAAATCCCCACCAGCCAGCAGCTAGG
Source organism: Anaerolineae bacterium (assembly GCA_034412795.1). Lineage (GTDB taxonomy): Bacteria > Chloroflexota > Anaerolineae > 4572-78 > NAK82 > JAUVPY01. The sequence goes on from DAOUMD010000225.1 coordinate 3,591, forward strand.
CCCCGCTTGGCTAAGCAGGGAGGACGTCCGAAGCATCTTCTTCGTCCGTGATGTCCTCGGCGGTGCGCACGCCGGGCCACACCACGTAGTCAGCAGACGAGGTCCACAGAATGCCCTGGGCCTCCCACAGATCGTAACAACGCTTGGTGAGCTCCACATCCTCCCGGCACTTGGCAGCCAGCTCCTCCAACTTGCCCGTCTTCCAAAGCTGGACCGCCTGAACGCCCGACCCCAACGTCTTCGCCTCACCCAGATTGATCATGGCAAGCGCGTTCAGTCCCACCCGCTTACCGGTCTGCTGGAAGATCTCGTCCAGCATATCAAAGCTACGCTCTTCCAGCCCCGCGCTATCGCCGTACAGGGACAGCACGCGATAATCGAACATGTTGACGTTGTACCCAACGATCAGCGACGCCCGGCGCAGCTCGTCGAGCAGATCGGCCGCCTGCGCCTCCCACCAATCGCGGTAGCCGGCTTGGTCGTCGTAGGTGCAGCCCACGGACATGCACAAGGCTTCGATGTTGCCCCAGCCGCCCACCTCGTAGGCGAGCTTTTGGGTTTCGAGATCGAAGAAGAGGATCACAACGCCACCAGAGCCTCTCTAAGCGCAAACTCACGCGCTCTCCGGCGCGTCCCCAACGTTTTGCGCGTGCACAGGTCCCGAGGCACGCACCACCGCCTCCGGCAACGAACTGATCGTTACCCGAATCACCAGCCGGTTCGTGCAATGCAAGAAGATAAACGGGCCACAAACCTCGTACTTCTTCAGATCGTCCGGCTTCAGTTCATGTCGGTTCATCGCCGCCCACACCATCGGCGGCGCCGAAAACTCAGCCACGCTTCACCCCCTTATGTTTCGCGCTTGGTGACAACAACCGCCAGACCCTGGGCAGCGTTTGTCACCAAACAAAATCGGCGCGCCAGCGGCCGCCGTGGGGGGGGACACTAAACCGCCAGCGCGCCAGGCTGAAACCTATCGAACGCCCTGCTTCGCCTTCAGCCAGCCGAAGGTGATCGGCTGCCGAGTGATAAAGCGCAGGCCGATGTTGAACAACGGCACACCCGCCGCCACAAAGACGATGACCGCGTCAATCGCCTCTTGAGCCTCAGCATCAGGCTGAAAATCGGCGTACCCGAAAATCTTAGCCAGGCCGACAGCCAACGCCAGAAGGTTGAAAATCAGCGTCTTCGACTTCAAGACACTCTTACCGTTCACGCGTCACACTCCTTTCACGTTTGACGTTTCACGTTTCACTCCTCAGGGGGCGAGGCCCCGCCAAACCTGTCACGCATCTGACAGGCCCCCGCCCCACATCAAGGAGGAGAAACAAGCACCCGCCCGGGTGTACCCAACCCGGGCAGGGATCTACTCAGTGTAATACACGACGCAGCCCGACACCTGCACCGCGTCGCCCAGCTCCAAATTGAGCAACTCACCAGCCGCCGTCTCCACCCAGTGGTAGCCAGGTTCCGATGGCGGAAAGACTACCCTGAGATCACTGGCCGCCAGATTCATCACGCCGGTAAGCGCCGTGCCCCCGGCGCCAGACTCCAGCCGCACGGTGACTGCTGAGGCAGCCACCAGGACCAGGGCCAGCACTTTGATGCGCTTCCCGGTGACCGCCGCGACCAGCGTATTATCGCCACTGGAGGCCGCCGAGACAGCCGCGCGAAGCACAGCCGTGTCGGGCAGATAACGGTTCTGCAGAACTCCAGCCAGCATTTCAGCCATGCTAGTTGTCGCTCCTACTCACCTCAAGCCAGTTCGTGCCATCACAGATCAGAGTCAGCGTGTCGTACTGACCAGCCGCCCAGGCCACCGATAACATTTGCGTGCCTGTATCCGCGATATTGATGGTCTGAGCACCGGTATTGATGAGCACCAGCAAGTCACCCGCTGTGCCCGCCGTGATGGTCGGTGTCACTTCACCGGCGGCGATAATGCCTTGATAGGTTCCAGTTGCCGTAAATGCCGCGCCATTGGTCACGGTGATGCTGGTCTGAGCCATGATGCGCAAGTCGTCGGCAACAACCACGTCGCCGTCGCTCTGCGTCTGAGACCCACTTGAGTTAATGCTCCCATCCGCAGCGATGTACCACACCGGCGTGCCGCCGTCCCGAAACTCAACAATGTTGCTTACCCCGTCGTTGTCAACGAGGAGCGCCGGTGTCGCCGTGCCAACCGCCGTGGGCTGATGAATACCCACGCCGGTAAAGTGCGTCATCCCGTAGAACGGGACGGCCGCCAGCAGCGAGAGAGCCACCAGGCCCACCACCGCCAGCGCGATAAAGCGTTTATGTTTCATCCTTCTTCACCGCCTTCTTTGTCTTCGTGCTCCTGGCCCGCGACCGCGACGCGGCCTTGGGCTTGGCTTGCGCCGATGCTTTCGCAGTCTGCGCCTTCGGCATCCAGGTGACCGGCTTGCCATCGCCACCATACAGCCACAGCTTCAAGCCTTTCCCCGACGTCTCCGCGCGCATCACCGGCACCGTAATGCCCAGCTCCGCCACCGCCTGAGCCAGAAGGTTTTGATCTACGTCCGCCATACAAATCTCCTAACTCGAAACTCGAAACTACGAACTCGAAACTCTTACCCTTCCAAGAAGGTGAGGACGATGGTCACGTCCGAGGCCGCACCAGACCCTTCACCGTCGTTGTAGTCATAGTCCACCGCGATGGCGATCACGTCGCCGTCCGAGATGCGCGGGTACTGCGAGCCGGCCAGGTCGCCGTCGAAATCGGTGATCGCCTCCTTCTCAACCGGCGTGCCGCTCACGCCGCAGGAGAACTTGGTAACGTACCCGTTGGCGTCCGTTGAGTCGCCGATCTCGATGCCCGCCGCGTCGGCGTCGCTTTGCACCGCCGAGACGTGCACCAGTGTGCAATCGCTGGGCGCCGTCCACCGAATGTCCAGGTCGGCGCTCAACTGCCCCGGCACGTGGAACGCTGTTTGAAACTTGTTGAACATAATCGCAACTCCTTACTAGGAACTGGAAACTCGAAACTCCGAACTCGAAACTCGAAACTAACTGACGTTGTTCTTGTGCAGCCCTCTCCAGTCCGTGGGACCCACGGCGAAGAAGAACCGTACCTTCACCGGTAACGTATCGTTGGTGAACATCAGCCCCGCCGTGGGCGAGGCTACACTGAAGATCTCCGGCTCGCGCCCATACCTATAGCCCAGGCCAATACTCGGATAGAGCATGGGATCAGCTTGGGCCGCCCAGTTGTCAGTGTCGGTCCAGAGCGGGCAGCAGACCAGCCGACGCCGGGCGTTGCTCAGTCGCGCCTCTCTGTCGTTGCCTTCGGCATCGACATTCACATCGTTGTCCGACGTTCCAACCTTACCTTCAGACCCAAGAATTTCAAGCCCGGTATCCTCCAGATCAACAGGGACCCACAGGAGCAAAGGCCGGGTGAGTGCACCCAACCGCTCCGAACTGTTGACCTCGGACTGCTTCATCATGGCGATCTTGACCGCCTTCCAGGCAGCTGGCGAAAGCGCATCCATCAGCAGGTTGCCGTGGTTGCTGGCATCAAACAGGTAGTTGCTATCCGACATCGCCGGCCCCTGATCCGAATTGGCGGTGAAGATAGCCGCAATCGCCTTACCCAGCGTCAGCCAGGCACCTTGGGACAGGGCACGCGGCGCGGCCATCAATTTGCCCGTATCATCCTTGTCGATAGCTTCCAGGGTAAGACCCAAATACCCACCCTTTTTGATGAAGCTATCGGTTTCGGTTTGATCATCCCAAGTTAGTTCAGGATAGGCAGCACCCTCTGCGACAGTTGGCAACTCACCAATGCCACCCAGGGTGATCCACCTTACGTCTTGCAACGAGTTGAAATCCTGGATCGTGACAGCCGGCAACCACCACTGCGGATACTCCCGGTATAAATTGATCACGGCCTTATTGATCGCGTTGGCAACGAGCCCGGCCATCGTAGAGCTATTGACGTTGGCCAAGTAGACGTGCTCGGCGTCGAAAAGCCCCGTCATCGAGTAGTCGCCGCTCAAGAGATGATACGCCTCTCGGATGCCGGTCAAGGGCTGAACGCCGGCCGGCGGACGCCGCCCGCTGATGAGCGCCTCCAGCGCAGCCTGTACTTGCTCCAAGCTCGTGCGGCCCAAGCTCACCGCCGGTGACCTTGGCGCCACGCCCATACCCTGCACCGCCGAGCCCTCCGCCTGATCGGCGAGCAGACCCGTCAGCCGCTCGATTTGCTGGCCCATCGCCCCCACCTGGGCCGAGAGCGCAGCCACCGCCTGATCGGTGCCGTTCATCGGGGCAGCCGCCGGCGCAGCCACCGGCGCAGCCGCAACCGCCACCTGTTCCTCTTGCGGGACCGTGTCCTGATTCCCTGATTCCTCAACAACTTCTTCAGGATCCATAGTTCCTAAAACCTCCTTATTCGGGGCTATCACCCCCTTTTGTTGTACCGGCAGAGCAACACCTGCCGCTGATAAAATCTCGCGAACGCGGCCACCCGCGCCCGCGGCATACACAAGGTCAATCGACTCGACGTAAGTGATCTCGGTCGTAACTAATTCATACTCCTCGCCCGGATTCTCACCTACGTCAAGGTAATCGTGCCGACCAAAGAACGAGAGACTCAACCCCAGGTCGGGCACCTCCCGGCCATTCTCCAGGTCATCCAAGATCTGGTCCAAAAGAACCCGGAGCCATTCCAGGTCTGGCCGATCGTAGAGCCGCAAACCACCACCTGCACACTGGTGCTGATGATCATATGCCACGCCGAATGTCACGGCACACAGATCGCGCACACTGGGTACCCCGAACCAATCCGCGTGGTCGATATAGCACGCCCTCCCATTCAGCAGCGGAATCGCCGCCTCTACGGTCTCAGGCGGTATACGCCAGTTCGAGTCCTGGCCGTCGCGACGCCGGACGTAGCCAGCCTGGATAAAAATAGCACCATACTCACGCCGGCCGTCGCCGTCGCCATCACCCGACTGCAACCCAGCCCGATTCAGTCGCAACGGTACGACGCAGCTTACCGTTGCGTGCTCCGCTTCCCCCGCTACCCCCAGCATCGTCGTCAATCTCGGCATTCGAACCCTCCTGTCCTGAAATCTCCCGCCTGTTCAGGATCAACATAATTTCATCGTCGCTGAGCACCTCACCCGCAAAGCGGAAAGAAAGCTCAATCGCCAGCTCATCCGTGATCCAACCGTGCTCCTTCATAATGGCAAAGGCCTGCACGATCGTATACGCCGCTTCAGCCATCGCTTTATTGTCAGCCCGGCTAATGTCCGGCGCCGAGTATTCAAGCTCCAGGTCTCCAGCGCGCCGCCAGCTCCCCAGCGGCTTTTTCTCCTCCCCGGCCTTTATGGCTAGGTGGCGCCGGTACGCAATCTCGGACAGGTCGACAAGAAACCCGCCCAGCTCGCGCTGCCTCTGCCGGTAAAACCTGTGCGTCGGATCGCCCATCTCGACCGCCGTCGCCCTGGTCGCCGAGTCGCCCTCGCTGAAAAAATGCAACGGCACGTCGCCCGCGGTGGCCATGGCAAGCCTCAAGGCTTGGCCGTCGTCCTTAGCTTCAGCGGCAGTGATATTGGCGGACGGAAAGCGCAACTCCTCCCCGCGACCGTGCACAAAGACGCTGCCGTTCGTGGGTGGGTTGGCCTTGTACTGGCTGCGCTTGGCCTCGACCTGGGTGTCGTCGTCGAGGATGATCTCGGCAGCCGCGAGCTCGCTCCGCACCTGGTTGAGCCGGACCCGGCCCCGCAGCCAGCCTGTGTACCTGCGCGCCCAGGGAAGCACAGGCGTCAAATCACTTTCGCCGCGCGTGGCGCCCACCGGCCGATTGACGGCGAAGTGGATCAAACACGGCTCGTCCGCTCTTGCCGTGTGCTGGCTCTTCCAGACCTTACGCTCCAACTGATTGGGGATGATCTCCAAATACCCGGTTTCCGTTTCGTAGTCTTCCGGATCCGTCTCGACCTTCTCAATCTGGCTGGCCGGTATGGCGCGCACGTATTGCATACCATCGACCGAATTCGGAAACAGGGCAATGTAGATCTCGCCCGCCCGCGTCAACTCGTCACACCAGTCCCCCAACCGGTTGGCCATCCGGTTCTGAGGATGCACCCAAAACTTGCCCACCCACCTGGACACCGACGCCCGCGAGGAGCTCACCTTGATGCCATCCCCGACGACGTACGCCGTGCACAGGCGCACGATCTGGCGCACCCAGCCATTGCGCCGCCAGGCCTCGAGCGCGTCGCCCAGGTCCTCCTGGAGCTCGTGCCACGGGCGATCACTCGGCCCGTCGCCGGCGGTGTGGCTGGTCCAGCCGGGCGAGTCGTCCACCCGGACGGTGACCGCGCCCAGCCTGGCCAGGAGCCGGCCTATCGCCTCACGCAGCCTCTGCAGCATCAAGTCCCTCGTCCATCCACTGCCGCTTTTGCTCCACCGTCCAATCCAACTCACTAGAGAACTCAGCGTAACGAGTTGCATCAGGCAGCATACTTGCAATGTTTCGCTTATCTTGCTCAGTCAGGATCACCATAATTGGCTGATCCCCACTGGTATAGACTTTGTCACCAACCTTCACTTTCATCACCGCACCCCCTTTCGCTATTCGCTATTCGCCGCTTTCACAACAATCGACCTGGCCCGTCGTCCGTTGCGCTCAATCAGCCCTTCGGCCTCCAACACATCCAGATAGCGCCCCACCGTCGACGGCGATCGCCCCAGCCGCTGGCCCAGCTCGGCCAGACTGGGCGGAATGCCATGCTCATCAATCAATGCAATAAGCTCAAGATAACAACGCCACGGCCGCTTCCCTACCCGCTTGGCGATTGACTCACTCACTTGAGACGTCATCGCGTTAGCACCCACCCGACAAAAACGAACGCCCCCAGGCCAGCGACCAGGGCCATGACCAGGACGTAGCCCACCACCAATACCACGATCAAGCCCACCTATCCCCCTCCCAGCCGATGAGATTCAGCCAGACCCTCGACCCAGTCCCGCAAACGTTGAAGACGGACCACGCCTGTTATAAAGCCATCCTTCGTCATTGTGATAGAATCACCACCATCTCTTCGTGGCTCGTGAGCATTTCCGGTGAACGCCGCCAATGCCTCATCAATCCTGCAAGCAATCCTATCATAGTCATTTTCGGTTTCGCTCATCTCGGCATCCTTCTGCCGGCAAAACGCTACAAGCATAATCACGCCCACGAGCCCGCCTCCTCCTCCGAGGTCCTCGGAATGACCGCGCTCTCCCCAGTGCTCACGAACACCTGCCCCTCCCGGATCAGCCGATCCAGTTCAGCCACCAGCGCCGCCGACAACAACCGGTCGTCGTGCACCAGCACACTGGATCCGTCGCTCATCACCACCTTGGCCGTAGAGCTGACGCCCCAGCGCAACCCGCGCTCGATGGGCAACCCCTCGCCAAGCTCGTAGCCGCAGTGTTCGCACTGCGTAAAGAACCACCATGCGTCCGTTCCCTCCTCGTCCCAGCCATCCCGGAAATACTGAAACCGTCCCGTCTCAACAACGGCTAAGAAGTCTGAGCCCAGCCGCGCCTTGCCGTAGCTCTTGGCAAAGTCGAAGCCGAACACTTGTCGCTTGTAGCTTTCGATCAGCGCGTCGGTGAAGCCCTGGCCGACGCCGGTGAAATCAGAGACGACAACCGCCACGTTCCAATGTCGCACATAAGCCAGCAGCCTGTTGAACAGACTGGGTTTACCAGGCACCTCTTGAAAGTGGCGGCTGCCGTGATCAATGAACACGTCGACAACCTGGTAAACCTGGCCAATATCTCTATCAGGATCGCGACCTATCCGCACGATTGTGCAAAGCGTGTAGTCCCGATCTGGACTATCTAGTACAACTCCAAACGCCGACGTCGCCGCCTCGTCCTGGCCGCCCACGTCGACCAATGCCGCGTACACTTCGCCCCGCTTCGGCGACCGTTGCCGGCAGTGGGTGCCCAACATCAGCGCCCGGCGCCGGGCCGGGAATAACCCGGCTGCCGTGTCGACCGGTTCGCTGAAGAACTCCGTCCTGACCGCTGGGTGTTGCCGCCCTTTCACCCTGACCTGGTTCTGAACGAATTCCAGATAATGCGGGTTTTCGGCGCCCACCATGAACGGATCCACGATAAACACCCGCGGGTACCCGTCTTCAGCCTGGAGCCGTTCGAGCCGTTCCTTGGTCTTCCACAGGTAGTCACCAGTCGTGCGCACGGTGCCCACGTAAAGCGCCGTGGCATTGGTCGAGGCGCGCATGGGCGTAAAGCGCCGCTCAACGACACTCTCGACCTGATCTTGACACTCGTTGACGATGAGCAGCAGGTTCGCCGTCGCACCTTCCGCGCGCGCCTGCGGATGACCGGAAAAGAACGCTACCTGAGCATTGCCCAGCCCGCGCCGGACGGGTTTGCTTTTGCTCCACCAGTCGCCCGCCAACCAAATATTCTCAAGCCGCGCCTCAAGCCGATCTATGCCCGTGCTCAACTGCGACCCTGTCGGATAGGTATGCACCACGCTACCCTCGACCCAATGAAACAAGGTGAGCAGGAACACACACATTTGTGCGACCGCCTCGTCTTTGCCACTTTGTCGAGGAAATATCCACAGGAACTCCAAGCCCCGCTTGTTCAAAATCGAGTCCATCACTGCGTCAACCGGTATGCTCTGGTACTGCCTGAGCGGTAGCTGGATCACCAGCCGCGAGAAAAACCGGATTGACAGAAGGACTTGTTTAAGCCGTCGTATCACAGAAAGCCAAGAACTTGTAGCGCAAATTGCATCAGAAGTGCACCGATAATTATGCGCATCTCCCAGGTCTGCATGTCTTCCAGTCGCTTGAGTCGATACTCGACCCAAGCGCCCCAGGGGTCGTCCGGCCTGGGCATTTCCCCCGAAGGCGGCTTCGGTCGAAACCGACGTAATGACGCCCGGAGGCGCTGTTCACTCATCGAAGGCCTTCCAACCCATCTCAGTGCTAAGCTCGTCTACCGCTGTGGCGATCAAATCCAAGAGGCTCTCTGCGCTTTTGCCTTGCAGCGCCCGGCTATCACGCAGCAATCGGCCGTAGCGGCTGACCATCTGACCATACAATGCCAATGCCGGCAGGCTATCCGCGGCTTTGACCTCATCCAAGTAATGGGTAAGACCCGTCAGCCTGTGCTCAAGGTCTTTAACCGCATCATCAATGCAGGTGATCTCTTCCACCGGTCGCGCGTACGCGCCGTGTTTGCGCGCGTTCTGGTTGCCCTCCGGCGCGCCGACTTTTCCCAGGTGCGCGCCACACAGTGGCGGATCACTGCCCTTGGTCGCCCACGCCCGACAGGGCTGACCGTCAGACTTGATCGCCGTGCAATGCCGAGAACCGCCGCGCGACGACACAGGAGTAAACCTCAATCAGCAGCACGTAGCCCACCAGGACCACGCCCAGCACAAGCGCTTTCAAATACGGCATTCAGCCTCC
>DAOUMD010000226.1:0-75155 GCA_034412795.1 Anaerolineae bacterium
GTTCTCAGGCGCAAAGACTCAAATGTCAACACGGCCTAAGGAAGCGTCCAGAAATAACTTTCTATTTTCAGGCCAAAATTCCGAGTGAAGTATTTCAAAATGCACAAAGTTATTCTTGGACGCGGCCTAATGGATAAGTCATTAAATCCTTAGTCCTAAGCGTGGCAATTTCTCAGACACGCCACCCCCAGCGGGCAGCAATCCAACGAGGCCGGCCCCCCTAGCCGGACCAAGAGTAGACTGCCTCGCCGAGGGCGACGCGCCAGAGGCACGGGGCGTGGCCCACTTCCTGGACCCACCCCACACAAATACAAAATCATGGAGGAGCGGAGCACATTGAACACGCTGGGCTTGCTGAAGCAGCTTGGCGCAATCCCTGTCATTGGGCAAGGCAAGGATAGTCCTTGTAACACACGTCCGTCAGTAGAATTATGATCTTCCAGGAGGTTGGATGCGTCGAAGCATCATAGCAATTATCTGCCTGCTGGTCGTGTTCGGTCTGGCCTGGTGGTCATCTCCAGCGGGGCGGACCCAGTCACCGGCCAACGATCCGGCGGCACTCCTCGTCAGTGGACGCGTCCTGGACAACCAGGCCACCCCCATCTCTGATGTAACAGTGCAGGCTATTCTCGACGGTCAGCCAGTGGACGCGGTCGTGGCCGACGAAGCTAATGATTGGCCAACAGCCCAGAGCCGCCTGGATGGTTCGTTTTTGGTGGCCCTTCCCCTGGAGCCTGAAAGCTTACAAGCGCTCCGAGCTGGCGAGTCACATTTGGTTTTGCGGTTTCATCGTCCGACGTTTGGCAACAAATCACTGTCAATCTCTCCCCCTGCCTACGGCCACGGCTCCGACATCAATGGTACGCCCCACACGCTAGTGTATCTGGGCGACGTCACCCTGGCGCGCCACCCCAATCCAGCCTTTTTCATTGCCACCGCCACCTTTCTGGTGGTTTTCGGACTCATTTCCTTTCGCATAATTCACGAAACGGTGGCTGCCTTGCTGGGGGCCATCATCATAATGGGAGTCACCTACATTCTGGGCACCTTCAACGACGAGTTCTGGATCATCTCCTTTGAACGTGCCATCACTTTCATCGACTTCAACGTGATCTTTCTTATCATGGGGATGATGATTTTTATGGCCGTGATGGGCCAAACCGGTGTGTTTCAATGGCTGGCGCTCAAGGCCTACAAAACCACGCGCGGCAATATCTGGCTGCTGGCAATCGTTCTGACCGGCCTCACCGGCGTCATCTCGGCCTTCCTGAACGACGTCACAGCTATATTACTCATCGTCCCCATCAGCGTTCAAATCGCGGTGATGATGAATATACACCCCTTTGCCTTCGTCATTCCCGAGGTGCTGGCCTCCAACATTGGCGGCGCTGCCACGCTCATTGGCGACCCACCCAGCACCATCGTCGGCTCTCACCTGAACCTGGGCTTTACCGAATACGCTGTCAATATGGCGCCACTCGCACTTGTGACCATGTTAGTGTTGTTTGGATTAATCAGCCTGGTATATCGAAGCGAATACTTTGGATCTCCGTTCCGCCCGTCACCAGATCTGATGGCCCGGCTGGAGGCCGAGGCGCGCATCACCGACCTAACCTTGCTGATCAAGTCACTCATCCTCATGGGTGTCACCCTTGTTCTCTTTTTCATCGAAGACCTGATTGCTATGCCCCCTAGCGTCGTCGCACTGATCGGGGCTACGCTCTTGCTGGTCTGGGTGAGACCTGACGTGGACCACATGTTGCGGGAAGTGGACTGGACCACCCTGGTCTTCTTTATGGCCCTTTTCATCCTGGTAGGCGGGATCGAGGAGACGGGATTGATTCAGATGGTGGCTGGCGCCATCGGCCATCTGGCCGGTGACAATCTCACGCTGGCGTTGCTCCTGATGGTCTGGGTCACCGGCGTCGCTTCAGGCATCGTGGCCAACATCCCCTTCACCATCGCTGCCCTGCCTGTGGCGGATTTTCTGACCCGGACCATTCCCGGTGCTCAGAGCCAGGTGCTCTATTGGGCCCTTATCGCTGGCGCCGACTTCGGGGGCAACGCCACGTATCTGGGTTCAGCGCCCAACATCGTGGCTGTCGGCCTGTGCGACCGGGCCGGCTATCGCATGACCTTCGTAGACTTCTTGCGCGTGGGCGCACCAATCACCTTCATTACCCTAGTGGTTGCTAGTCTGTGGTTATGGCTTCGTTATTGACAAATCGATCGGATAAGAGCAAAACTATGGGCAGAATCTTATGCGCTACCCGCGGCGGTGAAGCGAGCTACCGTACTCAAGATCAAGCCATTACCCTGGCCCGCCAGCGCGGCGACTCGCTCATCTTCCTGTACGTGATTGACATGCACTTTCTCGACAAGATCGCCGCGCCTATCGTCGTTGACGTAGGCCAGCAGATGCAAAACATGGGCGAGTTTCTGCTAGCCATGGCGCGAGAAAGGGCCGAAAGGCAAGGTATTCCGGCCCAATGTGTCTACCGGGCCGGGCGCGTGCGCCACGAAATCAAGGCTGTGGCCCGCGAAGAGGGAGTGGATGTTGTGGTACTGGGACGCCCTGTCGGCGAGGCAAATGCCTTTGGTACAGAGGAACTCGAAGATTTCGCTGCCGAGATTGAAGCTGAGACGGGATGCCAAGTTGTGATCACTTGAACGATCAGGAAATGACGCGCCCTATGCACCGCCTTTGTTGGCCAGGTTCGCTACTGCCGCCTAACTCGCTATTGGGGAACGCATCGCCCTGCCGGTGAACGAAGACCAGGAGAGCAAGATGGCGAAACACTTTGGAATTGAAAGAATACCTACTTTTGGAGGCTTGATGTGGAATCTACAGTACTGCCGTCGTCGAAAGATGAACAACCGGCACTGGCACGCCGTCTCAGGCGATTGCTCGACCGCTGGCAGCCACCTGAGACGGGGATCCTCATTGGCACAGCCGTCATCGTTGGCCTAGGAGGAGGCCTGGGGGCGGTCGTCTTTCGCTGGCTGATTAATAGTTTTACTCATATCTCGTTCGAGGTAATGCGCGATTGGCTCTCGTTTATGGGACCAGCCTACGTGATCATCGTGCCAGCCATCGGCGGTCTGTTGGTGGGTCCGATGATTTACTTCTTCGCCCGCGAGGCCAAAGGACACGGCGTGCCCGAGGTAATGGAAGCCATCGCTCTGCGGGGCGGGCGGATTCGCCCGGTCGTGGTAGTCGTCAAGTCGCTGGCATCCTCCCTGTGTATCGGCAGCGGCGGTTCGGTGGGCCGCGAGGGCCCCATCGTACAGATAGGGTCGGCCCTGGGCTCCACGCTTGGGCAGACCCTCAAGCTCTCCGACGAACGCATCCGCAACCTGGTGGCCTGCGGGGCGGCGGCGGGCATTGCAGCTACATTCAATGCACCTATCGCTGGCGTTATTTTTGCCCTGGAGGTAATACTAGGCGAGTTCAGTGTTGGCTATTTTTCTACCGTGGTCATCTCGTCGGTGACGGCCAGTGTCGTCGGGCGTATCGCCTTTGGAAATATACCTGCTTTCGTCATTCCCGAATATTCGTTGGTCAGCCCTTGGGAACTGCCATTGTACGTGCTGCTAGGAGTACTGGCGGGCCTGGTGGCACCCCTCTTCGTGCGAACTCTGTATTGGTTCGAGGACATTTTCGACGCCTGGCGCTTTCCCGAATATATCAAGCCAGTGGTAGGCGGATTATTCGTTGGAGCGATCGGTTTCTACTACCCTCAGGTATTCGGCGTGGGGTACGAATCCATGGGGGATGCCTTGCTGGGTAAGATGCTGTTAGGAACTATGGCCCTGATGATTCTGATCAAGGTTCTGGCCACTTCGCTGACGATTGGCTCAGGTGGGTCAGGGGGTGTTTTTGCTCCCTCGCTTTTCATCGGCGCGATGGTGGGCGGGGTGTTCGGGACTGTGGTCCATCAAATACTGCCAGGCATTACGGCTACGTCAGGTGCCTATGCCCTGGTAGGGATGGCGGCCGTCTTCGCCGGGGCCGCGCACGCGCCCATCACAGCCATCATCATCCTGTTTGAGATGACCAACGATTACCGCATCATTCTGCCGCTGATGTTGGCGACTGTGGTCAGTGTGTTGCTTGCGCAGAGGCTTCGTCGAGAGAACATTTATACCCTCAAACTGGCCCGACGTGGAGTGCGATTGGAACATGGGCACGACGTTGACGTGATGCAAGGTGTGTTGGTAAGTGAGGCGATGACGACCAATGTGGATACCGTAGACGCCGACCTGTCGCTGGTTGACCTAGATCTCACCTTCCACGAGACCCATCATCACGGCTTCCCGGTGCTCGACACTGATGGCGGGCTTTTCGGCGTGGTGACTGTTCAGGATTTGGAGCGGGCCAAAGAGCGAGGATCCATCGAGGGGTTGTTCGTGCGTGACATCACCACCCGGTCATTATTGGTAGCCTATCCCGACGAGCCGGTGTGGGCCGCCCTCAAGCGATTGGGCACGCGCGACGTGGGGCGATTGCCTGTAGTGGACCGACAGAACCCCAAGCGACTGGTGGGCACCATCCGCCGACACGACATCGTGCGCGCTTACAAAGTGGGCATCGGTCGCAAGTTAGGAATGCAAGCCAGGGCTGAGCAATTCCGGCTGGGTAAATTAACCGGCACCGAGATCATTGATGTGGAGGTGCTATCGCAGTCACCGCTGGCACATCGGGCCGTCAAAGAGTTGAGGTTGCCTGAAGATTGTGTGCTGGTTTCCATTTTGCGGGACAACCGAGTGCTCATTCCTCATGGCGACACACTTCTGGTACCGGGCGATCGCTTGACGGCGCTGGTTAAAGAGGGGAGCGCGCGGGAGTTCCGACAAATCTTTTACGAAGAGTAACGTGGGAACATGAGTATATGACGGGAGTAAGTGATGGACGAGGGATCTTTACTGGAACTCATGAGGGATTGGGGTTACTATCTGCTTCCCCAATCCCATCATGACAGCCCAGGCTACACCGGGATGTTGGTGGCCATTCGGGAGCAACCCACCGGCAAGCACTTTGACCCAAAGGCGCTGTACTTACCTCTCCGGGATGAGGGCGTCGCCAAGTGGACAAAGTTGAGATGGTCATCTCCGCCCACGGATTCCAATCACGTCTGCCCGGGTCGAGTGATCCTGAGCGATCGGGTTGATAAACTTGTCGAATTCTTCACATTCGGTGGTTCGCTGGAGGTAGCCTCAGGGGCGGGGGAGATGGTGTGTTCGCTCCGCTCACCCGCGCCAGTCTTGGAACTCATAGCTCAACAAGAGACCATTCCCGACCAGTTGGCTTCTGAGACAGAGGCGTTGATGGGCAAGATAAAGGCAAAATGGAAGCTGGGTGATAAAGGATTCAACCGGCGATTGGCCGAGGTAGATCCCCTCCAGTTTTATCTGGCTACCTTGCAATCTATCCTCCTTCAATACGAACGCAGCCCAACTCTGGAGGAGATTTACCACAAATGCCGTGATGCACTCCTTCGAGAAAAAGAATGGCTCGTCGCCAAGGACCTATGGCCGACCAATCCACCCAGGCTTGAGCATTTGCTCGCTCCCGATTGAGACACGCTGCGGTTGTATTGGGAGAATGCCGCACCTGGAGTTGTTTGAAGGTCCTGTTTCGACGAGGAGGCCACGCAACCCTCGACTCGCTGAGACCCGTCTGGCCGTGCTATAATGGTGCCTCCTTCCAGATAAAGGAGACAAACATGCAGCCAGATGAAACACAGCAAACGACACAAGCTTACGACGAGATCGCCCCACACTTCGCCGCCAAATTCTGCGATACCGATCTCTCCGCGCAGCTTGATCGCTTCTGTGCTTACCTCCAACCCGTCGCGCGGGTAGTGGACGTGGGATGTGGACCGGGCCGTGACCTGCTGAATCTGGCCGAGCGGGGCTTCTGGGCGGTAGGGGTGGACCGATCGGCGGGGATGCTGCGCGAGGCGCTGGCGCGAGGGGCTAAACGGTTGGTGCAAGCCGACACCCGCGTTCTACCCTTCGCCGATGGCACGTTGGATGGGGCCTGGGCCTGCGCTTCGCTGCTGCATTTGCCTAAAGCCGAACTGCCGGCCACGCTGACCGAATTGCGCCGTGTGTTGGGTCACGGGCACGTGGGTCTGATTATGAAACAGGGGCAGGGGGAGAGCTGGCGCGACGACGGCCAGGGGCAGCGTCGCTTTTTTGCCTATTACCATCCGGCTGAGGTGGAGCTGGCGCTGGAACGGGCTGAGTTTCACGTTCTGTACAATGATCTGAAGCCGGACAAGCGCCGCTCAGACCTGGTCTGGATCAATGCCATTGGGTGGACCAAGCTGATCACGCCGCGTGTGGGTGCCAACGTGACCATTTTCAACGATGCGGGGCAGGTGCTGCTAACCCGACGGCAGGACAACGGCCTGTGGTGTCTGCCAGGGGGGCACACAGACCTGGGAGAGAGGATCGATCAGACGGCTGTGCGGGAGGCGCTGGAGGAAACCGGATTAAAAATCCAACTTGAACGACTGGTAGGACTGTACTCCAGTTTCTACCCGCCAGGAACCTTTGGAGAGGACTCGCCAGCGCACGCCATCTTGGTCGCTCTATTCCGGGCAAGGGTCGCCGGCGGAGTGCTGACGCTGAACGCCGAAGTAACCGAGTTCGGCTGGTTCGGGCCTGACCACTTGCCCGAGGATCTTATCCCCCAGCACGTGCAACGCATACACGACGCCGTCAATGAGACCCAAACGGTTGTCATAGCCTAGTTTCAGGTGCGGAATATGTCAGAGCATCCCTACGCGCCACTGACGCCACGTGTCGTAGGCTGGCAATGTTGAGCGTACAAATTACGGGAACTGTCGTCCCCTTCGAGCATATTAGGCCATGTTGACATTTGAGTATTTGCGCCTAGAACCCCTCAACAATTGCTAAATGCACCTCTGGGAATGCGCAAATGTCAACACTACCTAGTGGCGCGATTCTGCTCAAAGCCAGGAGATGTAGAAATCAGGGGGCATTCCCTGCAATGGACAGACGGGAATACCCCCTGCCTACTGTCTACTGTCTACCGGAACTAAGCCGGGACCTTGGGCAACTCGGTCAAGGCCTTCTCGATGGCCGATTCATCGAGCTCGAAGTCCGGGAGATCCTGCCTATGGAAAGCATCGTAAGCACCCAAATCGAAATGGCCGTGGCCGCTGTTGTTGAAAAGAATGACCTTTGACTCGCCCGCTTCCTTGCAGGCCATGGCCTCGTCGTATACGGCCCGGATGGCGTGGGCCGTTTCGGGCGCCACGATGAAGCCCTCGGCTTGGGCGAAACTCTGGGCTGCGCCAAGGACCGCGTTTTGGTGATAGGCACGAGATTCGGCCTCACCCTGATCCAGCAGAGCGCAGATACTGGGCGCCATGCCGTGGTAGCGCAACCCGCCGGCGTGCACGGGGGCGGGGATAAAGCCGTGGCCCACGGTGTGCATCTTGGCCACCGGCGCCATCTTGGCTGTGTCGCCCCAGTCGTAGGCGTAGACACCCCGCGTCATGCTCGGGCAGGCAGTGGATTCGACAAAGATAGCTCGCAGGTCTGGCTTGTCGCCAGTCAAACGATCTTGCATAAAGGGAAAGATCAGCCCAGCGGCGTTGCTGCCGCCGCCAGCGCAGCCGATGATGATGTCAGGGTAATCGCCGGCCATTTCCATCTGCTTCTTGGCCTCCAACCCAATGACAGTCTGGTGCAGGAGAACGAAGTTGACTACGCTGCCCAGGGAATACTTGTATCCATCGTGGGTGACGGCGTACTCGACGGCTTCGCTGATGGCGATGCCCAAACTACCCGGGTTCTCGGGATTCTCTTCCAGGATGGCGCGACCAGCGTTTGTCTCCGAACTGGGGCTGGGGACCACCGTGCCACCCCAGGTCTCCATAGCCATGCGGCGATAAGGCTTCTGCTGAAAACTGATGGCCACCATGAATACCTTGCATTTCAAGCCAAAGAGTTTGGCGGCGAAGCACAGAGCACTACCCCATTGGCCGGCCCCGGTTTCGGTGGCAAAGCCTTCCAAGCCTTCTTGCTTGCCGTAGTAACACTGGGCCACGGCAGTGTTGGGCTTGTGGCTGCCTGGCGGGCTGACACCCTCCCACTTGTAGTAGATTTTGGCCGGAGTGTCGAGCGCCTTCTCCCAACGGGCGGCGCGGTAGAGGGGCGCAGGGCGCCACATCTTGAGCACGTCTTGAACCTCGTCGGGTATTTCGATGAATCGCTCCGCACTAACCTCCTGCTCAATCAGAGCCATAGGGAAGACGGGGGCCAGGTCATCGGGCCCCATTAGCTCCAGCGTTCCCGGATGCAGGTAGGGCGGTGGCGGTGATTTCATGTCGGCCATGATGTTGTACCAGTGGGTGGGTATGTCTTTTTCTTCCAGAAAATACTTATACTGTGGCATCTTTTTCCTCCTGAGTTGTAAAGGTTTGTGAGCCAGGCTCTCAGAGCTTACGTTTGGCTAACGATGAGATTTGGAATAATGGCTTATCTCAATAGCATACCTCCTTCTCAACAGGTAGTGAGCTATCCTGCAAAAGCCCTGAGGCGTCACCGTGGTTTAAGAAGACTGCTCGGTCAGCAAAGAACTGTTTGTAGACTTTGTAGTGAGATGTGTCTTCGTAAGCCACCTCTTGTACACGAGGCGAATCAAAGCTGAAGATTTGCGCCCCTGGGCAAGCCAGCAAGATGGGGGAGTGAGTGGCTATAATGAACTGCGCGTGGCCTTCCATCTCCAGCCCCTGCAATAGGTGTAAGAATTTCACCTGACTTGTGGGCGAAAGCGCGGCCTCCGGTTCGTCAACGAAGTAGATGCCCTTGATGTGGTAACGTCCATCGAAGTAACTCAAAATCCCTTCACCATGCGACAAGGTGTTTAATATCCTACCACCGTGGTACTCCAGTCGCCCGGGATCACACAAGGCGACGTCGTCGAGAAAGTCGGCAAAGTCGTGAAACGTCTCAGCGCGGAAAAGAGAACCGGGTACCTGCCCATTGGGCCACGTCACGCTGATGTAATCGGCAAGACGAGTCTCGTAGGGGTTGTGGTGAGCAAGGTGTCGCTTTGGCTTGTGCCATATATGGACGCCACATTTCCTGGTGATAGCCTCCAGTAGGGTAGACTTCCCCGACCCATTTTCGCCTACGAAAAAGGCGATAGGACTTCGGAATGTCAGATCCTCCGTCTCACGCAGAATGGGAATGTTGAACGGATAGAACCGATGGGTAGGGTAATGGTCATTGTCGAGCCTGACTTTGGTAAGATGCATTCCCGATCCTCCAGTCATGGTTAACCTCCTCCAAAAAACAGACAGCCCCCGTCCCCAATGGGACGAGGGCTTGAATATGCTCCCCGTGGTGCCACCCAAGTTAGGCCGTTCATTGAGCTGAAAACAAAAACCCCGCCGTGACGGCGGGGAGTGATTCAATCCCAGTGAGCCAGCCTCACTCTTGCAGGTACGTAACGCAACAACGCGTCTGATACCCTCTGCCCTGATAACGGTGGCGACTCCGGCACAGTATAATCGTCGTCAGACCGATCATCAACCTGACCACTTTCAACCGGCAACTCCCAGGTCCATTCAACGTCTGCGCTGGTATCGGGCTTTCAGCTCCCTCCAGCGAAGAGTGCCCGACTCTCTGCGACCCCGCTTCGACGTCTACTCATCCTGTTCAACGTCTTTGGTATCTAGTGAACCGAGTATATCACGTCTCAATCCGATTGTCAAGACAATTTGGCTTTCCCAAAGGGTTCAAAGAATAACTTCCCGTGTGTCATTTCGACCGAAGGGCTTAATCCCTCTCCAGGTTGATTGCGCGGCCAACGCTGGTGGGGATTTCTCGCTATCGCTCGAAATGACATAATTTAGGTGCGGGAACTTATATATTTACGGACACAAAGGTAACTACCAAAGTAGGATTCTGGCCTTGAAGACCCACGGAGAAGTGAGCATCCCCAGATGCAGAACGCGTCTTACAGGCTCCGTTCCGAATCTGGGGATGCTGGCTCCTCGACTTGAGAAAACCCTGTCAAGACTATCCGGACTCTGGAGGCAGGTGGGGCAAGATGCGCGAGAGCAAACGATCTTTGGGCATCGCGCCTACCAGTCGCTCCACGGCTTGTCCGTTTTTGAATAAAACCAAGGTGGGGATGCTTTGCACGCCTAGCTGCATCGCCATGTGATTGTTTTGGTCTACATCGACTTTGGTAATTTTGATGCGGCCGTCGTAAGCCTCGGCGATCTCCTCCAATATGGGGGCAATCATCTTACACGGCCCACACCATTCTGCCCAAAAGTCAGTGAGAACAGGTATATCAGACTTCAGTACCTCAGCATCAAACGTACTGTCGGTAACGGGAACTGGTTTAGCCATGACCTGATGTATCCTCCCTTTTTTTGAGTGACTTATGAACGCTGCACCTGAGCGGTTCGTGTTGAACGGGACGTATCTTAGCCGTTTTGCTCCAGTTCGTCAAGGACCGCTGGTTACACGAGGTGCGCTCATGGTATTGACAAACAGATGAGTGAAATTCTTATGTTGCTTGGGAATGCTCACTCGCGACCAATTTCCCATTGTACGCACCCGGTCAGGTATGCTATAATGGAGTAGGTCAAAAAGGGCCTGTCGGCGTTAATATGCGACCGGACGGGGAACGGGCAAGAGGGTTACTAGATGGCGGGCGAGAGAGTTCTCATCGTAGATGACAGCAAGGAAAACGTAGAGTTTATCGTTGACTACGTCCTTGAACCGAATGGCTACGTCCCCAGCATCGCTCACGACGGAGCCGAAGGTCTACGCAAAGCCCAAGACGAACGCCCCGACTTAATTCTCCTTGACATGAATATGCCTAAGATGACGGGCATTGAGGTGCTAGAGGCACTTCGGCACAAAGGTCTCCATATCCCTGTGATCTTGATGACCTTTCACGGGTCTGAGACTCTAGCAGTGACCGCGTTCCGCCAAGGCGTCAAAGACTATATCCTCAAACCGTTTCAGGTTGAGGAAATGTTGGAAGCCATGGAGCGAGCCCTGAGCGAGGTGCGTCTGCGCCACGAACG
Source organism: Anaerolineae bacterium (assembly GCA_034412795.1). GTDB lineage: Bacteria > Chloroflexota > Anaerolineae > 4572-78 > NAK82 > JAUVPY01. Next base: position 11,091 of record DAOUMD010000226.1, read on the forward strand.
CGACGACCTAATGGCACGGCTGATGAACGCCAATCGTATGCTCGAGCAGCGTGTGAAGGAACTGAACACTCTTTTCGGTATCGGAAAATCGGTGACGGCGTTGCTGGAACTGGACAAGCTATTAGCTCGATTGGTAGAGGCGGCTGTTTTTCTCACCGGTGCCGAGGAAGGCTCTTTGCTACTGGTAGACGGAGAGACAGATGAGTTGTACATGGTAGCAGCTCAAGGTGTCGACAAACGGGTAGCTCGCTCGTTCCGAATCCGGGTTGAGGACAGCCTGGCCGGTGAGGTAATCCGAACCGGCGAGCCCATTATGCTGGACGGCAACGCAAGCCAGCGCATCAAGACGGCCTATCTGGTTAAATCAATTATCTACGTGCCGCTTAACGTCAAGAACCGAGTCAGCGGGGTGCTGGGCGTGGACAACCGCCAGACGGACCGATCGTTCACTAAACATGACCTGCGATTGTTGTCCGTGCTGGCTGGCTATGCAGCGATTGCGCTGGAAAACGCACGGCTCTTCGCCGAGGTGGAGAGTGAGCGCACTAAACTGGCGACCGTATTGGGGAACGCTGAGGAACCGGTGCTGGTGACCACTGGCCGTGATGACCGGATTGTGCTGGCAAATGCGGCCGCACGTCGTGCTTTTGATTTGGGCGCAAGCGTAGTCGAAGGCCACCCCCTGGCCCAACTCATCAACAATAAAAATCTGGTGGATTTTGTGACCAGCGCACCGGAGACGGGCTCAGCCCAAAAAAGCGAAATCTCCATCAGCGACGGGCGGACTCTTTATGCCACACTCACCCCTATCCCCGACGTGGGACGGGCAGTGATTATGCAAGACATCACCCACTTCAAAGAATTGGACCAGATGAAGACCGAGTTTGTGTCTACCGTCTCCCACGACCTTCGCTCGCCGCTGACCTCCATCCTGGGCTATGCCCAAATGCTCAAGTCCATCGGCCCCTTGGACGAAAAACAGGAAGTATTTGTCGCGCGCATTACGGCGGGCGTTAGCCAGATCACCGAACTCATCAACGACTTGCTTGACCTGGGCAGGATTGAAGCCGGCGTGGATATGGAAATGACAACGTGCGATATATCCACCATGGCCGAACAGGTGGCCGGGCAATTCCAAGACGCGGCTGCTGACAAGAGCCAGGAACTCGTCTACCACGGCCCTGCAAAACCAGCCCCGGTGAGGGGTAATGATTTGCACTTGCGGCAGGTCATCAGCAACTTGATTAGCAACGCGATCAAATACACCGCCGAAAAGGGCAAGATTCACCTGGCGGTGCGACTGGAAGATAGTATCGTACTGCTGAGTGTCAAGGACAACGGCATAGGCATCTCCGCCAACGATCTGCCCTACATATTTGATAAATTCTACCGCGTCGAAAGCGACGAAACAATTGACATCCAAGGCACAGGCTTGGGATTGTCTATCTGCAAGTCGGTGGTCGAGAAACACGGAGGGCGTATTTGGGCGGAAAGCATGCCGGGCAAAGGGAGTGTCTTTCACGTTGCCCTGCCAGCGCTCGCCGAGCCTCTCCCGGCGGACGATCATCGGTCTGCCCCAGAAGTGACGGTGCAAGCCACCTAATATAACGCTGAACCTCCCGCAGTCCCCCCAGATTATCCAGTGCCAGATTTGGCGCTGGATCTTCGCTAATACATTGATACCGATTATTCGAAAGTAACCGCGATTTCCAATCGCGCTCATTTGGCCGTAATGAGTTTAGTGGTTGATTACGCGGAAAAAACGACTAAAGTCGTTACTACAGACAACTAGAATTTCCGCAACAGTGTACAAGCAAGCTACCGCCTTGCGTCTGACGGGCAATTGAGTACAATACATCCATTCATCACCATTCTACCCAAAGGAGCAACTGATGCCTCCTATTAGCCCAACGATTCATATCGGCCCTTTAACCGTCCACTGGTATGGTGTCATCATTGTGCTGGGTGCACTCGCGGGTGCGTATGTTGCCTCCCTCGAAGCTAAACGCCGGGGGGAGGACCCAGAAATGGTGTGGAATGCACTGGTATGGTGCCTCATCGCCGGCATCCTGGGTGCCCGGCTGTACCACATCCTCTCATCGCCACAGGGCACCGAGATCGGAGTCCGATACTACTTTGTCACCAACCCTTTTGAGACGATCCCTGTGCTGGGCCTGGCCATTCCCTTCCCCACAGCACTGATGATCTGGCGAGGAGGGCTCGGAATCTTTGGTGGGATTGCTGGTGGCGTGCTGGCCCTCATCATTTTCGCGTGGCGCAACCACCTGTCCCCCGTCCGTTGGCTTGACATTAGTGCACCGGGGCTTGCCTTGGCGCAGGCCATTGGCCGCTGGGGCAACTTTGTCAACCAGGAGCTATATGGCCCGCCCACCACGCTTCCATGGGGTATTCCGATCGACGCCCAACATCGCATCCCCCCTTTCACCGACCTGACACGTTTTCCGTTGGAGACGACACGCTTTCACCCTGTCTTCCTCTACGAGGCGCTGTGGAATCTGGGTGTCTTTATCGCACTGACGGTTATTGGGCGACGATTCAAAGATCGTCTTAAAGATGGCGACATCTTTGCCCTGTATTTGATCGGTTACGGGCTGGGACGTATCCTTGTCGAGTCGCTGCGCCCCGACGCCTGGTTAATAGGAAGTATCCCCACGGCTCAGATTGTATCGGCGGGGCTGATCCTGTTGGGTGTAGTGATGATGGTGTGGCATCGGAGAGGTGGTGAGGAGAAAATCAGGGAGCAGGGGATCAGGAAATCGGGGAAGAATCAGGAAATCGGGGAATCAGGAAGCCAGGGGATCGGGAAATGAGGGAATCAGGGGATCGGGGATCGGAAGAGTATGGCCTACACATATAGGTAAGCCGACGCAAAGGTATGTATGATAGAAACAGCCCTCGCGTTTTGCGAGGGCTGTTTTGTTAGTCTTGGGACTTCTGAGCCGAGCTAGCTCAGGTAGTCGCGCAGTTGGCGACTACGCCGCGGGTGACGCAGCTTGCGCAGTGCCTGGCCTTCGATCTGCCGGATACGTTCGCGAGTGAGGCCAAACTTTTTGCCAACTTCCTCCAACGTGTAGCTGCGACCATTTTGCAGGCCGAAGCGCAGGCGCAGGATACGAGCCTCTCGCGGTGTCAGAGTGGCCAATACATCCTCCAGCTTTTCCTGCAACATATGGTGATAGGCCGCATCGGGCGGCGTGGGTGCGTCTATGTCCTCGATGAAGTTGCCCAATTCGCTGTCCTCTTCCTCGCCGACCGGTCGCTCCAGGCTGACGGGATGGCGGCTGACACGCAACATCCAACGCACCTTGGAAGGTTCCAGGTCCATCTCTACAGCCAGTTCTTCAGGCGTAGGCTTACGTCCCCACACCTGCTCGAGTTGACGTGATACCTGATGCAACTTGCGGATGCGGTCGCTCATATGAACTGGGACACGGATGGTCCGACCCTGATCGGCCAGCGCCCGGGTGATTGCCTGTCGGATCCACCAGGTGGCGTAGGTGCTGAACTTGTAGCCACGGCGGTAGTCGAACTTCTCGACCGCCTTCATTAAGCCCAGGTTACCCTCCTGAATCAGGTCGGAGAAGGGTACACCCTGCCCCATATACTTCTTGGCGATGCTCACCACCAAGCGCGTATTGGCTTTGATCAGGTGATCGCGCGCGCGATCACCTTGAATGACTTCACGCCGCAGACGAACAACCTGTTCTTCGTCATAGCCATCCCGCCCAAGCCTGCGTTGTGCCCGGCGACCTCGCTCCAGTCGCTTGGCCAGAGAAGTCTCCTCGGCAGGCGTGAGCAAAGGCACGCGCGCCATTTCTTTGAGATAAAGGCTAATTGTATCATCGGCGGCGATGCCGCTCAGGTCGAAGGGGTCGATCTCAGGAATCACCTCTACTTCTTCACCCTCGGGCATCGCTGTCTTACGCAGTCGCATTTCTTCCTCAGCTTCTTCATCGTCACTAAAAACATCAATCCCACGCTCAGTCAATTGAATAAAAATCTCTTCTAATTGAGCCATGTTTTCTTCTGCTTCAGGAAAAGCGACAAGCAGCTCGTCAAAGGTCAGATAACCTTGCTCTGACGCTTTTTGTATCATCTCTTCAGTTAACAATTCGGTTTCGCTCTTGATGATCTCTTCCGACATCCCCAAAACCACCTCAGACTTGGGATTTCTTATCCCAAAGATAGCCAGGTCGGGTCATAACCCGCGCCTGGCCATTGCTTTGGGTTCATACATTGCAAACACTGACTCCTGCGGAGTAATTATAGCATATATTACTTTCAGTGTCAACCCTATTTTACATAAAATCTATTATAATTAGATTAATAAGATTTATGTCAATTAAGCCCAACCCACCTACCCGGCGCGTTGGGCACTGCATGCATACAGTCTTGACAATTTCGAATTTCGTGATATAAGCGGTATCAATCTCTGAAAGGTGAGCTTAATGGAACAGCAATCAATTGATTATAGCCGCAAGTGGTATGTGATGGCAGCCGTGGCTATGGGTGTTTTCCTGGCGACGATCGACAGCAGTATTGTCAACGTCGCACTGCCAACGCTGGTGCGCGAACTCCAAACTGAGTTTGCCGTCGTGCAATGGGTGGTACTGGCCTACCTATTGACAGTGGCGACGCTGATATTGAGTATGGGGCGGCTGGGTGATATGATTGGCAAGAAGCCAATTTATTCTGCAGGATTCATTATCTTTACGCTCGGATCGGCGGTGTGTGGAATCGCGCCAACGGTCTATTGGCTGCTTGGGTTTCGAGTATTGCAGGCCATCGGCGCAGCTATGATGATGGCCCTGGGTATGGCAATTGTTACCGAAGCCTTCCCGCCGCCGGAACGGGGCAAAGCATTGGGCATTATGGGATCGATTGTCTCGATCGGCATCGTCGTGGGCCCAGTGCTGGGGGGCATCGTAATCGGCGCACTGTCATGGCGATGGATTTTTTATGTCAACCTACCAATTGGTATCGCAGGTATCTTGATGGTTACTCGTTTCGTACCTGATATCAGACCGGTAGGCAAGCAGCGTTTCGACTATCTGGGAGCTTTCACGCTGTTTGTTAGCTTGATGTCCCTTCTGCTGGCCCTTACATTCGGCCAACAGATCGGCTTCACCGAGATCGCAGTCCTGGTACTGTTCGCCATCTGGCTGGTCTTCCTGGCAATCTTCCTGAAAATCGAAACAAAAAGCAGCCAGCCGATGATTGACCTCAGCCTATTTGAGAACAGGCTTTTCAGCGTCAACCTGGTTACGGGTTCTATCACGTTCGTCTGCATCGCCGGGACGACTATCCTGATGCCCTTCTACCTGGAGAATGTGCTGGGTTATGATCCGCGCTCGGTAGGGTTTCTCCTGGCAGTTGTCCCAATTGCAATGGGGCTAATAGCTCCTGTCGCAGGCTCGTTGTCCGATCGCGTCGGCACGCGGCCGATTGCGGTGGCTGGCTTATCCGTACTATTGGTCGGCTATTATACCACCAGCACCCTCACTATCCAGACGACGCCGCTCGGCTACATCCTGCGCTTCCTACCCATCGGCATCGGGATGGGGATTTTCCAATCACCTAACAACAGTGCGATTATGGGATCTGCACCTCGGGAACGATTGGGGATTGCCTCCGGTTTGTTATCTATTACCCGTACACTGGGACAGACGACCGGAATTGCGGTGTTGGGCGCATTGTGGGCCAGCCGTGTGACCTATCTCCTGGGAAATGTACCCCAGGGGGGAACAACCACAGCCCCGCCGCCGGTTCAAGTGGCGGCGCTGCAAAACACCTTCTCCGTCGTTTTGATTTTGATCGGGCTGGCTCTATTGTTAGGAATCTGGGGATTGGTTCAGGAGTACCGCGGCAAGAAGATGCCTGAGTGGGCAATAAACCCGTCGCACAGGCAGTAGACTCATCTTCACCCTCACCCCGCCCCCTCCCACCCCCTCCCCACCCCCCAAAATATGGGAGGAGGGAGTGAACCTGGGCTACGCCGAGTATCCTTCAGAGAAGACCTCAATCATCAGGTACGGATCACCAAGCGGGTAGAGGATGGGGCAGGTACAACCATGCTCAACGTATTCGCGGACTTTAGCCTTCACCTCCTCGGGCGTACCACTGGCGGTGATGCGCTGCACCAGATCGTCGGGAACGAATTTCATTGCCTCTTGAATCTGCTCTTTGGTAGCCGGCCAGCCCAGAATATTCTGGATTTGCCCGACGACGTCATCGCTCACGCCGCTGGCTTTGGCAATATGGGGCTGTTGGGCCAGGTATTGAGTCAGCAGAGCACGCGCGCCGTCCAGAGCAATCGCCTTGTCCTGGTGCACGGAGCAAACGACAAGCTGGGGACGGTCTATTTCTTCGAAGTCCCGCCCGGCTCGTTGGGCGCCGATACGCAGATGCTCCAGGGCCGGGTCGTTGTACTCCGGCGGCACGCAGTAGTTCAGAACGGCGCCATCGGCAATTTCGCCCGTCAGCTCCATCATTTTCATGCCGGTGGCACCGATCATCAGGGGTACGTGGCGCGGTTCGCGCCGGCCGTGGACAACATCTAGTTCGATCCCCTCTACATGGTGAAACTCACCGTGAAAGGTGACGTTCTCCATGGCCAGCAGGCGGCGCATCACCTCGATCGTCTCGCGCATGGCCAACAAGGGCTTGCGCCGCTCAATGCCGACGTTCTTGGCCAGCGGGTCCCACCAGGCACCGATGCCACAAATGATCCGGTCGGGAGCCAAATCGTCCAGGGTAAGATAGGTAGCGGCCAGCAGACCGATGTTGCGCGTCCAGTTGTTGATAACGCCAGAGCCGATTTTGAGACGCTCGGTGACCGCTGCGTAGGCGGCCATGGGCACGATGGCATCGCGCACCAGGCGGCTCTCGGCCTGCCACACCGCCTCGAAGCCGTGCTTCTCGGCGTACTGAGCCAGTTTCATCCCTTCGCGGATGGGATGAGCGTCCTGTAAGTATAGGGCGACTCGATCGTTTGACATGATGACCTCCCTGTCAAGGAACTAATTCCGGCGGCAGCAGAAAGAGATGGACTCCCGGCAAGGCAAAATCCTTAATGTTCAATGTTACCAACGTCAGGTTGTGTGTAACAGCCGTGGCAGCGATAATCGCATCGGGCACGCTAAGAGAGATGCCTCTGGCCTGGCATTCGCGGACGTAGTCCCCGGCGCGGTCAGCAATGGTCCGATCCAGATCATAAGTCACGAAGCGAGCCAAGAGCTTTTGCGTCTGGTACGCCTCGTCGGGATGCATACCGGCGTGGACCTCCAATCGAGTGATGCTGGCGATACTCATTCGTTCCCGTCGCCCCAGGCCGCGCAACAAGTGCACCACGTCTTTCTGTCCACGCAGGTGACGGATTACAATGCCTGTGTCGAGGATGTGGCGAGCCACGTCAGTCGTCGTCCTGGCGCTGCCAGCGCCCCCGGAGAGTCGCCAGCCATGAGTCAATGTCTTCACCAGTCGCCATATCAGGGTGACGGTCGTCACTCCAGCAACCGGCAGACTCATCGAGCACTTGTGACTGCTCTTCCATAGCCAAGCGCTCTTCTAACATGCTGGCGATGAAGATGCTACGCTGGCGCGGCGGAACGTGGGCCTTGAAGCGCTCGGCCAGGGTCTTTGGTAAAGATATGGTCAACTTCTCGGTCGTACTTCTGGATGAAACTGTAGACACCTTCCTTTACCTCCAGATACTACCACTAATAATACGAGCAAACTATACAATTTGTCAAACCACAGAGCCAGGCAGCACCCTATTCTGATATCAAAATCGGCTCGCCGAGCACAGGCAAAAGAATCCACCTTCAACAACTTTCGCACTCCCGCCAAGTTGATTGGGCCAACTTAATCCGTCAGCGGCCCGGTTATCTCCACCAACTGCTTCAATACCTGTTCCATGGCGTCCAGTTCAGAACCGTAGGTGGCCCAATCACCAGCGCGGAGCGCCTCCTGGGCGGCTGTGTAGTGCTCGTCGGCCTGGCGGGCCAGCTCGTAGACCTGCTGAGCCAGCTCGGAGGGGACTTCGTCAGCCACGACTGGTCTAGTGACCGGCTCCTCTTCCGTGGCGGCTGCGGTTGCGACCTCAATATCCTCAACCCCGAACAGACTGGCCAAAGCCTCGGCCAGTGTCTCGGCCATCACCACCCTCTCGCCGGAGGACAGAACTACACGCTTGAGCTCCGGGATTTCGCCCGACTCGGCCTGCAAATAAAGGGGTTCCACATAAAGCAGCGATTTATCCATAGGGATGACCAGCAGATTGCCGCGGATGACCTGGGAGCCGCGCTGGCTCCACAACGAGAGCTGAGCGGAGATTTCCGGGTCCTGATCGACGCGGGCCTCAATTTGCAGTGGGCCAAAGATGAGCTCTTGCTTGGGGAAGCGATAGACGACGAGTTGGCCGTAGTGTTCGCCGTCACTGCGACCAGCCATCCAGGCAATGAGATTGTCTTTGGTGGCCGGGGTGAAGGGCTGAATAAGCATAAACTCTTCCTGCTCCTCATCCGGCAGCCGGATGATGACGTAATAGGGCTCGACGGGTTGATCCTGCCCAGAAAAGACCTCACGCGGCAGGTTCCACTGGTCCTCTTTGTTGTAAAAGACGTTCACGTCGCGCATGTGATACGTCTGGTACATATTAGCCTGGATGGAGAACATGCCTTCGGGATAGCGCAAATGATCGCGTAGGCGCTCGGGAATCTCTTCCTGGGAAGCGAAGAGGCTGGGGAAAATCGCGTCATAGGTCTGAATCAACGAGTCGCTCGGATCGGCGATGTAATAGGTCATCGAGCCATCATAGGTATCAATCACCACCTTGACGGCGTTGCGGATGTAGTTTACCTCCCTGCCCACTGGCTCAGCATAAGGGTAACGATCACTGACAGTGTAAGCGTCCTGGATCCAGTAGAGCTTGCCGTCGCCTCCAATAGCCAGGTAGGGATCCCCGTCATAGCTCAGGAAAGGAGCCACCTCGCGCACCCGATCCTGGATGCGCCGATTGAACATCAAGCGGCTGTTCCCATCAATGTATTGGCTCAGCAGCACGTTGGCGTCGGCCAGACGCAGTGCAAAGGCCAGCCGCTTCAGATATGAATTGAGCGGTACGCCACCGGACCCTTCATAAAAGGTGTAAACGTTCTCATCGCCACGGGGATAATCGAACTCCTCGATGCCGGTATTGACAAAAACGTAGTTGTCCGTCAGTTCGCCGTAGTAAATCTCAGGTCGTTCAATCTCCAGTGACACCGAACTCGTCGGCGGCAGGTCTTTGATCCAGAGCTCAGGCAGTCCTTCGGGCGTGACCTCGTCAACCGGGTTCATGACGACGCCGTAGCCGTGGGTGAATTGCAGATGCTGGTTGACCCAGGTAACCGATTGCAGTTGCGATTGATCCAATTCCCGCGCAGCCAGAATCACCTGACGGTAAGCGCCATTGATCCAATAGCGATCAATGTCCAGATCGGTGAAACCGTAGTAGAGGCGGATCTCCTGGATCTGGCGATAGGTCTGGCCCAAAGGGCGATAGTCCCACAGACGGACATTTTGCAGGGTAGCGCGGTTTTCCGCCAGCGCCTCCAGGCTCAGCGGCTCCACCTGGCCAAAATCTCGCTCGTCGGCATCATCTAACTTGTACGCCTGGCGGGTAAACTGGATGTTGTGCTCGATGTACGGGGCCTCGCGGGTAAGCTCGTTGGGCTCAACAAGATAACGCTGCATGAGGCCAGGCACTATGCCGATGATGATCAGCCCCACCGCCATCCACACGCCGACGCCGATGAGGGGCAACCAAAGCCGACGCAGGATCACGTTGGCCAGTAACGTAGCGGCAATGATGAGAGCCAGCCAAAACATAGCCTGCAAGGCAGGCAACTCGGCATGAACGTCGGTGTAGCTGGCACCAAAAGCGACGCCGCGCGGCGAATAGAGCAAGTCGAAGGCAGCCAGCCGATGCCCCCAGGCGATGACAACAAACAAAGCTGCTCCCAGCGCCGAAACGTGGAGGCGTACGTGAGGTAGAACTACGATCTCACCTTCGCGCAGATTGTGCAACTGAGCGAAGAAGTAAATGATAATCACACCGATGAGGGTCATCAACAGAGTGGTGAGTAGCCAGCCCTGGATAAATTGATATACCGGCAGGGTGAAGACGTAGAAGCCCACGTCCCGGCCAAAGATGGGATCGCGCACATCGAAGGGAACCTGGTTGAAAAAGCGCAAGAAATCGAGCCAGCGAGGCGCGGCCGCCAAGCCAACTGCCAGGCCCAGGAATAACCCCGTCACCCAGATGAGCCAACTAAAGACGGGAAGGTCCAGAACGCGGTGTTGTCCCAGAAAGAGTTCATCCCGGGTAGAAAACCAGCGAGCCAGAACCAGGTTGCCGAGGAAGATGACGACAAACGGAATCGCTGCTCCGAAGAATACCACCACGCGGCCCACCAGCGAGGTAAAGTACACACGTTCAAAGTCCAGGCTCTGAAACCATAGCCAGTCGGTGTACATCGTCACGCCGAAACGCAGCAGAAGAAAGAGCACAAAGGCGATGATGAGAGCGGTCCAGAGGCGTAATCGGGTTGGAGTCATGGGATTATTTACCTTTCTATTAAGCGTAATGCGTACTTCGTATTACGTACTTCGTGTCACTGGCACCTGCGCCGCACGTGCAGATGTGCGTATTTGGTACCCGCCCTAGTGTCCAGTGATCTCGACCCAATCCACTGCTGCCGACAGGGGACGGTTGTCGGTGTTGCCAGGTAGCACGGAAGACGGAGCAGTGGCATGGTCAAGGTTTAGAGTCAACGTGTTGAATCCCTGACGCAGGGTAGATTCGGGCAACGTGACCTCAATCACCTGCCAACCTTCATCCAGCACAAAGGAGACATTCATCGGCTGGTCATTGAGGGACAGAGTTAAGGTCTGCGGCGGTGCGCCGGGATAAGCAAAGGGTGCGATTTGCATCGACAGATGACGGTCGCCCGCACCGCGTACCGGAAAGAAGAGATGCGCCTCGGTGCCCAGCACCCAATTGCCGGTAGCGGCGAAGACATCTTCGTCGTCGGCCCAGCCCTGGCCACGATAGGGGGCCGAGGTCCAAGCACCAAAATCGAACCGCAAAGGATCAGGCAGGTATGGCTGTACCACCCGATAGACAGTCGCACCATCACCGCTGGCAACCGGCTCCGGGTCCAGGGGGAGCAGTGAAAAGGCCAGGTCGCGGGTGGCAGGCATAGTGTCTACATAGGGATAGCGCAGGTCGATCGGCTCGTGGACGATCAGGTAGCGCACATCGTAGAGAGCCATTAACTCTCCGGCCTGGTCCGCGGCACGGCCCAATGTCTCAGCGTCTACCTCGCGGTAGAGTTCGGTATCTGTCAGCGCGCGGAAGAGAGGGATGCGGTTGAAGTAGTCAAATTTAAAATCAGGGGCACGCGAGATGTTGCCAGCGAGCATATATTTCTGGTGCAGCGACTGGAAATACTGTAACTGCGTTCGCTCTGCGCCCCACGTGCCAAAGCTGTTGCGCCAGCCCAACGGCAATTGGAGCACCGCGAAGTCTCCGGCTTCAGCGGCAATCGTCGCATAAGGTCCCGGCACCCGGGCATCGGTCAGCGGCAAAGGCACGGATACTTGATCAAATAGGACAAGGACCAGCAGCAAAGTGGCAAGTAGCAGGGTAGCAGGTAGCAAGGTAACAGGCAATGACCTCACCGGGGCGTTGCCTGTCGAGTTGTTACTTGCCAGTCTGCCACTTGCTACCCTGGACAGGACCCAGAACGTTCCATAACCCACCAAGACAGCCAACGCCAAGCTCAGAACCACGCTGAATCGATTGGGCACGCGATTGGCCCTGATGATAGGGATGTAATGCAAGAGAGCAAAGGGCATAGGAAAGGTCACATCTTGTGACAAGCCCTGCTCACGCAAGAGGTTATCAAGAGGAAAAAGAAACTGCCCATTGATCTGAAGCAAGGGTCCCAACGTAAACACAGCGAAGATGACGGCAGCCAAGACCCAGGCACGGGCTTGCCTCCACATCCCAATGGCACCGATGCCTGTCAGCACCAGAATACCATAGCCCAGAAAGACGGTGTTCACGTCCCGGAAAGGAGCAACCCCTTCGACGACGGCACGCAGATGCAGCGGCCAGTCGTCGGCGCCGAATATGGGGTGCAGCGGCGTCGGCGTGAACCAGCCAACCAAATCAGCCGAGAGTTTGAGTCCCTCGCCCCAGCCAACCAGTGCAAAGTCTCCTTGGGAAAAGGAGCGCAGGATGGGTATCATCACCGGTGACCAGAGGATCGCCACAGTCAACGCCATGACAGCCAGGGGAGGAATCATACTCAGCAAACGGTAGCCACCCGGCGACAAACGATACATCAGATGCCCCCGGCTGGACGGCACGTAGGAAGCGGGTTGGGGCGCTTTTCCCGCACGCAGTTCAAAGAAGAGCAGGATGAGGGTAAGAAAGAGAAGAAATACGCCGTAGATCATCTCGGCCAGCAGGGCAAAGACAGCAAAGACGCCGGCCAGTATCGCATTTCGATACCGCGGCTCGCGCAGCGCCTTTAACAAGAATAGGGTATAAAAGGGGAACCACTGCGCCGTCACCATATCGTAGTGGCCAAGCGCAGCATAAATCATCCGACTGGCGGCGAAAGCGTAGACCGCTCCGGCAACAAAAGCAGCCAGCCTTATTTGCAAGATGCCTCGCTGACGCCCGGCGAGCAGAAGATACAAGATCAATAGATAGACACCATAACCGCTCATCACATAAGCGAAAAGGATAACCAGGTTTGAAACGAGAGGCAAGGGCAAAATCATCTGCAGCGGAAGACCGAGCAGTGCATTGAAGAAATTGAAGGTGTAGAGTACAAGGTCAATACCCAGCGGATAAAAGATGTAACCCGTGTGTAGAGGTGAATGACCCAAGTCGAGAAGACTGAATTTGAACCACCACATGTTCCACACAAAGGTGGACTCATCGAAGGCCCACACCGCACTGCCGGGGATATGCGTCGTTATGTGCAACACCAACGGCCAGGTGAGGACCACCGCCAACAGGATGTAGAACGCAACCGCGAGGAGATGTGCCCGGTATCTTTTCACAGATCGAATCATCCTCCAAGACAACATGTGTATGATACCACGAGATGGATAATTCGATAAATTAGCTCCCAGGATAAGGCCCCCAAGGGTACGCGAACCTGCGGTTCGCCTTAAACCCTGGGGGTCTGCCAATAATCGGCACCCGCTTTGGACAGCCTGATTTGTCAAGACGGGTGAAGGCTGGTATAATTTTCCTTTAGTGTAGAATTCCTAGAAAATTTCTCTTTTTGGGAGACTCATCTCATTGACACAGCGCAAGACTCAAACTTCCACTTATTGGCAAGAGCAGTTCGTCGTAGACGCCGATGACATCGAGCATTTGTATAGCCTACTACTGGAAGGTAACCAGCCACAACCCATCGAAACCCTGGCCTTGGCCCTGGTGCAGCGCCATTGCCGACAAGAAGAGATGGCCATTCGGGCCGAACTTCAGCGTGGTACGCTATACCAGCCTAGAGACAGTTATGAGGTAGGCGAGCAGTTAGTCTTTCCCCGGTTTGACTACGCAGCGGCCACTGTGGTCGATCAGCGACGCGGCCATAGCCCTCAGTATGGCGATTTTAAGGTTATCCAGGTTAAGTTTGAAGGGAATGGAGGCGTCAAAGAATTTGCCGCCGCCTTTCCGCATCCACACTCGCTAAATCTGGACGAGGGACAAAGTCTGGCCGAAGCCGAAGGCCTCGCCTCGCCCCAAGAGCTATACGAGTCATACCAGGAGCCTATCCATGCCAGTCTGCAAGCGACACTGGAAAAAAACGACGAATTCATAAAATTCCGCGGGTATTGGTTCCTGAAAGGGCTACTGGTTCCCATCCACGATGGTCACCTGAATATCGCTGAGGCAGCTATAGACATCAGCGATAAGCCGCTGCCGGTCGAGTCACTCTTGAAAGACCTGGACCTGCCAGCCGATATCCCCCGCGAGACACAGTCGATTTCGCTCAACTTCGCCCTGTATTTCGATGATCGATTCGAAAATGTGGGCCCCAAAGGACAGGTTCTCTGGTACCTGACTCGACTGGAACCACCCGAAGTACCCTATGTGCCCACGCAACTGGAATCGTGCGAATTACCCTTCGATCTGAATCGCTTCGACAACGAATTGCGCCGCCTGGTAGGTGAGATCGACGACGAAGCAACTGATCCCACTCTTATCCGGCCGCCTATCACTGATGCTGAGACGGTGGTCGTCACCCTTAACTACCCCCACCGCCGGGCGGGGACATTACCAATCACACCTAAAACCACCAACTTTTTCCCCAAAGCCGACGACCATCACGTGCGGATCACGATAGTTGAAAAAAAGTCAGGCCAAGAAATGCCCGGATGGGTAGTCAGCGAGAGCAAATACGTGGCTGGCCTTAGCGAATGGTACAATCGAAACCAACTACCGGTGGGGGCATATATCTCGTTATATGGCACCGACGATCCGCTGAGGATCATGATCGATTACCAACAAGTACGGCTCAAGCGCGAGTGGATTCGGGTAGCTGTGTTTCGTGATGGTCACTTGGGTTTTCAACTTCTCAAGCAACCCATTGCTTGTGAATATGATGATCTTATGGTCATTGGCATACAGAATGAGGCAGCCATTGATGCTGTCTGGAGTAATGCGAAACAGCAGAACAAACTGCTGTCTTCGTTCCTGAGACAGATCTTCCCGGAATTGGCCAAGCTAAATCCACAGGGTGCAGTCCACGCCAAGACGCTGTACAGTGCCGTCAACGTGCTGCGCCGTTGCCCGCCCGGCCCGATATTCCATGAGCTATCCACCCAGGCCTGCTTCATCCCGATGGGACACGGCTACTGGACTTATGATGCATCACTAGAGAACTAGCGACCTATGGCTCGATACATAAAACCAACTCTGGAAACGAAATTTCACATCGATTTTGATTGGTGGCGGCAGCAAGGGCGAAATCTGCGGGTCCATCTATACTCCCAGTTGTGCCCGGAATGTCAGGCGAAATATGCTGATAGTGCACCAGAAGAGTTTGACTGGGTTAGCCTTGACACTGGGGAAATCAGCCGGGTTGATGTTCTGTGGAACGTGATCCGTACCCATTGCAGCCAGCAGCCTGATTACATCACTGACCATACTCCCTTGACCACGGCTGTGTTCCGGATTTTCCTGGCAAATGACAACACGCCCCTCACGCCGAGTGGATTGCACCAAGTTTTGGGGCGCAAATCTCCCAGCCTCATTTTGCGTACTATTGGCAAGCATCATGTTTATATGGGCATCAAGCCTGTCTCCATACCAGTTCGCAGGACGATGAAGAAAGCGGCCTGATGATCAGTTGATGGGCTTGCCTTGGGGGGCAAGTTCCCGCTGCCTTATAATTAATCTAACAGCCTCTATCCCTGTGATCTATTCATCCGGCAGGCGGTAGGGGCTTTTTATTTGAGAGGATACGCCATGAGTCGAACTTGGGGCTTTTACGATTTGCGCGACGCCCTGGCTGAACCAGAATGTGCTGTATGCAGATTGACGGCCAAGGCGGTTGATAAATATCTGGAGAGTTTGCTCTGGGAGAGCGTGAACGATCCCGAACTAAGGCACGACATTCGCCAGGCACATGGTTTCTGTCACGAACACTCCTGGAGCTTGGCGCGCCACCGCGCATCGCTTGGAGCGACAATCATCACCAACGACGTGTTGCGAGACGTGCTGCGAACAATGGCGAATGCCCATTTCCGGGCATTGCCAATTCTATCGTTGCGCCGCACTCAGGAGGTGCGGGATCCCAAACGAGCAGCAGCAGCTACTGCCGACGTGGTCGCCCAGCTCACGCCCCAACAACCGTGCCTGATGTGCATTGAAGCTGAGAAGATGGAACGTATCTACCTGAACAGCCTGGTCGAAAATCTCCCCGGCGAAGACGGCTTGTTGGGCGCTTTTCAGTCATCGGATGGGTTGTGTCTTCCCCATCTTCGCCAGGCGCTGACACAAGTGCGTGATGAGGCGGTCTTCGAAGCTCTGTTGAAGGCACAGCGAGCTATCTGGGAGCGGCTGGCTGAGCAATTGAGTGAAATCATCCGCAAGGCCGACTACCGCTTTCAGGACGAAGCGCCAGGTGAGGAAAGTGGTGCTTCGCTGCGGGCTATCGCCGCGTTGGCAGGCACACCTAGAGATCAGGACGGATAGATGACTTTTTCTATTTACGTCTCAAGGCTCCAACAACACCGATCACTACCAGTACCAGAAGACCGACGAGAACTATTAGCGCCCCCAACGGGCCACTGAAAGCCGAAAGAGCCTGGGCCTGGGCGGGGGTTGGGGTCAATTCAAGGAACTGGGTCGAGGCTGGCAAGCTCAGGATGAAGGCCACGATGTCGTCGATGTCCTCATCTGCCAGCGGTCCACCGTTAGCCTGGCTCCAGGCCGGCATCGGGGAGCCGGGGACGCCGCGCTCGATGGCCGTCTTGATACGCAGGTCGGGGCGGATGGCGGGCCAGTCTTGGCCCAACGTAACACCCACACGCCCCTCTCCGTCTGGACCGTGGCAAACGGCGCAGTTCTCCGCGTACAACACCGCCCCTCGATTGGGGTCGCCCTCAATATCGGGGATAGGCGTAATCGGCGGCCTGGGGGTGAAGGTTGGGGTGGGAGCAAGATCGGGCAGGCCACCGGTCTCCCAACTGAGGATGTAGAGCGTAAGCGCTTCGATTTCTTCACCTGTCAGAGGGCCGCCGTTCATCTGGCTCCAGGCGAGCATAGGCGAGCCGGGTACCCCCTCTTCGATAACCGTCTTGACCCGCAGATCGGGACGAATCGAGGGCCAATCCCTGGACAGTTCAGCGCCGACGCGCCCTTCTCCGTTGGGACCGTGGCAGACGGCACAATTTTCGGCGTAGAGCCGGGCCCCCAATTCAAGCTGCTCTTCGCCGGGGTCCTGAGCCACTACCGGCCCTCGCCAGAACGCCATTATTATCAAGGTAGTCAACAGAACCAGCCAAATCTGGCGAGGGCGGTTTGGTGATTGCATAGTTCCTCCGCGGCTACTCTTGAGCCAACAGGTAGTCTATCAGGTCATTCAACTCCCGGCTACTGAGTTGTTGGCCATAGTTTTGAGGCATGATGTTGGGCTCATAGCCTTCGACGACAAAAGCATTCGGGTTAACGATCGACTCACGAATGTAATCTTCTGCCGAGACGCCATCCTTTCGAGTGGCAGCAACCCCGGCTATCTGCGTCAAATTGGGCCCCACCTCGCCATAACTGATGCCTTCGATCGCGTGGCAGCCGCCACAGCCACTAGCGACGAAGAGTTGCTCGCCACGAGCAATCGGGTCGGCCGCTTCTTCGGCACTGGGCGTAGGCAACTCAGCGAGCTCAACATCGCCCAAAGCGGTGGCTTCCCAATTTAAGATAAACGTGGAGAGATTTTGGACCTGATCGTCGCGAAGCGGACCGCCAAACTGCTGCGACCAGGCGGGCATAGCCGGCTTGCCGCCACCGACGTACAATTCAGGACGGGTGGAAACAGGCCGCCCGGTAGAGATGGTGGAGACGATATAGTCTTCCAATGTCCCTTCCCAACCTACTTCGTCCAAGCGGTTGGTGAAGAAATGAGGGTCATTAAGGCCCGGTGCCAAACCGGGGATGCCTTCACCCTTGAGGCCGTGGCAGCCGCTACAGTTGGTCTCAAACAATTCCGCGCCCACCTCAATTGCCCCAGCGTGCTGGGAGCGGGCCTGCTCGGCCATGCTCTCCTCTTGGGTGAATCCAACGTAGATGATGACCGCTACGGCGATGGAGACCAGGATTAGGCCGAAAAAAATCTCTAGCTGTGTGCGTGTCATGACGATAACTGACCTCCTCGAACGAGCAAGCTACTCACCTCGACGCCGGTCGAGATGAAGGAAGATGTGCTTTTCGTAAGTCTTTTGCTCCCCGCTCTCCGGATCGGTCCATACGATGCGAGGGGTGACCTTCCTCAAATCAGATTGCCAATCTTCGATGACCATAACGGCCAAGGCGTCGGGCAGGTTGCCGGCCTCCTCGGCCTCCAGGACTCGATCCTCAAACTCAACGAAGACCAGACCAAAGTCGGGTGGAAGCGTGGTGGGATCGGCGACGCCAACCTCATAGACGCCCGGCTCGAGTTGATCGTACGGAACGGCTCGCAGGGGGCCAATCCCCTCCTCAGGGGCCAGGTCCTGTATGATGCGAACGGCGGCCGGGGTCTCAATTCCATAAAGAGGCGTGCCCATATAGGAGAGAATGGCCAATGCAACGACGAACAACAGGCCCAGGGCAACGGCAATGGGTCGTTTGCTCATCATCCGGTACGGATTGCGATCAATGTACGGCACGGCAAAAAGCAGCAGGAAGACCAGAGTGGGCACAACAATGCCCATCAAGGCCGGATCACCCAGCTTGAGCAAGCCCTGGATCCACAAGAAATACCAAGGCGCTTTGGTGTCCAGGGGTGTCTTCTGGGGGTCGGCGTGATGTTCCAGCGGCGCGTTATAGAAGAAGGTAGCCATTACCACGATAGCAAAGATGACCACGCACGCCAGGAAAATCTCGTGGGTCATTAAGTTGGGGATGTAGTCGATACGCTGGGTGGCAGCCTTTTTCTCTTCTTTAGGTAGATCCCCCTCTTCGATACGCGCCGGAAGCGAAATCCCATGCTCGCGACTCACCTTGTAGTAATGAATACTCAGGATGAGAATGCCTAATAATGGAACGAAGACGACGTGCAGCAGGTAGAAACGCAACAGACCTCCGGCACCGATGTCTGGCGCCCCTCTCATCAACAAGTTTACCTCATTGCCAAAGATTGGAGCAGACTCAGCCATGCTGGTGCCGATGGTCACCGCCCAGTACGCAAGCTGATCCCAGGGGAGCAAATAGCCACTGAAACTCAGGAACAATGTGATCAGAAGCAGGATCACGCCAGTAAGCCAGGTGAAGGAACGCTCCTTCTTATACGATCCGGTCAAATACGTGCGCAGCATATGCAGAGCCACAACGGCAACCATTGCCTCGGCTCCGAGCCGGTGCAAATCCCGCAATAGAGATCCAAATGGGACGTTGCTCTGCAATTGCAAGATAGACTGGTAGGCTCCCGTCGGCGAGGGGACATAGTAGACCATCAAGATAATGCCGGTGATGATCTCGAGGAGGAAGAAGAGCACGGACAAATACCCCAGACGAAAGGTGTTAGTAAACCATGTGCTGGCTTTCTCGTAGTAACGGGGCCGGATATGGAATAGGAAACTGGTAATGTGCACTCGATAGCGGGGGTTGGGGCGCTCCGTGGCCGGGTCGCCGCGCAGCACGGCCCGCAGTTCCTTCAGGCCCAAACCGGCGGTAATGGCCCGCACCCGCTCGTCCACCAGTTCCAGGGTTCGGCTTCGTAGGTCTTGAATGCTCAGGTTCTTGATCATTGTTCCCCTCTTGCAAGTAACCAACAACTGACAGTCAGCCGTTAATCAGCGAAACTGCCTCCGACTTGACTGCCGTTATCCGATCAGCCATGACGGTTTCCGGTGATTTTGCGCCCGGTGTCTACCTGGACAACAAGGTTCTCGGCATCGGGAACCGGCAGCGGGTCACCAGTTTCCGGGTCGGTCTCGGCCACCACCTGTCCATCAGGGGTGACGAGCTGGACGACGAAACGATCCAGAGACCGGGGCGCCGGCCCTCGGATGTAGGTGCCGTCATACTCAAACTGAGAGCCATGGCAGGGACAAATGAACTTACCTTCTTGGTCTCTCCAGGCATACAAACAGCCCAAATGGGTGCAAACTTTGTAGAGGGCCAGTATGCCATCTTCGGAATGGGTGAGCCAGAACTTCCCTTTGGGGTTGTTGACCGGTGGGGAGTCAACGGGCGGCGTGT
This sequence comes from Anaerolineae bacterium, assembly GCA_034412795.1. GTDB lineage: Bacteria > Chloroflexota > Anaerolineae > 4572-78 > NAK82 > JAUVPY01. The sequence goes on from DAOUMD010000226.1 coordinate 31,087, forward strand.
TGGACGCCGGACCCAAGACAAACGCACCACCGAACTCACCCTCCTTGAAGCGAGGCATAGCAAAGAGAAAACCAATGCCGCCCACGTTAACCAGCAACACGCCTAGCGAAGCCAGCCAGGCATAGTTCAAAAGTTCACGTCGACTGAGCGTCGGTTGTGTTTCCGAAGAGGATGTGGCTTCCGACATAGAATTCTCCTTTACTCTATTATCATACCAATTATATCTCCTTTATCAAAATTTTCCAGCCTTGCATGAGCGATTTTACGGATGATTTCCAGCAGACCGAAGGGTGAGATATGGATGATAGAAGCTCATCCAAACGAGTGATTATAGTGTTTGGGCGAATCACCGACAGGTTTGCGAATCGGTGTTTTCGGACAAATTGAGTATAATTATTGCTGAAGATGGCTCTCACCCCCCGGCCCTGTCATTGACAGGCCCCTACTCCAACTTTGGATAGGGGGGGCACGAATAGGAGAGATGTGTTATGACTTCAAAGTATAGATTCTCTTTGCACTTTGTCCTGGTTGGTTTGCTGATGCTGATCACAGCATGTGGCCAGGGGGGGCCGACGTCGTCTCCCGGCTCCCTCACCTCGTCACCCGAGTCGCCCAGTTCCACCCGCACCCTGGCGCTAGAGGACAGCGCGCCTCCCGAGCCGACAGTGACCGGGTTGGCTGAGGCAACCACGCCGGCGCCGACGCAGCCAGCTACCTCGACAGTCCAAACGCCTCAATCGACGGAGATGATAGCGACTCCTGGAGACACCCCGCAAGCCACAGCATCACCCACACTTCCAGCGCCGACCTTCCCAGCGGCCATCTCCCTGGAACCTGTGCTCAGCGGATTCGAGTCCCCGGTCTTCGTCACTCACGCCGGGGAGGAGTCGCCAGGAGCATCGCGCCTGTTCGTTGTTGAAAAGGCGGGCCGCATCCAGTTGGTGGAGAACGGCAGCGTGCAGCCCACACCATTCCTGGACATCACCGACCGGGTCGGCTCTCAGCGAAATGAACAAGGGCTGTTGAGCGTGGCCTTCCCGTCCGACTTCGCTACCAGTGAAGTCTTCTACGTCAATTACACCGACCGGGGTGGCGACACCGTGATTGCGCGCTACCGGCTGATGGCAGGGGACCCGCGCCAGGCGGATGCCAACAGCGAGCAGAAGATCCTCCAGATTGAACAACCGGCGGCCAATCACAATGGTGGCCAGCTTCAGTTTGGGCCGGACGGTTATTTGTATATCGGAACGGGCGACGGCGGCCAGGCGGGTGATCCGTGGGGCAATGCACAGAACCCGGACGTACTGCTGGGCAAAATGCTGCGCATCGACGTCACGGGGACAGACACTTACGAGATTCCCGGCGATAATCCCGCGTTGAACCAGCCCGGCGCTCGCCCCGAAATCTGGGCGACGGGGGTGCGTAACCCCTGGCGCTTCTCGTTCGACCGGGCTACGGGCGATCTATACATCGCCGACGTCGGCCAAAACCTGTATGAAGAAGTAAATGTCCAACCGGCTGCCAGCCCGGGCGGTGAGAATTATGGTTGGGACGTCATGGAGGGAAGTCACTGCTTTGAGCCACCAAACGGCTGTGACTCCGAGGGACTGGTACTCCCGGTGGCCGAATATGATCACGGGCTGGGCTGTTCCGTTACCGGCGGCTATGTGTACCGGGGAACTGGCTTCCCCCAGATGGCGGGCGTGTACTTTTACGGCGACTTCTGTTCGGGGAACATTTGGGGGCTGAGGCAAGAAGAGTCGGGGGAATGGGAGACGGCCCTGCTGCTTGACACCGACTTAAATATCACTTCCTTTGGCGAAGACTCAGACGGCGAGCTTTATGTCATCAGCTATAGTGACGGGGTCATTTATCAGTTGGTGGCTTTGCCTTGATGGGTGGGGGGAAAACGAGGAGCCAGCATCCCCAGATGCAGCTCCGTTCGGCATCTGGGGATGCCTCACTCCTCGGGTCAGAGTAATTCGCCCCAAATCTGAACGCACCCGCCTTGATGGCGAGATTGACAACTCGTTTGTGCTCCATTATACTCTCTTTGTTTAAGTTGCCCCGGCAGCGTACGCTTTCCAATGATTTGCTACCAAACACCTTGTAAAATGAGCCTATGTCTCAATCGCACGCAGCGAGCATCCAACCTATGCTGGCGCGTTGGTGCGTGCCTCCGCTCGTTTAGTAAAAAAAGGCGTCTGGTAGTGAACCCAATTATCAACCAGGAGGAAGATACAAATGACCCTCAAGGTTACGTGGTACGGTCACGCATGCTTTTTAATCGAGACCGACGGCACCAAGTTGCTGACGGATCCCTTTCTCACCGGCAACCCTCTGGCACCGGTGCGGGCGGATAAAGTAAAGGCCGACTACATCCTCGTCTCGCACGGCCATAGTGACCACGTCGGGGACGGCGTGGCAATCGCTAAACGAACGGGTGCGCTGGTCATCTCGAACTTCGAGATCCAGAATTGGTTCGTGGGCCAGGGAGTAGAAAACGTCCATCCCCAACACATCGGAGGCTGCCACGACTATCCCTGGGGACGAGTGAAGTTGACGATCGCCCACCACGGCTCGGCGCTGCCGGATGGTACCTACGGCGGCAACCCGGTCGGCTTTTTGTTCTACATCGAGGACAAGAAGATCTACCACGCGTGTGATACCGGCCTTTTCTACGATATGAAACTGATCGGCGAGGAAGGGATAGATCTGGCAATCCTGCCCATTGGCGACAACTTCACGATGGGGCCGGAGGACGCGTTGCGGGCAGTCAGGCTCATCGAGCCGGCGCAAGTAGTCCCTATCCACTATAACACCTTTGACGTGATCAAACAGGACCCGCACGCCTGGGCGCGGCGTGTGGAGAGTGAAACGCCGGCCAAGGTGGCAGTCATGGAGCCAGGCGATACGCTGCAACTTTAGTCGTAAAGGTGGGAAATATGGTTGATCAAAGCCTGCGCATCGAACCCGTGAAAACCGAGCGAGACATTGAAGACTTCGTCCGTTTTCCCTTTAAACTGTACGAAGGAGACCCAAACTGGGTCCCTTTCCTGCTGAGCGATCGGCGTAAGTTCCTAAGTCCAAAGGACAATCCTTTCTTCGATCACGCCGAGGTCGCCTTGTGGCTGGCGCGCCGAAATGATGAGGTGGTGGGCACCATCTCCAGCCACATTGACTACCTGCACAACCAGATTCACGATGAGCAGATCGGCATGTTCGGCCTCTTTGAGATGGTGGACGATTATGCCGTTGCGGAGGCATTGCTTTCGACTGCCAGAGAGTGGGTGCGCGAGCGAGGCATGACGGCGCTGCGCGGGCCGCTCAGCTTCTCACAAAATCACGAGTGTGGCCTGCTGATCGACGGATTTGACGGTCCACCGGTGGTGATGATGGCTTATAACCCGCGCTATTATATCGACTTCTACGAACGTTTTGGGCTGAGCAAGGCAATGGACCTATACGCTTACATCGGCGACCTGGCGCAGTTCGAAAACGATCCGGCCAAGCTGCCAACCAAGGTGGTCCGGGTGACAGAGAAAGTTAAGAAACGAAGCGGTATCATCACTCGCGCGGCGGATATGAAGAACTATGAAAAAGAGATTGAGCGGGCGGAGCAGGTCTACAACCAGGCCTGGGAGAAGAATTGGGGTTTCGTCCCTATGACGGATGCCGAGATCGAGAAACTCGCCGCCGATCTGAAGCAAATCATCGACCCTGAATTGGCCATCGTGGCAGAGATCGACGGCGAACCGATTGGCGTGTCGATAGCCATCCCGGACGCCAACCAGGTTCTTAAGCACCTGAACGGACGGTTGCTGCCCTTTGGCTGGCTCAAGGCGCTATGGTACGCTCGCAAGGTGACCGGAACGCGCCTGTTGGTTCTGGGGGTGGTTCAAGAGTATCGAGGACGCGGCATTGAGGCGCTATTGATCTTCGAAACGCTGAAAGCGGCGGTCCTGAACGGCTATGAGGCGATTGAGCTGTCGTGGATCTTGGAGAACAACGACATGATGAATCGAATTGTCCTAAATACAGGAGAGCCGTACGGGACACACGTGTATCGAACGTATCGTATGTACCAGATGCCGATTGTGAGTGGGGAGAGTGGGGAGTAGGGAGTAGGGGAGTAGATTAGGGATTAGGGATCAGGGATTAGGGATTAGGGCGGCCCGCCTCATGACTGAGGCGGGCCGTTTTTTGTTGTATCTATTAGGCCGCGTCCAAAAATAACTTTGCGCATTTTGAAGGGCTTCACCCAGAATTTTGGCCTGAAAACAGGAAGTTATCCTTGGACGCTTCCTTAGAAGCCCATTACCTGGCTCAGGTCGACGACGCCGTCGGGGATGGCGGCGATGGCGTATACCAGGGCCAGCCGGTTGCGGCGCAGCGCTTCGTCCTCGGCCATGACCAGCACCTTGTCGAAGAAGGCATTGATGGGATCGGTAAGTGCCTGGAGGGCGAGCATGACGCCATCCACGTCCCGATCCGGTCCCAAGTCGCCGGTTGCCCCCTGGTAGGCAGACCACAGGTGGCGGCTGGTGTCCTCGACGAAGGCACCGGGGTCTACCCGGTAATCACGCACCTCGTCAAGAATAGGGCGGACGATGCGCTTGCAACGTGCGTAAGCAATGAGCAGCGGCTCCCAGTCGTCTCGTTCTACCCAGGCCTGGAGATCGCGGGCTGCCTCCAAACAGCGATAGGGGTTGTCGCCGCGCTCGGCCAGGGCGGCTCGCACGACATCGTGGCGCAGGCCTCCCTCGCGAAGCACGCCCTCCAGGCGGCGCCTGACAAACTCCAGGCTGGCCATCATCGCTTCCTGGTCGACCTCCACATGCTTGGGCAGCAGGCGGGCGGCGTCGCGCAGTCCGCCGGCAATGGAGTAATCGGTTTCAGTTTCAATCAGCGCCGACACCAACCCCAGCGCATCTCGACGCAGACCATAAGGGTCGGCCGAGCCGGTGGGGGCCAATCCCACGGCGAAGAGACCAATCAAGCTATCCAGGCGGTTGGCCAACCCAAGGACCAGTCCCGGCCGGGTGACGGGGAGTTGGTCGCCAGCGAAGCGCGGCAGATAATGTTCGTAGATGGCGTTGGCGACGGCCCCAGGCTCGCCAGAGCGCAAGGCATACTCGCGACCCATCACGCCTTGTAAGCTGGTCAACTCGACCACCATCTGGGTGGCCAGGTCAGCCTTGCACAGAAACGCCGCCCGGCGGGCCGTCTCCATGTCACCCGCCGAAAGCCCCAATTCGCCGCCGACGACGGGGGCCAGACGCTCCAGGCGTCGCGTCTTGTCCAGCATCGACCCCAGTTGTTCCTGGAACATCAGGGTATCAAGCCTGGGCAAGAAGCTTTCGAGGGGCTGCCCGGTGTCGGCCTTGAAGAAGAAATCGGCATCGGCGTAGCGCGCGCGCAACACGCCTTCATTGCCCCCCCTCACGACGTCCAGATGCTCGGTGCCACCGTTACGAACGGCGATGAAGTAGGGGAGCAGGGAATCAGGACTCTGGGAATCAGGACTCCGGGAATCGGGAATCAGGGATTGCGCTGATTCCCTGATTCCCTGATTCCCTGATTCCCTGACCACCGGAAAATAACGCTGGTGCTTTTTCATGACGGTGATGAGCACCGGTTCGGGGAGGGAGAGAAAGGCAGGGTCGAACTCGCCGCGCAGGGCGGTGGGTTGTTCGACCAAGTTGGTGACTTCCTCCAGCAGCGCCGGGTCGGCAGGCACAATGCCTCCGACCTCGGCGGCCAGGGACTGGATTTGTTCCTGGATGGCGACGCGTCGCTCGTCCACATCGACGATGATGTCCTGGGCGGCCAACGTGGAGAAGTAATCGCCGGCGGCTTTGACCTCCACCGGTGGCGAGCCGGCAGGGCGAGGCCCGCGACTGGTCCGCGCACTGGCCAGTCCGGCGTACTCGAAGGGGACCACACCATCACCCAGCAGGCATACCAGCCAGCGGATGGGGCGGCTGAAGCTGATGCCGCTTTGGTTCCAACGCATGCTCCGGCCGAAGCTGATGCTGGCGACGAGGCCCGGCATGGCCTCGCCCAGTACCTCGGCCGCAGGCCGGCCCTCGACGCGGCGGACGGCGAAGACGTATGACCCGGCGTCGATGTCGCGCACCTGTAAATCGATCACATCCACCCCCTGCCCCCTGGCGAAGCCCAGGGCGGCTTTGGTGGGCGACCCGCCGGCGTCGAAGGCGGCACGAGCGGGCGGGCCTTTCACCGCCTGCTCCTCGTCCGGTTGGCGCGGCGCCAGGTCCTCCACGTAAACCACCAGACGGCGCGGCGTGCCGGTCACACGCACCCGGCCGTGGTCCAGGCGCAGGTCGTCGAGCAGCGCCGGGACCGCGCTGCTCAATTGCGCGATGGCGGCCGTCACATCCTGGGCCGGCAATTCCTCGGTGCCGATCTCCAACAGGAACGGAGTTTCGAGTTTCGAGTTTGTGTTGGTTTGTTGGTTTGTTGGTTTGTTGGTTTGTTGGTTTGCTGATTTGCTGATTTGCTGATTTGAGAAAGGGAAAGCCGGCGTCTTCACGTTGTTGGACGAAGGCAGCGGCTACCTGCCGCGAGAGGTCGCGCATGCGGGCGAAGTAGCTGGCGCGTTCGGTGACGCCGATGGCGCCCCTTGAATCGAGCAGGTTGAAGGTGTGGGAGCAGCGCAGCACGTTGTCGTGGGCGGGAATCACCAGGCCGTTGGCCAGACAGGCCTGGGCTTCTTCTTCGTAGAGGTTATACAGGCGCGTCAGGCGCTCTACGTCGGCCACTTCGAAATCATAGATGCAGTGCTCAACTTCCTGGCGCAGGAGCACGTCACCGTAAGTGTGGCAGCCGTCCCAGTCAATGTCCCAGACGGCGTCGACGCCTTGCACGTACATGGCGATACGTTCCAGGCCATAGGTCAGCTCCACGGCGACGGGGTCCAGGTCGAAGCCGCCGAACTGCTGGAAATAGGTGTACTGGGTGATCTCCTGGCCGTCGAGCCACACCTCCCAGCCCAATCCCCAGGCGCCCAGGGCGGGGCTCTCCCAGTTGTCCTCGACGAAGCGGATGTCGTGCTCTTCGCGCTTGATGCCCAGGGCATACAGGCTGTTGAGGTATAGCTCCTGGGGGCTGCCGGGATCGGGCTTGAGGATGACCTGGAATTGGGTGTGCATCTGCATGCGGTTGGGGTTGTCGCCGTAACGACCGTCGTCAGGGCGGAAGGAGGGCTCTACGTAGGCCACATTCCAGGGCTCGGGCCCCAGCGCACGCAAGGTGGTGGCCGGGTTGGCGGTCCCGGCGCCCACCTTTTCACTGTAAGGCTGCCACACCAGACAGCCGTGCTCGGCCCAGTATTCTTGTAGCGTCATGATGATTTGTTGGAAGTTGAGGGGTTGGGTCATGGTTGTTCCTTTTGTGATACGTGATGCGTGATGCGTGATGCGTAAAACGTGAAACGTAAAGGCACATTCGCAAGGCGCATTCGCCTAGAATCATTACGTTTTACGTTTTACGAAGTTACTTGGCTGCGCTTCGCGCCGCAAACGGTGGATGAAGTCGACGGATTTGAGTCGCCGCTCGAGCAAGTAGACGATGTAACGCTGGAGGACGGCCTCCAGGTCGAGATGGGTCCCAGGTTTGAGCTGCAGGGCGGCCACGTCGTCCCAGGGGCGAGTCTGCATGTAGCGCAAGACTTTGAAAGTGGGCATGGCCAGCGGCTCGGCACCTCGGACGGCCTCGCCATGGCGCGGGCATAATACGCCGCCGGCGGGCGGATAAAAGTAATTGGTCACCGGCTCGAGTTGGGTCTGGCACTCGACACAAAAGTGCAGTTGTGGCTGGTAGCCGACCAGCCCCAGGCAGCGCAACTCGAAGAAGCGCAGGGCCAGGCTCCGGTCGCGTGCCTCACACAGGCGGGCCAGCGTGGCCAGTGCCAGGTCAAAGAGGATCGGGTTTTCGTCCCCTTCTTCGATGAAGCCATTGATCAACTCAGCCAGGTAATAGGCCTGGCTGGCCTGTTCCAGGTCTTCGCGCAAGGATCGGAAGGATTCTAAGGTTTCAACCTGGGAGACGATGTCGAGATTACGTCCGCGCGCCACGAGCATGTGCACGTAGGTGAAAGGCTCGACGTGGCCCGCTTTGCGACTGGTCGGTTTGCGCGCGCCTTTGGCCAGCAGCCGCAGCCGGCCCAGGCGCGGCGTGAAGACGGTCAACAGCCGGTCGGCCTCGCCGAAATCTGAGTGGTGCAGTATGAGTGCGTCGGTACGATATAGTCGTTCGCGGTCCATTTGGGGAGATTATACAGGGAGGGTGGGTGGGGAGCAAATGGGGTGGGGAGTAGGGGAGTAGGGGAGTAGGGAGTAAGGGAGTAGGGAGGGGAGCGGAGGGGCCGAGGAGCGGGGGGCAGGGGAATGGGGGATGGGGAATAGTGGGGTGCTCGTAGTGGATGACAATCCACTACCCCCAGATGTAGCAGCAACGAGACCGATCCGCCAATGGCATGGCACAGGGCTACTTCCGTATATCCTCCAACAGGTTCTGAGGAAGCACAATTCTCAACCCCGACCCTCGAGCTACCTCCACCATCCCCACCAGGTGACGTCGATCCAGGCTGACCAGGTAGTCTACCAGGGCCTCTTTGGCCACCGCCACAATTGGTGCATCCTTGATGGCCGTGTATTGAGCAGCGTCCAAGCCCCCCTGCCTGGTGGCACGTACGATCTCAAAAGGAACCATATCCAGAAAGCGTCGAAAGGCGGGCAGCACCTCAGGTGCCTTGCGGGCCAGGTTCTTCTCCGTCTCTTCCAACACCAGGTTACTGATCACGAGCGTGATACGCCCGCGGATCGCCTGGCGCACGATCTCGCGCGAGGCGCCGGTCGCGGAAAAGCTGGCCGCAATCAAGACGCTGGGGCGACGAAGATGCGTGTCATTCTTGGGATTCTAGCCCGTATTCTTCTTCGATCAGCTCTCCATGAATCTCACGCCCCGATTGTATCAGTTCCTCCAGGGTCAGGCCCTTCTCTTCGAGGATTTGGCCGATCTGGTCCAGAGCCTGGGAGGCGATGATCTCCTGCGGGCTGATCAACACTCCCTCCTCCCCAGCATTCCTTTTCGACATCATGTGCTTGTACGCTTGTTCCACCGCGATTTGGCCTCATCCAGAACACGGATGGGCAGAATGTAACGGATTTTCTTGCCAGCGGGTGGAGAATCCGTTACATCCCGCCCATCCGTGTTCTGGAATATTTTGGCGCCCCATCTCCCCGGCTCCTCTGCTCAGCGAATGCCCCGATTGTCTTCGTCCACCGGGTTAGAACACGGATGCGCAGGATGTAACGGATATGTATTCTTTACCTACATCGTGACCCTGATTCTGGACAGACATCGTAGCCGAGAAACAAAAACCGGTGGGGCGTCGAAGCCATAAAATGTAGGATATACAGCCCCAAATGTCATCTGAGTGGGAGGATGCTTGGACTAACCGCACCCCTAACTGGAAAACCGATTTGTCGGATTGGCTACGATGTCTGTAAAGAGTCTGGGTGACGAAGTAGGTAAAGGATACAGATACATCGAGTGCCCCGAAGGGCATTGTCTGCTTTTCCACCTTTGGCAAGAGCCTGGTCAAGCCAATCACCTTCGGGTTTCAGTGCCCCGAAGGGCATTGTCTGCTTTCCTACCAGCGACGGATGCTCTCGCTGCCCATCGCAACCCACGAGACGGTGGGGTTTCAGTGCCCCAAAGGACATCGTCTTCATTTCTACATAGATAGTGTGCTCTGGCTGTCGGATAAATGCTAGGTTTCAGTGCCCCGAAGGGCATTGTCTGCTTTTCCTACCTGGTGGACCGAATGGGAGATCACGCACGACGGGGAGTTTCAGCGCCCCGAAGGACGTTGTCGTCTTTTCCACCCACATCATCCGCCGCATCATCCTCCAGGCAATCCCGTTTCAGTGCCCCGAAGGGCATTGTCTTCATTACCACCGTGCTCCAAATTCACAACTGGTGTTCACTCCAGAGGAAAGGTTTCAGTGCCCCGAGGGGCATTGTCTTCTTTGCTACATTTGATGAGGTCGGCGGTCGCGTAGTGCATCGTTGCGATACGTTTCAGTGCCCCGAAGGGCATTGTCTGCTTTGCTACCTATTGGCCGAAGGTGATGGCGCAATCTACAACAACTTGTTTCAGGGCCCCACAGGGCATTGTCTGCATTTCCAGTTCCACCTCGTCAACATTGACGCCGAGACCCCGGTGATGCAGTTTCAGTGCCCCAAAGGGCATTGTCTTCTTTGCTACAGGAGCGCCAGTTCGAAGAGGCGCGCGCAGAGCTCGAGTTTCAGTGCCCCGAAGGGCATTGTCTTCTAGTCTACCGGTAGTGGCTGAGAACGACGTCGCCTTCACCGTTGTCGATAGTCGGGCACGCATGTTTCAGTGCCCTGAAGGGCATTATCTTCATACCTACCGGTCGGATATCGCACCAGGGGTATTTCACCCATCGCCAACGTTTCAGTGCCCCGAGAGGCGTTGTCTTCATTGCCACCAGTCGGTGTACGTCAAGGGGCGGCTGCAGGCCAACGAGCACGGGTTTTAGTGCCCCGAAGAGCATCGTCTTCGTTACTACCATCAGTGAGTTTGATGCGGAGAATCGCATTGCCAAGCAGGTGCAGTTTCAGTGCCCCTCAGGGCATTGTCTTCAATCCTACGATCTAACCGCTGGGTTCTACGGTCGCCAGTCAGACGACGAGTTGTTTCAGTGCCCCGCAGGGCATTCTTTTCATTACCACTTGCTGGAGCAATGACGTTTGCTGAGGACTGGGCCTACCTGTTTCGGTGTCCCGAAGGGCATTGTCGTCTTTCCTACTAGATATGGAACAACTGCAGAAACTGTCATCGGTTTCACCGATGTTTCAGTGCCCCGAAGGGCATTGTCTGCATCGCTACGTATGGCAACCCGGCGACAACATCGCGGAGGGCAGAGATCCGTTTCAGTGCCCCGAAGGGCATTGTCCGCTTTCCTACTCCCAACGCGGAGGGCAACGACCGTGAGACGCGGCTGTTTCAGTGCCCCGCAGGGCATTGTCTTCATTACCACTGGCTATCGAAGAGGAGCTCGGAGTAGGCCGTTGGGAGATCTTGGTTCAGTGCCCCGAAGGACATTGTCTTCTTTGCTACTAATTGGCTAATTGCATCGAATGCGGCAAGTGGCTTGGCCCGTTTCAGTGCCCCGAAGGGCATTGTCTGCTTTCCTACCCCAAATGCCCGACCTGCTCAACAGCTTACCGAAAATCAGGTTTCAGTGCCCCGAAGGGCATTGTCTGCTTTTCCATGAAACCACGAAGTTTGACAGATGGGAATTTGATCAGTTTCAGTGCCCCGAAGGGCATTGTCTGCTTTCCTACAAGCGGAGTCGTACCTGGAGAAGGCAATCGCCGCAGAAGAGTTTCAGTGCCCCGAAGGGCATTGTCTGCTTTCCTACACACCGGTGACACGTCCGAGCCACCGTTCACAGTCGTGTACCTGTTTCAGCGCCCCGAAGGGCATTGTCTGCTTTCTTACTACCTCAAAGGTAACGAATGAGGCGAGGAAGAATTGTTTCAGTGCCCCGAAGGGCATTGTCGTCTTTCCTACAATGTGGGCGCTGATCGGGGCTGCGACCACTGGCAAAAGGTTTCAGTGCCCCAAAGGGCATTGTCTTCTTTGCTACAAGGTTGCGTTGGTGCCTGAGCGGCTTGAGGAGCCGTTGTTTCAGTGCCCCGAAGGGCATTGTCTTCTTTGCTACCAACAAGCTCTGTGAGAAGTACACCTGCACAATTTGCGGCGCAGTCAAGCTGTTTCAGTGCCCCGAAGGGCATTGTCTTCTTTCCTACGATTTTAAAATGCCAAGCAAGAACCGCATCACCCAGGGACTAGTTTCAGTGCCCCGAAGGGCATTGTCTGCATTTCCTTAATCGCCGATGAGGTTGTGAGATCGGCGGGCGCGTTTCAGTGCCCCGAAGGGCATTGTCTTTATTATCACCTTCGGGCAGATGTACACTCTTGCCAGGTTCAAACGGAGTGCTTCAGTGCCCCGAAGGGCATTACCTTCATTACCACAGGAAGCCTATGACAAGTGGTTTGAGCTTTTGAAGGCGTTTCAGTGCCCCGAAGGGCATTGTCTGCATCGCTACGTATGGCAACCCGGCGACAACATCGCGGAGGGCAGAGATCCGTTTCAGTGCCCCGAAGGGCATTGTCTGCTTTGCTACTCAGATACCTCAGATCCCTGGACGGATATTCAAACTGGCAAGTTTCAGTGCCCCGAAGGGCATTGTCTGCTTTGCTACTGAACCGGCGGGTCGCAAAGATCTCTTTGTCCAAGGGTACTTCCCGTTTCAGTGCCCCGAAGGGCATTGTCTGCTTTGCTACACAGTGGAAAGTACGGCCGAAGCGCATCATTTACTTGTTTCAGTGCCCCGAAGGGCATTGTCTGCTTTGCTACCCAGGTGGTTCCCCTGGGGCAAGCGCTTCTGCCAGATCCACGCGTTTCAGTGCCCCGAAGGGCATTGTCTGCTTTGCTACTCGCTGCTGCCCACAGCGTCCACAGCAGATGGGCTTGGTAGTTTCAGTGCCCCGAAGGGCATTGTCTTATTTGCTACCGATCTTGAAGCGGTGACTGACCTGGGAGTCGCCCAGTTTCAGTGCCCCGCAGAGGGAAAGACAAAACATAAGATTGGTTCCACCTGGCGGAGCCAGTTCGCTTTAAGGTGGTGTTCTAGCGGGTCGCCGCGGAACAGAACATAAGATTGGTTCCGCCTGGCGGAGCCGGATCGGCTTAAGGTGATGTTCTGGTAGGCCAAGGCGGAACAAACCATAAGATTGGTTCCGAGGTATCTGCCTCTTGAAAACGGGTCTCCTTTTGGGGTAGAATGGTAGTATCACAAAGCCCACCCCACCGCCAGAAAGGAGACTTACCCCCATGCTACCTGAAATCGTCACCGAGAGCAACTGGCTCAATCAGACGCTGGACGGGGTGCGGCAGCAGGTGGTGCACTTTCTGCTGCCACCCGACCCGGTTCCCCTGGAGCGCCCCAGCCTCTCCCAATTGGCGCGACCGGGGGCAAGGTTGCCGCGTTTTGTGGCCGAATGTGCCGTGGCCGGCAAGTACCTCGACCTGTTAGGTCCCCTGGATTGGGACCATTTCCCCGAATGCGATCCCAACCGGCCCTGGCCCGGCCCCCAACCGGCAGCCCGCGCCCCCTTCGTCGCCGCCTACCTGGTCAAGATTGACCAGGGTAAGCGCTACATGACGCACCTACACCAATACCTGGTTGAACACCCGGCCCTGGTCTGGATCCTCGGTTTCCGCCTCGCCCCCTCACCCCACTTCCCCTGGGGCTTCGACGTTGACGCCAGCTTGCCTTCCTCCCGCCAGTTCAGCCGCATCTTGCGCACCCTGGACAACCACGCCTTGCAGTTCCTGCTGGATGGCACGGTGGCGCTCATCGGCCACGAATTGCCCGACGACGTCAACTTCGGCGACGTCGTCGCCGGGGACACCAAGCACATCATTGCGTTCGTAAAGGAGAACAATCCCAAAGTCTACATCGAGGACCGCTATGACAAGAACAAGCAACCCCCGGGCGATCCCGATTGTCGGCTGGGCTGCAAAAAGAAGCGTAACGTAAGCCCCGAGCAAGAGACCAGGGTGAGCAACGGCGCGTCGCAGGGCCAGCCGCCCGGCGGCACGCCGACCACCGACCCCATTCCCGCCAGCCAGGCGCGGGTGGGCGAGTACTACTGGGGCTACGCCTCGGGCGTCATCGCCACCAAGGTGCCCGGCTGGGGCGAGTTCGTTCTGGCCGAACTCACCCAACCCTTCGACAGAAGCGACATCAGTTACTTCTTCCCCCTCATGGCCGACACCGAACGGCGTCTGGGTCACCGCCCACGCTTCGGCGCTTTCGACATGGCCTTCGAAGCCCACTACGTCTACGACTTCTTCTACGAGGCAGGTGGCTTCGCTGCTATCTGCCTGTCCAAGCGAGGCGACAACACCCGGCGTTTCGACGCGGCGGGTCTGCCGCTCTGTCAGGCCGGGCTGGCCATGCCGCTCAAGTCCGCTTTCATGTGCCGCACCGCCGAGGTGCCCCACCAACGCGGCCGCTACGTCTGCCCCCTGCTCCACCCCGAGCCCACCGGCCAGGTGTGCCCCATCGACCACAAGAATTGGAATAAGGGAGGGTGCCAGGTCACCATGCCCACCAGCATCGGCGCCCGGCTGCGCTACCAATTGGACCGCGAGTGCCAGCAATTCAAGGACATCTACAAGCAGCGCACCGCCACCGAGCGCGTCAACAGCCAGGCCTTCGAACTGGGCATCGAACGTCCCAAGCTGCGCAACGGGCAGGCCATCACCACCCAAACCACCCTCATCTACGTCCTCCTCAACCTGCGTGCCCTGCAGCGCATCCGTGCCCACAAGGCGGAGTTGGCTCGCCAGAGGCAGGCTAACAATGTCCTGAGCTGAGCCGCCCCGAACCGAATGCCCACGCCGCGGGCTGGTCAATTCGTATCCATCGGCGCTGGGGTGGGCCGACCCGGCTGGCGCTCGGCTCGGGGCACTGCCGACCAGCTTGATCCACCGTTTCACCCAACCGAACGTTTGTTCGCGACACGTTCGGGCAGCTACTCCTGCATCGTTCGCGCCCCCACGCCAGCCATCTCCCCCACTGGTGCCCTGACCGCCTCGCTTCTCAGCTTCCCAGCTTGCCGGTATCCCGCTTTTCGGCCGTTGAGTGGCTGACTTGACCTTGTTATTTTGGCTCCGCTTCCAGCCGCCACTTTATGTTTTGTCTTTCCCTCCCCGAAGGGCATTGTCTGCTTTCCTACGTGGTTGCCGGCGATGCTGCTCGGGCAGGAAGTTATGTTTCAGTGCCCCGAAGGGCATTGTCTGCTTTCCTACTCACCAACATCGGCAACTTGGGCAGCGCCGCCACCCAGGCGGTGCTGTTTCAGTGCCCCGAAGGGCATTGTCTGCTTTCCTAACCCATGGATGCATTATCACAATCGGCTGTCTCTAGCTTGGGAGTTTCAGTGCCCCGAAGGGCATTGTCTGCTTTCCTACCTCTCTATAGACATTGGAGAGCTCTTGGAGAAGCGTCCAGAGCTGTTTCAGTGCCCCGAAGGGCATTGTCTTCTTTCCTACCAGTACGCGGACTGCACCGATGAGGAGGTGCGGCAACAGGTTTCAGTGCCCCGAAGGGCATTGTCTTCTTTCCTACATCGTCAGCTCGACCATCTCGGCACTCCAAATCCCAGTTTCAGTGCCCCGAAGGGCATTGTCTTCTTTCCTACCCACTCGATGAGTGGAAACAGAAGATGCTTGACAAATTTCAGTGCCCCGCAGGGCATTGTCTTCAGTTCCACCTGGCAGATCTCAAACCAGAGACAGAACGCGAGGGGCTGCTGTACACGTTTCAGTGCCCCGAAGGGCATTGTCTTCTTTGCTACCGATGGCGAGAAATCGACGACGCCATCAGCCTCGTGCCCGATTCGTTTCAGTGCCCCGAAGAGCATTGTCTTCTTTGCTACTCAAATGTCGCCTCTAAGGTGTCTGAGGCGCGTTCTGTTTCAGTGTCCCGAAGGGCATTGTCTTCTTTGCTACTGGATCGGCAGTATCAACCAATATCCGGCTCCGGTTTCGTTTCAGCGCCCCGAAGGGCATTATCTTCTTTGCTACAAACTGCCCGCCCCAAACTATGGCCTCGCCTTCTGGGTAACGGTTGGTTTCAGTGCCCCGAAGGGCATTGTCTTCTTTGCTACATGCTAGAGCATGGGTACTGAGACTACAGCTTTTATCAAGAACACTGGTCGTTTCAGTGCCCCAAAGGGTATTATCTTCTTTGCTACCGGGCACGGCGGACGCTATTACCTACAGCCTGCTAGGGTTTCAGTGCCCCGAAGGGCATTGTCTGCTTTGCTACGCAAGATTGCGGCCCACAAAGTCCCCGGCTTTGATGCGTTTCAGTGCCCCGAAGGGCATTGTCTTCTTTGCTACACCTACCTGGAAGAGGAACGCGACCTTATCTCTGGGAACGATTCCCTGTTTCAGTGCCCCGAAGGGCATTGTCTTCTTTGCTACCCGACGATGGCGGCATTGTGGTTGAGTGGGTCGGGATGTACGAGTTTCAGTGCCCCGAAGGGCATTGTCTTCTTTCCTACGCCGAACGGACATTGAGTTCCTAAGTTCGGTTGTCAGGAACTTGTTTCAGTGCCCCGAAGGGCATTGTCTTCTTTCCTACATGCGCAGTTAGAAAGCGCATGGCGGTCCCTATTGCTCAATAGTTTCAGTGCCCCGAAGGGCATTGTCTTCTTTCCTACATCCAAAATCAAGCGGAGGAAAAAGAAAAATGGCGAAAAGACTCGCGTTTCAGTGCCCCGAAGGGCATTGTCTTCTTTCCTACCGGACAGTGGGCGAAGATCAAGGTAAGGTAGTTCCCGTTTCAGTGCCCCGAAGGGCATTGTCTTCTTTCCTACATCGTCAGCTCGACCATCTCGGCACTCCAAATCCCAGTTTCAGTGCCCCGAAGGGCATTGTCTTCTTTGCTACCACGGGGGCATTTATTATGCCAATCATTGTTTGGATTGGTGCCATGTTTCAGTGCCCCGAAGGGCATTGTCTTCTTTCCCACCTACCACGGGAATCGACATCCCAGCCAACTGTACCGCGTTTCAGTGCCCCGAAGGGCATTATCCTATTTTCCACTGGCGCGAGTGGACCACGGTGGCCGACGAGTGGAAGTACCTGTTTCAGTGCCCCAAAGAGCATTGTCTTATTTTCCACGATCCGTTAGTTATTATCTGGCATGCCGCCGAGCCATTGACGTTTCAGTGCCCCGAAGGGCATTGTCTTCTTTCCTACGTAAGGCTGGTAGCCGGCGAGTACATCTTGAGGGCCAATAATCAAGGTTTCAGTGCCCCGAAGGGCATTGTCTTCTTTCCTACTCGTTGTCGCAGCTTTCATCACCCTCTGCTGCATCGGTCCTGGTTTCAGTGCCCCGAAGGGCATTGTCTTCTTTCCTACAGAGCCTCTCCCGGCAGCTACCGTTCGTCGGCCGCTAGTTTCAGTGCCCCGAAGGGCATTGTCTTCTTTCCTACGAATACCGGGGGATCGGCCCCCCGGCAGTGTTTCCCCTCCCCTTCGTTTCAGTGCCCCGAAGGGCATTGTCTTCTTTCCTACGGGCAACCTGGGCTCAAAGCCCGGTATCCCCCCCACCAGTGTTTCAGTGCCCCGAAGGGCATTGTCTTCTTTCCTACGTTAGGTCAATCGGGGCCAGCAGTTCCCGATTGGCTAACCGGGTTTCAGTGCCCCGAAGGGCATTGTCTTCTTTCCTACAAATGACGTGGGTCGTGGCAACCGGGATCAACGCGGGTGCGTTTCAGTGCCCCGAAGGGCATTGTCTTCTTTCCTACTTGGTGGTAGTTACCATTCTTCTTCTGGCCACATTCCGGTTTCAGTGCCCCGAAGGGCATTGTCTTCTTTCCTACCCTGAACGAACAGGCGCATTTCACCCAGTGCGAAGAGTTTCAGTGCCCCGAAGGGCATTGTCTTCTTTCCTACCTATCACCAGGTAGGCCAATATTGGCGCGACACAGATGTTTCAGTGCCCCGAAGGGCATTGTCTTCTTTCCTACCCCCGGCAGCGGAACAAGGGAGGCTATTATGAAGGCGATGTTTCAGTGCCCCAAAGGGCATTGTCTTCTTTCCTACGATGTTACTGAGCTGATCGGTAACCTGTTCGCGTGGATACTACCGTTTCAGTGCCCCGAAGGGTATTGTCTGCTTTTCCACTTGAGTGGTGTGATAGCACGATCAACCCGGTGGTGGGATGGTTTCAGTGTCCCGCAGCATTGTCTTGTTTTCTACACGAGGTATGGACCCAGGAGGGCATTGAACCGGCTAAGGCATTTTGGGTGTTTCAGTGCCCCGCAGGGCATTGTCTTCATTACCACACCAGCGGGCCAGAACGTCGATTAAGTAAGATATTCGGTTGTTAAAGTGCAGCGCTTCTCAGCCAACCCCTGAACGCCCACCAACGACGGATGACGGACGACGAATACCCCCGCCTAACCCACCCATTCGTCTACCGTCCCTGGTCCTTCGTCCTCCGTCCCAAAGCGCCTCATCCCGCCTGACTCAGGTAGAACGTTGTATCCACCTCGACCACGCGCAGCGTGCCGGGGATGGGCTGGCCTTCGGTATCGCGGTCGCTCTCCACGTACTCCAGCGCGCCGCCGGTGGTCAGGGCGGCCAGCACCATGCCGGCCGTCAGTTGCTTGGTGCCGCCCGTGATGTCGGCGATGACCTGGCCGGGTTCCAGCCGGACCTCACCCGCCTCGCGACTGAAGATATCGTGCACCGCCTGGTAGGCCTGCTGGGCGTCCAGTGCCCCGATGTAGACAGGGTGCAGTTGGGTTTTTGTCTCCTCCTCCAGCACCCACTCGGAAACTTTTTGGAAGGCGTCCTGGACCGCTTTGACGTGGCTCTCCATAACCAGCCAGCAGTGGGCCGCGTCACCGCCCGCGTGGTGGTGCCCCAGCGCAAAGAGCAGGTGGTCGACCGGTCCCGGTCCCAGCAGCCAGATCAACCCGGCGTGGGGCAGCGCCAGCCGGCTCTCGTCGATCTCGACGCGCACCCTTCGCTCCCGCCGCCGGTCGCGTTGGTACAGAAGGTAGGCCAGCCCGGTCAGCAGCGCCGAGGCCAGCAAGGGCCGCCACAGCACGCCCCAGACCGTTACCGGCGCCAGCAGCAGGTCGTAGACCAGGTTGCCCAGGGTGCCCACCATCAGCAGCCCCAAGGCAAAGGCGGCCAACAGCTCCGGGGACGGACCGGCGCCACGCAGCAAGACGTCCAGAAACTCAACGCGGCGGTTCATGGCTTCTCCTCCCCCGCGCATCGTCGCGCACTTGTTGCAGGTTGATCACTTCGGCCACCTCGTAGCGTGTGGGTGTGCTACCGGGGATGGGACGTAGCCGGACCACAGCCGGGAAGTCGCCCATACGCCCGTGCAGCTCGGCCAGCAGGATGACGGCGATGAAGTTAAGCGCGGGTGGCACGACCAGCAGCGGCGTCGTCTGCCACTCGGTTGCCGTCAGGCCCAGGCCATCGACCAGGGCGGCCACCTGCCCGGCGAAGGGCTGAGTATGGTCGAAGTTGGGCAAAGTCTCGATGATGTGCTCCACTGCGTTCCCGGTCAGGGCTTGAAGTTGGTTTACTTGTCCCTCGGTCAATGGATGGGTGAAGTTGACGATGATCATTGATTTTCGGTCCTCGGTCTTAAGTGCTCAGTGCCCCGCAAGGCATTATCCCATCTCCTCATATATCTGCGTTCATCTGCGTTCATCTGCGTACAAAGCCATCGCTCCAGCACCTTACGCCAGGGCACGCGTCTGGCCTAACCCCATAGTGGTCCGCGCCCCAACCCCAGCGTACAGCGCGAAGGCGGCCAGGGTGTGGATCAGGCCCAGCCAGTAGCGGTCCCGGTTGCGGAAGGCGTAGCCGCACACCCCCAGGAAGCCCGGATAGGCGCCCCGCTCGGCGTCTTCGCCGAAGGTCACCCGGTCGGTGCGCAGGTGATAGCGGGCGATGAGCATGACCTCGTCGGCGAAGCGGCGCACCTCGTCCGGGACGCGAAGCGGGCCGAAGGTGTTCCAACGCCGCGCCAGCCCCTCGAAGACAAGGCCGGGCAGCGGCAACGGCAGGTTGGCCCCGCCCGAGCGGAAGACGGTGGGCGAGGCGAAGCGCAGCGCCAGACGTGGCGCGGGCAGGGCAGGGTCCAGGGTGTGGCGCTGCACCAGCGCCTCGTAGGTGGTGCGGCCCGCCCAGGGGTGGGCCGTCGCATCGGCGCTGGCCTCGACCACGCGTAAGCTCGCCCCGGCCAGCGTTACCCGCTCAGGAGGACGGGCCAGCAGTCGCTCGGCTACCAGGGTCGATAGTTCCGGCCAGTAGCTGGTCACGCGCAGGAAGCAAGTCTTATCCGGTGACAGTGACACCCGCCCCGCCTCCGGCCGGCCTGCCCCCCACAAGTTGGAGACGGTGAAGGGCCGCTCCTGATTGGGCGCGTGGAGGGTTTCTGCCAGCGCGGGGTCGGCAGCACGCACCTGCTCCAGGAACCAGGCGTGGGTAGCCCGGCCCAGGTTGGCCGGCAGGGTGATGGGTTGGGTGGGGGTCAGGGTGAACACGACTGAAATCAGCATGAGAATACCTCCTCAAGTGCCCCGAAGGGCATTGGTTTTTACGGATTAACACAGCATGTCTCGTGCGGTATCACGAAGTTTCATCTTCCCAAGGGCATCACCTGCTCTGCTATGCCTTGCGTCTGCCCAGGCATCGGCAGACTTCACTAACCAGTTTTTCTGAATCTTCGGCTGACAATTGGCCTTGGTCCCCAAAACTGGACAGCTCAATCACTTCGATGCGCCGTGCCTGGGCCAGCTCACGCAGATTGGAGCGGCTGTCGTCCCAAACCTGGTCCGAGACCAGCATCTTTTGCGTGTAGGTTCCCAGATAACGCTGACCACCCGCGGTGTTCAGTTGGTCGATTCCCTTCTTGACTCCGCCGCCGATCTTGGCCTCGATGATGCCCACTTGATTGTCGCAGCGCACCACGAAGTCTACGTCCAGCGCGCCCATCAGCTTGACACCCACCAGGGTTTCGTCCACTGCGGGTTCCAGGACGGCGTGGATGGCTTGCTCGAAGCGTCTGCCCTTTTTATCTTTGGCAAAGCCGGTCGGCTGGTAGTCTCCTAAGAAGGCGCGCAAGTAATCTTCAATCTTGATCAAGCCCGGCAACAGGAGGTCTTCGACCACCTGCGGCCTGCCCTTCGCGTCGAATGCGTAGCGATACAGCCGCGTCTGTTTGCCCTCACTTTGCAAGTAAAGAAAAGGTGCCTGGACCTCGGCTGCGGCCAGGAAGGCGGCCATGGCCATGGCCTTGGTGCCGCCGGTCAAATTGAAGACCAATTCATCCGCCTTCCAGCCTCGATCTTTGACGAGCTTCATCAGGTCCCCGCGGGTGGCTTCTATGTCGTAGGCACTTACCAAGCAACATACAGCTTCGCAGCCGACCGGAAGCAATGGCTCCAGTCGGTGAGCTGCCGCCTCAGTAAAATCACTGTGAACCAGGACCACCACGTCCGGGGCCTGATAGCGGACGGGCAACAGGTTCGGAATGGGCTGTTCGCCAATCAACGAAACCAAGACCATATCACTCCACCCTCCTTTAGTGGGACGCTAGTGGGACGCAGATAAACGCTGATTAACGCTGATTTTTTGTAATTTTATCTGCGTATATCGGCGTAAACATCTGCACTTGCCGCCGCAGGTGCAAGTGTCTGCGTCCTATTTCATTCCAAACGGATGCGTATCCAGCCCAAGGGTTCGCTGGGCTGGTCCTGGCTGTCGAGGACCAGGTGCCGGCTCTTGGGGAAGGGGTCGCCCAGCCGCCGGTTGGTCTCCTTGGTCATGCGGTATTGGCTCAACAACCGATCGAAGGCCCCATCGTCCATCCGCAGCAAGTCGTTCCCCAGGGTTTTGCTCTCCCAGCCAGTCCCCCAGCCTACCTGCAGCAACATCTCATTCTCGGCCAACCCATCCCAGACCCCGATCAGTTCGTCGTAGAAGCGCAGCGCGCCGACGGGACCTCGCTTGGCCCGATAGTACTCGGCTTCGATCAACAACCGCCCGCGCGCATAATCCTTGGCCAGTTGGGGCAAATCATCCAGCCAGCGCCGCTGACCCTCCCAGCCCAACCTGCGGGCCACCGCCTCCTGGAAACCGTACTCGTCCAGCGTGATCTTGGTCTGGAGCGTGATCCCCTTGGTGATCGTCTCCACGTCGATGTTCAGGCCGGAGGTTTCCCGCGTCTGGGTCGGATAGACACGCACCGTACGCAGCGCCAGGTGTCCCTCGGCTTCCACCGGACTGCTGTCCTCCACGTGGAGCGCTCGCAACCAGTCGTGGTTGGGGTCGGGGCCGAAGAGTTCCCGCTCCAGGGGCTGGGACGCCCACGAGGGACTACGCCCTAACTGCCTCAGGTCTGGTTTGCGCTTCTGGCGAGTGTAGATGCCCCGCGCCAGCACAGTGCGCAGCGCCCCCTTCAACGACGAGCCGGGCAGGTAGAGCCGGTCATACACGTCCTTGATCTGCTCCTGAACCCGGGCGCCGGCCGTCTTGGTGAAGGGCGTGCCGGGCATGACGTAGCGAAACAGTGGACCTGGTGGATCAGTGAAATCGGCCTCAGTCAGCAATTCGCCCGCTGGCCGCCCGCTCAGCATGCGGTTCAGCTCAGCGGCTCCGGCTGTCTCCGCCTGGGCCAGCGCCTGCTCCAGCAGCGCCTCCTCATCCACACGATAGGTGCGGCCGCGATAGGGCACCAGATCGTAGTCCAGCAACAGCTCTGTCCCCGAGCCGATATGCAGCGGCGACAGCAGCTCCACATTAACCTCAATGTGCGTATGTAGCTTTCCCATACAACACCTCCCTGTTAGGGGACGCTGATTAACGCTGATTAACGCTGATTTTTTCGAGATATGTGTAAAATACTTGTGGGTACCGGCTTCACGACCAAAAGAGAGATGAACTGTGCCCGCTTTTATGGAGACACAGTGAGTGTAGATTCTTACATATATCTATTATAAAAAATCAGCGTTCATCAGCGTTCATCTGCGTCCTTTCATGTTTGTCGAGCCAGTGTAGGGATCCTTTTCGGTCGTTGTCGAAGGCCTTGCGTTGGAACTCGGGCTTAGGGGCGAAATTGAGCAGCAAGCCGACCTCGTAGGGCGTGGCCTTCAGATAATTGAGTAACTGAGCTTCGTACTCTTCCAATAGCTTCCTCTTTGCCTTCAACTCGACAATCACCGCCCCAGCCACCAACAGGTCGGCAAAATACTCGCCGACCAACTCCCCGTCGTAGTAGACCGCGATGCGCGCCTCCTGAACCACCTCTAACCCCAGCTTGCGCAGCTCAATCGCCATGGCATTGCCATACACCTTTTCCAGGAAGCCATAGCCCAGCGTGTTATACACTGTGTAGAAGGCCTTGATGATCAGTTTTGTGATGTCAGCGTGTTTAAAGCTCAACCGTCACCTCCACTATGAGTGGGACGCTGATAAACGCAGATAAACGCAGATAATTTTTTATCACAGACTTTAAGAAAAAATCGGCGTAACTCTGCGTTGATCTGCGCCCTTCTAGTCTGCCGCATCGGCTGTCAGGCCAATTGGGAAGGCCAGACCGTAGCGGTAAACTTTGTGGCCGCGCTGTTTCTGCTCGGGATCGAAGATGTCTGGCGTGGCATCCGCCAGCGCGCCGTAACTCGCCCGTCCTGGCAGTGCGTGCAACACCGCGCCCTCACCCACCAGCCGCACCAACTTGCGGCGCAGATTGCTGGCGTCCGGCGAACTCATCCAGCCGCGACGCAGCAGCAAGTCATAGGCCGCCGACCGCCCCAGAACCCCACCCTCCGCCCCTACTTCATTCGGCCGGGGATAGTAGGGGGCCAGCGTGGTGAAGAAGGGCGACTGGGTCGCATCCGGCAGCCTTGGCTGGACGTCGTCCACCGCCAGATCGAACTGCCCGTAACCCGCGCTGCGCTCGCCGCCGATGCCAGTATCACTCAGGGCACGCAATCCCGCCTCCACGCGCTCCCGCAGCTCATCACCTCCGTTCAGCCACTCAACAAGGAAATACAGGCCGGCCACCTGCTCGTCGCCGCGACGCTGGTGGAACACCAAGCGGCCGGTCAAGTAATAGGCCGATGCCGAGCTACGCCGATCCACCGTCACCCGTGGGGCCTCCTCTTTCTCCCAAAAGCGGATTCGCCCGCGATAGTTCTCAAAACCCGCCACGCGGTCATAGTCATCCCGGGATAGCCAGGTTCCCTGGATGAAGAACATCTCCACCTCCTTATCGTCGGCTGGCAATACCTTCTCGTCCAACGCTCGCCCGGCGGTCAGATAATCGAAAACCGATTCCGATACGTAGGCCGCCTTGGCCTTCTTACGCCACTGCATCTCCGTCTCCAGGCCAGGCCACCTGGGGCGGACTAGCGGCCGGGGCAGAAAGAAGACGTCCCCTACGAAGGGGAAGAGCGACGTCAGCCGGAAGGGAGGCGCTGCGTCTCGCTTGGCCGTCGGGAAGGCGCTCAGGAAGGCCTCTTCCAACCACTTGGGGCCGTACAAATCTCGCAGCGCCAGACAGAGCGCTGCGAACAAGCTGTCGGCGTGCATGGCGATCCCGGTGACCTCCATGCCTACGCCCCGCTCGCCGAAATGGAAGGGCCCACGCGGCAACAACCGGTAGCGAACCTTCTCGCTCACGCTACGTCTCCTTTCAGGATACCTTCACGATTCCCTGCACCCAAGCCTTTAGCGCCTCCGCGTCGGTCAGAACTGCGCCCACCGGCCGGTCCCGGGCCGCCTCCCAGTCATACTCGCGGCCATACGCCTCGCGTCCGCGGGCGCTGATGCGCACGTTGACGAAGCGCACTTTGCCCCCGCCCCGCGAGCCGAGCCCGCCCAGGTAGTCGTCCTCCAACAACTGCATCGCCTCCAGCACCTTGGGCAGATGGCTCACGTTCGCCTCGTCGTAGATGCTGTAGACCATCTCGAAGTCGCTGAAGATGGCCCCGGCTGGCACCCGCTCGATCTGGCGCGGGACGGCGGCCGAGGTCACCCGGTCAATGGTGGCCTCCCACTTGATCTCGCTATAGGGCAAATCGGTCTTGGCCTTCTCTAAGATTTCAGCGCTCTCCCGGCTTAGGAATACGTCGCGCACCACCAGGCTGGTGGGATGCGGGACGGGTTGATCCCCCATGGCCCCAAAGATGGGACACACCGGGCACTCGTTGACTTGCCGATGGAATTCCGCGACTGTTGCTTTATACGCATCATCGCTCAGCTCTCGCAATTCGCGGGTCTCTATTCCTATCTGGCAGGTGTGGACGTAGACCTCTTTACCTCGCATGCGCGACACGGCAAAGGTCTGCGGCGCACCGTGCAGCCTCTCCGTCAGCGAACGCATCTTGCCCCGCAGCGAAGAGCCGGGGATGTAGGGCCAGTTGGTGATCGGGTCGCGGATAACGGGCGAGTCGACGCCGCCGATGGCCAGCGCGCCCTCGCCGCCCCCTATGTGCAAGCCGGTGGTGGCTTCAATGTCGCCTCGGATGAACACCCGGCCCCACAAGTCTACTTTGCGATCATTCTGGTTAGGCATGTCTTAACCTCCATTTCCTTCTGTAGTCTGGCGATTATTTGGACGCAGATCGGTGCCGATTTTCGCACATGAAGTTCTGAGAATCTGCGTGCGAAGCCTGCGGAAATCAGCGTCCTCAAGAAGTGCCAGACCTTGGTTTCTCATCTGCCGCCGGCCTCGGTGTGATAGGCCAGGATGGCTTCGAACAAATCCACGAAACGCCCAAAGCGCACAAGCTGCTCTTCCGGGTCGTTCGTGTCGGCCACCGCGTCAATTCCGTCCTCCAGTACCTCTCCTAGCGGCTTGACTTGCCTCGTACGAGCAGCCTGATAGGCCAGCTTGGGTTTGAGTAGCAAGAGACGACGCATTGCGAGTGGCGAATCTTCCACCGACTGCCAGGTTGCCTCAATTTCGCGCACTGTGCCGAAAATGGTGCGAATTTGGGCTTTGGTCAGTCGCTTCTTTGCCAATTCCCGGCCAGAGCGTTTGGCCGCCTCAACCAACGTTTTCGCATCATTGGTGTGGATGATTTGCCGCACGTCGTTGGTAGCGATGAGCCTGACATCCCTACGCCCACCGCTTTGTCCTCGACGATTATTCATGATCCTTCACCTCCTCGGGTTAGATATTCGGCCCAACGGGTGGCCAGGCCCAATGTGTCGATTTTTCCGCCCAAAATAACCTGCTTCTGCATGGCGTCCAAGTCTTTTTCAGCTCTTGAGTGCTGGCTCTTGAATCGAGTGAGGGCGTAAGCCTGCAACCACATCCAGGGTCCGTAGAACGGATGGGTAGATGTGGCCCGGCCGCTCTCCCGATCCTTCAGCCAGCGACCGTAGACCCCCCGCAGGAGCATAATCACCCGCCGGGGGACTCCCTTTTTCACCAAACCGATCAGCGTTTCGGTAGTCCCTTGGATCTCCTCAAACTCTTCCCAACTATAAGTCTCCTCCAGGAAGCTGATGCCATCTTTGACCAGGTGCTCCTCCGCGTCGCGTCGCTCTTTGGCCCCGTGCTCCAACGCCTCCCCAGCGCGCTCGGCGGCGCGGTAGATGGGCGACTTGGGTTCCTCGACGCTGATCCCGGCTGAGAGGCTCAGAACGGGATGCTCTCCGGTGTAGTCGGAGAATTCGCCGCGGATGTGTTGCGCCAGGCACGGGATGCGATCCCATGTGCCCACCACAAACAGATCGTCGCCGCCGGCGTAGATGATGTAAAACAACTCCGGCTTCCCCTTCGCCACGCCGACCATGCCCGGATCCTTCATCGTCGCCTGCATCATCTCATCCAGCCAACCGGCGAAGAAGCGATCCAGGGCCGCGCTCAACCCCGACGTCAGCGTCATCGAACGGTCCGGAACGCCGGTAACGAACACCTGCCCCAGGTTGTCCACGTCCATGCGCAAAACCCCCACCCGTTTGAACGCAGACGTAGCGACATCGGCCATCTCGTTAACAGGCCGGATTTGTTTGTGCCGCGGGTGGTCTGGAACCGGTTGGCGTGGCGTGGTGTTGGCCAGCCAGCGGAAGCCATGGGTTGTATGGATTGAGAACTGATCCGGCGAAAGGGCATATACCAATGCGCTTGGCGGCGGCGCCTCACTGGTCAAGGTATAGGCCAGGCCAGGTTCAGGCCCGATAGCGGTTAGCTCGTTCAAGATGCGCTGCCAGCTCGCCGTGCCGGGCTCACCAGAGCCGATGATCAGCCGGATGTCTTCCTGAGCCAGCGACTGAGCCAGCGCCTCAAAACCGTGGCAGTCGTCGCACACCAGTTCACCCTCAGCGCCCAGCTCCATAGCCTCTTCGTCCCGCAGAGGACGGCCCTGGCCCTCTTCCAGCTCGGTGCGGCAAATGGCACAGTATCGGTCGCCGCCCTTGCCCTCCGGCTGAAACACCAGATCCCAATCCTTGGCGGCCAGATCGGCGAACGGTCGTCGCTTGGCGCGGTTGATGGCCTCCTTCAGGCGACCTTCGCAGGTGACCCAGTTTCCGTCATCCTGGGCCTGACCGCCGATGGCCTCTCGGGGGACGGAGGCCGAACCGATGGCCAAAGCCAGGTCCCCGCTGAAGTGCGCCAGCAGGACCTGGTTCACCGCCCGGCCGATACCCTGGATCTTTTCCTCTGTCACCTCGGATGGCCCCAAGAGCATGAAATTCCCGCCTGCGTTGTAGACCACGTTGGCGGTGCCGAGGTGCAGCTCGGCCAGGACGCGGCGCACCACCGCATCCCCCAACAACTGGATGAAGAAGCTGCGTCCTCTTAGTCCCTTGGCCGCCCCCTTGCTGGTGATGGTGTACACGAAACGCTGGATGCCGGGGATGTCGCCGCCGATGAGGGTGAACTTATCTGCCGGTCCCTCGATCCACCCCGCGCCAGTGGCGCACACCAGCGCCGCCACCCCTTTCCAACCCTCGAAGAGCGAGACACCGCGTTCTCCATAATTACAGGGCACTGCCCAGGCGTACTTATGGTAGAGGTGGTAAAAGGTCTCGAAGGGGATCTTGGCGTTCGGCGCTAACGTGGTCCCCCATTCACGCGCGAACTTCTCCCAGAGATCCGGCCCTGTCCGCTGGGCGGTTGCCTTGGAGACGGGGAAGAGCACCTCTCGTTTGAGAGCTAACGGCTGGGCACTGTAATAACTTGGTTGCGGCTGGTCCTTCTCGGTCGCAATGAGGGAGAAGACGCTGGTGAGCACCTCTTCTGGCTCCGTCGGCTGCCCGCCCGCCAGCACACGCTCGTAGGCCTCCCAGATTTCCTCAGCCGGCATTTGTGTTTCAGAGATCTGGCCTGCCAGTTCTCCCCCATCACCGCCTGTTGCCTCAGCCAACCTGCGCACCCCATAGCCGATCAGAGCCTGTTCAACGTTGGTTTGCATTACCTGACCTCCTTGTTCCTCAGCCAGCGGTCTCTGCAACAACGACCTGCCAAGTCTCTCAAATCATCATACCAAAACTCATTATGCCTGGCGTCAGAGAGTCCTCTGGTCTTTTCTCAGAGGTTTCTCTGATGTCAAACGCCTCAAGGTGTGTTATGCTGGAAACAGTTCATCCAGGAACGGTCCAAACTTATTGTGCAAAAAGTGATAGTCCAGCCAGGTGTCCTCCGGCAGCGCCCAAGCCACGCGGCACTCGGCCAACACCTGCGTCTTGTGGGTGTCCACTGTCTTGAGCGAGATGTTCAAGCGCTCGGTCACCTCCTGGGGACTCAGGCCGGCGACGAAGGCGCGTAACACGTCGATCTGGCGCGGCGTCAGGCGCTCGACCACCGCCCGGCAGCACGCGCGTTCGTTGTGGTCCAACCAGCGCGTCTGGGCGGCGATCACCTGCTCGGGTGTGGCCTGGGTCAGCGCCCGCAGCCCGGGGAAATACGCCCCCCAGGGCATGAGCGGCACCTGGATCAGCCGCACGCCGTCTTGGGGCCGGGCGTGCAGTATCGCCCCGTCCCGGGCCTGCTCGATAAACTGGACGGGGGTGTACATATGCCACAGCCGGTCCTGGTGATCGAAGTGCAACATAGCCGCCGACATGGCCAGCAGCGCCAGCACGCGCCGCCCGCCGGCGATACATACGTGCAACCGGCGCCCCTCTGCTTTCAGGGAGGCGACCAGGTCGTGGACCGCACTCCAGGCCACGCCCGCCGTCTCCTCGTCGAGGATGTCGCCCAGCCGCTCCAGCCCGCGGCGAATGGGGTAAAAACGCAGCCGGCAAGGGTGACCGGCATACTGGTCATCCGAAAACTCGGCGGCCAATTTGCCCAACGCCTCTCCGGTGAGCGGGTCGGCCTGCGGTGAAAGGTGGATTATGATCGCCTCGTCGATCGACTCACCCGCCTGGAGGAGTTCATCCAGAGCGAAGGTCACAATCTGCGGCCCACCGGCCATGGTGGCTACGAACGTGCTCTCGGTCATGGTTTCTCCGTGTGGATAGTTGGTTGGTTGGTTGGGTGGGTGGTTAGTTGGTTGGTTGGGTGGAAGACTGGCCCGAGCTACCAATCTACCAATTTCCCAATCTACCAATCTACCAGTTTCCCAATCTACCAATATCTACCAACCCACCCCATCGAAAGAGATGAACCTATGCGACTATTCCCGGCTGTTGTGATTGGAGGCCCTCCCGACGTTGGCAAGTCGGTGCTGACCTATAACCTGAGCCAAAGACTGCGCGAGCGAGGTACCCAGCACTACGTGCTGCGCGCCGCCCCTGACGGCCAGGGTGATTGGACCAGCCAGGCCGATCAAAGCCTGGTGCGCACCATCCTGGTCCCCAAGAAATGGACCCCGGCCTTCGTGGAAGGCGTGTGTCGTGACCTGGCCCGGCGTCATCTGCCCCTCATCGTCGATGCCGGCGGGCGCCCAGCCGACTGGCAGGAAGCGATCTTTGACCAATGCACGCACGCGGTCCTGCTCACAGCGGCGAAGCAGCCTCAAGGCGATGAGGCAATCCGCCGCTTCTGGCTGGATCTGTTCACCCGGCATAACCTGCTGCTCCTGGCCAATCTCCGCTCCGACCTGAACGGCGCCAGCCGGGTGACGGCCAGGCATCCCCTGCTCAAGGGCGTCATCGCCGGCCTGGAGCACGGTCGGCCCGCCGGCGGCCCGAGCTTTGAAGCCCTGGTGGAGCGCATAGCACACCTGTTTGCTTACGACGCCGAGGACCTGCGCCGCGCTCATCTGACTTCCGCGCCGGTGGAGACCGTGGTCGACCTGGACCGTCTGGCTCGCTCCTTGGGCGTCCCCTTCGTCGCCGAAAAAGCCACCTGGACGCCGGGCCAGTTGCCGGAGCTGCTGGATTATCTACCCGCGTCCACGCCGTTGGGCCTCTACGGACGGGGGCCTAACTGGCTCTACGCGGCGCTGGCGCTGTATGCCTACCCGGCACAACTCTACCAATTCGACGTGCGCCTGGGCTGGGTCACGCCGCCGAGCCTGGTCATCACCTCCGTCGCTCCTTCGTCTTTGATAACGGCTCGTGTCCTGGATCGCCCCACCCACGCCCGGCTGGAACTGGCCATCGTCCGGGACTACCTGGATTACCGCGAGGCGGAGGGGTTAGCCCTGCCGCCGTTGCCGCCGGGCAAAGGCGTGGTGCTCAGCGGCAAACTACCACTCTGGTTATGGACCGCTTTGGCCCAGGCCTACCGCCACGCGCCGTGGATCGCCGTCTTCCAGCCCCCCTTAGGGAACCAGCCGGTGGTCATCGCCTCACAGCAAGAGGACTTGCCCATTGGCAGCCTGGTGACCTCCGAAGCTGACACCGCCTCCATCGTATCTTCTCAATAATTCGGGGTAGGGGCAGGTCTTGCGCCTGCCCAAGCGGGCAACCGCAAGGGTTTGCCCCTACTTTTTGAGAAGATACGCCTCATCGGCACAACAAAAAAGCCCGTCACCATAGACCATCTACCTGGTTACTGCGGGCTGTTCGGGTGAACTATTATCCGCCAGGGCACCTCCCTCGCCTTGGCCGTCGCCTCGGGCTGAGCCACAGCCGCGAGGCAGTTTTTTGTCAGGTCGTCATTAACCTAAATCGTTACTACTCAGCCACCCCCCGCCCTCCAATTCTGGGGGGGAGTAGCACGATTTCCCCCAGGATTGGGGGCCCGGGGGCTGGGTAGTTACCCTAAATCGTGTGATGCTTCAGTGTGATGGCTCAGCGTGATACATCACATGAATTAAACGCTCGTCCAGCCAGAATTTGCACGTCACTATCCGGGCATAGTTCATTTTGCCGAGAAAACTGGTTGACAATTTGGCCTGCGTTGCCAGACAAATTCGTAAAACGTAAGGCGCAAAACGTAATGATTTTGGGCACCTGCCTTTACGCATCACGTTTTACGTTTTACGTTTTACGTTTTACGAGGTTACTTTGCTTGATTTGACCGGTAAAAAGTGTCAACCAAATAGTGAACTATCCCCAAACGAACAGACCCCGACCGCAAGGTCATATGCCTTGTAAGGGTCGAGGCCTGGTTGAGACGTCAACGTCATCCTCCTTCGGATGAGGAAGAGCAAACGCGTGTCAAGTTTAGTTTTCACGGGGAACTATGCAGAGATTGTATCAAAAGTTGATGGGTTTGTCAATGGGGATTCAGGGAGTAAGGAAGTAAGGAAGTAGGGAGTAGGAGGGGGTTGCAGTTCTCCGGCGCATGTGGTAGGATACTCACGTTCCTCCTCAGCCATCCACCCGCCTGCGTTCCGTTCGTATCCCGAAAGCATAACACCCCAGGGCACACGCGCCGGACAAGGGACCAGGGCAGGCCGCCTTGCCGGCCAGGAGATGAGCTTATGCTGACACCCAAATCGTCAGGTAGTGTTGTCAGGTGGACCCGCGTCCGACAGGTGGCCGACCACTTTGGCCAGGAAGCGTTTCTCAGGTTGGTATTGCTGGTCTCCATCTTTGCCTGGCTGTGGATCGTGCATGCCCGCCAGGTGCGGCGCCTGGACGCGGCCAATGGGTTGGTGTTTATGTTTGTGGTCATCGGCGTGGCTGTGCTGAGCTACTGGCTGGTCCGCTCCCACTACCTGTGGGCCATCAGCATATTCCTGGCCGGCCAACTGGTGTTCATCGCCTGCTTTATGAGGTTCACGCGGGACCTGGACTTCGGGCTGCTGTTCCTGCTGCCCATCGTCACCGCCGGCTCTTTGGTCGGGCCACCAGGCGCGTTTGTCACGGCCGGCATAGCGGCGCTGGTCGAGCTGAGGCTGGTTGCGACGACGCCGCTGGCGGCCGGGGGCTCGACGTCTGTGGTGGGCCTTATCTGCCTACAGTTTCTGGCGGCCGCCATCTCGGGGCAGGCCTCGCTGGGGGTACACGACGCCCTCCAGTCGGCAGAGATGTGCGCGTGTGAGGCGCGCAAGCACGCCCAAGAAGCGCGGCGCCACCGCGGCCAGCTCCAGCGCACCCTCAAGTCCCTGGACCTGGCTCACAAACAACTGCAACGGGCCAACGCGGAGCTGTTCTACGCGCGCGAAGTGGCCGACAAGGCCCTGCGCTTTAAGGCCGACTTTGCGGCCAAAGTCAGCCACGAACTGCGCACCTCGCTCAACCTGATCCTGGGTTTCAGCGAGACCATGATTTTCTCTCAAGATACTTATGGCGCCGAGCTGCCGACCGCCTACCGGCGCGATGCGAGCGAGATCTATCGCAACAGCCGGCACCTGCTGGCCCTGGTCGACGACATCCTGGACCTGTCCAAGCTGGAGGCGGGTAAATTGGGCCTGCGGCGCGAAAACGTGGATGTGGCCGGGCTGCTGCGGGAAACCACGGACCTGGTCAGGCCACTGGCCGAAACCAAGGGCCTGGCCCTGGAACTCGAGCTGCCGGAAGCGCTGCCCAACCTGGAACTGGATCGGACGCGCATCAACCAGGTGTTGTTGAACCTGTTGAGCAACGCCACGCGCATTACGTCCCACGGCCGCATCGTGGTGAGGGCGGTGCCCGGCGCAGACGAGGTCATTGTCCAGGTGCGCGATACCGGGCCCGGCATCCCCGCCGAGGACTTGGAGCACGTGTTTGAGGAGTTTCGCCAACTGGATAACGCGGGCGACGTGACCGGCACCACGGGGCTGGGGCTGACGGTCAGCCGGCAGATTGTGGCACTCCACGGCGGGCGGACGTGGGCAGAGAGTGTGCCGGGCCAGGGCAGCACTTTTTCTTTTGCGCTTCCCGTTGAAGGCGGCGACACGCCGGCCACCCGGTTCAGCACCCCCTCCACGCGGCCGCAGCGGTCTCCGGAGCCGGTGCTTGTCTTCGTCGGTGAGGCCGAGTCGGACGAAGCCAAGCTGCTAAAGCGGCATCTGGAGGGATATACACTGACCACGGCAGCGGGCTGGGAACAAGCCCGCGACCAGGTGGTGCGGTCCAGCGCCCGGGCGGTGATCGTGAATGCCTGCCTGGATCGGGTGTCCGATCCCAGGAGTATGCCGGTACCGGTGGTTGCCTGTCCCCTACCCGGCCCGCAGGAGTCCAGGCAGAACTTGAAGGTCGAGGGCTACCTGCAAAAGCCGCTCACGGTTGACTCGGTGCGCCTGGCCTTGCAGGGGGCGGCGCCCCATGCCAAGAACCTGCTCATCGTAGACGACAATCCCAGCGCGGTACGCCTGACGGAGCGCATGGTGCAGACGGTCGCCGGAGGGTATCGTCTGTTCCGGGCTTACAGCGGCCAGCAGGCCCTGGCCCGCATCAAGGCCCAGCCGCCGGACGCCATCATACTCGACCTGGTGATGCCCAACGGCGATGGTTATGCCTTGATTTCCACCTTGCGACAGAATCCAGCCACAGCTCGCATTCCCATTATCGTGGCCAGCGGGCAGGCGGTCGAAGAGACGTGGCACGGGGGGCCGGTCAGTGTGGCCAGCGGCGAGGGCTTCACGCCGACCGAGGTGCTGCAATATCTCCAGGCCATCCTATCCGCTATTCCGCCGACTGTGGTGGAACGCCACACCACTGCTCAACCTTTGACAGCAGAGCCTCTTCGGTAACCGGCTTGGGGAGGTAATCCGCGGCTCCCAGGGCGGCGGCGATCTCCGGCTGCTTGAGCACCGAACAAATCACAATCGGCACCTCCCGCGTCTCGGGCGCAGCGCGCAGGTGTTGCAGTACCTCCCAGCCGTCCTGCTGGGGCATCATGATGTCCAGAACGATGAGCTGGAAGGGCGTAGTCCGGGCTTTCTGGATGGCCTGCTCGGCGGTGTGTGCCTCCACCAGGCGATAGCGGCGCCGGGCCAGGTAGCGCCGAAACAGCTCGATCAGGCCCGCATTGTCGTCCATCACCAGGATGGGCACATCTCCGGCCGGCGGCAGGGCGATGGTGGCCTGCCAGCCTTGGGGCGTATCGACGATATCTACCCGGCCGCCCAGGCTGGCGATGAGCTGCCGGCTGACTTCCAGGTCCACATCGGCGTCCAGTTCAGATCGAGCTTCCCCCTGAGCAACCACGCTCAGGCTGGCCTGGTGGGTGCTTCCACCTTCCACAATAACCCCGCCCGTCCCCGAACGGCTCATGGCGTAGTAGATGAGGTCGAGTATGCCCTGGCGCAAGACCACCCGGTCGGCGCGAACCATAGGCATGGCCTCCGGCAGGCGATCGACGAGAGATAGGTGGTGCTGGGAGGCGACCGGCGCCAGAGTCGTCAGCACGCCGCGCGTTATCTCCAGGAGGTCCAGGCGCTGCGCCCGGGCCTGGCTGATCAACTGGCCGGCTTCGTCCTCGGCCGCTTCCGACGGCCGGGCCGACTCGGCTGCCGGGAGGGTGAGTTGATCCGATAGCCGGTCCCACACCAGATCGGTCACAGCCTCCAGGGCGCGTTTGTGCTCGCGTCGCAACTGGCGCACGCCGATCATAAGCTCTTCGACCAGCTCGCTGGTGCTCATGCCCTGGATGTAGCGACCGTACATCAACGCGTAAGGCCGCTGTTCTTTGGACAGGGGCGGCACATCGGGGCCCGGCTTGAGTTGATCGATGGCGTCGAGCAATTCGCTGCGCAATTGGCGGACACTCAGGTCCAGGCTTTGCCCGGAGCCGCTCAGCGCCCTGATCAGGGTCAGGTTCTGCAAGTAAGCGAAGTCGAACAAATTGTCCAGTGCCTGGCGAATCTGTTTGGCAAACTCGGCTTTGTTTAACATAATAATGGCATCCAATCGGCACCCTGATGTCCGAAAACCCCTTTAAAACGGTCTGGCCATGCACTATAATAAAAGTGGTGTAAGCAGTTACCATTCGACATACATATTATACAACAAGGGGGTGATGCTTCAAGTACGAGCAGTCTGGTTGAGGGGAAAGGGGGCGCCCTGCGCCTGGCATTGAACCCGCAGAGGTCCATCCGATTGCCCCCTAACATGGCGCGCTTTATGTGGCTGGATCAAGTCAGGAGAGATCTCTCGGAAAGTCCTCCAAAGGGTAGCGACGCTTCGGCATCTGGGGATGCCTCGCTCCTCGCTGCTCTTGGCGGAGTGAGCATCCCCAGATGCGAACGGCATTTTCCGAGAGATCTCAGGACCCAAAGGAGGGACAAAAGATGTTAAAGAAAGCTCTTGCCTTGTTTGCTATCGCAGTGGTGTTGGTTCTGGTCGCTGCCTGTGCGGCGCCGGCGGCGCCGCAGACAATCGTGGAAACGGTGATTGTCACCAAGGAAGTCAAGGGTGAGACCGTCGTGGAAACGGTTGAGGTGGTCAAAGAGGTTGAGGTCACCAAGGTGCCCGAAGAAGAACAGATTGTGCTCCGCTTTGCCAACTGGGCCACGGCCGAGGAGGCCACTCGAAACATTTTCCTGAAGGCGATCGATGAGTTCAAAGCGACCCATCCCAACGTAGAGATCGAATTGATTGCATTGCCCTTTGACCAGGTACGCCCGCAGTTGATTACCATGTCGGCCGGCGGCAACCCGCCCGACATCGTGCAATTGAACGGCGCCTGGCCTCACGAACTGGGCGCGATGGGCGTGCTGCGTGACCTGCGCGAGTTGGCCAGCGACGAGTACCTGGCCGACAACTACGTTGGCGGCCTGGATGCGGGCGTCTATAACGACACCCTGTACGCAGTGCCCATCGGGCTAACGCCGCATGGCTTGTGGTGGAACAAAAAGCTGTTCGAGCAGGCGGGGCTGGATCCCGAGAAGCCGCCCAAGACCATGGACGAGCTAAACGACGTAATGGCCACGCTGAAGGCCAACCTGCCGGAAGATGTGTATCCGATCGGCATCGACACGACCAAGATCGACTATGCCCTGACCGGTTTCTGGCCGTGGATGTTGACGGAAGGGGCGCGGCCGCTGTATGCCGGGCAGTACGACTTCACCGATCCGGCCACGGTAAAAGCCTTCGAGTGGCTGAAGATGACGGTCGACAACGGCTATACGCCGGTGGGACTTCAGATCAAAGAAGAACGCGAGCTAATGGCCAAGGGCAAGATCGCCATGAAGTTGGACGGCCCTTACGTGTCGGGCATTATGCGCAGCCTGAACCCCGAGTTTGAGGGCGACGCCCTGTACGAGACCTTCGGTGTCACGTCGGTGCCGGTGGGCGACAACGGCGAGCCGGTGACCCTGGCCGACCTGCACCAGATTGGCATTTCCACCCAGTGTAAGTATCCCGAGCTGGCCTGGGAGTTCATCGTGTTCTTCAACACCAACCAAGTAGCGCTTGAGGAATACACCATGACCTCGGGCCTGGTGCCGGCGCTGAAGAGCGAGATCGCCAATTATAACGATACGCCTTACCTGGCCAACCCCATCAGCCAGGCCTTCATCAACGAGGTGATCCCCAGCATGATCGGTGGTCCATACGACGCGACCTACGGCGCTGCCTCGCAGTTTGTCATCCAGGGCATGCAAGAGGTAGCCATCCAGGGCACGCCGGTTGAAACCGCTCTGGATGACGTCACCAGCAACATCAAGATTCTGTACAACGTCGAATAGGTATCTTCTCAAAAAGTAGGGGCAAACCCTTGCGGTTACCCGCTTGGGCAGGCGCAAGACCTGCCCTTACCCCGGGATATTGAGAAGATATTCAATAGCTTCTTCGATCCACAGGAAGCAGGTGTGCCTGGCGGCACGTTGCCGGGCACACCCGCTCTACCCAGGTAGGTATGTCTGGTCGGCCAGGCCGGGGCTGCCCGGTCCGTGGCGTGCCGGGAAGACGGGCATCCAAAGTTCCGGCGCGCTCCGAAGTCTGGGCCGACATCGAGTGGGGTGAATAGCCTGATGCAATCGCTCACACCAGAACAAGCATCACTTTCGAAAGCGCCGCATGCGCCGCGCCGCGTCTTGCGCCTGGTGCAGCGCAAGCGAGACGGCCTGTACGCTGCGCTCTTCCTGGCGCCGTGCATCATGATTATCTCCATTGTGATCTTTTATCCCCTGTTACAGGTGTTGTCCTATAGTGTGCATAACACCCACTTGATGCTGCCGGCGGAGCAGAAGTTTATTGGTTTGAACAACTTCCGGCAGTTGCTGACCATGGACCGTATCTTTGGCACGGCCCTGGTTAACACACTGATTTTCACATTCACGTCGGTAGCCGGCGGGTTCTTGATCGGTTTTATCCTGGCATTGCTGTTGAACGAGAATGTGCCGTTGCAGAATGTGTGGCGTGGGGCGGCGCTGGTCCCCTGGGTGGTCCCCGGCGTCATCGTGTCCTTGCTGACCCTGTACATGTTCAATGGCGAGGTAGGCATCATCAACTACACGGCCAAGACGCTGGGTCTCATCCAAGATTTCATCCCCTGGTTCGGCAGTACCGACCACGCATTATGGGCGCTGGTGGCCGCCAACATCTGGAATCAGACGCCGTTTTATATGTTGATGCTGTTGGCCGGCTTGCAGGCCAGGCCGGATGACCTGATGGAGGCAGCCAAGATCGACGGGGCGGGCATGCTGGCTCGCTTCCGTTACGTCACCTTGCCCCACCTGTGGGGCATTATCCTCATCGTCACCTCGCTCATGGTAATTTGGAACTTCAACAACTTCGACCTGTTCTGGGCCACCACCCAGGGCGGGCCGGTGAATGCCACCATGGTGTTGTCGGTGTACACCTATCGCCAGGCTTTCCTCTCCTTCAGAATGGGCTACGCCAGTGCCATTTCGGTATTGTGGCTGGTGGGCTTGGTGGCTTTTTCGGTGATCTACATTCGTGCGATGGAGGGCGAGCGCAGTGTTTAAAATAGACCTGGATATTGACCATCGTCCCCGGCTAAAAAACACGCTGACTATGCTGCTATTGGCGGCCCTGTTTCTATTTGTGTTTTTCCCCACCTTCTGGATGATCTCTACCAGCCTCAAGCCAAACAAAGACGCTTTCCAGATGCCGCCGCATTGGATACCGCGCGAGTGGACGCTGGAGAACTACGCCGACCAACTGCAGGACCGCACCGGCTTTATGGTGTACGTGAGCAACGGCGTGCTGGTGTCCGTTTCCACGGCGCTCGTGACCATCGCCGTCGCCGTACCCGCCGGTTACGCCTTTGCCCGGCTGCGCTTTGCCGCCAAACGGCTCTTGCTCATCGTAATATTGGCATCCCAGATGTTCCCGCCGGTCATCATCGTGATCACCTTGTACGCGCTGTACCGGCGCTTCGGCTTGCTAGACACCTACGCCGGGTTGATACTCGCCTTCACCAGTTATAGCCTGCCTTTTTCTGTGTGGATGATGCGCGGCTTTTGCGAAACGGTGCCGCTGGAGATTGAGGAAGCTGCGTTCGTGGATGGCTGCAGCCGGCTCCAAATCTTGTGGCGCGTCGTGCTGCCAGTGATCCAGCCCGGCCTGATTGCGGTGGGCTTGTTCTCGTTCCTGCACGCGTGGAATAACCTGATTTTTGCGCTCAGCCTGACCAGCAGCCCCACCACGCGCACCATCCCGCCCGGTTTCCTGCTTACCTACGTCGGCGAGTTTCAATATCGCTGGAGCGAGATGTTTGCCGGCTCGGTGATCGTCACGCTGCCGACGGTTATTCTGTTTATCGGGTTGCAGCGCTACCTGGTCAAGGGCTTGACCGCCGGCGCGGTGAAAGGCTAGTACACCGTCAGGCAAGTTGTGACGACTTGTAGTTGCGACTTTAGTCGCTCACTGCGCGGGAAAAACGACTGAAGTCGTTACTACGAACCTATCAAAACTTATCTAACGGTGTACTAGGTGGTTCCAAGACTCTTAAGGAGGCACGCCATGGCCAGTCAACGGCCTTGTTCGGAAAAGGACATCGCCCACTACACCTGTCGCCGGGCGGCAGGTCCAATCACAATAGACGGCCGCTTGGATGAGCCGTCGTGGCAGAAAGCCGAGAAGTCGCCTCGCTTCGTGGATATGGCCACCGGCGAGCCGGCCTGGTTTGATACCCGGGCGGCTGCGGTGTGGGACGACGAGTGTCTGTATATCGGCTTCTGGCTGGAGGAACCCCTCGTCCGGGCCAAGCACACCCGGCGCGATGCGTTGATCTTCCAGGAAAACGACGTGGAAGTGTTCATCGACGGGGGAGATGCCTACTACGAATTTGAGATAAACGCCCTGGGCACGATTTACGAGGTGTTTTTCATCTGGCAGGATGCCTACCAGAAGGGCAGCCGCTTCGACGTGCCCGAATTCGACCTGCTGAGCAGGAAGGCGCTTTCTTTTGGGGGCAACGAGGATCGCGACGTGGCGTGCTTCTGGTCGGGCCAGCACCCGCGGGGCGTGCGCTGGGCTTTTCTCGACTGGGATTTCCCCGGGCTGCGGACGGCAGTGCACGTGGATGGCAAGCTCAACGACGATACGGTCGTCGACCGGGGTTGGAGTGTGGAGCTGGCTTTTCCCTGGGATGGCATGCAGTGGCTGGCCAACGGGCGCTCGCTGCCGCCCCAGGCAGGCGATACCTGGCGGCTCTTCCTGGGACGATTCGAACTACTGAAGCCGGGTGGCGCTGAAGTTCTGCCGCATCCGGCCTGGTCGTGGAACAGGCACGGGGTATACGATACTCATCTTCCTGAGTGTTTTACCTGCTTCCATTTCTCTGACGCAGTGGTAGGTGAATTAGGTGAATAAGAAGGGAGCGGTACCTTGAACTCTCGCGAGCGCGTTCAATTGGCACTGGATCGCCAGGAGCCGGATCGCGTGCCGCTGGACCTGGGCGGCTGCGGGCAGACCGGCATGCACGCCAGCTCGGTCTATGGGCTGCGCCAGGCGCTGGGCCTGGATGAACCGGGCACCCCGGTCAAGGTGATAGAGCCGTACCAGATGTTGGGCGAGATCAAGCCCGATCTTATGCAGGCGCTGGGGGTGGACGTGGCCGGCCTGGCAGGCCTGGGCACCATGTTTGGCTATAAACTGGAGGGCTGGAAGCGCTGGACCATGTTTGACGGCACCCCGGTCCTGGTGCCGGAAGGCTTCAACACCGACCCGGAGCCCAACGGAGACATCCTCATGTATCCAGAGGGGGACAAGTCGGTCCCGGCCTGCGCCAAGATGCCCAAGGACGGCTGGTACTTCGACTCCCTCAGGCGGCAGGTCTCCATCGACGACGAGAACCTGGACGTCGAGGACAACCTGAAGGAATTCGGCCCCATTTCGGACGAGGACCTGGCCCACCTGGAACAAGAGGCGGAGCGATTGTACACCCAGACCGACAAAGCCATCATGCTGGTCATCGGCGGGGCCGGTTTTGGGGACATTGCACTGGTTCCGGCACCCATGCTCAAGCATCCCCGTGGCATCCGCGACGTTGAGGAGTGGTACATCAGCACCGTAACGCGGCGTGACTACGTGTATCAAGTCTTCGAGCGCCAATGCGAGATCGCCCTGGAGAATTTGCCCCGGATCTACCAGGCAGTGGGCAAGCGGGTGACAGTCGCCTGGGTCAGCGGCACGGATTTTGGAGCGCAGAACAGGCCCTTTATCTCGCCCCAGTCCTTCCGGGAGTTGTACCAGCCGTTCTACCGGCGGGTTAACGACTGGATCCACGCGCACACCTCGTGGAAAACCTTCATCCACACGTGTGGCTCGGTCATGCCGCTGATCCCGGGCATCATCGAGGCCGGGTTTGACATCCTCAATCCGGTCCAAACCTCGGCGGCCAATATGGAGCCGGCCGAGTTGAAGGCGCACTTCGGCGACCAGGTCACCTTCTGGGGCGGCGGCGTGGATACGCAGCACACGCTGCCCTTCGGCACGCCCGATGAGGTGCGGGAACAAGTGCGCGAGCGCATCCAGATATTTGGCCCGGGCGGCGGTTTCGTGTTTAATCCCATTCACAACGTCCAGGCCCGGGTGCCGGTAGAGAACTTGCTGGCCATGTACGCCGCCGTGCGCGACTATGGCCGCTATCCGCTGGGCTAGCAGCTTGTCGGAGAAAGACTTCGGAAGTTTACAACAGCGCCTTGGCCAGCATAGTTGCCTGGATTATTCAGTCGATTTAGCGGCAAAATCATCTTCCAAAACTTCCGAAGTCTGGCGAAATCGTTCTCTCCGACAGACTGCTAGTGCTTGCTAAACCAGATAGGCAAGACGAGCGGGGTGCTACCCATGACTATGACATCACGTGAGCGGTTTTTGGCCGTGTTCCGCGGCGAGATGCCGGACCGGGTGCCGGTAACCCTCTTCATTCAGGATCAAGGACATTTCCTCAACCAGCTTTACCCCGAGATCGACCCGTGGGATTATGAAACGCTGCAACTGAAAGTCATCGAAATCCAGAAGCAATTTGGCGTGGACGTTTTCGTGCGGCTGCTGTTTGGCGTGAACGACCCGCTGTCGGTGCACATGGGCGGCTTGAACGTGGCCCACCAGACCGAAAACTGGGAAGTGCACACGGAAGAGATAATCCAGGACAAGACCACCATCCACAGATCAACCATCCGCACGCCGGGCGGTACGCTGACCCAGGATTTCTCGATCCACGAGGTCAGGCCGGGCACGTTGATGTACGCGTGTACCAAGAAGCCGATCAAATCTCCGGCCGATTTGGACATCGCCATCCAGTATGAACCGCGCCTGCCCAATCCGGGCACGGCGGAGAAGGTCAAAGCCCACATCCAACGCATCCAGGACGCTGTGGGGGAGGATGGCATTGTGGGCTCCTGGACCCCGCACGGCCCGTTTAACAATGCCTCGCTGCTTATCGACCTGAATGAGCTGTACTGCCTGTTCTTGACGGACTACGCGTTCTACGAAAAGCTGATGACCTTCGCCATGGAACGCATCCTGGACTACACCCGGCTGCTGGACGAGGCGGGGGTAGATGTCCACTGCGTGGGCGGCAACGTGCCGGGCGGTTTTCTGGGCAAGCCGACCTACGACGAGTACGTGCTCCCCTTCGAGCGCAAGTACATCCAGTTTGTCCAGCAGAACGGGACACCGGCCATGTACCACAATTGCGGCGAGATCATGAACCTGGTTGAGTCGTACAAGGATCTGGGGGTCAGGATCGTCGAGCCCTTCTCACCGCCTCCGCTGGGCGACGCCGACCTGGCGCAGGCCAGGGCAATCGTGGGCGATGCTTATATCATTGTGGGGGGAGTGGACCAGGTCAACGTGATTCAGAATAGCACGCTTGACCAAGTTAAACGTGCAACAGAAGAGACAATCAAGATTGGGAAACCAGGCGGCAGGTTCATCCTGCAATCTGCCGATTTCTTGGAGTACGGCACCCCTGTGGAGAACGTGGAGGCCTACGTGGCAACAGCTATGGAGCACGCTGCGTATTAAACTGTCAAGTAGCCAGGTCTTCTGATAGG
Source organism: Anaerolineae bacterium (assembly GCA_034412795.1). Lineage (GTDB taxonomy): Bacteria > Chloroflexota > Anaerolineae > 4572-78 > NAK82 > JAUVPY01. The sequence goes on from DAOUMD010000226.1 coordinate 73,511, forward strand.
GTGGGTGTCTGCTGACAACAGTTAAGTTGGTGCCGGTAGGTGGTGTCGGACTGGACAACACGGCGGACTTTATCCGCGCCGGGGCGGCCGCATTGGACGTGGGCAGTTCTTTGATCAATCAGAAGCTGCTGGACGCTGGGGATTTCGCGGCCCTCACCGAGCGGGCGCGCGGGTTCATACAAGCTGTGGCGCGCGGGCGGGCTGAATAGAGGGAGATGGAGCGATGAAGATCACCAGGCTGGAGACACTGTTTGTTAAGCCGCGCTGGCTGTTTTTGAAGGTGCATACCGACGCGGGGATCGTCGGGCTGGGAGAACCGGTGCTCGAGGGCCGAGCGCAGACGGTGGCGGCCGCGGTGCACGAGATCGGCCGCTATCTGATCGGCCAGGACCCGCGCCGCATCGAGCATCACTGGCAGGCCATCTATCGCGGCCAATTCTATCGAGGCGGCCCGGTTTTGTGCAGTGCTATTTCGGGCATTGAGCAGGCATTGTGGGACATCACCGGCAAGTGGCTGGGCCAGCCGGTGCACCAATTGCTGGGTGGCGCCACCCGCGATAAGATCCGCATGTATGGATGGCTGAGCGGCGAGACCTACGGCGATTACCTTGAGAGCGCCAAGGTGAACGCGGATGCAGGCTTCACAGCTCTCAAAGTGGGCCTTGAGGGCGCCCTCCGGCCGGTGGATACGCCGGCCCGGCTCGAGGAGGAGGTGCGCCGGTTTGCCGAAATCCGCGAGGCGGTCGGTCCGGAGGTCGACGTGGGGATCGACTTCCACGGCCGGGGCAGCCCGGCGATGGCCATCCGGCTGGCCAAGGCGTTGGAGCCTTACCAGCCCATGTTCATCGAGGAGCCGGTGCTGCCCGAGAACGTCGACGCGCTGGTTACCGTAGCGCGCAGCACCAGCATCCCCATCGCCACCGGCGAGCGGCTGTTCACCAAGTGGGGCTTCCGCGAAGTGCTGGAGAAGCAGGCGGCCGCCATCTTGCAGCCGGACCTGTCGCACGCCGGCGGGATTCTGGAGTGCAAGAAGATCGCGGCTATGGCCGAATGCTACTATGCGGCGCTGGCCCCCCACTGCCCGTTGGGACCGATTGCACTGGCCGCCTGCCTGCAACTGGATGCCTGCATCCCAAATTTCCTGGCCCAGGAACACGTCACGCTGGGCCAGGGGTATTTGAAACAGCCGTTTGAGGTTGTGGACGGCCATATCCGGCTGCCCACCGGGCCGGGGTTGGGGGTCGAACTCGATGAGGAGGCGCTGGCCGATAAGCTGCATGATGGCTCCTGGGAGACGCCCAGACTGTGGCACGACGATGGCTCGGTGGCCGACTGGTAGCCCGGCGAGAGCTGGCATACGGAGGTAACACGATACCGAGCGAGGGGAGATTGGCCGGCAAACGGGCCCTGGTCACCGGTTCGGGGACCGGATTGGGGCGCGAGTCTTTCAACCTGCGGGGGTCACGGAGGGTTTCTCCAAAAACGAACAGACCCCGACCGCAAGATCAATTGCAGTAGGGAGTAGATACTATGCAATAAGGGCTTGAAAAAGCGGGTCGCTTCTGGTAAGCTCCTTAAAAGAAACAAAACCATTTGCTTAAAGGAGGAGTGTACCATGAACGAAACGACCCATCAAAGAGAGTAT
>DAOUMD010000227.1:0-8044 GCA_034412795.1 Anaerolineae bacterium
CTCTCCGGATCGTCGCCCACCTCGTCCAGCCCATCCAGGAGGGCTATGCAAGCCCCATTCTCCAAGGCCAAGCGCAAATATTCGCCCAGGCGAGGGTGACTGGCGTAGGATTGCTCGATAACGGCCAACAAGAAGTTATCCAAGGAAAGCGCAGGATTCTTCTCCAATTCGCGGGCGAAGTCAGCCAGGCGGACTATGATCGGGATATAAGGCGCATCCAGGCCCAGACGAGCCGCGCCGTGGCCGCAAGCCAGCATCAGGGCGATAAAGCGCAGCGAGATGGTCTTGCCCCCTCCCGGCTCGCCCAGAATCACCAGGCGCTGAGCCCGGGCCAGGGCCTGGCTGACCCGCTCCTGTATGCGGCGCTCCTCCTCGACCAGGCGCTCCGCGTCACGCAGGGTCAGCAGCCGTTCGTGGACGCGGCGGCGCTCTTCCTCATCCGCCAGGCTGAGTAGCCCCAATTCGAGGTAGATGTCGGCCAGAGGCAGCCGGATGTCACGCCGCATCTGGACGATGCCTCGGAAGTCGTGAAGCTTCAACTCACGCACCAAGTCATCCCGGTAGCGAGTCTCAATATCGGCTGCTTCTCCAGGGGTCAGCCCCTGCTGCACTAACGTCACTCGCAGGGCTTCTCCCGCTGGCGTTTCCACGATGACCTTGTCCAGGTGAGCCAGGTAGTCCACCATTTCGAGCAACAGGCCATGCCGGGCGGCTTCATCCGCGTATTCAATGGGCGCGCGCCAGTCCTCCAGGGTCAAGAGTTGGGCGCGCAGGGCGGCCAGCAACCGCGACAACTCCCGACGACGACTACGGGGCCAGCCTAGAGCTACCATCAGGTCATCCGGAGGATCAGCCTCCGGATCAGTGAAAGTCAGTACACTCCGGGCGACCTGGCGGCGCAGGGCGTCGTTGCGCTCAGCCGTCAGTCGGTCCAGACCAACACCCTTGAGCCAGCGGACCACGGCATCCTCGTCATCAGCCGGTGCGCCCGCTTCGGCCAGTGCCGCCTGTACCGCCCTCTGCAAAGCCTGGTCTCCCTTGGCCTTCCGATAACCACGCCCCACCAGCTTCTTCAGTCGCTCTGTGGCCGGTTCCAGGGCCGGATCGACCACACCTTTTTCGATCAGCCTGCTCCCGACCTGCACCAATCCCTGGGCCAGAGCCATGGCAATGGCGACGGTAATAGGGTCCATGTGTCTGCCTCCTGGTCTAATAATGCAACGAGTGACTCCGGTCTTCCGCAACCTGCCGAAAGCTGAATGCTCTGAGTATATCACGTCGTGAGAAACACGCCAATGTGTTTACGGAAACTACCTCACAACTGACCTGGAGAGTGCAATTTGAAACACGAAGAGCCGAAAATAACAGAGTTGTTCCCCAATAAGAGTAATGAGAAATAGGACGCAGATTTTCGCAGATAAACGCTGATAAAGGAATTAAATCCTGAAAATCCGCGTGAATCTGCGTCCCATAAAACTGGTTGAACCTCAAAAGTCTTATTCAGGAACAAGTCTAACGAAAAGCACGAAAGGAATGCGGTCAGGCAAAGGTCTGAACGGTTTTTTCGTGTTTATCGTGTTTTTCGGCCCTTCGTGTTTCAGCGCTTCACCGATCCGTCGACAGATCGTTCGAACACCATACACCTCCATAATTTGACAACCCCTGTCGTCTTTTCTATAGTACGCAAGACGAACGTGGAGGACGGGATGGTTCACTATCTGGTTGACACTTCTTACCGGTCAAATCAAGCAAAGTAACCTCGTAAAACGTAAAACGTGATGCGTAAAGGCACATTTGCAAGGTGCATTCGCCCAGAATCATTACGCTTTACGCCTTACGTTTTACGGATGTGTCTGGCAAAGCAAGCCAAATTGTCAACCAGTTCTCTTGGCAAAATGAACCATGCCTGGAGGACAGACATGAACTGGGATAATAAGATGATTTGGCGTGGCTTGATGATCGCCCTGCTGGTGTTGGGCGTCGCCTGGATCGCGGTGAGCCGCGTGCCCGACGAGGAAGCGCTGGCGCAGGTCGAGCGGCCACCCGCGCCTCAGGCCGGCTTCGCCGCGCCGGACTTTAGCCTGGAGACGCGGGACGGCGAGACAATCAGCCTGGCCGACCTGCGCGGCCAGGCCGTACTGCTCAACTTCTGGGCCACATGGTGTCCCCCCTGCCGGGCCGAGATGCCGGCCATCCAGGGTGTGTACCAGAAATATCAAGACCAGGGCTTGGCCGTGCTGGCGGTCGACGTGGGTGAAGGCGACGCCCAGGTGACGGCCTTTGTCGATGAGCAGGGCCTGACTTTCCCCATCCTGATGGACCGAGATGCGGCCGTGTCCAACCGCTACCAGGTTCGCGCTATGCCCTCCACCTTTTTCATCGACCGGTCAGGCGTCATCCAAGAGGTCACCCTCGGCGGACCGATGACCGAGGCCTTTATTGAAAGCCAGGTGACCGGCCTCTTAGCCAAGGAGGAGAGCGACTGATGGCCCCTTACCTGTCCATCTTCGGCTTGAGCCTACAGGCCTACCCGCTGTTTATCCTGATCGCCGTCATAGCCGGGCTGTGGCTGGCGGCCCGCCAGGCGCGACGCCTGGGGCTGGACGCCGATCACGCTTACAACCTGGGCTTCTATAGCCTCTTGGCGACGCTGCTCGGCGCGCGACTGGCCTTCGTGCTCGGCAACTGGTCCGCCTACCGGGATGCGCCTCTCTCGGCCCTCTCTCCCACCACCACCGCCTTCGCCTGGCCGGAGGGCGTGGTGATCGGTCTACTGGTGGCGCTGATCTATGGGCTCCGCTACCGGATGCCTCTTGGGCTTACGTTGGACGCCTTTGCGCCGGGACTGACGCTGGCCATGGCCGGCGAACGGCTGGGCGCCTTCCTGGGCGGAATTAACTTCGGCGAGCCGACGACCCTGCCCTGGGGGGTTTTTATGTGGGGCCAGGTCCGCCATCCAGCACAGATCTACGAGATGCTGGCGCTGTTGGTCATCCTGGCGATTCTGCTGTGGCAACAGGATCACAGGTCCTTCGACGGCTACACCTTCGTCCTCTTTGTGGCACTATACGCCGGCTCGCGCCTCTTCCTGGAGGCCTTCCGCGCCGACGCGACGCTGATTTCCGGTGGTCTGCGTGGGGTGCAGGTGGTCGCGCTAGGGGTGATGCTGGCCGCCGTCTGGTACCTGTACCGGCGTCGCTTCTCGGCTTCCCCCGACGGCGGACGATAGAAACCGTCGGGCGCAAAGAAGCGGCGCCGATCTAGTTATGTCAAGTCCTTTGCTGTAGCCAGGATCTCCCCCAGCGCCCGCTTCTTCTCAGGTTCCAGTGGCTTGGGCCGGTGTTCTCTGATGATGTCCTTGACCCGATCGTTGAGTCGCTGCCCCAACGTGGGTGCACCGGCTTTCAACCATTCCGGCCGCCGCCTGCGGTCCAGGAGGCCCGGGAACCAGAAGTCACGGAAGCGATTCAACGTCTGCTCCGTGTCCAGGAAGTGGCCGCCGGGGCCTACCCGGTCCACTTCATCCAGCATCAGTGTTTCGTCGCTGACCTGGATACCCCCCATCAGGTGATCCGTCATGGCGATCAGCTCATCGGTCAACACGATCATCTCAAAGGAGTTGGTCAGCCCGCTCTCGATGTAGCCTACGTCGTGTACCAAATTGGCACCGCTCAGCTTAGCCATGAGCACCGAAAGCATAGCCTCTGAAGCCGCCTGTTCATCCACTACTTTGGCGTCGGTGCACCCGGCGTAGCCCCAGGTAGGTATACCATACCAGCGCCCCAGCTCGGCGATGGCCGCCTTGGTGAGCTGAAACTCCGGCGACCCATAACATATCTGGGCGGAACTCATCTCCATGTGATGCAAGCCCGCTCCGAAGACAAAGGGTGCCCCCGCTTGTTTCAGTTGGTGAACGGCCAGACTACTGAGTATCTCGGCCAGCGACATGGCCAGGCCGCTGGCCATAGTGATCGGCCCGGTGCCCCCCATCAGCGGCGCCGGCGAGTGAACCACCGGCAGCCTGGATTCGGCCATCAGCAACAGCTTATCCACCGCCGTCTCAGATTGTTGCAACGGCGAACTGGGTTCCGAGTAGAGCAGAATGTGCTGCTGCTCGACCAACGCCTGGTGACCACCCGCAACCGCAGCCGCCATGTCGATAGCTCGCTGGCAACTGGCCCGATCGTTAGTCACGAAGACGATGGGCTTGGTGGTATGCTCCAGCATCAGCGCCATCTGGGCGTCATACAACACATCGGGATCCACGTCAGAGGGGATGCCAATCGACATGACAAAGTGAATATTAGGCAGGGCGTCGCACAGGTGATAACCATTGATGAGGTCCGCCTGGGTGTACTTGCGATATTCGCCGGTTTCGGGATCGGGGAAGTTGAGACAATCCGAGCCAGTGCCGAAATAGACCTTGGTCCCCTCCAGATACATGGCTGGCTCGCCGTCTCGATCGCACATAATCACCCGGCCAGGTGCAGAGGCAATCGCCTCCTTTAGCAAATGAGCGGGGAACTTGACCAGGTTCCCCTCGGAGATGAAAGCCCCTGCCCCCTTCAAAAGGTCCAGGGCCTCTTGATGATGAAATCGGATCCCGGTGCGGCGTAGGATCTCCAACGCAGCCAAATGCAGGTCCTGAAGTTGAGTCTCTGAGAGGACAGTAAACTGCGGCGATTGAAACACAAACTTGTTTCCAGGGTTCATAACGTTTTTCCTCCTTCCTCAATATGGTGATTCGTCAAACGTAATGCGTGATGCGTGATGCGTGAAACGTGAATATACCCATCACGCGTCACGGATCACGCATCACGTTTGACGTTTGACGTTTGACGCGGTTACCTTGCCCAATTTGACCGGCAAAAAGTATCAACCAAATAGCACCCCCCCTCTGATTTTGAATAATATCACGGTCATGTCCCTTGTCAAGAGGCTAATGTGGATGCCTTCCACTTGACAAAGGGTATCGACCTGCTATAATAGCAACATCGTTGCATAATGCGGCACAGCACTTTGCTGTTCATTCAAGGGGGGCTTACCGGTTGACTTCCCTCTGAAGACGCAGCCTCCAAAGACCTCGGGCATCCTGCCTACAAGATAAGATTACCTTTGACCGCACCTTCGTAACCGCACAACTGGAATTGAAGCAAGCCAATTGGTGGGGAAAGCACCGCCCAAAATAGCCTGAAACCAGCCTCATTTCTCTAAAAAGCGGCGTTTTCACACCCAAAGTGGGGCATCGTCCCTACCGCATTTCTATTTGTGCGTTTGCCAGGATACCGGTCAAACCTGATGATAAGCCAAAAAGCGTCCGAAAACCCAGTATTCTTCCAGACTTGACAGGCAGCAATCCCTTGTATATAATGGGAACACTGTTTCACAATGCGGTACAACGGCTCTGGGTTCAAAGGAGTGTCTTCGTGGAGCCCCCGGACACTGTGGTCTCCAAAACCTCGTCTGTCCAATCAATCGAGCGAGCCATAGCTATCCTCAAAGCCTTTTCCACAAAACAGGAAGAACTGGGCGTTACTGAACTAAGCCGGAAACTCAACTTGCACAAAAGCACTGTTTCCCGGCTGCTCACGTCGCTCCAGCGAGAGGGGCTGGTTGAGGAGAACCTGGTCACGCGCAAGTATCGGCTGGGAATGGCGCTGGTGACGCTGGGAGGGCTGGTGATCCAGCGCCTGGACGTGCCCCAGACCGCCCGCCCGCTGATGCAGGCATTGGCCGACACAACGCAGGAAACAATCATCCTGGCCATCATAGATGGACATGAAGCTGTCAACGTTGCCCAAGTCCCCAGCCCCCAGATCGTCAAGCATATAGAGTGGGTAGGACGGCGTACACCTCTCCATTCCACAGCTATCGGCAAAGTGCTGCTGGCTTACTCGCCGCCTGCTGGGCAAGAGGACTTCATCGCCCGTGGACTGCCTCGCTATACCCCAAATACTATCACCGCCCCAGACCTCCTGTGCCAGGAGTTGGAGCGGGTAAGAGAGCAGGGCTTCGCAACAAGCAAAGAGGAATTCGAGCTAGGCCTGAATGCAATCGCGGCCCCTATCTATGATCACACCAGCGACGTAGTGGCCGCGGTCAGCGTCTCCGGCCCGGCCTTTCGCTTATCCCCAGAGCAGTTCCCTTCCCTCACCGAACACGTTCTACACACTGCTCGCACCTTATCAGGACAGTTAGGACACAGCTTTTGATTTGCCAAACGTGGTCCAGGAAGGAGGTGGTGGATAGGACCTAAACCTATTCGAATTGAGTTGGCAAAAAGGTGTTCTCTTACAAAAACGCTTATAGGAGGAGTAAAAATGTCAGAACAGAGAAAAGCGCATCCAACCATTCCGTATCTGCAAGATCAGTTACAGAAAGGCAATGTGACACGTCGCGAGTTTATGCGGTATGCCACCCTACTCGGTATGTCGGTGGGTGCGGCAACGATTGCAGCCCAGTGTGCGGCACCAGCAGCGCCACCAGCCACAGAGGCACCAGCCGAAGAGGCACCAGCCGAAGAGGCACCGGCCGAAGAGGCACCAGCCGGCGCGCCGGTACGCGGCGGCACTTACACCGCTTCTATGCAGCTCCAGCTCCTGGACCATCCCGCTCGTCTCTCCTGGGTTGAGGGAGCCAACATCGTACGCCAGATCGGTGAATACCTGACCGAGACCGGTTCCGACAACATCACCCGCCCCTACCTCCTGGAAAGCTGGGAGGCCAGTGAGGATGTCAAAACCTGGGACCTGTACCTGAAGCAAGGCATCACGTTCAACAACGGCGACGAGTTTACCGCCGACGACGTGATGTTCACCTTCGGCGAGTGGTTGAATCCCGACGTGGGTTCCTCGATGCTGGGGTTACTCGCCTACCTGCGAGGTATGCAGGACGTGGAGAAGGTGGACGACTACCACATCCGCTTGCACCTGCAATACGGCGACATCGGCGTGCCAGAGCACCTCTTCCACTACCCGGCCATCGTCCTGCATCGCGATTTTGAGGGAGACATCATCAAGCAGCCTGTTGGCACGGGCGCCTTCCTGCTGGATGAGTACGCCGAGGGCGAGCGGGCGGTGTTCAAGCGCCGCGAAGACTACTGGCGCAATGGCGAGGACGGCCAACCGCTGCCCTATCTCGACGAGTTGATCTACGTCTCGACCGATAAGGACGCCGGTGTGGCGGCCTTGCAGTCCGGCCAGGTTGACAACCTGTATGACCCGCGCCCCACCGACTTCCAGGCGCTGAAGGATAATCCGGACCTGACCGTGCGCGCGGCCAGCACGGCCCAGTGCCTGCTGCTGCGCATGCGGGTAGATCTGGAGCCGTGGGACGACAACCGGGTGCGCACCGCCCTCAAGATGTGCCAGGATCGGGCCAAAATCCTACAGCTTTCCTATTTTGGCGAAGGTGACCTGTCCATCGACGCCCACGCAGCACCTGTCCATCCGGCCTACTGCGAGAAGGACATTCCCGCCTACGACCCCGAGGGCGCCAAGGCGCTGCTGGAGGAATACGCGGCCGAGAAAGGCATCGAGCTGCCGCTTAAGGTGACATTGGCCACCAAGAACGACCAGGCAGAGCCGGAGATCGCGCAGGCCTTGAAGGAGCTGGCCGAGCCAGCCGGCTTTGACATCACGCTGGACATCACCGAGCCGGCCGGCTACTGGGACCGCTGGACCGAGGTGGATCTGGGCATTACCTCCTGGACGCACCGTCCCCTGGCTGTGATGGTCATGCCGCTGGCCTACACCAAAGAGGCCATCGGCAACTGGAACGAGACACGCTGGACCGATGATGAGTTCGAGACCCTCCTGCGCGAGGCGCAGGCCACGTTGGACGTCGAGGCCCGCCGCAGCATCATGTGCCAGCTCGAAGACATTATGCAGGAGCGCGGCCCGATAGGCAACAGCTACTGGAAGAACGTGTGGAATATCACCAATTCCAAGTTCCAGAATATCAAGGCCCACCCCACCGCCTACGACCTGCTCTACGACGTTTGGATCAAGGAAGGGTAAATTCCCTTCAGAGTGTCGGCTTGCTG
>DAOUMD010000228.1:0-7744 GCA_034412795.1 Anaerolineae bacterium
TACCAGGACGCCGTCGAAGCCCTATATGGGGTAGCCTACAAGCTCAAGTTCATAAGCAAGAAAGAGGAGGAAAAGGACTACGTCGTTCCACCTTTGGAGGGGCTGTGGTGGGCCGGGGACATGGAGACCTTCACCACCCAGCGAGACAAAAGCGCCTGGGATTGGACCATGATGATTATGCAGCCCGAGTGGATCACCCCAGTCATGGTCGAGGAGGCCGTCAAGCAGGTGGAAAAGGCCAAGGGCCTACCTGCACTCTCCAAACTCCGCTCGGAGACGTACCACGAGGGTCTCGCCGTACAAGTCATGCACCTCGGCTCATTCGACGACGAAGGCCCCACCATCGCCAGCATGCACGCCTTCGCCGCCGAAAACGGCTACGCGCTGGCCGGCAAACACCACGAAATCTACCTGAGCGACCCCCGCCGAGTGGCACCCGAAAAACTCAAAACCGTCCTCCGCCAACCGGTCCAGCCCGCGATGCGTGATGCGTGATCCGTGATCCGTGAAAGCGTGAAACGCAAATCCACGGATCACGCATCACGCATCACGTTTCACGTTTCACGCATCACATTTCACGTTTCACTCTATCTTATACCCAATCTGCCTCAAAAACCCCTTGCGCCAGGCGATGCCCTCATCGTCTTCGATCCCTTTGGGGTTGAACCCATCCACCACCCCCAGGATGGCCCGCCCCTGCTCGGTCTCGGCGACGACGACCTGGGTGGGGTTGGCCGTGGCGCAGAAGACCCGGCATACCTCCGGCACCATCTTGACCGCGTTCAGCACGTTGAGGGGGAAGAAGCCCTCGGCCAGGAAGACGATAAAACTGTGGCCGGCCGATATGGCCATTGCATTTTCCCTGGCCAGCTCGATCATCGCCTCGTCGGTGCCCGTCCAGCGCACCAGGCAGGCCCCCGATGCCTCGCAAAAGGCCAGGCCAAACTTGATGCCCGGCACCGCGTTGACCAGGGCCTCGTGCAGGTCTTCAACCGTCTTGATGAAATGACTCTGGCCCAGGATAAAATTGACCGCCTCCGGCTTTTCGATGGGGACAGTTGTGAGTTCCATTTGTTTTCCTTTCACTAAGGATTGAGAATTAAATAACTTCCTCAAATGCAAGCGAAATACTAGCTTGATTCAGTCGGCTAATGGGTAAGTTATTAAATCCTTAGTCCTAAGCTTTGAATCGATGACGCACCGCATCCGCGATACGCTTGAGTTCCATCTCCGCCTCGATTTGGTTGACGCACCAGGTTGCCACACGCGCCAACTCGGCATCGGTGACGCCCCGTAGTTCCTGTTCCAGTTTGTCAATGGCCTGCGAAACTTGCGTACTCGCTTTGAGCGGCAAGCGCGCAGCCTTGCGCAGATTCCGGTCGCGAGGGGTCGGCCGTGGGCCAGTCTCGACCAGTTCCCAAACCGAATCTACCACGTCATATACCGCCTGGGGGCGTCCCGCTCGACGCGCGTTGGCGGTCCGCTCGGCCAGCACAGCCCTGTCACCAGACAACCAGCGCACCAGACTGGCCAATGCCTCAATAGGCGTGGGCGACCAATCGCCGGCTCTGTTTGAAGTGACGTATTCCACATTGCCTGTCTCCTGGCCCGCGGTGGAGCTGAACAATATCAGTGGCCGTCCACAGGCCAGTGTCTCGCTCACGATCAGCCCTCCCCCCTTGGCCATTACCACGTCACTGGCATGAATCAAGGCCGGCATATCGTCCACAAAGCCGTAAACGTGCACTTCGCCGCGCCAGGACTCGGCCGAAAGCTGGGCGTGCAATTCTTTGTCACCGCCGGCCACAATCACCAACTGGACATTCAGTCCAGATCGGTCGATGAGCCGCGCAACCTCGAGGACGTTGGTTACCCGCGTGCCGCCCACGATGAGGGCCGTCGGCAAATCTATTCTCCATCCTAATTCAGCCCGAATCTCGGCCGGAGAGCGCTTTTCCGCACCAAAGCGGGGATGGACCGGCAACCCGGTGACGTGGATCCGATCGGCCGATACGTTCCTACGCAATGCCTTCTGGCGTGCCTGTTCCGTGGGTACCAGGCACAGATCGACCCGAGGGTTAAACCAGATTGTGTGCACCGCCACCAGGTCAGTAATCACGCTGACCAGCGGGGTCGCGTCTCCGGTCCGGTCAACGACGAAGCTGAGCGGTTCCAGAAAGAAGGGATAAGTAGAGACTACTACGTCTGGCTCGGTCCGGACTAATAGCTCGGTAAGTGGATCGTGCAACAACGCCGAGAATACCTGCTCCATAAGAGCCGCAGTGGCGATACCGTCGCTAATGCGGTAGCCCAGGTCATAAAGACCCAGTTCGCTTTGCACATACCGGTCGTGGCCTTGCTCGGACAACGTCTGCAGGATACTGGGTGATCCATCTTCTTGCAGTGGGTTGAGGACGGTGGTCGTACAGCGATCACCGTATCGCTCCTGCATAGCTGCCTCGATGGCCAGGGCGGCGCTGCGGTGTCCATATCCGGCGTCGGCAGTCAGGATTAGCACTCGATTGTGGTCGTCACGCCCAGGTGGCTGTAGCACAGTGCTCAAATCGTTCCCCCCTCAGTTTTTATTACTCAAGCCTAGCACCCCACCGGGTGATACGAAAGCGGCTGAACTCGCCGGTTGGCTCATCGTAGTTGGCCTCGACACGATCGACTCGCGCCGATGGGGCGCCGACGTGGCACCAGTCTACCGCTTGCTGGACGGCTTTTCCTTCTCCCTCAAAGACCGCCTCCACGCGGCCGTCCCACAAGTTGCGCACCCATCCGGTCAACCCCAGTTCCTGGGCTTTCTGCTGTGTGTACCATCGAAAATTGACACCCTGGACCCGTCCCGAGACAAACACGTGGGCGCGTGCCGAGTTACGTTCAGGCATCTTTACCACGGCTTCCTCCAGTAAGACCGTATTACGTAATACGACACTACTGAAAAAAAGGTTCCAAACGGCTATAAATGGGGCGAATTCACCTAAAAACCAGGTTTTTTTTTCGGCGCATTCCCTGAAATGTACCCATCCTGACCGGAATTGGGCACACCATCCCTCTCATCTCGTCAAAAACCTGGTTTTTCAGTAGAGACGCAGTACGTAATACGCAATACGCAGTACGTCTTATTCAATAATCCCTTGACAGCAGATGACGATTACCGATACGAACGTTGGTCAATCCAGCCTCACGGGCGGCTGCCAGGGCTGCGTCGGCGTGACCTACTGATGTGCACGGCAAGTCTGGGACATAGAAGTTCGGCGCAAAGCCAAGTAGTGCGTAGGGAATGTGTGGGTTGATGTCTGCGATGAAGTGGGCTATGCGTCCGACCTCGTCCGGCGTCACGTAGCCCGGCACCAATAGTGTGCTGGCAACCACCAACGGCACCTTTGGACGCTTGTCAGAGTGGGCGGCAGCGCGGGTGAAGTTCTCGAGCGTGCGCCGGTTGCTGGCCCCGGTCAGAGCTATATGCAGCCCCTCATCCAAGGCCTTCAAGTCAAACTTGATGGTGCCGCCTGTCTCCAGCGAGAGTCGCACCGCCCGGTTCATCAGTTTGGGATGTTGCGTGCCGGCTGTCTCCCAGCAAACCGTCACCCCTCGCCGGGCCAGATATTGCGCCGAAGCCAACGCGTGTGGCATCTGGCTGGCTGGGTCGCCGCCGAAGTAGCAAACGCAATAGGTGCGCGAGTTGGCGTTATCGGCCAGCTCCCGGGCGCTGATGCCCTCACCGGCGGCCGGATCTACGTCCCGGAAGTGCCAGTTCTGGCAAAAGAGACAGTTCAGGCTGCAACTGGCGTAAAACACAGCCAGGTTGTGATAGCCGTAGCGTTGGTGACCGGCGCACACCCAATCGGCGACGCAATTGGTAGGCAGTGGATCTCGATACCAGTGCAGCACACCCCGCGCCGGCGTGCCGGCCAGGTGCTTCAGGCGCTTGGCCTTTGACACATCTTCAAGCCGCACTGTGTCTTCGCTAACGCGCAGCCCGCAATAGCCTCGCTCTCCCGGCCCCATGACACAACTCCGGCTGCACAACGGGCAGGGGATGCCATCGACTGTCCTGGGCGGCGCTTCGGGGAGTCCAAAGGCACGGCGTGTTTCAGCGTGTGCTGCCTGCACCCGCGAGCGTGCTTGCTCAAAGCGGGTGCGAAGGCACTCGCCACATACCCCCAGGTGTTCGATGATCAACCACGATTCGGTTCCGCACAGGACACAGCGTTGGATCGTGTCTCTAAGACGCATTATCCACGAAGCACCGCGTTCATTAATAGCCCAAACGACAGCCCGGCGGCTATCAGACACAGGCCCGTGGCGACGAAGTCCCCGTTGAAGAGGGCGATAAGGGCCACAACAAAGCCGACGACTCCGGTGATACCGCTCCCTAAGCTTGCCAGTCCAATGAGCGCATCCAATTGCCTGCGGTTCTCACTCACGTCTTTGTCTCCCCCGTTGGATAGCATTCACTCGAAGCTGTTGCTCGAAACCGGTCGCTCTGAGCATTGACCACACCAATGGCCTGTGGTATGCTCTGGTTCAAACCCTATTCTATCAGCAAGTGGGCAACTCGACAAGCCTATCAAATACCAATACCAAATACCAAATATCAAATACCAGGTAGCAAATCTCCAAACTCGAAACTCTAAACTAGAAACTCCAAACTCCAAACTCCAAAAAGAGGGAAGACCATGACAGAGACGATATCCTTCGGCCACGAAACCTACTTATCCCCCTTCACCTGGCGCTACGGGAGCGGTGCGATGCGCAAGCTGTGGAGCGAGGAACACAAACGTCGGCTCTGGCGACGCATCTGGCTGGCGCTGGCTGAGGCCCAGCACGCCCTGGGATTGGTGACGGCCGGGCAGGTGGCCGACCTGCGCGCCCACGTGGACGAGGTGGACATCGAGCGCGCCCATCAAATTGAGGCCGAGATCCGGCATGACCTGATGGCCGAATTACGCGTTTACGCTGAGGGCTGTCCTGTGGGAGGATCGATCCTGCATCTGGGCGCCACATCGATGGACATCGAGGACAACGCCGATGCAGTCCGGTTGCGGGATGCGCTGGACCTGGTCCTGGATCGTCTGGCGGTGCTTCTCCAGGCTCTGGCCGGCCAAATTGACCGTTGGGCCGAGACACCGGCCATGGCCTTCACCCATCTGCAACCCGCCGAGCCGACGACCATCGGCTACCGGCTGGCTCAATATGGGGGGGACTTGTTGATGGACTTCCAGGAACTGCGTCGCATCCGGGAAGAGATCCGGGGCAAAGGACTAAAAGGGGCGGTCGGCACCTCGGCCTCCTATGTGCAACTGTTGGGTTCACCGGCCGCTGCCCGGGACCTGGAAGCGCGCGTGATGGCTGCCCTCGATTTGCCGGCCTTCCCTGTGACCACCCAGACCTATCCGCGCAAGCAGGACTGGCTGGTTCTGAACGCGCTGGCCGGGCTGGCCGGGTCACTGTATAAATTCGCCTTCGACCTGCGCCTGCTCCAATCGCCGCCACTGGGCGAGTGGTCCGAACCCTTCGGCGCGCGGCAAGTGGGCTCCAGCGCCATGCCCTTCAAGCGCAACCCGATTAACTCGGAGAATATCGACAGCCTGGCTCGTTACCTGGCTACTCTGCCTCACGTGGCCTGGGAGAACGCTGCGCACAGCCTGCTGGAACGCACGCTGGACGACTCGGCCAACCGCCGCCTCATCCTGCCCAATGCTTTTTTGGTCGCCGACGAACTATTGTCGCGGGCGACGCGCTTGATACAGGATCTGCGCGTAGACGAGCAGGCTGTGGCCCACACATTGGGGACCTACGGCACCTTTGCCGCCAGCGAACGGCTGTTGATGGAGTTGGTCAAGGCCGGTGCCGACCGGCAGGAAATGCACGAGGTCATCCGCTCGCACAGCATGGCCGCCTGGGAATCGACGAGGGGCGGCGGACCCAATCCACTGGCCGACCGGCTGAGCACCGATCCTCAGGTGACAACTTACTTGCCCCCCAAGCGGGTAAGAGCCTTGCTCGACGCGACCGATTACGTGGGTGATGCACCCCAACGCGCGCGGGGGATGGCGGAGGGGATCAGGAAGTCGGGGAATCGGGGAATCGGGGAACCAGGGAGATAGGGAGTCTGCAATTTATGAAACTTACAATCAAGACTGGTAAATTGGTAGATTGGTAAATTGGGAGACTGGTAGGCTGGTAATTTGGAAGCGCCTCTCAAGTTTCCCAACTTACCAATCTACCAATCCCCCAATCTACCAATTTACCAATCCCCAATCTACCAATCCTCCAACCTCTCAACCCCAAACAACTTTGTCATCTCCATCAGCTAGTTTATAATGCATCTTATGAAATGGTCGCGGTACATTCCACTGGTCGTTGTGCTATTGATCTGCGTCCTGGTCGTCTCGGCATCGGTGCCGCCGTCCGGCTTACCGTTGGGACCGCAGCAGACGGTGGCCACTCTCAATCCCAAGGTGGGCATCCACACCCGTCTGACCGACGAGGTGGAGGCGCACAAGATCAAGCGTACGCTGGAGATGGTGCGCGAGATGGGCGCTCCCTGGATTGTGGAGTACTTCCCCTGGTCCTACCTGGAGCCGCTGCCCGGTGTCTACGACTGGACCCACGCCGACCTGGTGGTGAACCACGCCAACCGTCAGGGGTTGACAGTGATCGCCCGCCTGGGTCTGGTGCCCGACTGGGCACGCCCCAAAGAGAGCGCCACCTCCTACCTGCCTCAAGATCGATACGACGATTTTGGCGACTTCGTTTATGCCTTCGTCGATCATTTCAAAGACGGGGTGGACTACGTCATCATCTGGAACGAGCCCAACCTGGCGCTGGAGTGGGGCTTCCAGCCCATCGACCCCGAGGGCTACACCCAGTTGCTCAAGATTGCCTACCAGCGGGCCAAGGAGGCAAACCCGGAGGTCAAAGTGCTGGCCGGTGCGCTGGCGCCCACGCTGGCCCCACCCGGCAGCGAGTGGGGCATGAACGATCTGGAATACCTACGCCGCATGTACGCCGCCGGAGCGGGGGATTATTTCGACATCCTGGCCGTTCACGCCTACGGCTGGGTCTATCCCGCCGACGACCCGCCCGACCCAACCGTGGTCAACTTTCGGCGCACAGAATTAGCGCGCCAGGTGATGGTCGAGCATGGCGACGCCGGCAAGCCGGTTATCATCACCGAGGGCGGCTGGAACGACCATCCCCGCTGGACCCGGGCCGTGAAACCCGCGCAGCGCATCCAGTACACCATCCGCGCTTACGAACTGGCGGAGGAGTGGGACTGGTGCCAGTCGGCTGCCCTGTGGGCCTTTCGCTACCCCTGGGCCACCCAGAGCTACCTGGATTATTTCACTTTCGTAACACCCGATTTTGACCCGAAGCCGATTTACCTGGAGGTACAACGCTACACAAGAGATGGGGGATAGGACAGACCCCCGCCCAGTTGACGAAGTGACCGGTATGTAGTATGGTTACTGAGCCTAACATAAAAAACTAAGGATTTAATAACTTACCCATTTGGTTGACACTTCTTACCGGTCAAATCAAAAAAAGTAACCTCGTAAAACGTAAAACGTGATGCGTGAGTAATCCACCGAAATTATCTGGACGGTTCTGGTGTTGCTATGAAGCCTGGAAGCCCGCGTCTCCGTGTAATTTATTTCGGTGGATTACTTGAAGGCACATTTGCCATGCGCATTCGCCCAGAATCATTACGCTTTACGCCTTACGTTTTACG
>DAOUMD010000229.1:0-32806 GCA_034412795.1 Anaerolineae bacterium
GCGATGTCCGGCGGGTCGCCGGCGTCAACCGCAATGGAGATGCGTGCTTCGAATTCCTTGTCGCCGATGTAGTTGACGGTGATACCGGTGGCCTCCTCAAAGGCCTCCATAGACTCGAAGAAGCGCAGGTCGTCCGGGTTGGTGAAGGGGCCATCCACTGTCACCGTTGTGCCAGCAAAGTCACCGTTCAACGCTTGCTCCAGAAAGCCACCAGGCATTACCGCAAAGTCGACCTCAGCCATCATAGCTTCCTCAGCCATTTCCTCAGTCTCTTCGGCTGGTGGCTGGGTGGGTTCTGCCTCAGCCGGGGCTTCAGTGGGCTCCGGCTCAGCCGGTGCTTCGGTGGGGGCAGGCTCGGGCGGCGCCTCGGTGGCCGGGCCTCCACCACACTGAGCGGCGATCAAGGAAAAGACCACCAGCAAGGCAATTACGAACCACAAGTTCCGTTTCATCTTTCATCCTCCTTAAAGAATGAGCTTCCAAATTGATGAACCATTTAATCAGCGAACTGGCAGAGCGATGTATGAGGCGCATCACCTCCTTTCATTTGACTGAAGCCCTTCCGACCGGTCCAGCGTCTATCTAAAACGCCCCAGTCCGGGCAATGTTATGGCTATCTCAACCTGCGACCTTGTCAAATCGGCGGGGCAGTTGTGCCTCGAATAACCAACTCGACAGGGAGCAGGACCCGACGCGGTACAGGCGGGGGATTGGCAATAGCATCGAGTAACAACCCGACACCTTCGGCACCCAAGACGAAGAGAGGCTGCCGAATTGTGGTTAGATGCAAGTACTCAGCGATCTCGATGTCATCGTAGCCGATAACCGATACATCTTCAGGCACCCTCAGACCAGCATTCTCGGCAGCTTCCAGTACTCCAAAAGCTTGGGTATCGCTGGCAGCAAAGATGGCCGTGGGCGGATCAGGCAAGGCCAACAGGTCGCTCGCCATCTGGCGCGCTCGCTCCCGCCCGTGCTGTCCCTGGCGATGATACTCAGCTCGGAATGAGATTCCGGCTTCCGTCAAAGCCTGGCGATAGCCTTCGTACCGGTCGCGACTCGAGATGAAGTTAAAGGGGTTCTCAAGCTGGTCGCTCACAAAGCCGATTTTGCGATGGCCCAATTCAATCAGATGTTGCGTCGCCAGCCGACCGCCTGCTACATCGTCAATGACGACTCGGTTCATGCCTGGATGGCGGGCATCGACCAGCACAGTGGGCACGCCAGCTTGCAGAAAGTGCTCTACCTCTCCATTGCGCGGCGAGAGCGAAACAATCAGCAATCCATCAAATCGTTCGCGTCGAGGAACGTCCTGGAAATAAGCATTACGTTTGGTGGTCGTCTCTACGTTGAAGAGTATCAGGTCGTACTCACTGTCAGCCAGGGCGTATTCAACACCTCGTAGCCGTTCAGTGAAGGCGGGACGGGTGAAGAAGGGGACGATGACTGCAATAGCTAGAGTCTTGCGGAGTGAAAGACGACGGGCGATGGGGTTGGGGGTATAGTTCAGCGCTTCAATAGCCGTCAGGACTTTTCGACGGGTGGCGTCACTTACGGAAGGATTTTGGTTCAGCACCCTGGAGACGGTCCCCACACCGACCCCAGCATACTCCGCAACGTCGCGAATGGTCACAGGTGCCACAAGCCCTCTCCCTATCGGCCCAGGAGGAAAATGGAACCATTTGGAACCGGTTCCAGTATACCACACTAGCCGATGTTTGTCAAGTGGTTTTTGGCTTTTTTCTTCAATATTCTGTGTGGCGATGCCTGGCATAGCGTACGATTCTCTTTCAAACTCTACCAGACGCTATTATCTTAGCTCATGTTCAGAACAAGTGCGAACGTGCGAAAGCAGGAACGAATTTCGAAAGTCTATACATCTTATCTTACCATACTGTCACTTGTTCTGAACATGAGCCATTATCTTCCCCGTAAATTGCCCTGGAACCCGTTCCCACCCGTACTGCCCAACCAGTCATCAGCTCGCGAAACTACGTGCAGCACCACACGACGCACGAACGACTAGGTCAGTTTCGAGTAACATGTTTCTAAGCGGCACCTTACCGTTCTGGATCAAACCGACAATCATTTCACCGGCTTGGCGGCCCAGCTCGGCTGCAGGTAGACGAACGGTGGTGAGAGGCGGATCGACGTACCGAGCCAGGGGTATGTCGTCAAACCCGACTAAGGCAATGTCGTCGGGGATAGACAGGCCGCGTTCGCGGATGGCGGCCATTGCACCAAAGGCAACCACGTCGCTGGCGACGAAAAGGGCCGACGGCGAGGAGGCCTCTTGGAGCAAGGAACAAGCTGCCTGGTACCCGCTCTCAGGCACAAAATCCCCAAAGCGCACCAATTTGTCCTCATAGGGGAGTCCGGCCGCCTGCAGGGCATCACGGTAGCCAGCCAGCCGGTCGGCGCCACCAGTGTACTCTGAGGGAGCGTTGGTGATGCAACCGATACGCTGATGCCCAAGACGGATGAGATGTCCCACCACCTCCCGTGCGGCGCTCCGATTGTCTACATCGACGAAACAGGCAGGTTTGCCCGGCAATTGGCCGAGCAAGACCACCGGGAATCCCTCGTCCACCAATGCGGCCAACTGTTCATCGTCAGATCGAGGGCCAGAAAGTACGATCCCATCTATGTGTTTAGCTCGGACCAGGTGAATGTAGGCGTCGGGATGGCTGATGTCCTCAACCGGTTCGAGTAGTAGGTGAAAGCCAGCTTGCCGGGTAGATTCGGCCAAGCCGTGGATTACTTGAGGAAGGAAGGCATCGGCGGCGATGTGAGATTGATTACGGACCAGCACCAATCCCAGTGTGTGCGTGCGGCGACTGGCGAGGGAGCGTGCGGCCGCATCGGGTACGTAGCCCAATTCCTGGGCAGCTTGTAACACCCGATTGCGAGTTTCCCGGCTGATGTTGACGCCGGGAACGTCATTCAAGACAAATGAGACAGTCGTGCGAGAAACGCCAGCTCGCGCTGCTACATCGCGGCTGGTCACTCGTCTATTGGTCACAGCTTGGCTCCCGTTGCCTAACCGAAGATTCTGCCTGTGTTTTGTGAAGCGATACCAAGGGGGCCTATGGAGTTAAAGGAGGTAAAGCAATAGTGTCAAATAATCATAAAATGGTATTGAAGCTAGGCCCATAGCTGAGTAACTCGTGTTACTGACCCGTGTTAGTATTGTAGCAAATTAGAGATGATTTGTCAATAGCGATTGGAAGTATTCAATGGCTTGATCAACAGGAAGGTCAGACCGAACAAGTAGAGCAAGACATTCATATCGACAGGCGGGGCTCCGCCTCTGGGCCGAATCGGGTCTACCCCTTAACGCCACCTACCGCCAGGCCACTAACCAGGTAGCGTTGCAGAAAGAAGAAAATCAGCATAGGGGGTATGGACATCAGGATGGCCATTGCCGCAAATTGTGACCAGGGTGTGCCCGCAGCATATTCTCCCGTCATTCCGCGCAGGACCATAGGCAGTGTAAAACGCTCGGGATCAACCAAGAAGGTCCAGGACAGGATAAACTCGGACCAACCGGTTAGAAAGCCCCATAGTGCAGTCACCGCCATGCCGGGCACAGCCAGGGGAAGAATCACCTTTATGATGCCTTGGGTCCGGGTACAGCCATCAATTTGGGCAGCTTCCTCCAGGTCATAAGGCAACGAGTCGATGAAGCCTTTCATATTCCAGATGGCAAAGGGCAACGCGGTTGACGTGAAAGCGATGGCCAGTCCCCACAAGGTGGTACGCAACTTAATTGCGTTCAGCAGCACGAAGAGCGGGGCCAGGGTGCCACCTGGCGGGATCATCAGCACCAACACAAACCCCAACATCCCAATCTCTCTGCCCGGGAACTTGAGCCGGGAGAAGGCATAAGCCGCCGAAGTTCCAATCACCACTGCGCCGAGCGCTGTTCCTCCTGACACCAAGAGGCTGTTCCGCAAGAGTTGGGGAAAAGTAACAGGGTTAGGCGAAGGTTTAGTCAAGACCTTGCGGTAAGCCTCCAAGGTAGCCCCTGGCGGGATGAGGGTCAAGCCGGTGGGACGTGAGAAATCACGCGGATCGAGCGACATAGACACAATCCACACCACCGGGAACAAGACAATGGCCAGCACCAATAATAAAAACACCTGGATCAGGTCAATACGCATCGTCTCCCGGGCGCGTCCATAGTCACCCTGGCGAAAGATGGCGGGCAGTAGTCGCCCGTAGCGGATCAGGATGACAAGGCCGGCTGCAAGCATCAGGAGCCCAGCGACCAGGCGAGGATAACGCTGGGTTGCTTCGATCAAGCCAAATGAAGCAACAACTACATACACGCCAAGCCCCAACAGAGCCAACGACAAAACGAACACCAGCACTGCCCACCCAATGGCGATCATGTCTCGCGTTTTTAGCTGAATATCTGAGGAGCTAACAGATGCAGTCATTGCGATCCCCCTATGCGTAATACGGCTCGGTAGCTCGTGAGATGCGATTGGTTACTAACGTGATGATGGCCAAGATAATAAAGACGATGATGTTAAATGCCGATGCCACACCATACCAACCTTGTGGGTTCACCAGCTTGAAGCCCTGCGTCACCAGAATCTCGGTCAGCCCGATTGGGCCACCGCCGGTGACAAAGAAAATTATGTTAAATTGGTTAAACGTCATCATAATGCCGATCATGATGGCTGGCACCATCGCGGGCCGGATAAGCGGTAGCGTAATCCTCCAAAATTGCTGCCAACTGGTTGCCCCATCCACATTAGCCGCCTCGTATAGCTCGTTCGGAATGCTCTGCAAAGCCCCGGTGGCGATTACCATCATAAAAGGCCAGCCCAGCCAGACGTTGGCAATCAACACGGCGATGAAGGACAGCGGCAAGACAAGTCCTATTTGGGGTAAATTGACAACTGGCTGCGTCTCAAGTAGCCAGCGAGTATCCCCGGGCAGCCCCAGCCTCTGCAACAGTAAGTTTATCGCGCCGAATTTGTCGTGCCACATGTTCGCCCATACCATACCCGCAACTAGCGAGGGCAAGGCCCAGGGAATCACAAACAGGCTGCGGTAGATACGCCTGCCAGGCAGTCCCTTGGTGTTCAGAGCCATGGCGACAAGGATGCCGATGGAGACATGCAAGAAAACGTTAATAAAGGTCCAGAACAGATTAAAAACCAGGATGCGCGTGAAGTCGTAGTTGGTGACAGGCAGGCCACGCACCAAAACATTAATGTAGTTGTTCAGTCCGACGTAATCGGGATTCATAGCCCGCAGATGCTTCAGCGCAAAATCGGTAATGGACAACCAGAATTGGTACAGGATGGGATAGAAGGTGATGAAGGCCATGATGATAAAAGCAGGCAAGATATAGAGGACAGCGAGGCCAATAGACGGATACCGCGCCCTGATCCCTCCCAGGAAACCACGTTTCTTTGTAGAAGCAGTAGGACTAAGGGCAGCCATATGACTCTCCTTCTCGAGAAGCTACGTTGATGAGTCCACCGATGACCTTTTCGTACGGGGCGTAATAGAGGTATAAGAGGCTGGTGGGCGGAGTTGTCCCCACCCACCAGCCCCAGATTTATGCAGTCATTTACTTGTTGTTTGCTGTGTTGATCAGTTCTGCAGCCTCGACAAGCGCCTCTTCAGGTGTCGCCACGCCTTCTAGTATCTTAGTGATAGCATTGCCCATTGGGTCCCAGGTGGCGCCCAACTCGGCAGCAACGGGGAAGGGATCGGAGAAGGGGACCTGATCTAGGAACCCGCCGACAACAGGATTGCTGGAGGTGTCGACACTGGCGTTGGACGGGATCCAGTTGGCCTTGTCCAGGAGCAACCCCTGGACTTCTGCGCTAGTGAGGTATTCGATAAAACGCATCGCGGCGGTGGTCTCTTCCGGTGTTGCATCCACGTTCATCGAGATCATCTCGGACTGGTTCCACGGCCGTGGGTTGCCCTTGCCTGGGATGGATGGGACGGCTGTTACGCCAACGTTCTCCGCGCCCAGATCCTTAATTGCATCGCCGGACGCCCACGGACCCTGGAAGCGGAAAGCAACCTCGCCCTGGCGGAACAAGGTGTCCATATCGCCGTCGTTTGCATCGCAGGTAACGCCCTCAGACTCGCAGACCTGCTTGAAGTAGCTATAGGCTTCTGCACCTTCCGGGCTGTCAATTACAACTTTGAAGTCGTCGTCGAAGAACTGCGCGCCGAAAGCTGGCCCCCACATATAGTTGTGGAACCAGATAGCGCTGATGGCCAGGCCGTGCTCGGCAGCCATAGCCAACAGTTCATCGAAGTCAGCCGGTGGCTCGTCGACCATACTCTTGTTGTAGAACATAGCGACTACTTTGTTGTTGATGGGCACACCGACCAGTTCTCCCCCCACGCGCCCGCCATCCACAGAGGCAGGAACCAGTTGCCCCAAGAAGGACGCAGACTCATCAATTGTTGACAACAATCCAGCCTCGGCATAACCGGCCATCCGGTCCTGGGGCCCGGTTATCAGTGTCGGACCACCACCCGCAGCTACCTCGGTCTGGAACTTGTTCTGCAGTTCGTCAAAGGGAACAGCCAGCGTCTCGATCTTGACGTCGGAGTTGGCCGTCATAAAATCCTCAACGACTTGGCTGAAAGTCTCTTCCTCCGTCTCAATATAGCCGTGCCAAATGGAGATTGTCACCGGCTCGGCGGCCGGGGCTTCTTCCGCTGGAGCTTCAGCCGCTGGAGCTTCGGCGGCTGGAGTTGGCACCACACACCCAGGCGCTAGCACCGAGACGACTGCCACCATGGTCAGGAGCACAAACAATTTCTTATTCATGGTACATTCTCCTCCAGAAATCTAGCTTCTTGATAAGCTACGTTTCGCGCGACCATCGCGACACCTTTCCGATGTGAGTATGCGTCTTTCCAGCCAGATCACCTCCTCTCTAAGCAAGTGCCTATGCTTGCTCTCATCCTGTGTCTAAAATGGTCTTCAGGCTGCGAAATGCTTTCTGAAGCACCGAGGTCACCACGTTCATATTACGTTTTGTTCTATTTGGCCCGTATGTGGAGGAATATGAGGATATAGATAGATTACCCAAGCCTATAGTACCACAGTCCTGGGAGCTTGCCAATTTTCAGAAACGTATCAAGCCTCAAGCTTGAAATTGTCCAGGTGAATGACGTTCAACTCCGTCATACCCACGTCGCGTTCTGTGTTCTCAAGTCGAATAAAGACGGTGATCGCATCTGCTTTGGCGGTGGCCCGTATCACTAGATGGCGCCATTCGTGGTCTCGACCATCACGCTCGCCCCAGGCCACAGCCGGGCTGCTGTAATCGCGCCCACCCGTGGGATCTATACCCACGCTCTTAAAGACCTTGCCGTGTGTTGCGGGGTTGTCAGTCCCTTTGTAAAAGGACACAGCGTCGCCATTGAACGTGTACTCTCGACCTGGCTGGGTGGCCACCGTTTGCAGGAAGACAACGTCAAATCCATAGCGGGAGGTGATAACCTGCGAGTGTCGTCCGTGGACGTGGTAGTCAAGACCGCCGCCACCAAAATACTTCTGGGTGAATCTCCCAAATGTCCCGCTGTCCATGGGGTGCACGCGATCACGCGCTGCTTCAGAGATCACCTCGAACGCCCAGTGTGCCCCGTGTCGGTCTGGGAATTGCGGCTCTTTCCAGAATTGGACTTCGCCGTCGAGGATAAAGGGTTGATATTCGTCAAAGCTGCCGTTAAGAAGAGCGGGATTCACCGGGCCGCTGGGGGACGGCGTGGGTGATGGCTCGGGAGTGGGTGATGGTTCAGGAGTGGGTGCAGGGGCTGGCTCTTGGTCAGGGGCCAGCCCGGCATATTCCGCCCACGGCTCAAAGATGTCCTGGATCTTTGCCGCCAGATTCAGGTCGCCACTGACCTTGACCGTGCCCTGGTTGTAGGCCCGGGTTGTGTCCAATTTGCCCTGGGCCAACTTGATGAAGTCGGCCCCGCTCATACGGATGGTCGCCGACGGCGACTCGACCTTACCCTTGACCACCGTGCAGTCCCGGTCGGCCACGGTCACCGTCCACGTTCCTCCGCCGTCGCCGGTCAATCGAAAGTGATAGATCGCTCGCACACCGCCTGCGTTGTTAGGCTGGAACCCCTTGGGCATCGCTCGTACGTAGTCGGCCAGTGTCGGCTCAGCGGGTGCAGGTTCGGGTGTGGGCGACGGCGGTGCGGATTCGGGGGGCGCGTCGGGCTCCACGCGTGAGGCCCAGGGGGGAAAGAGCTCGATGAACTTACGAGCATGTTCCAGATTGCCGCTCACTTTGATCTGGCCTTTGTTGAAAGCATCGACGGCATCCAGTTCACCGGCGGCTAGCTTCAAATATTGCTCAGTGCTCATAGTAACGGTCGTGTCGGCCCGAGGCGGCCTGCCCTGGCTTACGTTACACTTACCGTCAGCAATGGAGACTCCCCATGTTCCTCCCCCTTCGCCCGTCAGCCGAAACTGATAGACCACCTTCAGCCCTGCCGCTTTCTCGGATTGAAAGCTCTCAGCCATGGCTCGCATGTACTTTTCGACTGTGGATGGTGTGCTCATACGTGCCTCCTTATTATTCGTCTACAACTACTCCCTCACTTGGTTCAAAGCGTTCACGTGAAAGGATGACGGCGCTGTGACCAGCTTCCTCACCATGGCCGGATTGATCCGCCGTTGTATCCGAGGTAGGTAGTGCTTCCAATCTTGCTATCTCGTCGGGGGTCAAGAGGTACTGGGTAGCGTGACGTATCAGGTGTTCAGCCAGCGTGTGCTGGACCTGGCGGCTCAGATCAGCGGTATCATGAAAAGACCGCCACATTGCTCCTGCGTCCTTTATGAAGACCTGAGCGGCAGGTGTACGCGGGACGCCCCGTTTGAGATAGGCCACAGCAGATTGGCGGACGCGGCGCGCCGTAAGCCACTCCAGCCCGACGGGAGCACGGATGTCGGAGCCCATCAAGAGGAAGTACAAGTCGGCAGAACCCAGGGCATCCAGATCAAGGGGATCAACTTCTGTGAGCGGCGTCTGCACGATACGCCAGACCAGCGTTACTGGCAGCGCGGCGATCATGCGCGCCAACGCCTCACGCTCGGCCATCAGGTCTGAGGCGGCCGAGATGTAGACGATAGCTGAATGATCGGTACTCATGGCTCATGCCACATCCTGGGAGGTCAAAGTTCTCCTTGGGTTTAATCAACCATTCGATCAATCGACAACATTGTAGCTCAGTATAGAGGGTGTGTCAAAGGGGATAAATCACGCAAAGTGCTGGAGCCCGAGGTATTAGGCCGCGTCCAAAAGTAACTTTGCACATTTTGACGGGTTTTACCCGGAATTTTCGCCCGAAAACAGGGAGTTATTCTTGGACGCTTCCTAGCATCCTTGATGAGAGAACAGTCAAAACCCGACGATCCATCACAGCGATTCTGACTTGCGGTTCTGTGTCACTGTAGGGTCAGACCCGACACGCCAGAATCGCCGTGATGGAGCACCGATAGTAGCTAGCCAAGGTCCCGTCCAAAGGGGAAAAGGCTCAGAGGGATCAACTTGATGTGCTGCAATGCAAAGGGGATACCGATTATGGTAAGGGCCAGCACCAAGGCTGAAATCAGATGGGCCACGGCAATTTCCCAGCCGAAGAATATCAGCCAGATAATGTTGAAGATCACCCGTAAGGGATGGTTAGCGTATTCGCCCTCTATCACTTCTTTGCCGAAGGGAGCGAAGGCGGCAAAACCTAATTTGATCGATTGGACGCCAAAGGGAATCCCGATAATCGTCAGGCACAGCAACACGCCACCGATAATATAACCTAGCCCGACCACCAAACCGCCAAAAACCAACCAGATAATATTTCCCAGACAGCTCATATGTCTCCTCGCCCGGATGTATTAGTTTGCACCCAATGACTGTGAAGCCACTTCGAATCGCGTGGTTCACAATACAATACGCAAGACGGGGCGAGAAGTTTCAGTTCGATCGTGAGCTAGGGCTGTGACGAAGTGGCGTTGAGCATATCCAGAGCAGCGATGGCCTCCTCAAAGTGCGAATTGGCGGCCAGGGCTTTTTCTATCTCAACTCGGGCGGCGGCAGGATCACCCAGGCCCAGATAGGCCTTTCCACGTTGAAGACGAGCTTCTTCCAGCTCGCCGGCGAGCTCAATGACCTCAGCCGTTATATCCAACACACGTTGATGAGCCCCCATCTGATTAAAGGCTTCTAACGGACCAAACTGGTACCAAAGGAAGTGGTCCGGGAACTCGAAGGTGAACGCTGTGTCATAGGCTGCTACCGCCGCTTCTAGATTTCCTTGAGCCAGATGTTCATCTCCCAGGTTAAAAAAGGCGTAACCATCGGCCAGAGTCTGTGTCTCTGCCTGGGCCTGGGCCAGGGCGCGGCGATGGTTTGTTGCTTCATCCCAATCTTCACCCAGGATCTCTGCCACTAACGCTTCTTGTTCTGGCCGGTAGACGGGGATGTAACCACGATTGAAGGGGCGCCACCACTCGTCGAATTGAGCGTACGGGATGGTAAGTTGCGGCCCGGTGTAGGGATCGTTAGCGATGAAGTAACTCTGCGCTGCGTCGTATCCCCGCAGTACCCGATAATGCCCCACCAATACGCCGTCGTGAGGGCGCACCAACCATTGATGGACGATGACTGGCACATCGTTAGCCAACAGTCGCTTCATCAACTCTTCGTTCCCGTTGACGCGGTAGACGGCTCCCAGACCCAGCGAGCGCAGGTAACCCACCATCTCTGGGGGGGAGACATTTCTATCTTCCGGACTCCCTTTGACCACATCGGCGGCGTCGAATTGGGTAATCTCGGACCCGAAGAAGCTGGCCGCTGCTGCCAGAGAGACTGGCCCGCAGTTGTTCAGCTTCTGATACTCGTGATACATAGAAGCCAGAAAGGCTCTTTCTGGGAGGGAAACAACCGGTGGCGGCAGCGTTGGCTCTGGGGTGGGTGTGTTGGTGGGCGCTAAGGTTGGCGAAGGGCTAGGCGTATGGGTGAAAGTGGGTGTCACGGCAAAGGTTGGGGCGGAGGGCAGATCGAGTGTGGGAGTGGCCGGCGGCGGGTCGAACAAGTCACTTTCAGGCGTTGACAAAACTACTACTATAGAACCGTCACCATAGGGCCTTGAGGTAGGCGGACGGTAGATGAAAGTCGCCCACAGTGCAAATAGGGCTGCCCCACCTACGCTGACCAGCATCAGCAGCAGGCACCCGCAGCGCCACACTGGGCCAAAATAGACATCTCTTACCTGCTTTGTTTTCATGTCTGGTATTATACTTGTTCATAGCGTTGATTACAAGCTGACCATACTCCCGGCTCTGGGCGGAGCTGGTCGCCGGCCTGGTAAAGGATTGGTCCAATAACCAGACGAGTGATCGGATAAGGAGTATAGAGAGGAAAACAAAAGGCACGGATCACGCCGTGCCTTTTGCGTCCTGTCTTGTGGTGGGAGTTTATGCCTCGCTTGCTGCCCCGCTCCCAGAGGTGGCAGAGGCTTTGATCTCATCAGCCTTCTTTGTTGCATCTGCGATCATCTTGTCGGCATGTTTGCGAGCGTCGGCTGTGATCTCCTCGGCTCGACGACGGGCATCGGCCGTGATGGCTTCGGCCTTCGCACGGGCCTCGGCGATAGTTGTATCTGCCCGGTCCTTGATCTCAATGCTGGCATCACGAATCTGCGCTCGTGTTTCCTCTCCAGACTGTGGAGCCATAAGCAGAGCTATTCCTGCCCCCACCAATGCGCCGATAACCAACCCGGCGAAGAATTCGCCACCATCATTACGATCTGCCATTGTGTGCCTCCTTTGCGATATCACTTATTTGAAGAACTAGGTCCTGTGCTTATTCTCGGGGATGGGTGAATGCCCTAATGATGCCCCGCACTGATGCCCCCCAACTCATTACTTCGATGACCGGCTTGACGGCGCTGTCGCTGAGGAAGACCGTCCGACTGTGAACGGTACGCATAGCGTCGTCCGCCCGGCGCAGCATAGGACGCAGCTCGTTCTGAATGAACTGGGTGAGATCATACATCTTCAGCGCGACGTAAATGATGGCCACCACGGCCACAATCAGTAACAGACCGATGACTATGGACTGAATGCCCAGCAGGATGATGAAGATGTCACGCAATCTGGCGGCTGCTACCGGATGATTATAGAGCAGTACACCGAGGATAACGAGAACGAGCAAAATAACGAGCGCTGCTACCGCGGCGATGATGGCTGGCATGCGGCTGGCACCCAATCCAGCCGACATTTCCGCGGAACCTTCTTCATAAGATGGCCCCGGCAAGGCAGGCATCTCGGGCATGGGTGCATCACCAGCCGGTGGCGTTGTAGGGGGCGAATTGGGTTGATTGTCATTTGGCATGACTAGCGTCTCCTTTGCTGAAGGCAATGAAACACCAGAGGAAAATTATATCACATCTTTAACCACCTGGCAATGAAGAGCATCGTCCAACTTCCCAGACTGGCTTCGATAATGTGGATTGGCCCAATCATGAAGATGTCCAGCCCAATGAGATTCGCGATCGACTGTCCGAGCGCGAAGCCGAGCCCAGAAGCGATCAGATAGAGCGGCAGTTCACGAAAGCTTCGCCCGCGCCATACGTGGAACAGTGCACCGTATACGCTAGCGATCAAAGCTGACAGCAACAAAGAGGGAGACATGTTCAAATATCAAATGAGAAATATCAAATGGGAAATGGCAAATATCAAATGGGCATGTTCAAATATCAAATGGGAAATGGCAAATGACCCCGGCCTGCCGCCGGGGGCAGGCAATTATCAAATGTCGGATCTTTCGATGATCCCGCCTCCCAGCACTATGTCACCCTGGTAAAAAACGACGCCCTGACCAGGAGTGATGTCGCGCAATGGTTCGTCGAAGTGGACATGCGCGCGCCTGGCTGGCAGAGGGGTGAGGGTAGCTGGTATTTCCCGTGCCTTGTAGCGGATCTTGGCGGTGATCTGCAACGGGAAGGCAGGCGGATAGCCACTGACGTAGCTCGTGTCGGCGGCGGTCAACTCGCGGCCGCCCAACTCATCGGCTGTACCGACGATGATGGCGTTGCGCGATGGCTCTGTGGCCAATACGTAAAGTGCCTGTGGAGCAGCGATACCCAACCCCTTGCGCTGGCCGATGGTGTAATAGGGCAGCCCCCGGTGCTTACCCAAGGTGCGTCCTGCTGTGTCAAGGATCGGTCCGGGCTGGGCGGCCCCGGGCGCGTGGCGTGAGAGAAACTCTCGGTAGTCACCGTTCCCCAAGAAGCAGAGGTCCTGGCTGTCAGCGCGGTTGAACACGGGCAGCCCCCGGGATCGCGCCATCTCCCGCACCTCTGATTTTGTGTAGTCCCCCAGCGGGAAAAGAGCGTGGGCCAATTGTGCCTGCCCCAGCCGATGCAGCACGTAGCTCTGATCCTTGGCCAGGTCGATTCCCTTGAGCAGTTGGTATGCCCCGTCCTCGGTTTGACGCACACGGGCGTAATGTCCGGTTGCCAGGTAATCGACGTCCAGCGCCAGCGCCTCGTCCAACAGACGGCCAAAACGGATCTGCCGGTTGCAGATCAAGCACGGATTGGGAGTGAGGCCACGTGCGTAGGTTTCGGTGAAGTAGTCCACTACCGTTGTCTTGAAGGTGTCCTTGTAGTCTCGTACGTAAAACGGGATATCCAGGGCATCGGCCACGCGTTGGGCGTCGGTGATGGCGTCGGGCGTGCAGCAGCGATTGGCGGCCGGGCCGGCCTCCGCCCACAGCCGTAACATGACCCCAATCACTTCGTAACCCTGCTCCAACAGCAGGGCAGCCGCCATTGAGCTATCTACGCCGCCGCTCATAGCCACGACGACGCGTCGGCCAACTCTGTCCTTGCCCATGGCTCTCTAAACCACTGGTGCGTAGACCGGGTTGGCCGCTCGCAGCTTGTCCACGATGCCGGGCAGAATGTCCAGCACGTAATCCACATCGGCCTGGGTGGTGCCCCGGCCCAGGGTGAGGCGCAGCGCACCCAGTGCCAAGGTGTATTCAACCCCCATGGCCAGCAGCACGCCACTCGGCTCAGGCATGCCGGTGGTGCAGGCGCTGCCGCTGGCGGCACACACGCCCGCCATGTCCAGGTGCATCAGCAACCCATCGGCCTCCACACCGGGGATAACGAAGCTGGCGTGTCCCGGCAGCCGTCGTTCCGGGTGGCCGGTCAATTGCGCGTCGGGGATGGCAGTCATCATCCCTTTCACCAGCCGGTCGCGCAGGGCGGCCAGGCGGGCGTTCTCGGTCTCGCGTTCCTCCTGGGCCAGCTTGAGGGCGGTCGCAATGCCCACAATGTAGGGCACGTTCTCCGTCCCGGCGCGGCGGTTGCCTTCGTGGCCGCCGCCGGTCTGCTGGGGCAACAGCCGCGTCCCCTGTCGCACGTAGAGCACGCCCACCCCCTTGGGGGCGTAGAACTTGTGCCCGGACAGGGACAGCAAATCCACGTTTAAGCGATCCACATTCAGGTCCAGGTAGCCGCCGGCCTGCACCGCGTCGGTGTGGAAGAGGACGCCGCGTTCGCGGGCGATGGTTCCAATTTCGGCCAGCGGCTCGATACTGCCCACCTCGTTGTTGGCGTAGATGATGCTGATCAGCGCCGTGTCAGGCCGGATGGCACGCGCTACGTCGTCGGGGGCCACCAGGCCGTACTCATCCACCGGTACCACTGTCTGCTCAAAACCGTGTTGTTCGCACAGTTGGTGGATGGTGTGGCTCACGGCGTGGTGCTCGATGGGGCTGGTGATGAGATGTTGCCCCTTACCGGCCTGCTTGGCCGCCCAGGCCACACCCCGGATAGCCAGGTTGTCACTCTCGCTGCCGCAACTGGTGAAAACCACCTCCTTGGGCTTGCAGCCCAATATCTCGGCCACGTCGCGCCGCGCCTGATCCAGCGCGCGCGCCGAGGCACGCGCCTGGCGGTGCAGGCCCGAGGCATTGCCGTAACTCTGGGTGAAATAAGGCAGCATAGCCTCCACCACGCGGGCGTCCACCGGTGTGGAGGCGGAATGGTCCAGGTAAATCTCTCGCTTCTCAGTCATTGTCTCGCTAATCTCCAGTTTGATAGCCAATCCCTGCTTCAGCCAGCACGCGCTCTGCCTTTGCTTTCTGGATGCTGGCTTCCTCTCCCCATTACCTTCTCTACAGCTCGCCCCTATGAAAAGAAGAGAGGGCGGAAAACCGCCCCGCGGAGTGGATGCAAACGAACTGCGCGTATTGCTAAGGGCAAGATAGCTTAATCTTACCACCAGGAAGGTACCACGTCAAGGGGTAGTTATCGCTAGTTGTAACAGCCACTTCAGCCAACGGTAGAGACAACGCTGGAGCCAACGGTAGTTTGGTAAACTAGTACACTGGCGGTGATAAAGTTGCGTGCGGATGGAGGAGTAGTGGTCTCCAGGGCTTTGCGGATGCGCCACAGGGCGTGATGTAGGTTACTGCGGGCGTTCGACTCGTTGGAGTCGGGCCAGAACAGCCCGGCCAGCTTTTCCCGGCGCTGGGCGGTCCCGGCGTTCAGAACGAGATAAGCCAGCAGTGACTGCGCCGGACACGAGGATATCTCAACCGGTTCGCCATCCACTTGGATCTCGAACTGTCCAAACGTACTTCGGACCAGGGGTCAGCGGTCGCGCTATGAAACGGTAGAACTTGGGAGCGGTCTCATATCTCGGACAGAATCGCGCCGGATGGCTCCGCCAAGGGACATACCAACTTTTTGCCAACGCCAGCATTGGCGTCCGGCGCGTCAGTGGATATCGCCTTTCCTATTCCACCCCGTTGCTTTGACACCGACTGCGAGTTTAAGATCGCCGTCGATGTCAACAACGAGGTCACCGAATCCGACGAGGGGAATAACTTCGCCAGCGGTGTGTGCATTGGCTAGCAGGTCGGTGCCGTAAGGAGGATTAATCGCCCGGGTTTGAGTTCCAGACTTTTGGCCGGCAGGCTCTTCGGATGTGCCACCGGACTCCTTCAAACATCGCCGGAATTGGATCGATTTCCTCGTTTATGTGTTTAGAGGATACAATCCAAGCAGGAGTGCGACCAGCAAGACATCGCCGTGAGTCGATGTGCCCAAACACGTATGAGGCATTGAATATGGCATTGGAGGTATATCCATGTGGACTGAGGCAACTGAAGGACGCCAACTGATCACCGATCTTTCGAAGCAGATGGTAACCCAGGTTGCGCCTGAGGAATTGGATCTGTTTGACGAGTTGATCGAGGAGTACTTTGATGATCCCTCGCCCCCGGACTTGTCCGAGTCCGATGACGATGATGCGTTGGGATTTGGCCTGAACGAGGTAGTCGTGGCCATCACCCCGGCTGCGGCTGCTGCTGTCAGCAGCGCGGTAGGTTATATTTTGAGCGAGGTGCTTAAGTCGGCTCAGGAAGAAAGCGCGGCCGTTCTCGCCAACAAGGTGAGAAAGCTGTTCAATTCGAAGGACAAGACCGAAGCACTGACCACTGAGC
Source organism: Anaerolineae bacterium (assembly GCA_034412795.1). Classification (GTDB taxonomy): domain Bacteria; phylum Chloroflexota; class Anaerolineae; order 4572-78; family NAK82; genus JAUVPY01. The sequence goes on from DAOUMD010000229.1 coordinate 16,530, forward strand.
AATTGAGGCAGGTTCGGCGGCTGGCATTAAGCCAGGCCAAGATCTTTGGCATGGAAGCGGGCCAGGCCAGGAGTATGGCAGACGCCTTAGTTGGATCGCTGGCCCTGGCTGCCTAGCGGCGAGGAGGAAAACACTTGAACAGTCGTGACCGTGACGAACGGCGCCTCAACCCATTTGCCTTCCCGCCCGAAACCAATGTCCGTTTTATCCTGCTCATCGTCGCCGCCGTGATGCTCGCGTTCAACTTGGGCGTTTTGCTGCCGATCGCGACCAATCTCGAACGTCCTCTCTCGGCTGTAGACCCAATTGCGCTTGATACACCCAGCAGCGGCGACGAGTTTTTCATCCAGACCCAGACCCAGTATCTATCCTATCTGCTGGAGTTGCTGCAATATCTTGCATTTCCAACGCTTCTTCTTCTATCGGTGTTTACGTTGGCAATGCTTATTTATCGAACCCATCCGGCTCGCATCCGCCGTCGTAGAGCGCTAAAGCCGCTTTCATCTGATCAGGACGGCGCTCTTCATCGCAAGACCCGGCATCTAGCTCAAACGGTGGGTGTGCGGCCGACCCCCACAGTTGAATTGGGTAAGGGGATGCGTTCCCAAAATGGGCAGGCCTTCGGTCTTCGCAACCGGTACGCGATCCGACTGGATCAAGGACTGCGCCTGCTGTTGCGCAAATCGCCGTCTGCGTTTCGAGCCATCTTTTTGCACGAACTGGCACACCTGGCGAACCACGATGTGGGGCGCACCTATTTCGCCCAGGCTCTTTGGACTGCCGTTGTCGTCCTGACAATCGTGCCCCTCTCCATTGCTCTTGGCGCTAGCTTCATCCAGGGCTTTGTTTCAAGGTTGCTGAACGGTACTATGGACTGGCAACGTTTTTTCTTTACCAATATTCCAACATTTTCCATCATAGCTTTGCAGATTGGGGCGACCGTGGCGATAGTAGCCGCAATCCGGGCCAGTCTTCTCCGCGTACGTGAGGTATACGCTGACTGGCGCGCCGCCCTGTGGGGCGCAGAAGCACAAATGGCGGGCATACTACGACAGTCAACCCGCAAAGAAAAGAGTGAGAGGCGAGTCAGACCTTGGCGACTTCATCCGACAGCTAAGGAGCGCCTGGCGGCACTACGGACCCCATCTATGCTGTTTCGAGTGACGCCAGACTTGCCATTTATCGCTGGTCTATTGCTGGGTATCTTGATGTCTGGCCTAATTGCATTCGAACTGCCGGCAGCAATAGGGATTTTGGCGGGCCTTCAGGCGTTGGTAGCTGGCCTGGCAGTCGAGGCTAGTTCTAACTCAAGCATGTTCTTGCTCAGATTGGCTTTCCTGGTTGGTACCATCGGTATGGGGGTACTTGTCATTTCAGTGCTGGCTTCTGTTTTGGGCATGGGCTATTTGGTTTCAGGAACAGTCGGGTTGCAAGTTCAGCGCGAAGCGGTTGCTGACCTATCCAACGGACGGCGTGGTTTTTTATCGTACGTCAGGCTGTTGGTGCCGGCGGCGCTCATCGCGCTGGGTATTGAGATTGGTTTCCTGGTAGTTCCCCTGGCGCTGCTGTCACCAGTGGGTCTCGCCTTGGGGGAGACTCTGGACAATCCGCTGAAGCTCCTGCTTCCCATTCCTTGGATGGTTGCCGTCGCCGCTTCAACCTGGTTAGGCTTGATCTATACACGCTACTTCGCTGCACGCCTATTCGGCGCACATGTGGGCGCGTCGCCTCCAAAGTGGAAGCGGCGTCTCCTCACGTTGGCATTGAGTGGCCTATTATTGATCGGATATCTTCCACTTCTAGCAGCGCGGATTCTGATTTTATTATCGCCAGGAGAGGACCTCACCCCTGTTATGATAGCACTACCGGCTGGTCTGCTGTTGAATCTGGTTGCATTCGGCGGGACGTGGTTGATCATTTGGGCCATACGATTTGTCCGGCGATCTCGATGCCCGGCGTGTCGAGAGACTACACCCAGCATCGCGGTCGGTCGCGCCTGCGAACGCTGTGGGCACGAACTAACGCCCTGGTTGTTAGCTGCCCCACCGTCTACGTCAGCGGTGTGATCGCACAATGCCTGATCTGTCCTACGGCTTGAACTTTTGAAAACTCTCAAATACCTCGTCCGGATTGATGTCGAGGTAGCGATGTACCAGGATATTACGAAAACCGCCCAGCCCCTTTATATCTCGATACAGTTCCTCCGAGATGATTGCTCTATCGCGTAGGGTCCCCAAGCTTTCCTCGTACGTTTCGGCGTAAATGCCAAAGTGGCCGGCCAGGATGTGATTGGCCACGTCAAAAATGATCGTGGCCGCCGCAATCAAGCCTCGTTCCAGGATCCAGCGTTGGCCGACTTCCCTGCGCAGCGCTTCCAGGTCGACTCCGCGATACTTGCCGAGTTCCTGGAGTATTTCGTCAAGCTCCTTTAAGCGTTGCTCTACGGCTTCTTGCCTGAGGACCATAGCCCCATTCGCTCCCGCAAATAGGCCCGTTGCCGGCGGCGCAGCCAGGCCGTATGCTGGTAAACGTGTAGGGTGGCCATTTCAAAACGCTCGCTGAGCGCCTGCTCGGCTGCGTAGAGAAGCTGACCGGTGCGCAAAATCTCAAAGCGCAGTACAGGCGAAGCACGGCGTAAATCCACTAGATCGAGCCGTTCAGTTCCCAGACACTCGGTGATAGCCGGTCTCAGTCGGAAGGCCGGTTCGCCCCGGGTCAGGATGGCCAGATCGACGTCGTGTCCCGGCTGGCCCTGGCCTAAGGAGCCAAAGAGATAAACCAACTGCACCCCTTCTCGCTCGAAGAGAGCAACGAGCCGGGCCAACCTTTGTTTGATATCTGTGGGAAGTTCAGAGAACTTGTCCCAACGTTCAGGAACATTCATCAGGTATGGTCACAGGATGTAGTTTTAACTTATATTACCATCAGGGAGACACGACGTCAAAGGAGACTCGTCGTGGGTAAGTTTGAGATTTCAGGCGGACCCCAAAAGAGGCCGCAGTAAAAATCTCAACGCAGAGACGCAAAGGCGCAGAGTTTCTAGAAGATTTTTCTCTGTGTCTCTGCGTCTCTGCGTTAAAGATGCCCACTTTTTCAGCACTCTCCTAAAGGGTTCCGAGAGCTTTAGGATCTCATTGCCGGAACAACCGCCCGACGAGATCAAACACCCCCAACAACTTCGCCCCCGACACGGCCACGACCGCAATCAGCACCCAGCGTACGAAGGCCGCCCCGCGATCCACGGCCATGCGCGCGCCAACCCAGGCGCCCAACATGTTGCCCACCGCCAGGATGAGACCGATGCGCCACACCACCTGGTCGTTGAGGATGAAGACGATTAAGGCGGCTCCCGTCAAGCACAGCACGATGAGGACCTTGACGGCGTTGGCGCGCACCAGGTCGTAGCCGGCGCCCAACACCAACCCCGCCAGCAGAAAGATACCCACCCCGGCCTGGATGAAGCCGCCGTAGACGCCGATGGCGAAGAAGATCAGAATTTGACTCCAGCTCAGGCCGTGGTTCTCGACCTCGCCTCGCCCCTCCAGCCAGCGCCTGGGGCGGATCAGGATGACCACCAGCATGACCACCATCAAAGCGCCGATGACGGTGCGCATTACCTCTTCGTTCAGGTTGACGGCGATCTGCGCGCCCAGCACCGAGCCGAGCACGGCCGGGGTGGCTAACATCAGGCCACCCCGCAGATCAAGCACCCCCTGCCGTCGAAAGCTGCCAGTTCCGACTACATTTTGCAGCAAGATGGCCACGCGATTGGTGCCGTTGGCCACATTGGCCGGCAGCCCCAAGAAAATAAGTAGCGGCAGCGTGATCAGTGATCCGCTGCCGGCCAGCGTGTTGATGAACCCGGCCGCAAAGCCTGCAGCGATGACGGCGATATAGAGATACCAGGCCAATTCGATTACCTCGTTGGTTAGGATATGTTCAGATGGGTGCATTCGAAATGGATTGGGTAGGGGCACTCCCTTGTGGGTGCCCAGGGCGCGCACGCGACCCGCCCTCGCAACTCAACACACCTTGTTCAAATGGTGGGACAGCATTGGGCACGTCTAACAGGGGGATAGTATATCATAGACCTGAAATATGCAAGCGATTGCCAATTTAGCTAATAGCGTATACAATAGCAGCTAGCTTTTATGTCACCCTTCTCGGGCCAGTGTCTCAATTGTTAAGGCGCTGGATCCCCCATTCAATGGAACATCCTCTTTTTACAGTATGGCTGATCGGACAATGATGACAACTCAAAACTCGCAAGTCGATCTCCTACGCCAGGCCGAACGCCGGGCCAGGTTGTTGCAGGCTGCCAACCAAGTCGGGCAGCAGATAGCCTCTATTCGAAATCTGAAAACGCTGCTATCCCATACCGTGGACATCACCTGTGATGTGTACGGTTTTTACTACGCCGGTATATTTTTGGTTGACGAAAACGGCCGCTGGGCTGTCTTGCGCGCGGGGCGAGGCGAGGCTGGAGCAGCAATGGTCGCTGAGGGCCACAAGTTGAAATTAGGGGGCGATTCGGTGGTCGCCAGGGCCATCAGTTCGCGCCAGGCGTTCATTGCGCTCGATGTTGGAGAAGAGCCTGTGCATTTTCTCAATCCTCACTTGCCTCACACTCGCTCCGAGATGGTTTTGCCACTGATTATGGACGACCAGGTACTGGGGGCAGTTACCATACAAAGCGTTGAGGAGAACGCTTTTAGCGCGGACGACATCGCTGCTCTACAAACTATGGCCAATTATCTGGCCATGGCTATTCATACCGCCCAACTGCTGGGTGAACTCCACGAGGCTCATGCCGAGCTTGTGCGTACCAAAACATTTGAAGCGATTGCCACAACCACTGGCGAGGCCCTTCACTGGGTGGGTAACAAGGCGGCCCCCATACCTGGTAGTGCACATCGAGTGCGCGAGGCCCTGGGCCAGTTGTTGGCAGTCTTTCAAACATTGCTGGCCCAGCCGCTTGAAACCCGGCAACGGCATCCTTTCTGGGCGGTTGCCCAGGCCAGCTTTGCGACAGCAACTCATCAGAGCTTTGATCTGGAAGCCTTGGCCGAAGAGCTAACCACATTCAGTCCTCAACAACTATCATATTTGGTCGGATTGGAGTCGATGCTTGAAGACCTGGACATCATCGAACAGAGCGCTGATACCATTCTGAGCATCAAAGAGGACCTGATCGGTCCTATGCGCGTGCAACTCATCACATCTATATCGTTACCTGAACTGCTGAGCCAGACAATTACGGGCATGGGCCTGCCGGACGGCGTTGTCCAGACCGACTTTGCGGATGATCTGCCACTTGTGCGTGGGGACCCGCGTCAAGTCGAGCGTGTCTTCATTAACCTGATCAAAAATGCCTGGGAGGCGCTCAACCACCATCCGCAGCCGCAAATTGTGGTGATCGGACAACGAGTCAGTGATCCTCAATTCGTTATGGTGCAGGTGCAGGATAATGGGCCAGGCATTCCGCTGGAGTTCTTGGAAAAGATTTGGGTGTCTTTCTTCACCACCAAGGGCGGCCAGGGCGGCACTGGTCTGGGACTATCCGCCTGTATGGAAATCATCACCCAGATGGGTGGTAAGATCTGGGTAGACAGAAGTCAGCCAAGCCTGGGGACTACCTTTGCTGTCCTTCTACCGGTTGCAGAGGAGTTGCCTTAAAGGCCTGCTACGGGGCGACAGTTGGGCAACCAGGGTAGACTGTAATCGAGTTGTAACCGTCATACCCTCTAAACTATGCTATAGTTAAAAGGTGTGACGGGTCTTTTTTTGATTTTGATTCCGGTTCAATTGCCAACCCTACGGAGGACTTTCTGACACATGGAAGCTAAAGCCAAGTTATTGTTGGTTGATGACGAACCTCTAGTCCTACGCAGTCTTCAAAAGACGCTGCTTCGGGCTGGCTATGAGGTGGAGACGGCCAGTAACTGTACAGATGGTCTTGAGACTTTTGCGACGGCTCAGGGCTCCGAAACGCCGTTCGACCTGGCGGTGCTGGACCTGAATATGCCCGCTTTTGATGGTGTCCACGCTGCCGGAGCCGGACTGGAGTTGCTCAGCCGTCTGATTGAGCACCAACCAGACCTTCCGGTGGTGATGCTGACCGCCTATGATGAGGTGGGTAAGGCCAAAGATGCGGTAGACCGGGGAGCCCGGTCTTACTTCGTGAAGGGCCGCGAAGGTGGTCTGGTAGAGTTAATCAACGAAATTCTTGCTGCTTAAAACCTGAAGGAGAACGAGCCTATGAACTCCCCCAAACTTGCTTCAGCCGAACGACGTGCCACCTTGCTGCACGCTGCTGCACGCGTGGCCAAGAGTGTGGCAACCATACTTGATCCCGATGAACTCTTGCAGCGAACGGTTGACATCATTTGCGATGAATTTGATTTCTATTACGCCGGGATTTTTTTGATTGACGAGACCGGCCAGTGGGCTGTATTACGCGCAGGACGTGCTGAAGCTGGAGCAGCCATGATCGCCGAAGGCCACAAGCTGGCGGTGGGGGGCAACTCGATGATCGGTGTCGCCACTGGCCTGCCTGAGGCCCGCATTGCCTTGGATGTCGGCGAAGAACGGGTACATTTCAGGAATCCCCATCTGCCGGAAACTCGCTCGGAAATGGCCTTGCCACTGGTTGTCAGTGACGAAGTCATCGGCGCCCTGACGGTCCAAAGCATAGAAGGCAAAGCTTTTACCCAGGAAGACATCACCACCCTGCAAAGCATGGCGGATCAAGTGGCTATCGCTATCAAAAACTCGCGCTTGCATCGCCAAAATCAGGATCTCTTGCGCCAGACTGAGCACCGCGCCCGCTTGTTGGAGGCTGCCAGCGAAGTTGGAAAGCAGGTGACCTCCATCTTGGATTTGGATGAACTGTTGCCGAAAGCGATGGACATCGTCTGTGATGCTTATGGCTTATACTACGCCGGTGTGTTCTTAGTCGACGATGCAGGTGAGTGGGCCATTTTGCGCGCGGGACACGGCGAGGCAGGGGCGGCCATGGTCGCCGAGGGTCACAAACTGAATGTAGGGGGCGATTCGATGATTGGCGCCGCCACCGGCTTGCGTGAGGCGCGCATCGCCTTGGACGTAGGGGAAGAACAAGTACATTTCAAAAATCCTCACCTGCCTCATACCCGTTCCGAGATGGCACTGCCATTGGTGGTGGGCGAAAAGGTGCTGGGGGCGGTGACGATCCAAAGTGTTGAGGAAAGGGCTTTTGACAGCGACGACATCACCACACTGCAAACGATGGCCGACCATCTGGCCGTTGCCATCCGAAATGCCCAATTGTTACAAGAACTGGAAGAGGCCCACGTTCAGTTGTTACGCACCAAAACTTACGAGGCCCTGGCGACTGCTACCACCCAGGCCATTCATTGGATCGGCAACAAAGCGCTGCCCATCACTACGACGGTGGCTCGTATGAATGCCGACCTGGTTGACGACCATGTAGACGTTGAGTCGTTACGCGAAGACCTGGAGTTAGTAGAGCAAAGCACCCGCTTGATCGTGGAGGTCAAAGAAAATCTGCTCGGCCCGGTCCGCGAGCACGTGCCTCGCCCGACGCTACTGCCCGACGTGGTACAGGCGGCTGCTTTTCACACCGGGGTGCCGCGTGATCAACTCACTATCAACGTGGCCCCATATACTCCCCTGGCTCTGGCCGATACCACCCAATTGGCACGTGCCCTGGGTAATCTTCTACAGAACGCTCTGGAAGCAAATGCCAAGCAGATCACTGTTAGCACCGAACCCGCCTTCGAGAAGGGGTATGTATCGGTTAACATAACCGATGACGGCGAAGGGATTCCGCCTGACATGCTCGATGCAATGTGGGCTTCGTTCATCACCACCAAAGGTGATGGACACGTTGGCCTGGGGTTGCCGGCTTGCCTGCACATTATCACCCAACTCGATGGGCACATCATCGCAGACAGCCAACCCGGCCATGGCACGACTTTTACCATTATCCTTCCCGCCGCCCCGGATGTGGCAGACACTGATCTGAGCCATGCCCCAGGCAGCATTTTGCTAATCGATGACGACGACGATTGGGCCCAGTTTGTGACGAATATCTTGGCTGCTGCTGGCAAAAGCGTCACCCGTCAAGAGACTGTGAACGGGGCGGCCGACGCCAGCTTCATCTTGGTGGATGAAACCTATATGGCCAGGCCTATCGATGACGTACTGGAAGACCTGAAGGCTGCTGATGCCCTTGACAAGACCGTCGTGGTGGCCTCTGCTATGAAGGTCGAACGCACCACCTCCTATCTGCAAGCCGGGGTGAAAGACGTGGTGCTGAAACCATATACGTCCGCTGAATTGGCCGTTATCCTGGCCTAGTACATCTCGGCGTTAATAGGTCCATGCCCGCAGCATTTTGATTGTGCTGCGGGCGTTGTGACTCTAATCAGGTTCGTATTCGTAGTAACGACTTCAGTCGTTTTCCCGAAGTACAACCTCATTCATGGACACGATTGCGTTGTACCTTCAACTACGTTGCTCGGTCCAGACTCCCCTGAGTCATTGAACGCGGTCAGAGCCATACGATACGTGGTTCCACAGTTCAACCCGGAGATGGGCAGGTTGGGCGCTGCCGCAGCCGGGTATTCCTCCATCAGAGATATGGTGTTGGCATTATTCAGGCGAAAGCCATCGGCTGTGCCGCTGCTGTTGTCGGTGAAGGAAAGGACGAAGCCAGTGTAAGTAGCGCTGGTGATGGACAGATTGGACGGCGCTGAGGGTGGGCCATCTTCAGTCTATGGTGATGGTCAGTTCTCGGTCGGTGGTAGAGCCGTCGGTCAGGACTACGTGCAGACTGTAAGTCTTGGTGTCAGAGGGGCACACCTCGCGCGTCCCGTGGCCTACCACACCGCTGCCATTCAGGTAAACCTGGCGCACGTTCTCTACGTCCCAGCGCAGAGTGGTGCATTCCCCGGCGTCGAGGGTGGTCCGGTCCGCGCGGAAATCTATGCTGGCCGGCGCCGACGGAGTCGGAGTCTCGTTGAGAGATTCCACACCTGGCGTGGATGTGGGGGTAGCTGGAACAGGACTGCCCGCCTGGACACTTTCTAAATCGTCCACATAAATGTCCCCGCTCCCGCCATAGGCATCCGGTACGTCGTCGAACACCAGGGCCTGGAAGCTGATGGGGTAATCCACCACCCCATTGTCCGGTCCAGAAATGTGGCCAGTGGGCCACGGCTGATCTGGGTCGAGATAGGCCGTCATCTGCTCCCAGCCTGTGTGCTCCGCCTGCCCAAATGTGAATTGCCAGGTCTGTCCGGCATTGTCTTTGACCCAGGCGTTCAAAAAGTGGCCCGAGCCATTACCATACACCCAGGCCCTGATTTGATCAGGTTGCCCATCCAATGCCTGGCTCCACATAAAGACGACGAAATCGTTGCCGCTGGTTGGGAAGTTGTAGCTCAGATGCCCGGAATAGCCTCCGCTATGAGCCTGAGCGTCGGAGCGCTCGAAGGTGCCGTTAGCCTGGTCACCCCGATTCCACGAAGTAGACGTCTCAAAGTCATTAAAGACACCCAAAGGTGCGGACTGGGGGGCGAGCGTGTAAGTGGGCTGGGGGGTATAGGTGGGCTGTGGGGTGTGAGTGGCAATGGTTTCATCAGTGACCGACGTGCCCGGCCCAGGTGTCAGGGTCGGAGCAGTGCCCGCCTCGCTTGTAGGGCTGGTCGTCATCGACTGATCAGACGTGGGAGAAGCGCTTGCACTTTCGCTCCCGGTCACGGTAATCGTAGCCAGGTCGTCACTGCTCTGCCCGTCTGTATTATAGGCGCGGGCAATGATCAGGTGGCTGCCAGGAGTGTGGGCAGTCCACGGATAGTTGACGGCGAGGGACGAGGTCTCGGCCGGCGTGACCTGGGCCAAAGCATCGTCAATCCAAATCTCCAGTCTGCTCAGGCCTTCTGGGTCTGTGGCGGTAGCGACGATGGTCAGCGTATTCCCTTCCGTGACTTGGGTTCCATTGGGGGGAGAATCGATGTTCACTCGAAGGTCCCCCGCCTGCCTCACACCCGGCCGCAGAAGCAGCCAGGCCGCCACGCCCACCAACGCCAGCATGATGAGCCCCAGGATTAACACGCCAGCGCCTCCCAATGTCGCCCACATAGAAGACTCTCCGCCGGCCGCCGCTTCAGGTTGGGGTGAGATGGAGGGCGGACGTGGAATCGGGGCTGTGGGGGGAGGGATGGCGGGCTGGGGCCGGGGAGGCTGGGCCACAACGGTGTCTTCCAAACCGGTCATTTCCAGCTTGAAGATAACGCCCCCCAGAGAAAGGAGTCCACCCGGGTTCAGCAGATGCCGCTGGCCGGTGACCGATATGCTGTTGACACGGGTACCGTTGGTGCTGCCCAAGTCCTCGACAAACCAGCTACCGGCTTCCCAGGTGAGACGGGCGTGATGACGGGAAACCTGCGCGTCGTCGACGACCAGGTCGCAATCGTCCCCACGTCCGAGGAGAAGACTTGGCGACACAAGCTCTAATCTCCGTCCGGCAAAGCGATCGCTTTGCCCCACTAAACAGGAGGAGAAGGGGGCTTCAGGTTGAGGGGTCTCAGGTTGATAATGGGTGGCCATAACACATCTCCATATCGGTTATTCACTACCGGACACTTAGCCTAATGGTTGCAGATATGTATCTGCAACCCATAATCGGCGGATGTATATCCGCAAATACCCGTTACGGTTATTCAACCGTAACGATCAGCGAACATCTCCATATCGGTTATTAACCTTCCTGGAAGCTTAAACGGTGCTCTTACCAGGCCATTTGGGCACCGTTTAAGCTTCCAGGAAGGTCTCTCCGACAAGCTGCTACCGCGCAAGATCTATTTTAGGCGTAATTGCTCCAGCGTCTCCTGGTCGATTGGGTTTTGCCCTGTTTTGAGCGTTTGGATCCACGCCTGCCGCATTGGACCGTGACGCCGATAAACACTCTCCGGCTGCCCGCCAAGCCAATCCAGGAAGGCTTCAAAGTCTTCGGCCGCTTCCTCAAGACGCCCGAGTTCGGCGTAGACGACACCTCGACTGTCTCGACTATAGCCGGTTGGATCAAGGGCCACGGCCTGGTCACAGTAGGGCAAAGCCTGCTCCGGTTGCTGATCCAGCGCATAAGCCCAGCACAGAGCATTGTAGGCCCCCTGGTGATCTGGAGCCAGGGCCAGCACGCGCTCAAAGTCCTCCAGCCACCGCTCACGCTCTCCCGCTTGGACGTAGGCCAGCCCCCGGTTCAAATACCCACCGGGCGCATCAGGTGCCAGATCAATGGCCCGATCGAAATCCTCCGTCGCCCGTTCCAGGTCGCTCGCCTCGCCGCGTCCCAGGTAGGCAACTCCCCGGTTGATGTATGCCTTATGAGCATCAGGTGCCAGGTCAATGGCCCGGCTGAAGTCCTCCAGCGCCCGCGTCATGTCGTCCAGCCCGCCGCGCTCGAGGTAGGCAACTCCCCGGTTGACGTATGCAGCCGCGTAGTCAGGTTTAGCTTCAATGGCGTGGGTCAGATCTTCGATTGCTCGCTCCAGGTCGCCGGCCTGACCGCGTTCCATATAGGCGACGGCTCGATTGTTATACGTCGTCACCCACCCCGGTTGTAGCGTGATGACCTGCGAATAGTGATGGATCGCCTGGTCCAGGTCGATTGGCTCACCAACCTGATAAATGTGTCCCAGATGGAAGTACAGTGTCGCGATTGCATCCGACTCCGCTGGCGGCTGGGCCAGGGCCTGGCTAAACACTGCCCGGGCCTGATCGTAATCTTCCTGATCCGCGTACAACTGGCCAAGCGTCAACAATGCCATATAACGTACCTCGGCCGGCAATGCACTGTTGATGGTGGCGGATAGGTCTGATGGGGATGCCACCAGCTCTTCTAATTGGCGCTCATCAGGCTCGGGACGGGAGCCAGGGACCATGAACCTGGCCAACACCCGGCCGCTGTCATATTCGCCCCATATCACCACCGTCGCCTGGGCACGCTCTCTTACCGCTTCGGCGGCCACTGCGTCACGGATCTCCTCCGGCCACAGGGCGACCCGGACCCGGGTCAGTTGGGCTGCTTCGATCTCACGCTCTAATGCTGCCTGAACCCGGCCGGCTACGTTGTAGCCTGATGGTCCGCCGGTGTAGTTCACAAAGCGTCCCACAATGATGAGGGTCTCACCTTCGCCGGCGACAGGGTAGGTCTTCGGGCCAGGTATCGGCTGAAGAGCCAAGAACAAGATGCCGCCGACGGCAACCAGAGCGGCTATCACGATCAGCCCCAGGAGAGGCGACATCGAGCGCCTCGGCTGGATCACTTCTTGCCAAACCGTCTCGCCAACTTGGGCTGACAAGGCCGGGGCAGGTTGATCTGGTGCCGGGGTGACCGGGACAGTTGTAGCGCCTTCAGGTCGAAAGCCGGCTGCCACCAGCAATGCATCTCGTTCTTCAGAGGTCAGGCGCAGCCGGTCTGCGCAGCGCAACACGTCCTCACGGTGGCGGGGCCGGCTGACCAGTCCCTCTTTCCAGCGGAAGATCGTCTGGCGGCGCACCCCAATGGTGCGCGCCAGCTCTGCGTCGCTGATCCCGGTCCGGGCCATATACTCCGACAGGAGCTCGGCAAAGGAGGGCATCCATGGCACCTGCTACAGTTAAATACACGCCAATGTAACACATCTGGCCCTTGAAATGTACTCGATTCGGGATAACTTGAGGGCGCAGACAGGCTGAGGCTTTTCCAAGAATTAAATTGCGCAAACGTCCCGCTCAGACTCGTTGAAACAAAGCCAGACAAGTGATGCCTGGAAAAGCCCAAGCAATGCCTGGGTATTTTCCTAGCATTGCCTAAGTCTAGCCGAAATCATTAACGGCGGCAAGTCCGCCTCGTGAAACCGAAAAGGAGATAAACGTGATGACGCACAATTACAAAACGATGATCACCCTGTTGAGCATTGCTATTCTGGGCTTGTTATGCGCCGCCGCTTGTGCGGCGCCGGCCACGCCTGCGGCCAGCCAGCCACCGCCTGGGGCAGTTGAAGCCCCCGCTGCCGAGCCTCCATCCAACTATCCGGCACCACCACTCACAGAAGCACCGCCGGTGGCCCCTCCCGTCGTCGGCGAAGTACAAGGGGGCGAAGACCCGGAGAAGGAATGTTGTCCGCCGCCAACTCCCTGGCCCGATCGTCCGTACCCGGAGTACGAGGTCAAGCCGTTTGTCGATACCCGCTACGATCACCTGTCCACGTTCGCAATGGATGTCGATACGGCCTCATACACCAAAATGCGAGAGTATATCAACAGCAATAGGCTGCCCCCTGCCGATCTGGTCCGCCTCGAAGAGTTCGTCAACTACTTCAACATGGAGTACCCGGACCCCGAGTCGGGTGCGTTCAGCGTCAATCTGGAAGGTGGCCCCTCGCCGTTCGGTGAGTACGGGACATATCTGCTCAAGGTGGGCGTCCAGGGTCGCCACATCCCTGAATGGGAGCGCAAAGATGCGGTACTCACCTTCGTGATCGACGTGTCGGGTTCGATGCGAGAGGGGGATAAGATGGACATGGTGAAACACGGCCTGACGCGGTTGGTCGATCAACTCGGCCCAAACGACCTGGTTGGCATCGTCGCCTTCAGCGACGACGCCTGGATCGTGCTCGAACCGACATCGGTACACTACCATAAACACATCCTGCGCGCGATCAATCGCCTGCACCCTACGGCTAGCACCAATACCGAGGCCGGCCTGCGCTTGGGCTACGATCTCGCCCTGCGTAACTACCGGGACGGCGCCATCAACCGTGTGATTCTGGCATCGGATGGAATGGCCAACGTCGGGGTCACAGATCCCAACGTGCTGATAGGTTACGCGCGAGAATACTTCGGTCGTGACGTGTATTTATCGACGGTTGGCGTCGGTCGTGGCGGTTACGACGATCAATTTATGGAGCAATTGGCCGATAATGGTAACGGCAATTACTCGTACCTCGACAGCCGCAAGGCGGCCGAGCGTATCTTCAGCCAGGACCTGCACGGCACGTTGCAGGTGATCGCCAGGGATGCCAAGATCCAGCTCGACTTCAACCCGCAAGCAGTCTACGGCTATCGGCTGCTGGGATACGAAAATCGTGCCGTCGCCGACCAAGACTTCCGAAACGACGCGGTCGATGCCGGTGAAGTTGGCGCCGGCCACAGCGTGACGGCCTTGTACGAGCTGTACCTGAATCCAGAAGGGGGTGAGGATGTGGTGACCGCGCGCGTACGGTACGAAGATCCCGACACGCACGCGGTGGCTGAGATCAGCAAGACGTTCAAACAGTCCGAGTTCCAGACCGACTTCAATCGCACGTCGCCGCGCTTCCAGTTGGCGGCTGCCGTCGCACAATATGCCGAGGTGCTGCGCCAAAGTCCCGGGACGTGGGATGAGGGCTTAAACGACGTATCACACATCGCTCGCGCTGCCCAGCGTCAACTGCCCTCTGACCCGGATGTGGACGAGTTCGTCTCGCTGGTCGATCGCGCATCGTGGTTAGCGCGATGACTTGACCCATCGACGGGTTTCTACCCTTATTGGTCCTTAACCAAACCCTAACCCCCGCTCCTTGAGCGACACGTAACGCCCTTGTCCGATGATCAGGTGGTCCAGCACTTCGATATCCACCAGGTTGCCCGCCTCGACGATTTGGCGGGTGACTCTTATGTCCTCAGGCGACGGCGTAGGATCGCCCGATGGATGGTTGTGGGCGATGATGAGGGCCGTACTGTTGTGTCGAATCGCCTCTCGGAAAAGTTCGGCGATACGGATCACACTGGTGTTTACGTTTCCTTTGTAGATCACAGGAGAAGCTAAGACGTGGTTCTTGGTGTCGAGCAGCAAAACGCGCAGGTGCTCCTGCTCCAGGTGCCCCATCTCCAGCATCAACAGGTTGGCTGCGTCGGCGGGTGACGTGATCTGTGGCCGTTCGTGGGGAGCGGTGATTAGCAGTCGTCGCCCCATCTCCAGCCCTGCCTTAAGTTGCGCTGCCTTGGCTGGCCCCACGCCTTTGAAAGCTGACAACTCGCTTAAGGTGGCACGGGACAGGCCTCCCAGGCCGCCGAAATCGGCCAGCAGGCGGGTGGCCAGGTCCAATACATTTTCCCCCCGGCTGCCGGTACGCAAGAGAATGGCCATCAGCTCCGGTGTCGAAAGGGCCTCCGCGCCGTAATGTAGCAGTCGCTCGCGGGGTCGTTCCCCGGTTGGCATGTCGTGGATGGTCAGATGGTAGCGGGGTTGAGCTTGATCGGTCATGGGACGGTCTCCGCTTTGGGGGTGACACCTACCGACCGCTAGGCGCTGCCAGCCTGCATAGCACGGGCCGGGTAAGCTGCCAGGAGGTCAGGGGAGGACAAATCGATTTGGAAGTATCCGCTGTTGTTTGACCATTCTATCATAGCCGACTTTAATCGGCAACCAGAGTTATGAGACATATCAGGGCGTTCCCAAAGTAAGCCATGTCATTCTGAGCAAGGCGAAGAATCTCCAGCTTTGTGTGGACGGGACCCTTCGCTTCGCTCAGGGTGACATGCCCCCTACCGCTGTTGACATTCGAGTCCTAATTTGTTATACTGTTGGCGCGGTTCATTTTGCCAAGAGAACTGGTAAACAATTTGGCCTGCTTTGCCGGACAAATTCGTAAAACGTAAGACGTAAAGCCTAATGCGTGATACGTGACGCGTGATGAGTATATTCACGCATCACGCGTCACGCATCACGTTTGACGTTTTACGAGGTTACTACCCTTGATTTGACTGCTAAAAAGTGTCAACCAAATAGTAAACCATTCCAAACTGTGCCACTGCTTTTGAGAGAAACTTTCTTCTTGTGATAGAATTCCCAAAAATTAAGAGCATTTTTTACGCCCTTCCCACGTGAGTTAGTAATCAAATAGAATAGAATAGTACCGTAACCTTAAGCATCTCCGTCGAATTCAACTCTTTCAACACTTTCATGGATACTTCAACGTTGCCAGAACTCGTCACAGACATCGAGGTTGTGGAGCAAGTGTTGCGGCGTGAACACGCCTGCGGCCGAATTACTCTATTCGCTGAGGCGAGTCTTGATTGATTCCGCGTCAATTCTGACGCGGAGTTTTTTTGTCTCCAAGGCGCCGGCGGTAACCGGGGCTCAGGACATCGCTTTGACCGACAGGACCAAGGAGGCACCTATGAGCGGGTATCGTCGTGTCTTGCGTGGGGTGGTGAACGGATTGGCGCTGGTGAGTCTGCTGCTC
>DAOUMD010000230.1:0-10289 GCA_034412795.1 Anaerolineae bacterium
GGGGCGGTGGGTGAAGCGGTCCCAGATACTCTCGCCCTTGCCGTCCTCGTCCCACGCGCCTTCGATTTGATAGGCGGCCGTGGCCGCCCCCCACAGGAAATCGTCAGGAAACTGTCTCTCAGTCATCATTCCTCCTTAGTTCATTTCTGCGATAAACTCTTCGGGACGGTTCACTATTTGGTTGACACTTCTTACCGGTCAAATCAAAAAAAGTAACCTCGTAAAACGTCAAACGTGATGCGTGAAACGTGACGCGTGATGGGTATATTCACGTTTCACGCATTACGCATTACGTTTTACGAATGTGTCTGGCAAAGCGGGCCAAATTGTCAACCATTTTTCCTGGCATTGCCCAATTCCCGATTTTCTTGGCATTGCCTTGGCCCTAAAGCTGACGTTGTAAGTCGATCAATGTGGGATATACCTGGCGATAAAGTTGGTAGCGTGCATCGTAGGCGGACACGCTATTGGGATGAGGCTCGACGTGCCTTTCAAGATGCACGGTTTGAGCCACGGCTGTGTCGATGTCTGGATACACCCCCGCCGCCACACCCGCCAGCAGCGCCGCGCCCAGGCAGGCAGCCTCGGTCACCTGGGGAACGTGCAGCGGCACCTGGCAGATGTCGGCCTTCAGTTGCAGCCAAAGTGGACTGCGTGCACCACCGCCTACCGCGTGCAACTCATTGATCATCACGCCCGCCTCCCGCAAGAGGTCCAGGTTGATGCGTAGTTCGAAGGTCAATCCCTCCAGAAACGCTTTGGCCAGAATCGGGCGCGTGGTGGCAAAGGTGAGGCCCAGGATGGCCCCCTTGGAGGAGGTGTCCAGCCAGGGTGTGCCGCTGCCGGAGAAGTGGGGCAAGACCATAAGATTCGTCGGACCGGCCGGCGCATCACCCAGGATCAAATCGTAGGCGTCTTGACCGCTGGTCCGGGCTTGCTCGCGCTCCCACTGACACACGATGTCACGGTACCAACGCAGGAGCAAACCGCCGCTGTGATTGAGCGTCATAGCCAGGTACAGGCCTGGCACCACGTGGCGGTAGACGGAGATATTGCCCTTGCGCAGTGCCTCGTCCAGGGCGGGCGTGTCCATCGCCACTTCCACCACCTCGGCGGTGCCGGTGGACACCATAGCCAGCCCGGCCTCCACCACGCCGCTGCCGGTTGCCGCGCATGCCTGGTCGTGCCCGCCGCTGACCAGTAACACCTCTTGGCTCAGCCCCAGCTCCTCGGCCAGGTCCTGTTGCAGCGTCCCGACCACCCCGCCCCCTTCCGGGGCCAGCGGTGCCAATCGCTCCGGCTCAATACCACACTCGGCCAAGATGTCATCCGCCCAGTTACCCGTCGCCAGGTCGTACATTTGGGTGCGCGACGCCAGGCAGTGGCTGATGGCCGCCTTTCCGCCCATACGGCGCAGGAAGAAATCTTCGTAGAGCAAAAATTGCTGCGCGGTTTTCCACATCTCAAGTTCGTTGCGCTGGAGCCACAGCAGCTTGGGTAGGGTGTTGATGGTGTGCATGGGCATACCCGTGCGGGTGAAGAGGTTTTCTGCGCCAAAGCGCTCCGCCAGCCACTCATTCTCCGCGTCGGTGCGGGTATCCATGCCCAGGATTGCCGGCCGCAGGGCGGAGCCATTCTCGTCTACCGGGATAACCGCTTCGCCCTGGCAGGACAGAGCCAGCGCCTGGGGTGGGTCGTCGCCAGCCGTGGCCACCGCCTCACGCAAGGCGTCCCACGCCAGACGCCAGACCTGCTCCGCATCTTGCTCGGCCCAGTTGGGATACGGCGTAAGTATCGAGTACTCCCGCGCTCCCTGGCCGAGAATCTTCCCTTCACCGCTGAACACGATGGCTTTGCAGCCCGTAGTACCAATGTCAAGGCCGATGAGTGACATGCGAGTTACCCTCCAAAGTGAAACGTGATGCGTGATACGTAAAACGTAAGGCGTGAAACGTCAAGCGTCAAACGTGATGCGTATTCCGTATGCAAGACACACGGTATGCAATACGCAGTACGCAATACGGATCACGCATCTGCATTACGTGCGGTGCAAGTGTCACGGATCACGGATCACGTTTTTGTTACGGCGTGACAACCACTTTCAGTACGTCGCCGCTGGCGGCCGACTCAAATGCTTCGCCCACTTTTTCGAGCGGGAGGGTGTCCGAGATCAGGCGATCGGCCGGGATCACCCCTCGATTGAGTAGATCCAAAGCCAGCTCGTGGTACGAAGGATGATAGGAAAAGGCCCCGACGACTTCAATCTCCCCGTAGTGAATGATATTCCCATCCAGGGTGGTCATTGGATTGGCTTTGGGCAAACCGCCGAAGAGCACCACGGTGCCCCGCTTGCGCACCATCTCAACGGCCTGTGTCTGGGTCGAGGCCACCGGGTTGGCGCACACGACCACGTCCGCTCCCAGGCCATCCGTCAGCTCGCGCACACGGGCGACGACGTCCTCACTGCTCGGGTCGATGGTTGCATCAGGATCGAAGGACTGAACCATTTTTAGTCGTTTCTCGACCGGCTCGGAAACGATGGCAGAGGCTCCTCGTGATTTGGCAATGGCCACGTGCAGGCATCCAATCGGCCCCGCTCCGAGTACGACGACGGTATCACCCAGGCTGGTACCAACACTTTCATGCATAGCCAGCACTGAGCAACAGGGTTCTGCAATCGCGGCATGGTTGAATGAGAGACCACTGGGCACGGAATGCACGATACCGTTGGCCAATATTTCGCCGGTCAAGACCATTTTTTCGGCGAATCCACCTGGGTAACTAGGGGTAATACCTACAAAGCGCAGATTATCGCATAAGTTGTACATCCCCCGCTTGCAATAATAGCAGGTGCCGCAGTGAACGTCGGGGGCGATGGCTAAGCGGTCGCCGGGAGAATAGCGTGTCAAGTCTTTGCCCACAGCCTCTACTACGCCGGCCACTTCGTGCCCAGGTGTGATGCCATCCACATCCGGCGGAGGGCCTTCTTTCCAACGCCGCAAATCGGAACCGCATACGCCACACGCCTCCACTTTAAGTACCAGCCCGTCATCCGGCGGAGTCGGGTCCGGGACCTCTCTTATCTCAAATTCACGAGCCCCAACTAATAACGCTGCTTTCATTGTAAACTCCTTGATCTGAAGTTATCTACTAAGCTCATGTTCAGAACAAGTGCGAACGTACGAATGTAAAAGCAAATTTGAGAAAGTCCATTCATCGTACCTCACCATACTGTCACTGTTCTGAATATGAGCCATCTACTAATGGTCTTCCGCCAGTTTCTCGCCAACGGCGCCGCCAGGATGGGTCACACCGAACTCTTGCTTCGAGTATCCTCTACGTTCAAGCAACAGCACGCAAAGCGCATCGCCCGCGGCGGCATTGACCAATGAGCTTCCGGTTGCAATCATACCGTAGGGATCTACGTCGCCGGCGGCTTTTACCTTGTAAACGGCATCGCTGATCTGTGCCAGGGGCGATTCTGGGTTCTCTGTTTGGGCGATGATCTTGGCACCGCGTGTCCTGGCCAATTCGGCGAACTGATTGACCTCCGCACTGCGCCCGCCTTTTGAGATAATGAACACGATATCGTTGGCCGTGATTGCTCCAGCCCCACCGTGTAGGCTATCGGCGGCGCTGATAAAGAGAGCTGGCGTGCCGCAGCAGGACAACAGATGTGCTAAGCGCTCGGCCACAGCCCGAGAGGTTCCGGCACCGGTCACCAAGACATGCCCCTTACAGTTCAGCATGAGGTCGATCAGCTTCTCCAGGCTGGCGTCGAACTGATCCATAAGCTCACGCACTGCCTGGGCCTCGCGTTCAACGACGGCTTTGGCCCTGGTTACTAAATCAACCGGTGGTGTGTCTGTCATAGCGTCTTTTGCTCCTCATTTGGGAATTGTTTGAACAGGATATGTCATATCACGAACTTATGCAATTTCGGCGGTCTCCACCAAAAAGTTGGAGGCGACTCGTATTGGTCGCCTCCTTTGGCGCTTCGTTCTGCGTAGCATTTGCCAAACTGTTTCGGCTCATGTTTAGAACAAGTGCAGACCTGTCTTCGATGCCGCCCGAGACCGTTGGATTTGGCAATCCAACGGGAGCAGGCTGAGCCACTGTTTCTTTACTGCGCTGCGCCTGAGCAACCTAGAAGATCAAGCAACCCTGTTGTGTACTCACAAAAGTAGTCAATGGCTCGGGAGATCAAGTGATGGTAAACGATGGTATCCTGGTCAGCATTCGCCAGAGTCCTGCCGAGGTCGTTGGCGGCCCCTATGCCCATTGCCGTGTAATAACACACCTTGCTGATGCCACTCTCGACGATCCTGGGGTACACATCTTCGGCCAAACCGGACGCGCCGTGCATCACGAGAGGTACATCGACCACGGCGTGGATTTTTCGCACGCGGTCCAAATCAAGATGGGGCTCTCCTTTGTAAACGCCGTGGGCGTTGCCGAAGGATATGGCCAGCGTATCGACACCCGTTCTCTGAACAAAGTCCGCCGCCTGATCAGGATCGGTGAATGAGGTCCCCGGGCCTCTGTCCTCCAGATCCACCACCGAACCGGAGAGTCCGCCAAGTTCGGCTTCCACACACACCCCGACGGCATGAGCGACGCGCACCACCTCCCGTGTCTGTTTTACGTTCTTTTCATAGGGCAGATGGGAGCCGTCAAACATAACGGACGAGGCTCCAAGGTGAATCGCCCTGACAACGTCCTCCAGGCTCTTGCCGTGGTCGAGTATGACCGCTACAGGTACGCTGGCCCTCCTGGCTGCATTCACCGCCAGCGGTATCCCTATTTCCATAGGGATTTTGGGCGTTACCTCCTGGTTGAAGGGCAGAATAAGTGGCGACTTTCGCTGTTCGGCGGCCATAACGGAGCCGAGCACCAGCTCCACATTGCCGGCCAATAAGCTAGGTACGCCGTATCTTTTCTCCCTTGCCTGCGTAAGTATTTCCCTTGAGTTGACCAAGGGCATTACGCGTTCTCCGCCTTGCTAAGCTGGCTCAATGCCTCATCAACAGACCCACCGTCGTGAACGATGTGTCGCAAAGCGCGGATCATACGGCTTGGCTCCTCACTTTGCCAGATGTTGCGCCCAAAGGTGATGCCTGCTGCTCGGGCTTGCACCACGTTATAGGCCATACGCAAGACGTCGGCATCCGTCTCTAACCGGGGACCACCGGCGGCCACAACCAGGGCTGGAGCTGCCGTCTCGACCACCTGGGCGAAGGTCTCCGCCGAGCCGGTGTAAAAGGTCTTGACGATGTCGACGCCCAATTCCATGCTCAAACGGGCGGCGTACTTAACTTGTTTCGCCGTATACCTTTCGTCGGGTGGAACGAGCTCCCCGTTGGGATAGGCATGGACGATAACCGGCATTCCGGCTTTCTCAGCCTCGCGCACCAGTTCAGCCAGATTGGACAGCAGGTAAGGCTGCTGTTCGCTGCCGACCGTCAGGGCCATGGCGATGGCGTCCGCGCCCAAGCGCAGGGCATCCTCCACGTGGCTGACCCAGACATCGTGCTCTGGGTGAAAAGGGGACAGGCTGGAACATTTTAATATCAGGGAAATATCACCGGCGTAGGGCCGAAAACACCGCTCGGCGGTTCCCTTCATCAGCAAGATGGCATCCGGGTCGCTGGCGGCGATCTTTTTTATCACCGCATCGATATTCTCAAGGCCATCCAGGACGCCGTAACTTGGCGCGTGATCGATGGCCACCGTCAGAATCCGCCCTGACGCTGGATTTTGCATTCTTTTCAGGCGGATTGCTTTTCCGAGTGTAGTCACTCCAAACCTCCCTTGATCTCCGGTTTCCAGTACATCTCAGCGTAAATAGGTCCATAGTTATTTGCTCGCCAGGGATTGGCAAATCCCGGCCTTTTGCCCCCAAATCGAAGATTTGGCAAAATCGGAGATTTGGCAATCCCCTCAGAGCAAAACTAACTATTCTTTGTCTCTCAACTTGGCCAATTCTCTGAAGTCGTCCTTCACGTGCTCGTATATCTGCTTGTAAAGGGCGAAGTACTCCATGTATCGCTCGTGATTCTCCTGGCTGGGCTGTGTGGGTTCGACGTATTCAGCCCACGCCTTGGCTACCGAGTAGTCTTCGAAGACGCCGGTGGCCACGCCGGCCAGAATGGCGTCACCGAAGGGGGCGCCGGTTCTGCGCTTGACCAGCACCAGGGGCGAGTTAAACACATCGCTGATGATCTGTCGCCAGAGCGTGCTCACCGTCCCACCTTCATTTAAGACCAGGGGATAGTTGATCTTGATGCCGGACTTCTTGATAAGCTGATACGAGTCATACAAGGCGTAGGCCACCGCCTCCATCATGGCCCTGACGATGTGTCCCTTGGTGTGGTTCAGGGACAAGCCGAAGATTACGCCCCGGGCATAAGCGTCCCAGATCGGCGTCCGTTCGCCCATCAAGAAGGGTAGGATGATCAGACCCTCACTGCCGATCGGCACTTTCGCAGCCTGTAGGTTGAGAAGGTCGTACGAAGAGACGCCCAGTACGCGTTCCGCTTCTACCTCGTATTGAGAGAATCGGTCACGCAGATAGCGAATAGACTGGCCACCGGTCGTCGTGGAGGGTATTGTCATGTAAGTGTCTGCGGAATTGACGGTGAAGGCCAGGTTGATCATGGCCAGGCCCTCGGGGGAGAACATGAAGTCGGGATTCTTGAAGACGATGCCGAAGTTGCCGACGGTGCCCAGGTTGCTCATGATGTCGCCTTCCTCGGTAACACCGGCTGAGATACAACTGGCGTTGAAGTCCACCTGCCCCACGGCGACGGGGATACCGGGCACCAGGCCCGTCGCTTCGGCGGCTTCTGGCGTCAACTCACCGGCAATCTCTTCACATCGGAAAATATCAGGCAGGATGTCGGCGTCAATGTTTATATCCGCCAGCATCTGTTCGTCAAACTTCTCTCCCATGATGTCGTAGGCAACGCCGTAGAAAGCAGTCCCGCCGTGGTTTACCACCGCCTTGCCGGTGAGCTTGAGGGTGATAAATCCGTCAATCGTAAGCGCTTTCCATATTCTCTTGAACGAATCGGGCCGGTTAATTTTTTCCCACAGCAGATTCACAAGTGTGGGATGGTCTTCTATTCTGTTGGCCGTGAGCTGCATAATCCGCTCTTCGCCGATGTTTTCCTTTAGCCACTCGACTTCCTTTATGGCGCGCCGGTCCATCAAGTTATAGGCTCGATGGATTGGGTTGTGGTCTTTGTCCACCATAACCATCGAGGGAAGCGCGGATGAGACGGCTATGCCCCGCACCTCGGCCGGGTTGATGCGCGCCTGGTCCAGGGCCGTCTTGATAAGTTGACAGGCAACTTCCCAATATCCTATCGGATCGTGTTCCGACCACCCTGGCTTTTCGTGGATGAATGGGTATTCTGCAAAGCCGAAGCCCAGTACTTCGCCTTCGGTGTTGATAATGCACGCTTTGCCACCACCTGTCCCGTAGTCAAGGCCCAGCAGGTAGTCTGCCATGGTGTGTCCTCCTTTCGTTGCTGCTTCACATCATTATTTGCTGTCTTGCACCAACTCTGCGGTGGCACCCGATGGATGGGTCTGGGTCAATTCGGCCAGGTCAAAGCCTCGCAGCCGCTTGGCAACCAGGCACAGTGCATCACCGACTGCCCCGTTGGCCAGGGTGCTTCCAAAGGGAAGCACTCCTTCGCCTTCGCCCTTTGTATCCGGGCGGATAGTGAGCACTACGTCGCTGAGGCTGGCCAGTTCTGACTCAGGCTCCCAGGTCATACTTACGACCTTTCCCCCGCGCTGTCGAGCCACCTCCGCAAATCGGTTGATTTCTGCACTTTTACCAGCCTTAGATAGGGCGATGAGCACGTCACCAGGCGCTATGGCTGCAGAGGAGCCGTGCAGTGCGTCGGCGGCATTCATGTAAAACGCGGGCATCCCGCACGTGGCGAACAGATGCGCCATACGGCGTGCAATGGTCCCCGACGTGCCTGCTCCCGTGATCAATATCCGGCTGCTGCATTCGCTGACCAGGCGAGCCGCCTCCACGAAAGACTCGTCTAGTTGGTCAGCTATGCCGATGATGGCTTCCCCCTCGGCCGTGATCATTTCTTTGGCTTGTTTGAGTATCTGGTTAGCTTTCACTAGGGCTCCAATTTCTCTATCTTTTTTGGGGCTTACAGGGATCCTGGCAGTGCGTACCCGTTTGGGAATTCCGGGCTTAGTTGATAACCGACGATTCGTTCGAGAAACTTGAGATATTCGATCCCATCCCTGGCTGCCGTGTCGGCATTGGGCATCATGGGCGCGCTTTCAATGGTACAATACCCATCGTAGCCGATCTTCTTTATGGCGCGGATGACGGCTTTGAAGTCTGTTTTCCCATAGCCGGGGGTGAGGGAATTGGAATCGCGGAAATGCATGTGCCACAATAAGGGATGTGCATCCATCACCGCCTCGTAAGGGTTGAGTTCTTCGAGATTCACGTGGAACCAGTCAAGCTGAATCCCGATGTTATCTCGTTCGGTTAACTCTATCATCCGCTTGTGATTGAGGGCAGTATTGACGAATTTGCCCATCTCCAGATGGTTGGTGGCTTCAAATACCAGGCAAATGTTCTTGCTCTTGGCATAGTCCGCCATACGCCCCAGGGCATCCACGGCGACTGCCACACATTCGGCCACGTTGTCCTGGGTGATTTGGTCGTGAATGGCGACTGCCACCGTAACGAATGGTGCCCCCAACTCCGCGGCGAAATCGGTCGAGGACTTGGTTTCCGACACAGCCAGGTCTGCCGTTTTGGGCTCGGTCAGGGTCTTATAGTTGGGGGAGTAAGGATCCCACATTTCGCCCCAGCATTCATTGATGCAGGACACTTCCAACCCATAGTCAGCCTTGAGTCGCTTATGGGTTTCAAGATAGTGCTCCATTTTGACACCCAGCCCATATCGTCCCTTGGGCGGACAGATTTCTATGGCGTCATATCCGCATTTCTTAAGACGCTCATACGTCTTTTCTGGATGAAGGTAGGCCTCCTCTTGCCCAAAAGTGAGCTGAAAATAGCTAAATCTTAACTTACTCATAATGTCTTCCTCTAGTCAGCCCATCCTTGCCCATTAGGGTGGATAAACGCTTTCACGTCCTGCTTGGCCCGCAGGTTCGCAAATGCCGTTTCCCACTCGTCGAGCGTGTAGTGGTTGGTGATCATGGGGTCCAGGTTAAAGACGCCACGGTCCAGCAGGTCAATGGCGTGCTGCCAGGTCTCCACGCCGTTCCAGCTCCAACTGCCTCGGATGTCGAGCTGACCCAGGCTGACCTGGTCCAGGTTAACGGTGAGTTCGTGTCCCCATAGGCTGATGAAAACGACAACACCTTTGCCGCCAGGACCTTCATAGGCTTTGCGCGCGCAGTCGATGGCGTGCTGGACGCCTTCCTGGCTGGCCGAGCACTCCAGCACGAACTCTGCTCCCTTGCCGTTGGTAGCTTCCATGACGGTCTTTTCCGGGCTCTCCTCCGAATATAGGAGGTAGTCCGCTCCAATTTGCTTGCCGATTTGTAATCTTTTCTCGTCGCTTTTGAGACCGATCAGGAAGACACGTCGCGCGCCACACACCTTGGCGTACTGGACACCCATGATGCCCATCGGTCCAGGCCCAACCACTACCACGTCATCTCCCACTTTCACCTGGGCACGTTCCTGGATCAGGTGATGAGTGGCGACGATCGGTTCCGCCAGGCAGGCATGGCTCAGCGACACGTGGTCGGGCACCCGGTAAATCACGTGTTCCGGCACGCGCATGTAGCTCGCGTAGGCGCCGTCAATCGTCACGCCCAGCCATTTTCCTTCGCCACACTCGATGTCGGCTACGAATTTGTCGCCCTCTTTGACGCGCTTGACGTTCTTGCCGACCTTGTGTGCGACGCCGGAAAACTCGTGCCCCAGCGTGACGGGGGCCTGGTAAAAATGCCGGTCCTCTTGAATCAACAAATCGCTGCCACACACGCCAGCCGCATAGACCTTCATCAATACGTCGTTGGGGCCGATGTCCGGAACCGGTACCTCGTTCAACTCGATGTGCCCCACACCCTCGGCGGTTTTCTGTAACGCTTGCATTTGTAATTCTCCTTTGTTCCCTTCTGGATGGGGTTAAAGCCGCAGCACCGAGCCGTCCATAAGGCCGAGCAGCAGGGGAGCCCCTGGCGCCAGTCCGCGTGGGGCAGCCACCGAGGCCACCGCCGCTTCGAAAGCCACGTCCGAGGGCCAGTCCGTCCACGTCTGCCCCCCA
>DAOUMD010000231.1:0-3502 GCA_034412795.1 Anaerolineae bacterium
CCAGCGCCATGCAGCGGGCCAAGATCAACCTGATTGACTTCGGCGCCACTGATTTCTTCTCCTCAGTTGGCCTGCCGAAGCCACAAATATCTCTCGCCTGTATCACGGACTAGGGAACCATCCCTGACTTTGTTAATGTGACATTGTCAGATTAGTCAGAACATACGGCAATAAAGGGTTTAACGATGCTAAAACAATTATTGGAAGATTTTGCATACAAGTTGCTTGGTGATCCAATAGAAAACTTTACACGCGACTTGGTTGACTCGAAAGAATACCCCGGGTCAGTGCATAAGTGTCCTAAATGTGGAGGCCAGTTTCATTTTCGCCTTTCTACCCGGGAACGAGGTTTAGAAATGGCTAGTGCCCAAGCGTGGTGTGATGATTGTAAAGCAACAATCGCGATAGACGGAATCGTCCCGCCTCCCACGTGGGTTGACAAGGCGGAGCGCGATAATTCTCCTTCCTAGTCGGGTAGGTCGGGTTGAGTGAAGCGAAACCCGACAAATCTTTCCATTCTATAAGTTGATTGCTGTGATTTTTGGAGGGTGGATACGCCTGACGCCTATCCGCTGTGTATGATGTGACAAGAGCATTTAGTTTGTGAAGCCACTGAGCGGTTGACCCGTTTCAGTGGCTTCGGTGCGTTAAGTGGTTCTTCCCTGGCCGGTCATCTCGGCCACGCTGTCCGATCCCGAGCCGGGTTCGGGCGTGCAGCCGTTGAGCACCACGCTCATCCTGGACAGCGAAGTGGTCACGCCGCAAATGAACACGGCGGAGGGCTTCGCCTACACGCCCCCCCAGAAGTTGGCGGAGGGGGAGCACTCGGCCACCGCCCGCGCCTACGACGTGGCTGGCAACCAGATTGAGACGGGACCCTGGACTTTCACCGTGGTGGACGAGAGCGCCCCCTCGCTGGGCGTGACCAAGTACTACTACCACGGTAGCCAGCGAGTGGCCATGCGCCAGGAGGATGTGGTATACTACCTGCACGGCGACCATCTCGGGTCGACGTCCTTAACAACCGACATAGCGGCACGGTGGTGGCCGAGACGCGCTATCTGCCCTACGGCGAGGAGCGCTGGACCGCCGGCGGCACGCAGCCGACGGACTTCACCTTCACCGGGCAGCGGGTCGAGCGCGGCTTTGGCTTGATGGACTACCAGGCCCGCTACTACGACCCGCGGCTGGGACGGTTTGTCACCCCGGACAGCATCGTTCCAAACCCTGGCAATTCACAGGACCTTAACAGATACAGCTATGTCGCCAACAACCCCGTCAAATTCACCGACCCGGCGGGGTACCGATATGAGTGCGGGTCATACATCGGCGAATGTAGCTCCGATACCTACTACAATGGCTTCAGCGTACTGGATGATCGCCCGGAAGTCCAGGCCTACCTCAAAGAATCTATGGCTCCGAAGCACTATCTCGAGCCAATCGCCATTGTGTTAGGAGCAGGTGGAGCGGGTGTTGTTGTCGAAGATGTGTTAACACTGGCGCCGGCTGCTGCGCCCTATGTGTATTACCTTGCTGATAAAATCTATAAGTTCGGTCAGACATTCTGGGGTAAACGTGGGGGGGATGCACTCGAAGGCGCGGCGGAGGGGTGCTTAGAAGCAGACTGTAGCCCGGAAAGTGTTGTAGCTGGCGCTGTAGAAGGAGCTGCACTTGGTGCATTAGACTCAGTTTCTCGAAAGATAGCGAGAGGACACGCATACGACAAGCATGTAATTAAAAGGGCAGAGTTCCCGGAAATCAGTAGCCCTGACGAATTTGAACACCTTGTCCACGATGTGATGAATAACTATGATGCCACCAAGTCCTTGTCAGAAGGGCGGCAAGCGTATTGGAAAGACGACGTCGTCGTTATCACAAACCCGGCCGACCCTGATGGAGGTACTGCTTTTCGTCCGATTGATGGAAAGGAATATTATGATAACCTGAAGTAATTACGATTACGGAGGTAGGTTGTGAAGGCAGAACGTATAGAACCAAATAATACTTTAATCAGGTTTAGTAACAAAGAGTTACTAATCTTGAATAATGCCTTAAATGAAGTTTGCAATGCATTAGATCGTGTTGAGTTCTCGACTCGGATGGGCGCGGAACTGCAGGACGTTAGAGATCTGTTACGGCAGATTGGAGAGGTGGCTGATGCAACACGAGCTACCTAGTGAGGTTGGGGTCGTTTCAGCCGCTCACCGTTCAGGGCTTGCACGAACTGCTGACATAATCAACAAGGTGGGATATCTCCACCATGTTTCAGTTTTCACGGCAATATCTCAAAGGCAGTGCAGTGCTTTGGGCGAAACAGGCGAAAGTGACGCTGATCCGTGGTTAGAATGCGTGTCACGCCCAACCGTTCGGCCAGGGCCACAATGGTGGCATCCACGAAATCTATTCGGGCATCAGCATATTGGTCCAGGATCTCAGACATGCGCGGGAGATCGGTCTTGCTGATTGGTTCAATCAACATTGGACCGGTTTGCAGCCGGATGAGGAATTGGCGCATAACGTCGTGTCCCAGGCGACTATCAAGCAAGTAGCAGATCTCAGGTAAGACGGTGACCGGCACGATGATCGTATCTGACAGAGTGCCTGCCACCCCAAGGGCGCGGTCGTGGTGAACGTCTCTAACATCCGCCAGGGCGAATAGAAACCCGGTATCAACGATGGTTGGCATGCGACGTGCTCCAGCCAGCGTCCGGCTTAACCTCGGTACCCAAAATCTCCTCGGCACGTTCCGAAATATCTTCTTCCTGAGATTGTCCCAGATTGGCTAGCGTCAGCAGCGGGTGACTGAGGTCAGCGTCGGTAACCTGCTCGATGATCTGCAGACGCACGCGGGCATGTTCGGCCAGAGCCAGTGTGGTGAGGGGACGCAAGACACCTTGCTCGTAAACTGCAATAATGGTCTCCATCCTGATCACCTCCTGAGTGGGATTATACAGGTCGTTCAATAGCGTGTCAATAGCGCCGCCCCCAACCCTATACTCGTCCACCACCATCACCTTCCACCTGCCCGGTGTGGCCTCGCTGCGCTTCTTGGTCGCCTGGAGCGGGGATGACGAGTGCGGCGTGCGCCGCTACGACGTCCAATACAAGGCGGGTGTCGGTGGGACCTGGACCGGCTGGCTGACCCTTCGGACTGGCCTCAGGACGAAGCCACCACCCAGACCGAGGCCATATTCCTGGGCCAGTCGAACCAGACCTACTATTTCCGCATCCAGGCTACCGACAACGTAAGTAACACCAGCAACTGGGTCGAGTCTGGTCCGGTGACCATCCAGGCGGTGCGCAAGAACTACCACTTTGGTGGGCAACTGGCAGTCTGCCCTCGTCAGGGGGTTCGTCCCGCGAGCGCAGCGAGATGGGATTGCAGCCAGGCGAGGAGATGAAGCACCCTAATTTGTGTTCGGTTATGTTCGGACGAGAGGGAAGCGAGGCCAGAATCAGGCGTGCTGATTGGGGTTATCAGTGAGCAATTCTTCGGTCTGAG
>DAOUMD010000232.1:0-40813 GCA_034412795.1 Anaerolineae bacterium
AGGAGAATACACCATGAAAATCATCCGCTTCCAAGCACCTGCTGGTCCGGAGTACGGCATCCTGGAAGGCCAGGCAGTGTATCACGCCACCGGTGACTACGCAAGTGGCTTCCAGAGTGGAGAGGCCATTGGCGAGTTAGATCAGCTCACTTTGTTGTGCCCGTGTCAGGTGACGAAGATCGTCGCCGTGGGACGCAATTACGCCGCCCACGCCGCCGAGCACGGCAACGAAGTCCCCAGCCAGCCACTCATCTTCCTCAAACCACCCAGCGCCGTCATTGGGCCAGGGGAATCTATTGTGTGTCCACCCCAGTCAGCGCAGGTCGAGCACGAAGCGGAGTTGGCCGTGGTCATCGGGCGGCGCGCGCGCCGCGTTAACGCCGCTGACGCCTGGGGCCACGTGCTGGGCTACACGTGCGCCAACGACGTCACCGCTCGCGATCTGCAACGCAGCGACGGGCAGTGGAGCCGGGCCAAGGGCTTTGACACATTCGCTCCCCTCGGTCCGTGGATTGTCACCGATCTGGACCCAACTGACCTGAACGTCGTGTGTCGGGTCAACGGTCAGGTGACGCAGCGGGCCTCTACGGCTGATATGGTTTTCAAAATACCGCAGCTCATCGAGTACATCAGCGCTGCGATGACCCTGGAGCCAGGGGACGTGATCCTCACCGGCACCCCTGAGGGCGTGAGCCCCATCCAGGCAGGGGACCAGGTAGAAGTAGAGATCGAGGGTATCGGCACATTACGTAACCCAGTGGTCGCCGGCTGAACAAGTTCAATTCAGATGAGGCGAGAAGTAGGAGGGCAATGACACGATTTGAACGGTTACCGACACGTAGAATCCTATTCGGTCTGGCGCTTGTGGTGAGCCTGGTAACGCTCGTCGTGGGAGCCTCTCACGCCGACACTGCGGAGGAAGAGACTGACGGCTATTTGATCACCGGACATTTGGTCGACGCACAAGGCCAGCCCGTCGAAGGTGCCATGATCGAGGCACACATCCCGGACGAGGCTGAGCCCGTGGCCGAGGCTGAGAGCCAGGAAGACGGTTACTGGAC
This sequence comes from Anaerolineae bacterium, assembly GCA_034412795.1. GTDB lineage: Bacteria > Chloroflexota > Anaerolineae > 4572-78 > NAK82 > JAUVPY01. Next base: position 1,062 of record DAOUMD010000232.1, read on the forward strand.
GCTGCTACTGCCCGAGATTCCTAACGAAGAGAGCCTGACGGTCACCATAGAACGTCCCCACTTTACAACCCAGGTCCTTAACCTGGGACCCACAGAGTTCACCATATTGGAGGAGGAAGGGGTTTACAGCGTCGGCGAGTTGACTCTGCCACGTAAGATCACCCCCGGTTTCTGGGCAGCGACGATTATCTTCGTGGCAGTATTGATGATCATCGCCTTTGAAAAACTGCACAGCACCACGGCCGCCCTGGCGGGTACATCGGCTATCTTTCTCGTCACCTTTGTCGCTGTCGCCTTCTTTCCCGGCTTGTACATCTTCACCTTCGAGCAGGCGCTGACATATATGAACTGGGAAGTGATCTTCCTGGTGATGGCCATGATGATCATCATTGCCATTGTCGAGCGCACCGGCATCTTCCAATGGATGGCCTTCCAGGCTTACCGCCTGAGCCGAGGTCATAGCTGGCTGCTGGTGATTATACTCATGGCCTTGACGGCAGTGGCCTCAGCGCTGCTTGATAACTTCACTACTATGTTGCTGATGACGCCCATCAGCCTGCAGATCGCTTTGGCGCTGGGGATAAGCCCTCTGGCGTTGATCATTCCAGAGGTGATGGCCTCGAACGTGGGCGGCATCAGCACTCTCATCGGCACACCCACCAACATCTTGATCGGCGCCTATGCCGGGATCGGATTCAGCGATTTCCTGGTCAACCAAACGGTGGGGGTGATAGTGGCCCTGGTGGTGATGGCTGGCTACGTCCTGTTCCACTACCGCGCCGAATGGCGCAAGCAGAGCGGTGGCATCTCGCCCAAACTGTACGCCATGCTGGAGGAGAACGCCCGCATCGAAAACCCGGAGGCACTCTGGAAGTCCGGCGTGGTGTTTTTGCTGGTCATCGTCGGTTTCGTGGTCGGCGAACAATTCCACATCGTGCCGGCCGTACCGGCCTTGATCGGGGCCACCGCGCTTCTGATCTGGTTGAAGCCAGATGTTCACGAGATGATCACGGCGGTAGACTGGACGACGCTCGTCTTCTTTATGGCTCTGTTTATCGTGGTCGGTGCCGTGCAGGAGGTGGGGCTCATCAGCTTCATCGCCGAGGGGATGAGCAAGCTGGTCGGCGATAATCTGGTACTGGCTATGTTCACGATTGTGTTCGGGGTTGGCACGCTTTCGATCGTAATTGCCAACATTCCCCTGGCGGCATCGATGTTGCCGGTCGTCGAGTTCCTGACCGGCTCGATTCCCGGCGCGAGTAGCCACGTGCTGTACTATTCACTGTCAATGGGTGCCGCTATAGGTGGCAACGGTACACTGGTCGGCGCGGAGGCTAACCTGGTCACAGCCGGGATCACCGAACAGGCAGGTTCGCCGATATCTTTTGTGGAGTTTCTCAAGGTGGGCCTGCCGGTCACGTATCTGACATTAACCGTGGGCTTCCTGTGGCTTCTTTTCCGCTTTGTCGTGCTTGGCAGCTAGTGGTCTGTCAACCGTGATTTGAGAAGTGAGCACGTCCACGTGCGGCCCGGCTTCCTCAAATGAGCCTTGACAGGGCACTAGCACATGGTGGCCTAAATAAGTCCACAGTTATCTGAAGATGGACCAATCAACTTTCGTTTAACCAATCAAGGCCACGCTGCAAGGGATAGTTGAGCCGTAACTACCTTGACAATATCATGTTACCTTCCCGGAAGCTCGATGATTGCCGTCAAATGGCAGAATCTGCGGAACTAAGGAAGCGTCCGGAAATAACTTTCTATTTTCAGGCCAAAATTCCGAGTGTAGTCTTTCAAAATGCACAAAGTTATTCTTGGACGCGGCCTAACCGTGCTTTGTCCAGTATATCGTAACAGGGAAGGTGACCCGCGTTCTCAACTGATGCCAGTCGTTGACCAGGCAAAGCCGAGGGTCGCAGACCCCCTCCGAGCGCAAGAGTGGATTCACAAACGGGCATACGGCCCGGCGTGAATGACGCTAACTGTAACCAGTTTGTAACCCCCAACGGCAATGAAATGTGTTATGGTATACATGAATGTCAAGATGTAGACAGACTCAACATGCACGGGCACTTGGAGGCAAGCTATGACAACCATCCTTCGCCCCACACGGGGTGGCGAAGCCAGTTATCCCAATCAAGACCGGGCCATAACAATTGCGAAGGAACGAGACGCAGATTTGCTGTTGCTCTATGTGGCAAACGTTCATTTTCTCGATCATGTTATGGGACCGGTGCTCGTAGACGTTGAGACGGAGCTGAAGGAGATGGGCGAGTTTCTGCTGGCACTGGCCCAGGAACGCGCCGAGAAGGCTGGGGTTCAAGCCAAAACCCTCGTCCTTCACGGCGAATTCCGCGAGGCATTAGAACAAGTGATTCAGGAACACGAGGAGATCACCACGCTGGTGCTCGGCATTGCTGCCGGAGAAACGGGCGTCACACCGCCAGGCTACCTGGAAGATGTGGTCCAGTGGTGCTACACCGAGTGTGGCATCGAGGTCATCGTGGTCGACGGGGGGGAGATCATCGAGCACTACACGCCTTAACATGGGTAATGGCGCTTGATCACAGGATTTGGAATTTCGACACATTGACAACTGCCCTGGAGTATGTTATATTTGGGACAGTCAAATATGGAAAGACATTGAACAGGGCGAGTAAACGCCGAAGCGGGGGTACAGAGAACCGGGAGCGTATGGTGAGAACCCGGTGCCAGCGCAGGCGTTGAATGGACCTGGGAGTTGTGAGCTGAAAGTTGGTCATCCTTGAGCCAACGATTAGGCCGCACCGGAGTCGCCACCGTTATCAAGGCAGAAGGTATCAGACGCACCGAAGCGTTACGTACCTGCACAGAGTGAGGCTGGCTCACCGAAATCCAAACCCGTCGTCACGACGGGTTTTTTTGTTACCGGGAGGTGAGTCGCCTAAGCTGGGTGGCACCACGGGGACTATTGAGCCCTCGTCCCGATGGGACGAGGGCTATTTTGTTTAAGATCGCACAGGAGGAAAAGATCAAAAATGATCAGGAGCGCACGTCATCAAAGACAGGGGCAGTCGTCGATTTCTGAACAGACTAGAATTAGAGGTGTGAAAAAGCCGGCGACGACGCGTGACAAAACCGATATTCCCAAACTTCTCATTCTACCTGCCAACGCCCTTATCCTGCACGAGGATGTTGACAGCCGCAGGGTCAAGCCGCTGGTTGGGCGGCTTCGAATGGATGGCGTGTTGAAGAACCCGCCAGTGGCTGTGCCTGTCGAAAGCTCAACCGGGTGTGATCCCTGCCCATACGTCATCTTGGATGGTGCAAATCGTACCACAGCTTTGTGGAAACTCAAGGCCCCGCACCATCTGGTCCAGGTAGTAGACTACCACGAGGTGGAACTGGGCACCTGGGGCCACCTGGTCACCGACATTCCCCACGAGGTTTTCATCCAGTCGCTGGCAAAGGCCAAGCTGCCCCTGGATCTCACCACAAGCCACGATGCCCGTGAGCGACTGACACGCCGTGAAATAGCCGCCTCCATCGCCAATCCCAACGGGGACGTCTTCGCCGTGCCAGAACGTGACTCGGAAACACAAGCATTGCACCGGTTGACATCGGTCTACACCGGCCAATCGACCATCCATCGTGTAACCACCGACAACCTGGCCGAACTGCTTCCCTACCACGATGGGGTGGCTGCCCTTGTTCGCTTCCCGCGCTACACGCGGGATGAGATTCTGGATCTGGCCAGCAACGGCCACAAGCTGCCCACCGGCATTACGCGTCACGTGATCCCAGGGCGAGCGCTGCGGGTGAACCTGCCGCTGTCGGTGTTGATGGACGAACAGCGCACGACTGAGCAAAAGAATGAGTGGTTGCGCGGCTGGATCAGCCAAAAGCTTGCATCTCGTGAGATACGTTATTACCAAGAAGCAACGTTTCTCTTCGACGAGTAAGGATGGTTCAGAAATAGGGTAACACTTTCTCAGCCGGACGAATGACGAATGACGAAGGACGAAGGAAGCAGCGGACGATACAGTCATGGATCTGGTATCTACCGACCCTATATAACTGCCTGGTATATAGGTGTTTTAACCGAAATCCTGTATAATCGGTAGCACTGCGTTTAATCGTGGTCGGTATGTAGGGCGGGTTCGTAACCCGCCATTTGGGGGGCGGCAGGCTACGAGCCTGCCCTACATATAGGGATGTTCGTCTGACAACGCTGCTATTTTTTGACAGCCACGGTTCAATGCTGCTTTCAAGTGCAGGTTTCATCAGGGCTTATAACCATGTACGATGCCTTTAGCATAGACTACGACCGTTTCGTGAACTGGCCGGCCCGCCTGGGGGCAGAACTGCCCTTTATCGAGGGGCAGCTAGGGGCGGTGGCTGGCGGGAGGGCTGATCCGTTAGAGGTTCTGGACAGCGCCTGTGGCACCGGCATGCACGCCATCGCGCTGGCCCAAAGGGGATACACGGCCGCCGGTACAGACGTGAGCGCCCCTATGATCGAGCTCGCCCGGTCCAATGCCAGGGTCTCGGCGGTCCCGGTGCGTTTCGAGACGGCCGGCTTCGGCGAACTGGCGGAGGTCTTCGGCCGGAGAGCCTTCGACGCCTTGCTGTGCCTGGGCAATTCGCTGCCCCACCTGCTCACCGGCCGCGAGCTGGCCGCAGCGCTGGACGACTTTGCCGCCTGCCTGCGTCCTGGCGGGCTGCTGTTGATCCAAAACCGCAACTTTGACGCCGTCCTGGCCCGCCGCGAACGCTGGATGGAGCCGCAGGCTCACCGAGAAGACGAGACGGAATGGCTCTTCTTGCGTTTCTACGACTTCGACCCCGACGGGCTGATCACCTTCAACGTGCTCACCCTGCAGCGGGAGGGGACCGACTCCTGGACCCAGCGAGTGACGAGCACCCGCCTGCGGCCGCTGCGACAAGTAGACGTGATGGTGGCCCTGGCGGCGGCCGGCTTCACCGACGTGACCTGTTACGGGGATATGGCAGGCGCGGCGTTTAACGCTGAAACCAGCGGCAACCTGGTCGTCACCGCCAGGTTACCCGCCGCCAGGAGAGACTAATATGGACGTTTCATTTCTCAGCCGTCAATTGGCCGATAACGCCGCCAGGATTGAGGCGCTGGCGCGGGGTGTTTCCCCGCAAGAGGCACGCTGGAAGCCGAATGGCGATACCTGGTCAATCCTGGAGGTGATTAACCACCTGTATGACGAAGAAAGGGAGGACTTTCGGGTAAGACTTGACACAATCTTGCACCACCCTGAAAAGTCCTGGCCGGGCATCGACCCCGAGGGCTGGGTGACAGCACGCAGATACAACGAGCGAGACCTGGAAGACTCTTTGCAGGGCTTTCTGAATGAGCGAGCGGCGTCGCTTACGTGGCTGGGTAAGTTGGACAACCCGAATTGGGATGCGGCTTATGAGGCCCACTTCGGTTGCATCACGGCGGGTGATATGTTTGCATCTTGGGTGACGCACGACCAGCTTCACATGAGACAGCTTATCGAGCTGCACCGGGCGCTTACCATCCACAAGGCGGAGCCGTATCAGTTAGACTATGCAGGAACCTGGTAAGAAGCGAAAGGCTATGCGCTGTGGCTACTCAATCTATCTACAAATCACCCGCCGGTAAAAGGGCAGTCATGGCGCTGTATGACGAAGTGCTGGCCGAGCACTGGCCCGTGTCGTACCAGGGACTGACGATCCCTACCCGGCATGGAAATACGTTTGTCATCGTCAGCGGGCAAGAGTCTGCCCCTGCGCTAGTCCTGTTGCACGGCGCAGCCTCCAACTCGGCCATATGGGCGGCGGATGTGGCTGCATACAGCCACCAACACCGGGTGTTCGCGGTTGATCTGCCAGGCGAGGCCGGAAAGAGCGCGCCCAACCGCCCGGCGTGGGACAGCCCGGCCTATGCAGAGTGGCTGGAGGACGTGTTTGACGCCTTGAAGCTAAAAACCGCGGCGCTGCTGGGTGTTTCTCAAGGGGGCTGGACGGCACTGAAATTCGCCACGCATCGACCGGAGCGGGCAGAGAGACTGGTGCTGATGTGTCCCGGCGGCGTCGTGCCGGACCGGACGTCGTTTTACCTTCGCTTCATCCCCCTGTTGCTGTTGGGCCGGTGGGGCGTCAGGCATGCCAATCGCATGTTATTTGCCGGGCAGCCGGTGCCTGAAGAAGCGGATGCATACTTGACACTGATCATGACCCACTTTAAGTCGCGCACGGGGGTGGTGCCCATCTTCTCGGACGAGGCGTTGCGGCGTCTGACCATGCCGGTGCTGTTGTTGGGTGGCACCCAGGACGTGATCCGTGATTCAGAAAAGATCGCGACGCGTTTGGGGGAGTTGCTGCCTGATCTTATGAGTATCATTCTTCCCGGGCAAGGTCACGTGTTGTTAAACACGAGCGAGCACATCGTACCCTTCTTATCAATGTGAAGCCAATGATTGAAATCATCGTCTGATAAAAAAAGTGCGTTCAAAACGTGCTAACACTGCGTCGTTTAACCTGTATTTAACGGGTTTCCTATATTAGCGGGGTGTTTCAACACGGAGATGGTAGGTATTTCCGTACAAAAAGCATTTAGGCGAAATTATCCGACCATTAAATGGAGAAGTGATATGAAAAACAAAGTCACATGGTTACGTATCAGTTATTGGGCAGGTGCCATTGGTGATTTCTTAATTGCAATTCTTGTACTAATTCCAGAGAGAATGGGAGTGCCATCCTATGTTTATCCTATGGGACTTATGAGTGCTGTGTCATTTTCCTGGGGATGCATGTTGATTTGGGCAGACAGAGAACCAGTAGAACGTAAATGGATTCTTCTACCTACTATATTAGTTGGAGTTATGTTGCTAATAGCGGGGGTATATTCTATATACGCTGGAGTAATTACAATCAGATCATATATTCCTAACTTCCTATTATTTCCAGCAATGATAACCCTCTGGAGTTTCAGTTATTACAATGCCAGAGATCTGGAAGCCAGAAATTCTATAAAGGTATGAATAATAATGATTTGTTCACTGCAATTTCGCCACTCATCGGGGCGCTGAGCTCGAGGCCATTGGGCGGCTCGTAGGTCTACGCTCTTTAGATGTCAATGAGAGCATTGGAAAACCTATTGAAGCAGCCACAAAGGCGAGTGGAGAAATGGGGAAAGAAGTGGATGCGCGCTGTAAACAGCCTGGGTCTAGTCCTGCAATCCACTCACTGCGTGACGCGTTTGGGGCAGGACACAGATGCCGCCTTGCAGCTATACTACTTGCAGGGAGTGACCAATGACGGAAAGCAGACAGGGAAAGGACGGAACGACGGAACATGGAACAACCCGAAACGACCGCTTGCGAACTGATCTATGAGGCAGAGATCCATTTCACCGGTATTGTGGACTATGGGGTGAAAATGGAGGCCTTGTCTTCGAAAAGGGTGGCTGTCCCGTTAGCAGGCGCACGCTTCGACCAAACATTCGAGGGGATCCTTCACGGACCCAAACTGAGTGGGAAGATCTCTGGGACTGACTACCTCTATGTTCGAGCTGACGGTCTCTTTCAACTTCACCTTCATGCCCGGGTGACAACAGAAGATGGTACAAACATCTCTATGTCATCGGAGGGCGTTTCCATTCAGATCGAAGGTGAGAACCTGACACAACTCAGAGCAGCCGTCTCTCTATTCACCTCTTCGGAAACCTATGATTGGCTCAATCAACTGCGGCTTTGGGCCGTAGGAACGCTCGACCCCATACGGGGTGAAGCCCTTGTAAGAGCATATGCTACTTGAACTCATAGTAGAGATATGAGACAGATCGTTCACCGCAGCAGACAAGTGTTCGATCGCTGACCACAGACTGGTGGGCAAGTTCATTAACTCCTTGCCGAGTGAGTGACGAGCTGGCCAAGCTGCTCAGCTCAATTAACTCAATGATATAGATTACTGAGGAGGGGCAACAAAATGGATAAACCCAAAAAAGTTCCACTTGGGATCAAGATTATAATTGGGTTCTTTCTTCTCAGCTTTATCGCTTGGATAATAGGGCAAGGTGGAGCGGTGATCTTTTATGACTCTGTAGCTGAATTGGGATTCCAGGATCCAAGGGAAAGCGTCGATCCTGTCATTGTTGAGGTTAACAGAGGTATTGGATTTGCAGATACTATCATCCAGCTTCCACTTTTCATATTAGCTGTCATAGGTCTATGGCGACTGAGGTTTTTTGGTGCTGTGGCTTCCTGGATGGTTCTTGGGATAAGTCTTTACTGGCCTACTGTTGCCTGGGCTACCCAATACTTTTATGCACAGGCTGCGGTGAAAAGCCAGCCCTTTGATATAGCAGCGCATGGCATACTTGCCTTCAATTTCCTTTTCTCAGTATGGGCGAGTTGGTATCTATATAAGAATCGCAAGCTGTTCGATTAGAGGCATTAAAAAGAAGCAGTAAGGGTTGAGTTAGCTGAAACATGCCTGATAATCAATCTGAGCGGAAGAAATTCCGTATGAATGCAGTTAGTCGCCGAGTGAGCATCAATCGAGGGATCTATGAGCGACACCGATTTTTCTAGTCTCTCCCGACCGATCCAGCCCATGCCCCAGTTCGTTTTGGATGCGCTGGAGGAACACGGCCTTCTGGCCGCATACAAGAGCCGTCCGCCCTACCAGCAGAATGACTATCTGGGTTGGATCAACCGGGCCAAACGACTGGAAACGAAAGAGAAGCGCCTAAATCAAATGTTGGACGAGCTTGCCCGCGGTGACGTGTACATGAAGATGGCCTACAAGCCATCAGACTCACGTAATGACACCTAGCTGGGCGGCTGAAAAGGAACTTAAAAAGGGAGCGTCATGACCTATCAAGAAGAATCCAAAATCGCGCCTGTGACGGGAGCCGGGCGTGCAGAAGGTATTGGGTTCGAGTTGTGCCGTCAGTTTGCTAGTCAAAGGATGACGGTTTTGCTAACCGCACGCGAGTTTGGTAAGGCCCAGTCACAGGCCGATATCCTGGTCGCAGACGGGTTTGACGTTCGACCGTTTGCGCTTGATGTCACGTCGGATGAGAGTGTCAAACACAAAACGTGAAAGATGAGGAGGATCGTATGGAACTGGGTGCATTTTCAATAAGTCTAAGTGTCAAAGATCTCGAAGCTTCAAAGTCCTTTTACGAGAAATTAGGGTTCCACGTATTCGGTGGGGACGCGGCTCAGAATTGGCTGATCATGAAGAATGGCGATCACGTAATTGGGCTCTTTCAGGGGATGTTTGAAAAGAACATTCTGACCTTTAATCCCGGTTGGGACCAAGACGCCAATCAGCTTGATTCTTTCACAGACGTCCGCGACCTTCAGCGCGAGCTTAAGGCGCGAGGTCTGGACATAAAGAATAAAGCCGACGAGAGCACGACAGGACCGGCCAGCTTTATTGTCATTGATCCTGACGGTAATCCGATCCTGATCGATCAGCACGTGTGATCACGCCCCATATTGGAGGGAGTCACTATGAGCAAGACGATGCCCCAAGAAGGCTTCTATCAAGAACTCTTTGATATACTGGAGGAGACTTTCGAGACCCATCATGGCGTCTATCTTGACAAGGGCACGTCGCTATTTGCGACGTTGGATCAGATTAGCGCGGATGAAGCCTCGATCCCAATTGGAAACCGTTGCGCCACAATCGCCGCCCAGGTCGAGCACGTGATTTATTATCTGGAGGTTCTGGAGCGGGACATTGCAGGGCGGGAGGTAGGCGAAGTAGACTGGGGAGAGATCTGGAGCCGGGTCAGTGGGGTGACAACCCCGGAATGGGATGACCTAAAGGGTAGATTGCACGAAGCCTATGCCCGGCTCAATTTAATGCTGCATGGTATCGACAATTGGGAGCAAAACGACGCCATAGGAGGGTCAATGGCGATCGTGGTCCATACGGCGTATCATCTCGGTGAGATACGGCAATCGCTCTGCACATTTGGACAGCCTAGAGAGTAGGGATTCGAGGGTTTGTGTGCTAACATAGGTTGTCCCTTCTTCGTTATGTCTTAGCTCTCATTCGCAGGTCGGTGAAGTCCATATCTCAAAACAGGAGGCGTGTTCATGTCTCAGCCTGCCTACTTACTTGGCCAGATAAACGTGACAGAATAGAAAGGACAACCTAATGGATTTTACAGGAAAGGCAGCTTTAATTACCGGCGCGGCCTCGGGCATGGGGGCGGCCACAGCTCGCGAGTTTCGCGCTGCTGGTGGAGGGGTGGTCATTGTTGACCGCAATAACCAATTGGCGGCACAAGTAGCCCGCGAGATCGAGGCCGGGCCACCCGTTATTGGCGATGTGAGCGACCCCGCCTTTTGCAGCCGGGCGGTTGAAACCACGCTTGAACGGCATGGTCGGCTGGATGTGCTGGTCAATGCGGCCGGCATTATCGTCCGGGCTGACGCGCTCAACACCTCGGATGAGCAGTGGCAGCGGGTGATGGACGTCAACGTCAACGGGGTGTTCTTTATGAGCCGGGCGGCGCTGGGTCCCATGATAACGCAGGGCGGCGGAGCCATTGTCAATTTCGGATCGATTTGGGGCGGCGTTGGCGCGGCGGGTGTCGTAGCCTATTGCGCCTCAAAAGGGGCCGTACACCAGATTACGCGGGCCATGGCCCTGGATCACGTAAATGACGGCATCCGGGTTAACGCAGTTTGTCCCGGCGAGGTCAACACACCCATGCTGGCCTCGGAACGCTCTGAACCGGTGACGCCCGAACTGATGCAGAAGGTGGCCGATAACGTGCCGATGGGGCGGCTCGCAGAGCCGGTGGAGATTGCCCGCGTGGTGCTGTTTCTGGCCTCGGATGCGGCCAGTTACATGACCGGGGCCATGGTCAACGTAGACGCGGGCTACACAGCCAGGTAGGTGAATGATGGAATATCGCATGTTGGGTCGAACCGGGGTCAAGGTAGCCCCGCTGTGTTTGGGCACAGACAACTTTGCCAACCCCACCCCGGAGGCCGAATCAATAAAGATCATCAACCGTGCCCTGGATGCCGGTATCAACTTAATTGACACCAGCAATAGCTATGTCAAGGGCGAAAGTGAACGCATTATCGGGCGGGCGCTGGCGGAAAATGGTCGTCGCCAGCAGGTGCTTATCGCCACAAAGGCGCATTATCCCACCGGCCCCGGGCCTAATGATGGGGGGAACTCACGTCTGCACCTGATGAGAGCCTGCGAGGACTCGCTGCGCCGGCTGGGTACGGACTACATCGACCTGTACCAACTGCACCGCCCTTCATTCGACATCCCCATTGATGAGACCCTGGGCGCGTTAACCGATTTGGTGCGGCAAGGCAAGGTGCGCTACATCGGCAGTTCCACGGCTCCGGCCTGGAAAGTGATGGAAGCCGTGATGGTCAGCGAAACCAAGGGTTACGCCCGCTTTGTTTCGGAGCAGCCACCTTACAATTTGCTCGACCGGCGCATAGAGAATGAACTGGTTCCCATGTGCCAGGCATACGGATTGGGGATTCTGCCCTGGACGCCGCTGGCAATGGGTGTTTTGGCCGGTCGTTACGCCAATGCCGAAAACTATCCGTCCGGCTCGCGGGCCAGCCTGCGCGGCGGTATCTACGCCGAGCGGGTGACAGCCCGCGGCATAGAAGTGGGGAACCAGTTTGTGGGGTTGGCAAAAGAGCGGGACATGTCACCGGCCCAACTGGCCGTGTTGTGGGTCAAAGACCAGCCGGGTATCACTGCCCCCCTCATTGGTCCACGCACACTAGAACAGCTTGAACATTTTCTGCCGGTGATGGAGATGGAACTGGATGAAACGATCCGGCTGGCTTGTGATGAGCTGGTCCCGCCGGGCAGTGTGGTCGCCAACTTCCACAACTCTGCCCCTTGGATGAAGATGCAGGTTGTTTAGGCCAATGGAACAACCCAAAACAACCGCTAGCGAACTGATCTATGAGGCAGAGATCCATTTCACCGGTATTGTGGACTATGGGGTGAATATGGAGGCCTTGTCTTCGAGAAGAGTGGCTGTCCCATTAGCAGGTGCACGCTTCGATCAAACATTCGAGGGGATCCTCCACGGACCCAAACTGAGTGGGAAGACCTCCGGGACTGACTACCTCTATGTTCGAGCTGACGGTCTCTTTCAACTTCACCTTCATGCCCGGGTGACAACAGAAGATGGTGCAAACATCTCCATGTCATCGGAAGGCATTTCCATTCAGATCGAAGGTGAGAACCTGACACAACTCAGAGCAGCCGTCTCTCTATTCACCTCTTCGGAAACCTATGGTTGGCTCAACCAACTGCGGCTTTGGGCCGTAGGAACACTCGATCCCGTGAAGGGTGAAGCCATTGTAAGAGCATATGCTACTTGAACTCATCGTAAAGAATGGAGCCAAATCGTTGAGATCTCTCGGAAAGTCCTCCAAAGGGTAGCGACGCTTCGGCATCTGGGGATGCCTCGCTCCTCGCTGCTCTTGGCGGAGTGAGCATCCCCAGATGCGAACGGCGTTTTCCGAGAGATCTCATCGTTCACTGGAGAGGGAGAGATTTATCTTAAGCATGTGTTAAACTCTCATGAACACAGGAGATGAAATGGATCACAATAATTTACAGGCAACGGAGAAATCCGGAGTACAAGCGGCAACCGGGAGGACTTCCCGCCTATTCTTCATCGATCACTTGCGCGCTGCTCTGGTTATCCTCGTCGTCCTGCACCACATAGCTCTCGTCTATGGAGGAATCCCACCGTTCTACTATTTGGAACCCCCGGACCCAACAAACGATCTTCTAGCAGGCCTGGTACTGTTTGCGTTCGTACTTTTTAACCAGGCCTGGTTCATGGGAGCCTTCTTCTTAATCGCGGGCTATTTTACCCCGGGATCATTTGATCGGAAGGAGCCAGGTTCCTTCCTTAAGGATCGGCTGCTTCGTCTCGGTATTCCTCTCATCATATTCATATTCGTGCTCAGCCCGATCTCAAATCTCGGTTTGTACCTGATGCCAGCCAGTCTGGGTGGGATTACAACCCCACTAACCTGGCAAACGTTTCCCTACTTAGCCTTCTTGGGCTTGGGGCCTTTGTGGTTCGTCGCGCTGTTGCTCATCTTCAGCTTTGGTTATGCTGGATGGCGGATGCTGACAAGGAATCGGGCATCAACCTCTACGAGCAAGTCTTCAGCGCCCAGCTATCTAGGTATTGGCGTCTTCATTCTGGCCTTGGCGCTGGCAAGCTACCTGGTCCGGATCGTTGTCCCGCTAGGGGAATCAGTTAGCCTATTCGTGTATTTCCTCAGCTTTCCAACTATCGCCTACCTCCCGCAGTACCTCAGCTTCTTCGTATTGGGTGCCGTCGCATCCCGCCACGACCGGTTCCGAACTATCCCCGGCTCTATGGGCGTAGTAGGCTTTGTGGCAGCGCTGGTGGCGACAGTCTTATTGTTCTCGATTGCGTTTATCAGCCTCTTGACCTGGATAGAGAGAGGCTCCCAGCAATTACCCCCTTTCGGTTACGGGACATGGCAGTCTGCCGTATACACGCTCTGGGACTCCATTTTCGCAGTCGGAATGGTCCTGGCCGCGATCACATTCTTCCGCCGCTTCTTCAGCGAGCAGGGAAAGTTCGGCACGTTCCTGTCTCAACAGAGTTATGCTGTCTACATCATTCATATTCCAATTATAGTTTTTCTTGCGTTTGTGCTGAGGGGAGTCGATCTTGAGCACTTACTCAAGTTCGGTTTTGCTGCGGTTATCGTAGTCCCGACTTGCTTCGCCGTCGCCTACATCATCCGGAAAATACCCGGTGTGTCGAGGGTTCTCTAAAGTATGAGCTTTAGATCATTTTTCTCAGAGCAAGCAAGAAAACCGACTGGACTTTTTGGTCGTTTGATTATGTCCAGGATATTTGACCAAGGTAACGCGATGCTTAATGAGTTTATGAGAGAATTGTTGACATTGCAGGAAGACGATCATGTTTTGGAGATAGGGTTTGGGACTGGAAAACTGATAAGCGAAATGGCAAGACAAGCCAGTCGAGGGTTGGTTGAGGGGATTGATTTATCAAGTACGATGGTTGACATGGCAAAAAGGAGGAACAGGGAATACATAACCAAGGGAAGAGTGAAAATTGTGCTCGGTGATTTTGACCAAGTGGAATATCGAGACAATGATTTTGACAAAATATGTTCTGCAAACACAATATATTTCTGGCCGGACGCGGAATATTCCGTCAGGAAAATAGGGAGGATCTTGAGGCACGGGGGGAAGTTGGTTTTAGGGTTCGAGGACAAAGCTCAAATGGAAAAGATGCCGATAACCCCGAGTGTGTTTAGCATGTATGATAAGAATGATGTGGAACAGCTTCTAACGGGCGTGGGGTTTTCTGATGTTGAAATCAAGTCAAAGGAAATGAACTCAACCATTGTTCATTGTGCTATTGCGGTAAAATGTATAGTTCAAGGATGTCCGGGGGAGCTGGGGTCGAGCACGTGACTTATTATCTGAGGTTCTGGAGCGGGACATTGCAGGAGGGGGTGTTCAGATTATGACACGGTTGGGCAGTATGTCAACCCAGACACTTGTTGATAGCTTTGAAGAAGGTATTCCAAAACTGATGAAAGAAGCAACCGTCCCTGGTCTCGCGATCACCCTCATACGGGAGGATAGCATCGTGTGGAGTCAGGCTTTTGGCGTTCGAAATAGTGTTACACGAGAGCGTGTTACGCTCGATACATTGTTTGAAGCAGCGTCTTTGAGTAAACCATTGTTCGCCTATGCTTCTCTGAAGCTGTGTGAAAAAGGTGTCCTTGACCTGGACACTCCGTTAGTTGAATATATGCCAGATTATTGTATTTCTATTGCCCTGCCTACCTCTGGCTCTTCACCACAGCAATTGGTGCTTGATAAGCCACAGTTGGAACTTGTCACTGCACGCCACGTGTTGAGTCATACTGCTGGCTTTCCCAACTGGCCCTCGAAGGAACAGCCCTTGAAGATACACTTTGTTCCTGGTGAGCGTTTTTCCTATTCTGGAACGGGTTACTCGGCCCTCCAATCTATTGTAGAAATCATAACAGGTCAGCCATCGGTGGAGTATGCACAGACAAATATCCTGGAACCTTTTGGTATGAAAAACAGCCGCTTTGTTTGGACTGGGCAAGAAAACTTGCCGGTGGCTTTGGGGCACAACGAAAACGGTGAGCCAACGGAAAAGGCGCTGTGGCCGGAGATGATTGCCGGTGCCAGTTTGCATAGTACACCGGCTGACTTTGCCAGGTTTATGCTTGGTGTAATGCGACCATCTGCCGACAATCCGTATCATTTGTGTTCAAGCCTGGTGAAGGAAATGTTGACATCGCAAGTGAAAGTAAATGATTCAGCCCCCTGGCATGAAGACTGGCCCAAACCAGAGATCAAGTTCAATGAATTTGTTAGTTGGGGGCTTGGTTGGGGAATCCAACACACTGCGACTGATGCTTCATTTTGGCATTGGGGAGATAATGGTAATTACAAGAATTTTGCCATTGGCTCCAGGCAGGAGGGACTTGGTATTGTCATCATGACTAATGGTAAGAATGGGCAGCAAGTTTATAAGGGGATTCTGTGTGAGATAATGGGCGGTGAGTACCCAGGTCTGGATTGGCTGATGAAGATGTAGAGGCTACAATTCAGGTAATGCCGCTACATCCTGCCAATCCGTGTTCCACGATGAAGCCGAATCGCGATAGAACAAACGACAAGCACATAATTCTGGGACTATGTCGAGTATTGAAGATATTGGACTATGAACACTTTGCTCAAGCGGATGAACGCAGCGACGGAGGTTATAGACAGCTACGTACAGCGCAGCCTGGCCGAGCGGGGGGTGCCGGGCCTGGCCCTGGCGATAACGTCCCGGGAAACGTTGCTCTACGAGGGGTACTATGGGTATGCCGACCTGAAGCTCAGAACGCCCGTCACCGACGCGACTCTGTTCCAGATCGGGTCCATCACCAAATCCTTCACGGCCATAGCGCTGATGCAGCTCGTGGATGAGGGCGCGCTGCAATTGGAAGCCCCGCTGGGGACCTATTTGCCGTGGCTCTCCATACAGTCGGCCCACGATCCCATCAGTGTACATCACCTGCTCACTCACTCAGCCGGCATTCCGGCCAACCGGGACGATGTGCCAGGGTCCCTCTTCATGGCGTATGCCCTGCGCGAGCAAAGGGCCGCCTGGCCACCCGGGGAACGCTTTCACTACTCGAACGTCGGATACCAGGTGCTCCACGTCCTGCTGGAGAGGCTCAGGGGTGAAGCGTACGCGGACATCATCCAGGAGCGTATCTTCGGGCCGTTGGGCATCCGCCGCAGCCGGCCAGCCATCAGGCTCGATTCAAGGCAAACCCAGGCCGTCGGCTACATCGCGCCCTTCGACGACCGCCTCTGGCACACCTCGCACGGGCGGGTCGAGGCGCCCTTTTTTGAGTACGACATAGGGGATGGTTGTATCCAGTGCACGGCATCCGAACTGGCTACGTACGTGGTTATGCTGCTGCGTGGCGGAAGCCCCCTGATATCGGCCAAGGCCTTCGAGCAATTCACAGCCCCGCACGTTCCGATGTCGGATGACGTCACCGGTGACGTCTCCGATGACGTCTCCGGTGACGTCTCCGAGGGCCACTACGCATACGGCCTGGTGGTGAAAGAGGAAGCGGGTCGGCGGGTTCTGAGCCACGGCGGCGGAATGGTGGGCTTCAGCGCATGGGCCGCCGCCGACGCCACGCACGACCTGGGTGTCGCCGTGCTGACCAATACGCCGACCGACGTTCAACCCGTGGGCGACTACAGTATGCAGGTGGTGCGTGCCGCCCTGGCTGGCGTCGAGTTTCCTCCAGATCCAGAGACACGTGATGCCTTCAAGACCGAGAAGGCGGCCGACTATGCGAAGTCCTACGTAACACCCGCGGGAGACAGGTTGCACTTTCGCGCTGAGGGGGATCGCCTGCTACTGGTCGCCCCCTCGGACCAGAGAGTGATGCTGGAAACGCGGGGAGAGGACGCCTTCTACACACCCCATCCAGACTATGATGGCTACGGCTTCCGGTTCGCCCGGAATGACTCCGGCGAGGTGATGGAGGTGTTTCACGGCCCCCGCCGGTACGTGAGCCAGGACTACGACGGACCGACGAGCTTTGACGTGCCGGCGGAATGGCAGGCTTACATAGGCAGGTACCGCAGCTACAGTCCCTGGTTCCCGTACTTCGAGGTCTTCGCGCGCAAAGGGCACTTGATGGCATTTACACCCCATGAAGACAACGTGCCAGACAGTGAACAGGTTCTGACCGAGATGGCGCCCGGCATCTTCCGCATAGGCCCCGATCCATCACCCGAGGTCATACGTTTTGGGGATGTGGTGGATGGTCGAGCGCTTAGAGCCGTCTGGTCGGGCCATCCGTTCTTTCGAACCAGTTGGTAAAAGCCGGTCACGCAAGAACTGAAAGCGACGGCTTAAGGCGGAACGCTTCTATGAAGCATAATAAGATGGGGGTGTTATGAGTTCGCATCCAATCAATCTGGCTGTTCGCTTTTTGCTCGAAGTTGCTGCGCTGCTGGCCATCGGCTACTGGGGATGGTCGACGGGTAGCGGTGTGCTGCGTTTTGTGTTGGCGCCTGGCCTGCCACTCATAGCCGCGATCCTGTGGGGCACGTTTCGCGTGCCAAACGATCCAAGTAGTTCAGGTAAAGCGCCGGTTCCCATACCCGGCATTCTGCGTCTGTTGCTTGAGCTGGCGCTCTTTGCCTTCGCCACCTGGGCACTTTACGACGCCGGGGCTGTACAGCTCAGTTGGATCCTGGGCCTGGTGGTTGTCGTTCACTACGCACTTTCCTATGATCGCATCAGGTGGCTGGTCGGGCAGTAGCCTGAAGCTATATGGAGTTATGTCAATATGAAACTAACGTTGCCCGCTACCAAACTCTTAACCCCAAAGATCCTGTTGCTACTGGGTGGGATCATCGCCCTGAACGTAACCTCTAACCCCAACGCCCAGAACCTGGAGCTGGTGGGACATCTCACTACCCCGGCCAGGTCGTTTTACCTTCAGGGAGATTATGTGTACCTGGCCGCCGGCGAGGAAGGCCTTAAGATCGTTGATGTTTCAGACCCGAGCGCGCCTACGCTGGTCGGCACTTACGAGATTAGCGGCTCGATGGAAGACGTGGCCGTGACCGGCAGCGTGGCGGCTGCGCTGGATGACGTGGGGGATGTGCTGCTGCTGGATGTGTCGACGCCGGCCGCACCGGTTGAACTGGGGAGGTATACGCCCCCGGAAAAAGGGTACCGGGTTGTGCTGGCGGACAACTATCTTTATGTGCCTGCCATGGACAGCGGGTTGCGCATCGTCGATATTTCGACACCCTATGCCCCGGTCGAAGTGGGCGTCTACCCGGCGGGGTATGCTTCCAGCGTAGCCGTGGGCGGTGATTATGCATATCTGCTGGCCGGTGGCACGTTAAGAATCATCAATGTTGCAGACCCGGGCGCGCCGACGGCCCTCAGGGCATACGGCCCGGTGGGGGGCTGGCTGGCTGGCGTAAACGTCGTTGGGGAGCGTCTGTACTTGACCCTCGGGGTGGGCACCGACTGGACCTACGTCACAATCTTTGACCTCTCCGACCCGACGGCCCTTGTGCCCATCGAGCCGGAGCGCGATCTGCCGCTGAATGTTTTGGAGGTCAGGGGCTCCAGTCTTGCCCTGGCTGCCACGGACGATAAGGTCTACCTGGTACCCCCCTGGCGTGGCCTGCGCATGATAGATATCTCCAATCCGGCCAGGCCCGTTGAGACCGGCTTTTACAACCAAAACTTCGCGAGCGCCAGGGTAATCGCCACCGACGACTATGTTTACGTCAGCGATCGAGAAAATGGACTGTATATCTTTGAGCCACACCCGGTTGATATCCCGGAGCCTGGGCTCACCGTTGACCTGGCCGGTCACTTTGGGGGTGGAACCAACCCGGTTTTTGTGGGTGAAACCTATGCCTACGTGGGCTTTGGCCCGGAGTTGGCCATCTTGGACATCGCCGACCCCAGTGCGCCGCGCCGCATAGGTTACCTGGTCCTGGCAGGTGGAGATGGAAACGCGGTGGAGGCCATCACCGTGGTTGGCCCTTATGCCTACGTGGCCGACACGTACGGGCTGTGGGTGGTGGATGTGTCCGATCCCACCCAGCCCTTTGGGGTGGGACACACCTTGATTCGGGGAGGCGTGAACACCGACGTGACCGTGGCAGGGCAGTACGCTTACCTCACCCAATGGTATAACAGCGGGCAGAGCGGCAGCGGCAACGTGGGCCACGGCTACTTCAAAGTGGTGGACGTATCCGACCCGGCCCATCCCTACGAGGTAAGCACCTTTAAGACTTCGAACGGCGGCAGCCGGAACCGGGGGGCCAGGGCGGCCCAGGTCATCGACAATCACGCCTACGTGGCCGACTCTGAAGATTACGGCCTGCGCGTGTTTGACGTTTCCGATCCGGCCGAGCCGATCGATGTGGAGGTTTCAAGCGGGGGAGCGGAAGACTTTGTGCTGCGTGATGGGTATGCCTACACCACCAACGGGTCCCAGGGCGGCTTTCGGGTGTTTGACGTCTCCGATCCCACCGCCCTGAAGGGTATTGGCTTTTATGAAACCCCGGGGCGCACCGGGGACGTGGCGCTGGTTGACGATTACGCCTATTTTGTCGAAGATCCGCCCCTGGTTGACTTCCAACCGGTGGGCGATTATGGCCTGCGCATCCTGGATGTCTCCAACCCCATCAGCCCCACCGCGGCCGGCACCTACACCACGACCACCGCGATTGCTGATTTGAGCGTCAAAGATCATTACGCCTACCTTAGCAGCCAGGGGGCGCTGCGCATTTTGGACCTGGCCGACCGGACCAACCCCGTTGAAATCGGCGTTTACCAGACCCTGCCGCCATCGGTTTCAGAGATGAGTGTGGCCGACGATTGGGCTTACGTCGTCACCGGGGATGATCGGGAAGGCCGGGCCGTGCAGGTGCTAAACATTTCCAACCCGGCCGAGCCGGTGATGGTTCAACCCTCAGCCACCGAATTGGGACCGGCCACGCCGGTCCTGGATGGGTATGCATACCTGATTGAGGACGGGGATCTCCGCATCCTGGACGCCTCAAACCCGGTCACCCTCACCCAGGCGGGCGCGTATAGCACCTCGCTGCCCATTCACCGGCTTGTGACCAGGGAAAACTACGCTTACGCGGTCCTGGACGGGGGGTATGGTTCCAACTGGCAACTGGGAGTCCTGGACCTGTCGGACCCAACTGCGCCGCTTCAAGCCAATAGCGTTGATCTCCTCCCCGATCTCCAGGAAGTGCATTTGGAGATGATGGCCGACCATCTTTACCTGGTCAGCGCCGCCACCGGGCTGCGCGTGTTTGATGTTTCTGAGCCGCCGAACCTGGTCGAGGTGGATACCGGCCTGGACATCTCCGGGAAACACATGGCGCTGCGCGATGGCCACGCTTATGTGGCCGGCCAGGGGCTGCACATCCTGGACGCCTCCGACCCGGCCAGGTCGGTGATGGTAGGAGCGGCACAAGTGGGTCTGTCCGGCACCAGGTGGTCTATCGCGGATATCGCCGTGGATGAGGGCTATACCTACCTGTTGGACGATGTCGTCGGGCTGCGCGTCATCGACATCTCCGACCCCAGCGCGCCGGTTGAGGTTGGGTTCGCGCCCATCCCGGGCGCTCCCACAGACCTGGCGGTCGCCGACGATCACATCTGGGTGGCTACCGAGAGGAGCGGGCTGTTCCTATACCAACTAACGCCGGCGGGTGAAACGTCGCCGTCACCCAACATCCTGCAGCCGGTTCCCCCCGCAACCCCCGAGCCAGTACTGACACCGATCGAGTTGGCAACACCTAGCCCAGACGAATGACGAATGACGAATAATGACGAATGACGAATGACGAATGGGGATGGTTTACTATTTGGTTGACACTTTTTAGCGGTCAAATCAAGGGTGGTAACTGCGTGAAACGTAAAACGTGATGCGTGAAACGTGATGCGTGAAACGTGACACTTGCGCCGCACGTCCGTGCTGACCGCAGAACAGTGCAGTGCAGGTGTGCGTGACAGATCAGTCACGTTTCACGCATCACGTTTCACGCATCACGCATCACGTTTCACGTTTTACGAATTTGTCCGGCAAAGCAGGCCAAATTGTTTACCAGTTCTCTTGGCAAAATGAAGCATGCCAATTCTGCTACACTGTTTAACAAATAGGAGAGGGTCGCTATGATCTTTACTCTTTCCGCCACGCCAGATCATAGAGGTGAAGAAAGCATATGAAAGAATACAGAGTTGCTGCCATTCCCGGAGATGGGGTTGGGAAGGAAGTGCTGCCCGAGGGCCTTAAGGTAATACAGGCAGTTGCCGATCGAATGGGAACTTTTCGACTGAGTGTAGAGGTGTTTCCCTGGGGGTGCGGGCACTACCTGGAGACCAATGAGGTGATGGCCCCGGATGGCATCGATATTCTAAAGGACTTCGACGCCATCTATTTTGGCGCGGCCGGGCACCCCCAAGTTCCCGACTACCTGTCCGCCTGGAAACTGATCTTTACGATCCGGCATGCTTTCGATCAGTACGTCAATCTGCGGCCCATCAAGCTGTTCCCTGGCGTGACCACGCCGCTGGCCAACGTGACGCCGGAGGACGTCGATTTCGTCATCGTCCGCGAGAACACCGAGGGGGAACTCGCCGGCCCGGGCGGGCTGGTGCACGCCGGACATGGCCACGCGGTGGCGGTGCAGACCAGCGTGTTCACGCGCCAGGGAGTGGAGCAGGTGGCCCGCTATGCGTTTGAGACGGCGCGGAAGCGAAGCGGACACGTCACCAATGTGACCAAGTCCAACGCCGTGCAACACAGCCTGGTCTTCTGGGATGAGGTGGTGGAAGAGGTAAGCCGTGATTACCCCGACGTGGCCTACGGGACCATGTACGTGGACGCGGCCGCCATGAAATTCATCCAGGAGCCGCGGCGATTTGACGTGATCGTGACCACCAACCTGTTCGGCGACATTCTCAGCGACCTGGGCGCCGCCCTGATGGGCAGCATCGGCCTGGCCGCCAGCGGAAACATTAACCCCAATCCGGGGCAGCCCTCCATGTTTGAGCCCTTCCACGGCTCCGCACCCGACATCGCCGGCCAGGGCATGGCCAATCCCATTGGAGCGATCTGGGCCGGGGCTATGATGTTGGAGCACTTGGGCGAGAAGGCTGCGGCCGAGCTGATGTTGGAGGCAATGGCCCAGGTGTTGCAAGACGATATCCGGACACCCGACTTGGGCGGCACGGCCAGTACCTCTCAAGTGGGGGATGCGGTTGCCAGGAACGTAATGCGTGATGCGTGAAACGTGATGCGTAATGCGTGAAACGTGACACTTGCGCCGCACGTCCTTGCTGACCGCAGAACAGTGCAGTGCAGGTGTGCGTGACAGATCAGTCACGTTTCACGTTTCACGCATCACGTTTCACGGATCACGCCTCACGTTTGACGTTTCACGCAGTTACTACCCTTGATTTGACCGGTAAGAAGTGTCAACCAAATAGTGAACCCTCCCGGTATAGTTTAAAAGAATCCAGAAGACGGTCAAACCCCACCGCGTTCAGGCGGGGTTTTCTGGGTCCCGCCTTCGTGGTATAATCTCTCTGAATAAACGAAAGCCCGTGCTACCAACACGGGCTTACCCTCAGCGCTGGAGAGTTGCAGGCCAACAGCGGCGGGATTGGAGTGATTATACCAACCCCTGGCTTGTCGTGACAACCCGGCCTGCCTCGCCCAACGGTGAGGTGGGCTGTTTTGATTCCTGGGGGACCGATGCTTGAGGAAATCGACCACGAGCGCAAGCCACGCATATTCCTATGCCACGCTCACGAAGATAAAGAGCGAGTGAAGGAACTCTATCACCGTCTGAAAAAGGCAGGCTATCACCCCTGGTTGGATAAGTACGACCTGCTGCCCGGCCAGAACTGGCGGGTTGAAATCAGGAAGATCCTCAGCGATCGCAATAACCTGGTGGTCGTGTGCCTGTCCAACAACTCGATCACCAAGCGGGGCACCGTGCAGCGCGAGATCAAATGGGCTTTGGACCTCTTGGAGGAGATGCCCGATGGTGCGATTTATTTGATCCCGGCCCGCCTGGAGCGGTGCCAAGTGCCCGAGCAATTAGAAGATTTACATTGGGCGGATCTCTTCGAGCCGGATGGCTTTGAATACCTGGTCCGGTCTCTGGCCTTTGAACTTGGCAGACGGCAACCACCGGCTGAACCTGAAAAGGTCAAAGCTCCAGACATTGAGACCGTTAAACAGCAGCCGCCGCCGAAGCCTGCCCGGCAGCCCTTCGAGCCCGAGCTGATCCACATCCCGGCCGGCGAGTTCCTGATGGGCAGCGATCCCAGCAAGGACAAGCTAGCGCGGGACAAGGAGCAGTCTCAACATACAGTGCACCTGCCCGATTACTATATCGCCAGAACGCCGGTGACCAATGCCCAGTACCTGACCTTTGTGCAGGCCACTGGCCATAGCACACCGGCTCACTGGCAGCGTGGGAAACCACCAAAACGCAAAGAGGATCACCCAGTGGTACATGTCTCTTGGCACGATGCTATGGCTTACTGCAACTGGCTGACCGACGCGACCGGCAAGGCATATCATCTGCCCAGCGAGGCCGAATGGGAGAAGGCGGCGCGTGGGACGGACGGGCGGATTTACCCGTGGGGCGATGAACCCCCAGATGAAGGCCGATGTAATTTTGGAGAATCTATGCCCAAAATCGTAGGATCCATATTTAGTAGTAACACTTCGCGAGTAGGACTGTATTCACCGCAGGGCGATAGCCCCTACGGCTGTGTAGATATGGCCGGCAACGTGCGGGAATGGACATCGAGTGTGTACAACAGCTATCCATATGATCCCAAGGATGGTCGGGAGGATCCAAAGGCCTTGGGCGAACGGGTGTCGCGGGGCGGTGCGTTCAACGGTTATGTGAGGAACGTCCGTTGCGCGTACCGTTACGAGGACTACCCGAGCTACAGGAGCTACAGCATTGGATTTCGGCTTGTGATTGCTCCCGGCTTTTTTAATTCTGAACTATGAGTGCTCTGGGCTCTGGCCCTCTGACCCGCCGGCCTCTGGCCCATGCAATAGGAGGAACAACCTTGCCCAAGCACCTTGCCATGCAAGAACGGCTGCTAAAGCCGCGCTGCGCGCGGCCGCGGCCAGCCTGAAAAGCGAGGCTCTAACCCAATGACCGACAACCTACCACCCGACCTAACCGCCTTCGCCCAGCTCCTCGACGCCCAGCCCGCCGGACTGTTCCGAGACCGACAGGCCCGAGGGATCCGGGCCGCCTTTAACTACTGCCTGGCGCTGATGATGGTCGAGGCGGGCAAGGCTAAGCTGATCGAGATCAGGGCCGGCGAGGCGGAGCTGGGGGTGGAAGTGTCGAGAGGGGGAGGAGCCGGGGAGTAGCCACGCTTCGGGGAGATAATTATGACCGAACAGGAAGCCGTTCCAACTGACACCTTTTCCGCCTACGAAGTCGGGCTGCGCCAACTGCTGGAGAAACTCGGGCGTGACCATCCTCGCTATGCCGAAGCGCTCACTTATCAACAGCGGTTGGAGGAGAACATCAGCCAGGCCAGGCGATACGGGGACACCGAGACCCGCGGAGCAACACGCGCCGAGATCGTTGATCGCCTGAATGAGTTGGCGCTGGCTGAGCTGGATGTCTCGTTTAACGAATTGTACGTGGCTTTGCCTCCCCAACGGCACGAACCCTCTAAACACGTCCCCCTCCAACGCCACCCCCGCGCCACCCACTTAACCGGTCGCGAGGAGGAACTTGCCAAGCCGCGCATCTTCCTATGCCACGCTAGTGAAGATAAAGAGCGCGTGAAGGAACTCTATCACCAGTTGAAAAAGGCAGGTTATAACCCCTGGCTGGACAAGTACGACCTGCTGCCCGGCCAGAAGTGGCGGGTTGAAATCAGGAAGATACTCGGCGATCATAATAACCTGGTGGTAGTATGCCTATCCAACAGCTCGGTCACTAAGCGGGGCACCGTGCAGCGCGAGATCAAATGGGCCTTGGACCTCTTGGAGGAGATGCCCGAGGGTGCGATTTATTTGATCCCGGCCCGGTTGGAATCGTGCCAGGTTCCTGATCGGCTATCAGAATTGCATTGGGTTGACCTCTTCGAGCCGGATGGGTTTGAATACCTTAAACGGTCTCTGGACTTTGAAATTGCCAACCGGAAGCCACTGACTGAACCCGAAAAGGTCAGAGAAGCTCCAGACGTTGAGATCAGTAAGCAACCTGCGCCGCCGAAGCCTGCGCCGCAGCCCATCGAGCCGGAGCTGATCCACATCCCCGCTGGCGAATTCCTGATGGGCAGCGATCCCAAGAAGGACAAAGACGCGTATGACGAGGAGCAGCCCCAACACACCGTGTACCTGCCCGAGTATTACATTGCCAAGACGCCGGTGACCAATGCCCAATACCTGGCTTTCGTGCAGGCCACTAACCACGGTAAACCGAAGCACTGGGAAAAGGGGAAACCACCAAAAGGCAAAGAAGACCATCCGGTGATCAATGTTAGCTGGCACGACGCCATCGCTTACTGCAACTGGCTGGCCAAGGCGACCGGTAAAGCCTACCGGCTGCCCAGCGAGGCCGAATGGGAGAAGGCGGCGCGAGGGACCGACGGGCAGATCTGGCCGTGGGGGAATGAGCCACCGGACAAGAATCGGTGCAATTTTAACCGTAACGTGTATGACACCACGCCAGTGGGTCGGTATTCGCCGCGAGGGGATAGCCCCTACGGTTGTGTCGATATGGCTGGGAATGTGTGGGAGTGGACGCTGAGTGTATACAAAGACTATCCATATGATCCCGAGGATGGCCGGGAAGATCCGGAGGCTTCGACCCCCCGGGTGCTGCGCGGCGGCGCGTTCTACCATTATGTCAGGCTCGTTCGCTGCGCGTGCCGCTTCGGGGGCAGCCCGCTCAAGGGGGACGACCTCTACGGTTTTCGTCTGTGCGTGGCTCCCGGCTATGCCTCTGAACTCTGAACGCTCTGCCCGCTCTCATTCTGACCCGCTGGCCTCTGGGGAAGGGGTCCGGGGAGGGGCGTGCCCCTCCCCGATTAAAGCCGCGCTGCGCGCGGCTGCGGCCAGCCCGAAAAGCGAGGCTCTAACCCAATGACCGACGAGCTCCCCCCCGACCTAACCGCCTTCGCCCAGCTCCTCGACGCCCAGCCCGATCCGGCCTGTCCCGGGGCCGACAGGCCGAGGGATCCGGGCCGCCTTCCACTACTGCCTGGCGCTGATGATGGTCGAGGCAGGGAAAGCGACGCTGATCGAGACCCGGCCCGGCGAGGCGGGGTGGAGTTGGGCGTGGAGGGTGTGAGGGGGATTTTGGATGAAGAAATATATCTCAGAAGGGAAGGATAACGACCATTGACCCAGCAAGAGCCGCGCATCTTTTTATGCCACGCCAGGGAAGATGAAGAGCCTGTGAAGAAGCTTTATCACCAACTGAAAGAGGCCGGCTACAGCCCCTGGCTAGATAAGTATGACTTGCTGACGGGTCAGGACTGGTGGACCGAAATCAAAAAGACCATCAGTGATCCCCATAACCTGGTGGTGGTTTGCCTGTCCTGCCAATCGATTGACAAGCGGGGCGTAGTGCAGCGGGAGATCACCCGGGCACTGGATGTACTCGATGACCTGCCCGAGGACACTATCTATCTGATGCCAGCCCGCCTGGAGGCGTGTGATGTCCCCAGGCGATTGTTCCACCTGCAATGGGTCGACCTCTTCGAGCCGGATGGTTTTCAAAACCTGAGGCGTGCCCTGGATTTTGAACTTGCCAAGCGCCTGGCTCCGCTTGAGCCGGATCTGATCCACATCCCCGCCGGCAAGTTCCTGATGGGCAGCGATCCGCAAAAGGACAAAGATGCACAAAAGAACGAGCAGCCGCAGCATCGCCTACACCTGCCCGACTACTACATCGCCAAGACGCCGGTGACCAACGCCCAGTACCTGACTTTCGTGCAGGCCACTGGCCGTACAACGCCGGAACACTGGGAGGACGGCAAACCACCAAAGTACAGAGAAGACCACCCCGTGGTGGATGTCACCTGGCACGACGCCATCGCTTACTGCAACTGGCTGTCCGAGGCGACCGGCAAAGCCTACCGGCTGCCCAGTGAGGCGGAGTGGGAGAAGGCGGCGCGGGGGACCGACGGGCGGATCTGGCCGTGGGGCGATGAGTGGGACGCGAAGTGGTGCAATTCCTGGGAAGGCGGCCCAAAGACCACCACGCCGGTAGGCCAGTACTCGCCGCAGGGGGACAGCCCCTACGGTTGCGTGGATGTGGCCGGCAACGTGTGGGAGTGGACGTTGAGCGTATACAAAGACTATCCATACTATCCCAAGGATGGGCGGGAATATCCGAAGGCTTCGGGCCGCCGGGTGTTGCGCGGCGGCGCGTTCGTCGATAATGACAGGCTCGTTCGCTGCGCGTGTCGTCTCGGGTTCATCCCAGACCTCAGGCTCAACTACCTCGGGTTTCGTTTGTGCGTGGCTCCCGGCTTTCTTTAACTCTGAACTCTGAAAACTCTGCCCTCTGCAACTCTGACTCGCTGGTCTCTGGCCCATACGATAGGAACGTACTTGGAAGTACCTTGTCATGCAAGAACGACTGCCTAAAGCCGCGCTGCGCGCGGCCGCGACCAGCCAGAAAAGCGAGGCTCTCACCCAATGACCGACAACCTCCCCCCCCAACCTAACCGCCTTCGCCCAGCTCCTCGACGCCCAGCCCGAGCCGGCCTGTCTCGGGGCCGACAGGTCCGGGGATCCGGGCCGCCTTCCACTACTACCTGGCGCTGGCGAGGTATTGAAGGGGATGCTGGGGGAGGAGAAAAAATAACCAGCCCCTACAACCTCGCAAGGAGTCCTCTTCGACAAGTGGACACAGACAGA
Organism: Anaerolineae bacterium; assembly: GCA_034412795.1. Taxonomy (GTDB): domain Bacteria; phylum Chloroflexota; class Anaerolineae; order 4572-78; family NAK82; genus JAUVPY01. Next base: position 29,114 of record DAOUMD010000232.1, read on the forward strand.
AGGAGATGCCCATGGCTTCACTGACAGAAACGCAGAAGGATCTAGTGAGATGGTTCGTCCAGCGAGTTCGCGACGAGATGTTAGACGAAGAGTTTGTCATAACTTGGAGCATGAATACGGGTGCCATCATTCTTGGTTTTGAAGGTGATCTCCCGGATATAACAGGGGCTAAGCTGGACACCTTGCAGAATGCCGGGATGCTTACCTGTACTCCACACCTCCGTACCAACAAGTCAGGACGAACCTACGAAAGTTCTCGAACTTGCATACTGACCGGGGCAGCATACGAAGCAGTCGATTCCGACTTCAAGATCGTCGACACACCCGTAACCCAACACATCGGTGTGCAGATCAACGCCCCTGTAAACCATAGCCCCATTGCAGGGATCGTCGACGCACAAGATATCACAGTAAAGCAGGCCATAGAACAAGCAGATGCCACTGAACTCGCCGAGATTGGAGCCGCCTATCTCGATCAAATAGTAGACCTCGTAAAAAGCGATCTAGAAGTCAGCCAACTCATAGCGTACAGCGCCGCCGTGCAAGACTTAAAAGACGCCCTGGCCGAGAGTCAGTCGGATCACAACAATCTCCAGAGACTTACCCGCACTGTCGCTTTTCTTGATAATGCGAACGGAGCGATCGAGTTGGGCGCCAAGGCTTGGAAACTCTCTCTCCTGGTGTTGCCGTATATCACACCCCTCATAGAGGTGATCAGTCGGAGTGTCCCTCAATAGTACCGTTCAGGGTAGGAAATACCCCAAGATAAAATCACGACAGATAGAAACCATGAGCCAAACCACAAACGACCGCCCCACGCGGGGGCCTTACAATCCCCCCCAGCCCTTCAGCGCCAGGCGCAGCGGGGCAGGGAGAGGGGGAGGTGATTCGTAGATGCAAGGAGCTTGGCGTATGCAAAACATCAGTGAGTTAGCAAGCTGGGCACAGATCATCTCCTTACCGATAGCAATCATCGCTATCGCCGTGTCAGTACTGCTATGGCGTCGCAGCAGACAGAGACGAGCACTCGCGTGTATATTTGACCCAATAATATCCCCCATTGAAGTCAAGGTGGACGAAGAATTTGTGGGAGATCTTGAAATCCGCTACAAGGGGAGGCCCATTAAAAGCTTGTTTTTGGTCCGAGCCAAACTCATAAACATAGGCAACGTGCCAATTCGCGAGTCAGATGTTGTTGAACCTATTGAATTTACAGTAGAATCCGACGCGAAGTTCTTAAGACCGCCACAGATCCTCAACAAGAAACCGGAGAATCTGAGCATCAATGCTCTCCCCTCCATTGAGGGGCGGGTAACCTACGAAGGAACAGGTATCTACCTAGGTTTTGTTTTGCTTAATCCAGGCGACGAATTCACTGCAGAGTTTGTATGCACTGGGAGGAGCCAGATACCCCATGTGACAGCAAGGATAGAGGGGGTCAGAGAAATAGAACTATTAGACGCCGGACAGATGTATTGGCGAGAGCCACGCCAGATAGCGAAAGTAACCCTTTTTCTTTTCCTAACTGCAATAATAGTAACAGTGATAATTTTCATTAGTAGCCTGAGCGAAGGTACACGCTTGCCACTAGCCGAACTTGTTGTCATTTTTCTTATTGTTTTTTCGCTGTTTTCAATCGTCGGCCTTGTATTACCGATTTCGGGCGTGTATTTCGGCCGCAAGCGCGAGAATAGGACTACACGGTAACCACATTGAAGGGAGCCCCCCATGCCCACCCGCCCAGCCCCAACCCTAACCCTCCTTTTCCTCCTCGCCATCGCCCTGGTCGCCATCACCCTGGCCGCGGCCGCCACCGGCCTGCTCACCCTCCGCCCCACCCCTTCACCGCCAAGCCCAGCCGGGCAGAGAGAGCGAAATGCCGCGAAGCCACCTTGTTTTGCTAGAAACCATTAGAATTTCCATACAACCCGTTGAATCCAATGAACAAATGTGATACAATAAACACGAACAAACTCAACCAGAGAACACCTCCACTTCCCGTACCTTACCCCCGACCCCGACACCATTCTCAATTCCACAGAAGCCGCCCGTCAGTCGAGTGCAAGGAAGTGCAACAATGCAAACCATCCAGAAAACCTGGAGCGGTGGACCACTAGGAAAGCTTTTCATCGGCTGTACCGGTTTAATCATTCTAGGCTGCTTATGCGCCATTCCAACGGCCATCTTCGGGGGCTTGGTCGCCGACTCAGGCGCCATCCCCACCCCAGCCTCCAGGCTGGCCGAATTCTCCATCGAGACCACAACGCCAGTGGCCACCAACACCCCGCCCCCTACAGCCACACCCGAGCCCACCGCCACGCTGGAGCCGCCCGTTACCCCTGAGCCAACCGTCATGCCCGAACCGACCGCTACCCCCATACCCACCGACACGCCCATCCCGCCCCAGCCCCTGCCCGCCTCCCAGCATCTCACCCGGGACGACCTCCTGAGCCTCGTCCAGACCTGGGCCGGGCGCCTCGACGTCCACGTCAAACGCATACAGACCCGCGCCATGCGCAACAAATGGGATTCCATCTCCACCGTCGGCACCCTCACCCTCGCCGACGACCTGCTCCACCTACCCCGTCGCCTCGTCGACTACGTCATCTGTCACGAACTCCTGCACCTGAAAGTACCCACCCACAACCGGCTCTACCGCCTCCTGCTCACCCGCCACATCCCCGACTGGCGCCGCCGCGAACAGGAGCTAGCCCGCTGGACGATTGCAGAATCGAGTCCTTATCAGACAACTAATCACAAACCACCGAGGTAACACCCATGCCCACCCGCCCAACCCTAACCCTCCTCCTCGCCACAGGCGCCATTCCCCTCCCTCCTCCCCATCCCCAACCCTTCAGAGCCAGGCGGAGCGGAGCAGAGAGAGGGGGGGGATGGTGGAAAAAGGTAACCTTATTACGTTTATTCAAATAGAGCGTCAAACCAGTTTCGCTTATGGGGGGGAATTATGTAGCAGACACTTAAGCAATATTGGCAGAAAAGCTTTGAAAACAAACTGATCGTTGTACTAGCCAAAAAGACGTTCAATCTTCTCAATTCTGAGCCAGGCGACCCAGAGAGGGCTATCGCACGAGCGCGGACGTTAACCGTGTTGTGATTTCTGGACGGAGACCGCAATAGGATGATACTACGATTCTTGGCCGACACATCTCTACTCGGACAAGACAGACTTGAACTATACGTCCGCGACCCAATTATTAAAACAGTCTGAGGCCCAACTACGCGGGATAGAACTGTCTGAAGCTGACCTAAGCGAGATTATCTATCGAGAGCCGAACTACAAAAGGCCGACCTGAGCGGAGCCAACCTCAAGGGGGCCGACCTATTCGAAGCCTACTTGACGGGGGCCAACCTGGAAAATGCCAAGCTGAACAAGGCCAACCTAATCGAAGCCGACCTGACAAGGGCCAACCTACCTCTTGCTGTATTGGCAGAAGCCAAGCTGATCCATACTGAGCTGAATAAGGCCAATCTGCGGGAGGCTCGCATGTCCTCGGCCAAGCTATTTTTTGCGCGCCTGTCCGGGGCTGCCTGAGCGGGACCCACCTATTCGAAGCCGAACTGGAATGGGTCAACCTGGAAGAGGCCATCCTGCGCGGGGCTCATCTGCGCGGGGCTAAGCTGATCGAGGCCGACCTGAGCGGGGCTGATCTGAGCGCGGCCAATTTGACTGAAGCCAACCTGCGCATGGCAGAACATAACGACGATACAGACCCATGCCCACCCGCCCAACCCCAACCCTAACCCTCCTCATCCTTCCTAGCCATCGCCCTGGACGCCGCCATCGGCCTGCTAACCCTCCGCCCCAGCCCCGCCGAGCCAGGTGGAGCGGGGCAGGGGTAGTATAGAGGTTTGTGATGACAAAACTAAATCAATTCGTAAAGGATAACAGAGCTAGGATCATTGCCAAGCGGAGCGAGGCAGGGGGAGTGTGGAAGTCTGTAATGACAAGATTAAAGCAATTCGTAACTGATAACAGAACCAGGATCATTTGGACTTTAATAGCTGTTACGGTTTTGGTCTTGCTGGCTCTTTTCATTTTCGTTGCTGTGCGTAATCGGTGGCGCTGGACAGGCTTTGTTTCCTACACGACCCCCAAAAGTGCCACAGAGGAGTTTCATCCTGGCAAGACACTTTGGGACGTATTGGCCCTGATTTTCATTCCGGCTGTATTGGCCGTCTTGGCAGCAATGTTCAGGAGGATAGAGAGCGACAGAGCAGCAAAGCGTGAAGAGCTTGAGCAGGAGATTGAGCAAGACCGACAAAGAGAGGCTGCATTGCAGAGCTATCTTGGTGCAATGACCGAGCTACTTCTTGATAAAAAGTTACGTACTTCAGAGGAAGCGCAAAGCGTTGCCCGCTCACGGACGCTAACAGTACTCAGGGACCTGGATGGTGAGCGCAAGGGCAGTGTTTTGCGTTTCTTATATGAGGCCAAGCTCATTAAGAAGAAATCCGATTTGAAGAAAGCAAATACAGCCGCTTCGGAGGAGACCAGGACAGTTGTTAGCTTGAAAAGAGCCGACCTGAGCGGGGCCAACCTGCGCCGGGCCGACCTGACCGAGGCCGACCTGAGCCGGGCTGACCTGAAAAAGGCCATCCTGTACAGGACCAGCCTTAATGGGGCCGACCTGGGCGGCGCCGACCTGCGCCGGGCCGACCTGCGCGGGGCCGACCTGAACGGGGCCAAGCTGAACGGGGCCAAGCTGAGCGGGGCCAACCTGCGCGTGGCCGAGCTGCGCGAGGCCAACCTGCGCGGGACCGACCTGCGCAAGGCTGACCTGCGCGGGGCCCACCTGAACGGGGCCGAGCTGAGCGAGGCCGACCTGGGCGGGACCGACCTGCGCTGGGCCAACCTGAACGGGACCATCCTGAGCGAGGCCAACCTGAAAAAGGTCCTCCTGTACAAGGCCAGCCTTAATGGGGCTGACCTGAGCGGGGCCAACCTGAGCGGGGCCAACCTGGGCGGGGCCGACCTGAGCGGGGCCGACCTGGGCGGCGCCGACCTGGGCGGGGCCGACCTGCGCCGGGCCGGCCTGAGCGAGGCCAACCTGCGCGAGGCCGACCTGCGCGGGGCCAACCTGAGCAGGGCCAACCTGAGCGAGGCCGATCTGAGCAGAACGGACCTAAGAGGGACTCGAATAGACAGCGCGACCCAAATAGATGCTAAGTGGCGGCTAGTCTGGGAGATTGTCAATCAAGGAGCCTCGGGAAAAGACTTGAGCCGGGAAGATCTGAGCGGGGCCGGCCTTAAGGGGGCTGACCTGAGCGGAGCCAATTTGACTGAAGCCAACCTGCGCATGGCAGAATATAACGACGATACAGAGTGGCCAGAAGACTTTGACCCTGAAGCAGCCGGAGCGAAGAAGATAGAGGAATAGGCCCTATGTCCATAAAGGCCGCACTACAGACACACAGCCAAGCCCACCAACACCAAAAACAAGGGGTAACACCCATGCCCACCCGCCTAACCCCAACCCTAACCCTCCTTTTCCTCCTAGCCATCGCCCTGCTCACCCTCCGCCCCAGTCCAGCCGAGCAACGCCCTGAGCCAGCCGAAGCTCCCAACCTCACCATCATCGCCGAATCCATCACCGACATGTGCTTCATCGGAACCGTGCTGTGCCATAGATTGTAAGCTTGTCCACTCCTACACCAATGAGAAAGTCTTGATGACCCATTTGATGTACGCTCAATCGTGTTGGTCTGCACATTCCCGGTGACTCCAGATAGACCTGAGCCGGGGGAGCCTGCTTATCGTCTTTGTCGCGGCGCTGAACCAGGCCCAGGATCGGGAGTGGAAATGAGCCTATAGTTAGTTTTGCCCCGAGGGGGTTTAATATTGGGACATATCACCCAGGGGTCATTTGTCCCAATATTAAATCGCCGGTTTTGCCAAATCTTCGATTGGGGGGCAAAAGGCCGGGATTTGACAATCCCTGGCGAGCAAATAACTATGCACCTGTTAACGCCGAGATGTACCAGTCACTTAACACCCTGCTACCTATGAGCGTCGGGCAAAACCTCCTTGCCGATGCCATCGCCAGGGATAGCGGCAATCCTGTATTCTTTCATATCTTACCCAATCTCAGATGCCCTTGAAGTCCCGGGCGGACCCTCAAGCGAAGCGGGTCAGGCGGCTGTCTCGATCCTTCACAAAGCGCTGGATGCCCTCCAGCATCCAGCGGGGCGATAGGTGGGCTTCGTCGACCAGTTCGTCCAGCGTGCCGCCGGTGCGCCAACGATCGTCCCAGTCGGCCGACAAGGCGTATTCCTCGGCCACCTTGTTGAACAGCCAGTCGTGCATCAACCAGCGCGCCTGGGTGGTGATCACCGTCGAGTCGGTCCAATCGTCGGGCGAGAGCACGTGTTGGCGATAGGCCTCCGGCTGGAGCGCGAATAACTGCGGGCTGGTTGCGCACACGATCTTCACGTTCAGACCTCGCTCGTCCAACTCTGCCAGGATTTTGATGACACTGGCCATGGCGCTGGTCCCCTGTACGATCAAGGCGCCACCCCGGGGCTGGTCGGGGCGATAATCGCGCACCACGTACGCGCCCCGTGCCGCCTCGAAGTGTGACGCCATACCTAACTTCTCCCGGTCCGGGATTTGGACCGGCGGGCGCGTCAGGTGCAGGGCGACGATGGGCACATCCTGTTTGAGCGCCGCGCCCAGCAAGACCGGTACCTCGTTGTGTTCCCAGGGATGTAGATTGATGATAGACCCTTCGGGGAAGAGTTGTGTCACACCGGGTGCAAAGATGCCGAAGTGCGTCCGGCTATCGTCGGCAGTCTCCGGCCCCGAGTGACCCGCTATCCAAATCACCTTGCCTACTTTTAATTGGCAGTCTTGGGCAAGCTGGCTGAATAAGCGCATCATGCCGTATTTGAGATAGCTAAACGAGCCATACGTGGACGCTGCCCCCCAGAAACCGAGGAACGCGTCCTCCGGGTCGAGCGCAAAGTTGACTGAGGCCATACCCGCCAGGATGCCGGCATTGGCGAACTCGGTGATCTCCTGCGGCAGGAGCACACCTTCCTGAGTGCCATAGCGTTCGTACCAGCCATATCCTTCGAAGTCGCCGTAGCCCTTGGCGAAGCCGCTGACGTTTGTCGAGTCGGCCAAATCCGCGGAGCAAGCGACGAACAGCGGCTGGCCATACTCCTGCGCACCAAGGGCATTGACCCAGGCACCCCACTTGGCAAGTGCCCTTCGGTTGGCAACGGACACGCCTGGTTCGACGTACAGATCCTGGGGATAACCCCGGTAGTCATACAACCGCTCGTCCTCAAAGGGGTTGCCACGTTTGCCCAGCCGAAACGTGGGAACCTCCTCGGGCACACTGTCGCCCAGCGCCACCAGCGTATCGGCCAAATAGTCTACCAACGCCTGGTCTTGATGGAGTACGCCCATCACGGCCTTTAGATTGGCCTCAAACTCCCCCCGCAGCGACCCCGCGTCATCGGGGGCAGTTCCTCCGAAATTGGTGAACGCGACGTCGTACTTCTCAGCGAAGGGGCGCTTGGTCTCCCAGAACAGCTCGCTGTTGATCTTGTGCGGCGCGCCGTGTGACAGGTTGTCATATTTTAGGTACTCACGTCCCTTGCGCGCCTTGAACCACGTAACACTGGGCACACGATCGGTGTTATCCTCCAACATCATGGACAGGATGGCCTTCGTCAGCGGGCCCCACTCATCGCCCGACTCGGTGCTGAACACGCGCCATCCGTGCGGGGCAAACCAGTCAGTGGGTGTGCCGTACACCACGCTGCTGACGGGATGGTCGTCTATGCCAAAGTCGTTCCAATCTATTATGTAATACAGGTTATCGAGGCCCAATCCCCAGGCTGAGTTCAACGTTTCGTGAACCGCTCCGGGGGTCAAGCCGGCTTCGCCTTCAAAGATCATCACCCTGACGCCGTCGGCTCCAGCTCGCTTGAGCGCCAGTGCTGCGCCGGCCGATGCCGGGCTACCGTGTCCGGACGGGCCAGTGTTCGCCTTAAGAAACAGTGTTTTGCCTTCCATCTCGGCGTGACCTGACAGCCCGCCATGGCGCCGGAAGTCCAGCAAGTCCTCCCAGTACAAGGCGCGTTCTTCGGCATCGGGAACGGAGTAGCGTTCGTCGCCCGTCTGCTGATACTTAATACGCAGTGCCTCGTTGAAGACAGCCAGCGTGCAATATACGAGGGGGATGGTGTGGCCGGCGCCCAGGATGAAGCGGTCACCAAAGCGTTTCTCAGGGTGGCGGATGTCCCAACGAAAAGTGCCACTGAGCAACGTCACAATCAGAGCATACACCTTGGAGCGTGATCCGCCCGGGTGTCCACTCTGGCGATAGTTGAGGATCAGGTCCACGAGTTGATCGATCAGATCCTTGGTTTTCTCCCAGTGCTCGAAATACGCAGTTAGCTCTTCGTAGCGTTGGGCGATACGTTCTTCGCTGGTTTGTTTCATGAGATGACTCCTCTCTGTCATACAATTCGGTCACATGTCTTCATGCAACAACGACTTAGGTTATTCTACACGTTACTGAGCTGAACCGAAAATCAAGGGTAGTAACCGCGTAAAACGTAAAACGTGATGCGTGATGCGTGATGCGTGATCCGTGACGCGTGATGGGTATATTCACGTTTCACGCATCACGCATCACGTTTTACGTTTTACGCATGGGCCTAGCCAAGCCGAGCCATAGATGATGCCGACTGTTACCCAAATAAATTCTTAAAGTTCCTTAGCCCGGGGGCGACTTGCGGGCGATAACCTCCTCCACTGCATCGGCGATGTGCTCTGCAGAGACACCATACTTCTTGATGATCTCAAGATAGGGACCAGACTCGGCGAAGACGTCGCGGACGCCGATGCGCTTCATAGGGATCGGGTGGTTCTCCACCAGAACTTCGGCGACTGCACTCCCCAGGCCGCCGTTGATCACGTTGCTCTCACCCGTGACGATGGCACCCGTCTCCTCAGCGGCCTGCAGGATGGCGTCAATGTCGAGGGGCTTGATGGTATGACAATCGATAACGCGCACACTTATGCCTTTTCGCGCCAGCCGTTCGGCAGCGATCAGTGACTGGCACACGATGTCCCGGTTAGCAATGATAGTCGCATCGGTTCCCTCTCGAATGGTGACCATTTTGCCAATCTCAAAGGGGTAATCCAGGTCAAAGAGGATGGGCACCGGGTCGCGGGTGAAGCTGAGATAGACCGGACCCTCCCACTCCGCAGCCGCCCACACCGCCAGCTTGGTGGTCGCCGAATCCGCCCCGGCGATGACGGTGGAGTTGGCGATGGAACGCAGGATAGATAGATCCTCCTGTCCCTGGTGCGTTACCCCATCCGGGCCGGGCGTGATCCCACCGTGGCTGGCGGCGATCTTTACGTTCAGGCGGGGATAATGGATGCTGTTACGGACTTGATCCAGGGCGCGCATCGTGGCAAAGACAGCGTAGGTTGACGCGTAGGGAATGAGCCCGGTGCTGGCCATACCCGCTGCGGCGGCCATCATGTTCTGCTCGGCTATCCCGAAGTTGAAGGAACGATCGGGGAATCTCTCGGCGAACTTGTGGGTATTGAGTGACTTGGAGACGTCGGCGTCAAGCACGACGACGTCCGGGTTTTTCTCACCCAGTTCGAGAATGGCCTCAGCGTATGCGTAACGTGTGGCCTGCTTCTCGACGGTAGCGAACGGATCATCAGGATTGGAAGTCAGCGCCGAAACGATTTCAGGACGGATGTGGTGATATCCGTGGGGCCCCCTTGGGGAGACTGAGGGTTTAGCTGTTTCCATTACTGTTGCCACGATTCTACCTCCCAACCTGTTGACTGATCTCTTCCAGGGCCTGCCGCGCCTGCTCGTCAGAAGGCGCTTTGCCATGCCATACCGCCACATTCTCCATAAAGGAGACACCTTTGCCTTTGACGGTGTGAGCGATGATGATGGTTGGCTTGTCCTTGACCGTCTTGGCTTCTTCCAGTGTCGACACAATCTCTTCCATGTTGTGACCGTCGATTTCGATAACGTTCCAATTGAAGGCCAGCCATTTGTCGGGCACCGGATCGACGGGCATCGTATCATCCACAAAGTCGTCGTTCTGCAATCGGTTGCGGTCCAGGATAACAGTCAGATTGTCTAGCTTCCACTTGGCGCCGGCCATGGCCGCTTCCCATATGGCACCTTCTTGTATCTCACCATCGCCGATGATGACCCACACGTGGTAATCTTTCTTACGCAGCTTACCGCTGAGCGCCATCCCTATGCCTGCCGAAAAGCCCTGGCCGAGCGAGCCGACCGTCATGTCCACGCCCGGTGTTTTTTTCATATCCGCGTGACCCTGTAGGATGCTGTTAATCTTGCGCAGCGTGCCCAGGTGCGACCTGTCGTAGTAGCCACGCTCGGCCAGCGCGGCATACCAGACCGGACAGGCGTGCCCCTTGGAAAGAATGAAGCGATCCCGGTCGGGCCAGTCCGGGTTTTGGGGATCGATGCGCATAACGCGAAAGTAGAGGGCGGTTACAATGTCTGTTGCCGACAGGGATCCGCCCGGGTGACCGGAGCCCGCCGCGTGGATCATCTCAATGATGTCCCGGCGGATCGTCGCAGCCATCGTTTTTAATTCTTCAACTGACATTGGGGTTTGAGACACTTTTTAATCACACTCCCTTTTTGCAGATTCTTATATCGATCGTATCAGACCTCATCTTCAATGGCGATAGCCCGCACCGGCGAGCCATCACCCCCCTCAAGCTTGAGGGGTAAGGCAATGAAGGTTACTTCCTGCTGGTGCAACGCATCCAGGTTAGCCAGCCCCTCGACGATCACGATCTCGGCCCCCAGAAGCGCCTGGTGCACCGTTGTCAGCTCCTCCTTATTGTCGATGTCAGCCACCGCGGGCATCTCAACACCCAGCAGAGCTATTTGGCGCTCGGCCAGCCATTCGGCCAGTGACAGGCTGACACGCGGGAGTTGACTTCGATATTCAGGGGTGTCCGCGCGAGCGCTCCATCCAGTCTTAAGTAGGAGGCGGGAACCTGGTCCGATTTTTTCGGCGTAAGGTGCCAGGTGCTCGATTGTGATCACGTCGCGGGGTTTCACGAAAGTCAGATCGAGGATCTGGGCCGGTCCCACGCATTTCTCCAGTACTAAATTGTCCAGCGTCTCTCCCTGAGCAAGGAAGTGGTAGGGAGCATCCATGTGGGTGCCGGCGTGAGAGTATAGGTGGAGTATGGTTGTGTTCCAGCCTTTGCCGTCGATCGTAGAACGGACTTCAAAATCGACGCCACGCATGCCGGGACGCATCATCAAGGTCAGATCAACAATACGAGACATTATCTTGGACTCCTTTTTTTGGTATTTCGCTGATCGGGGATGGTTCACTAAACGTGATGCGTGATACGTGATGCGTGATACGTGATACGTGATACGTGATACGTGATGCGTGATGCGTGAAACGTGACAGTTGCGTATCACGCATCACGCATCACGTTTCACGGATATGTCTGGCAAAGCAGGCCAAATTGTCAACCAGTTCTTTTGGTAAAATGAACCATGCCACTGATCGTTACGGTTATTCAACCGTAACTGTATCCTTTACCTACTTCGTCACCCAGACTCTTTACAGACATCGTAGCCAACCAGATAAATCGGTTTTCCAGTTAGGGGTGCGGTTAGTCCAAGCATC
>DAOUMD010000233.1:0-54177 GCA_034412795.1 Anaerolineae bacterium
TACCAGCGCCATGCAGCGGGCCAAGATCAACCTGATTGACTTCGGTGCCACTGATTTCTTCTCCTCAGTTGGCCTGCCGAAGCCACAAATATCTCTCGCCTGTATCACGGACTAGGGAACCATCCCATTCCTCCGAATTCTCCAAAGCTTTGGGGGAGCCGCCATACAGATCAGTGATCAGCAGAGTGCAGAGGCTCCACCTATTACGGGTAAATGGATCAATAAGTGGAGCTTCCTGGATCTTCCAGCCTCTACTCTGGGAGCGGCTCTAACATCCCGGTATTCCGTCCGTTCTCCTTGAATACCTTGTAAATGTCTTCTGCTGCACAGTTCAGCGCTTCTGCTATGCTCAACTCACCGATCAAGGCCTGATTGAGCCGCAGACCCATGATTTGTTCGACTTGGGCGCCCTCCTTATATCCCAACCCTTGTACGGAATACTTGTCGAGGTTGTCAAGATGTGCCTTCATCCAGCGAAATTCCGGTTTCTCAGCTAGGTCGGATTGGTATACGTCCCTGCGTACTGGCCCTGCGCCAGACTTGCCGAACTCATACTGTGCTTGGTAGGTCAGAAACCATTTGGCGAAAGCCAATGCAGCTTGCTTTCTTTCATCGGGCAGGTTCTGGGGGATGCCCATCAACAAGTTACCGATGCCGCTGGCATGCACTCCGTCGGCTGACTTGGGTGGGACAGTGACATCCACTTTGCCTACTACGGCCGACTTCTCGGGATTGTCCATGTTGGCCCAGGCTGCGGTTACGATGAGAGCGTGCACTGCTTTGCCAGTGACCATGTACTGAATCACATCGCTCTGACCAATAGCGCCAGCGTCAGGTGGCCCCCATTTCGTTAACATTTCTACGAACAAGTCAAGCGCGCGCTTCGCCTCAGGGCTATTAATAATCACGGTGAAATCGCCGCTCTGGCCGTCTTTGATGATGTCTCCACCGAAACCAACTAGGAAGGGCTGAAAGTCGAAGTTTATCGCGTTTCCACGCTCTCCCCGCGTGACGAAGCAGTACATATCTGGGGGGTTGTGGAACATCTCACAGGCTTTGATTACATCGTCCCACGTTTCCGGTGGATCCAGCCCTGCCTCTTCATAAAGATCTGCCCGGTAGTACAGGAGCTGAGTATTGCCCTGCGGCGAAAAGGTCGTAATCTCCCCATCGGGGTCACGCCATTGGGTTTTATCGTCCCAGTAGATGGAGTCCGCGTAGGTAAAGAGGGCAGAGTCCCATTCGAAATCCGGATCAATCTCTCTTAAGGGAGTCAGGAACCCACCGGCGTAAAACTCAACTGCCCAGCCCCAGTCGATGGTGACAATGTCATAGGGGCTTTCTACGTCGCGAACAGCGTTGCGCGCCTTTTCCAGCAACCCGGAAAAGGGAGTGGCATCCAGATTTACTTGGTTACCTGTTTGCTGCTCGTAGAGTTCTACCACCTTTTCGAAGGCGGGATACCAAGGGGATTCGTTAACGGTAAGGGTGATGGGGGGGTGTTCGCCGACGTCTAGGAAAAGCTCGCCTGCAGGGGCTTCTTCAGTAGCCGCTCCTTTCGCCATTTCTGTTTCCGCTGGTTCTTCAACCTCTGCTGCCTCAGTTGCAGTCGGCCTCTCAGTTGGTTTTGCTGTCTGGGGCTGGGGAGCACAACCAACCGGGACTAACGAAACCACCAGTAAGATGGTCAGCAACGCCAGAAGTCCTTTTGATCTCATTCTCGACCTCCTCTTGTGAGACCCTTTATGTTCATTACTTGCATAAGCTGCCCCGTCGATAATGTTGTATCACTTCATGTTTCCCTTCCTTTCTACCATACTGGCGTATCTTCTCAGTAATTCGGGGTAGGGGCAGTGCCTTGTGCCTGCCCAACAGGGCGACCACAAGGAGGCGCCTCTACATTTTGAGAAGATACATACTGGCTTTGCTCCGAGTTCTCCCGAAGGGGAGACTGTAATAAACGACATGGGGCATAACTCTTCTAGCTAGAGAGTCTACGTCGTCCAGCCAGGTGTTCCTGCGGCGTACCTGCCGCCTCAAGCCACTTCACATAGCGCTCGTGAATCTCCCGGGCAAGCGGTTTGTTATCTTCTATTACATTATGCTCCTCACCTGGGTCTGAATTCAGATTATATAAAGCAGGCTCTGTAGGAATGCTCGCCTTTTCAATAGGGGTAAGTTCATTAGTGTACATCAATCCCCCTTTTGAAGCTCGGTCATACACTCCCGAGTAGTGCAGACTCCAGCCATCTTCAGTGACGATAGCACACTTAGCCATAACAGGAGTGTGATGAATTAGTGTGTTTGAACTTACCACGATATCCCGTAATTTCGTTGCCGCACCCTGCATGAGCGGCATAAGTGAGATACCATGGACGGCCTCGGGATTGAATTCCCACCCTCTGGTATAGAACATACCACATTGGAGGGCCTGGGTTCTCGTCTGTCCAGCTATGGCTTCTGTTGACACTAAACCAGCCATCTCCATAATCGTCGGCATCAAGTCCGGTGTCTGAACTAAGGCATCAATTCCCTGACCTTGGGATTGCCGGGGTAAACGAATAAGCAGTGGGATGCGGCGAATCTCCGTGTACATCGGCATTGCCTCGTAAGTGAAATTCTCATTATGCACAGTCATCTTGGATTTTCCTGTAAACTCGTGCTCGCCGAACAGGTATCCATGGTCACTGCAAAAAATGACGGCGGTATCCTCCGCCATTCCCAAATCCTCGACTTTGTCGAGTAGTACTCCGAACCAATAGTCAACCATTGAAACTTCGGCCATATAAAGGGCACAAATATGATCTATCTCATCCTTGGTCAGGAATTCGCGCCAATAGTTGTAGTGGGGGTAAATTATATCCTCCCCCTGGAAGCCGGTGTCATATAAATCGCGGTACTTCTGCGGCGCGTCCCACGGCTCATGGGGATCAAATGCCTCAATATGCAGGAAGAATTGATCCTGATCTTGGTTCTCTTGCAGCCATTCACAGGCGGATCGCACTGTTTGCGCCACAAAGTGATCTTCTTCTGACTTCCATCGAGCTGTGTTGCGAAGGTAATGCTTGACGATAAAATCGCGAGCACGTATCTTCGCAGGGGTTGAAGGTAGCTTGATATCCTTTGGCGCTGTCTTCCACTGGTCTGTCTCCTGACCGCGAATCCATTCAAAGGCGTCGAAACCTCGCTGATAGTTGTAGCCCATTTCCAAAATGTGAGGATTGTCTGAAATTAATTGGGTGACGGTTCCAGAAGCACTAAGGATTTGTTGCAGCGTGATCGTTTCCTCGGGAAGCGGACACCATTCGTGGTCAATGTGGCTGAATCGTCCACTCATCAGATCCAGGCGATTAGGTACGGTTGGAAAGGAACTCAGATAGGCATTCGTGAAGACATAAGATTGGCCAGCGAATTGATCCAATACCGGCGTCTTTACTCTCGTTTTCCCATTGTAACAAGATAAGTTGTCATAGCGAAAAGTGTCCGATATAAACAGTATTACATTCACGATTTTCCTCCTGATTGTACAAGCTTGATTATAAGTTTTGTCGGTGAGTGCACGATCTATTATTCAATTCTGCTATTCGTACCCCAAGAATCGTATCTTCTCAATAATTCGGGGTAAGGGCAGTGCCTCACGCCTGCCCAACGGGGCGGCCACAAGAGTCCGCTCCTACATTTTGAGAAGATACCAAGAATCTTCACTTCGGGGAGAAGGATGGTTCAAGATGGGCCCGAATTAGCGGAACCGCAGCCGCTGCCAAGATTTTGTCAATGCCATGTTTGCTGCCATAGTAGATTGACAAGTTGGCTTTAACGACATCAGGCAGGCGCATCGAGATCTCGGTGTATAGCCTGTCCCGTAGGTAGTCACCGCCCTCTGCATAAATGCCCAATAGGACGATGGTGTAAATGTCGGTAAACCGTATCATGCTGGCAAACGCGCGTGCCATATAAAGTAGGAAGCTTTCCACTACCTCTTGGCACCGTTCATCTCCCTGCCTTGCCCGCTCGAATATCTGGTATGGCAAATTCGCCGCGTTTGGGTCACCACCGACCAAACTTAGTACATCTGGCCTTTTGGCGATCAGCTTGCGTATCGCCCGCCCTGAGGCGTACATTTCCAGGCAACCGCGAGTGCCGCAGTAACATTGGAGCCCATTCTCCTCGACGATCAGATGGCCAACTGAGCCAAAGACGCCGTGCTTTCCGGTGAGTATCTCTCCGCTGACAACCACGCTAGCCTTAAGCCCTTCGTGAGACGTGATCAGCAACATATCTCGTTCAGCCGGTGTAGGCCCGTAGCGAAGCTCAGCCTCGGCAACTACATTGATGTCATTACGCATAAACACAGGTATTTGAAATTCGTGCTCGAGCACATTGCATAGTGGGATGTTCTTGACTGCCGGTGACCACGGAAAACTCAGCCAAATGCCTTTGTTTTGCTCAATAAATCCAGGTATCCCAAGACCAATCCCAAGAAGTTTCTCGACACCTATCCCTTCTGCCAATAGCAGGTTACGCGTACCCTGAATCAGAGAGGTTATCACGTATTCTGACGTCGCATCTTCTGCAAATGGAAACTCAATAACTTCAACGGCATTCTCAAACAAATCGATCAGTCCAATAGATATCTTAGTTATATGAATCTGGGCGCCAATTGCGTAGCGCGCTGTGGGGTTGAAACGATACAGGCTGGGCGGGCGGCCGCCGCGAGAGGTGCCGTTCCCCGCTTGTAGGACGTATCCCTCGTTTTCAAGATCTGCCAGCACGTTTGTGACAGTGGGCAGGCTGAGATGTGCCTTGCGGACGATGTCCATTTTGGTAAACGGCTCTTTCTGCCAGATACTGCTAAGCACCTTGGCTCGACTGGGGTCGTTGTCGAACACTCGATTGTTCACGACGCGAAATTCCTTGCGATTACACGTAGAAAAGCTGCCAGGAGCCTGGTTGTGCATTCGATGGTCAACGGCTGCTGCCTCACAGCTTGGCTATGAGCGGTTGTTATCAGCTTTTAAGTAATACTTTTATAAAAGGTTTATAGAAAGTATATCATAAAGTCGTCAGCCTGTCAAGTCCCAAATTCTGGATTCTGGAGCCGTCGAAGCGGGTGAAGGGCTTATGTCCCCAGGGCTAAGCACCCGGGCTTTTCGCTCTGTCTTGTAAATGCTTCCAGGCTTAGAGAGTGATTGTTGCATTTGCAACAATCACTCTCTAAGAAAAGCTCAAGAAGATTTGTACACTTCGTTTTTTGTGGTTAGAATTGTCCAACAACACTTAACTGGGGGACCAATTGAAGGTGAAGGTTATGGACAAACACTATCAACTCATCAAGCAGGAATACGAAAACACCAGAAGCGGGGACTCCACCCAGTTGCTTCGCACCGTCCTGTCTGTGGCCGATGACATAGGCTTGGAGGGGGCTTTGGCTTACCTGGAGGGTTGTGTCGTCGAGAAACGGTTAGCCTGGCTTGACCGTAACCTGGAGCGCTTGAGCCTGGCAGACGCTCCAGTTGCCGACGGCTACCGGCTCTTTTATGAAATCTATCTGGGCCTCTCGCTCCCGGAGGATGGGGAAATCGTGGAGCAGACGGAGAAGAGAATGGTGACCAGGTGGTGGAATCACTGCCCCACACTGGAAGCTTGTAAGGCGTTAGGCCTGGATACCAGGGAGATATGCAAGAAAGCCTATCACCGACCGGTACAGGAATTTCTGTCCAGGGTTCACCCTAAACTACGCTTCGAGCGGAACTATGAGGCCTTGAGACCGTACACGCCTTATTGCGAGGAGATTATCGCTCTGAAAGAATAGAGCGGCGAGGCTGGCGATTGACTGCTAATGTAGTTGTGTATACAATGGTGTAAACACTTGCATTGACATGGAGGACTGAATGGCTGTAACAAAAGATACCTCTCAAATTCAACAAATCCTGCAAGAGATTGATCGGCTTATAGCTGAAATGGCGTTCCTACGCAGTCAAGTAGCTGCCCTGTCCAATGCGTCAGCCTCTGAGACTCGCTCTGTACGCCAAGCTGAATACTTTGGAATGTGGGCAGACCGCGAAGATATGCGCGGGCGGTCATCAAGAGCTTGGTTAGAGGATCTGAGATCCCAACACTGGATGCAGCAATGAGCGGCACCCTGCTTGACACTACCGTGCTAATTGACCTCTCACGGGGTAACGCGGCCGCCAGCCGACTTTGTCGATGCAGCCTACAGTGCCCAAACACCTCTCTTCATCTCGATCATAACAGCGATGGAATTGGTTGCAGGTTGTCTCAACAAGGCCGAAGTGGCCAAAATCGAAGTCTTGGTGGCCGATTTTAACCTCATTCATCTTTCGCCAAACATCTCTGCCAAAGCCTACGAGCTTATATTGGCCTACAGCAAGAGCCATGGCTTGGCAATCCCCGATGCGCTAATTGCCGCTACAGCCATGATCCAGGGCCTCGATCTCGCTACCGACAATGAGCGCCATTTTAAGATGATCCCTGAATTACGCGTGGAGCGCCCATATCAGCAATAACCAAAGCCTGTCACGGCAGATTAGTCTCCCCCATCAGATGCCGATCACACTCACGCGCCGCGCCACGCCCTTCGTTGATGGCCCACACCACCAGGCTCTGTCCACGGCGCATGTCGCCGGCCGCAAAAACCCCTTCGATGCTGGTAGCAAAGCGACCATACTTGGCTTTCGCATTAGACCGTTCATCCCGTTCGATGCCAATCTGGTCGAGCAGCATCTCATCAGGTCCGAGATAGCCCAGGCACAAGAGGACCAACTGGGCCGGCCATATCTTTTCGGTGCCGGGGATCTCCCGGAAGGTTGGCCGGCTGCCGTTGTTACCGGGTATCCATTCGATTTGAACCGTGTGCAATTCTTGAACCCGGCCATTTTCATCCCCGATGAATTCTTTGGTCATAATAGAAAAATAGCGTGGGTCTCGACCAAAGATGGCGGCCGCCTCTTCATGCCCGTAATCCACGTGGAAGATATTGGGCCATTCCGGCCACGGATTGTCTGGGCTCCGTTGGTCGGGGGGGCGATCCAAAATCTCAAATTGGGCCAGCGATCTGCACCCATGACGTATAGAAGTGCCTACACAATCCGTGCCGGTGTCACCGCCGCCAATCACGATCACGTCTTTGTCTTTTGCCGAGATAAAGCCCTCGCCTCCACTTCGGCTTTCCCAGGGTGACGGGGCGGGGACCTCCCCATCCAGGATATTCCTCGTGTTGGCCCGCAGAAAATCCACAGCGAAGTGGATGCCTTTAAGATGCCGTCCTTGGATGGGCAGGTCGCGCGGTTTGGTTGCACCTCCGCACAGGACCACGGCATGGTACTCTGAAAGTAGTCTGTCGGCCGCATAATCTACCCCCACTTCGGTGCTGGTAATAAACTCGATGCCCTCCTCGGCCATAAGGCCGACGCGGCGCTGAATCACCTGCTTGTCGAGTTTCATGGTGGGGATGCCGTAGGTTAGTAGTCCCCCAACCCGGTCAGCCCGCTCGAAGACGGTCACGTTGTGACCAGCCTTGTTCAATTGATCAGCACACGCCAGCCCGGCCGGGCCAGACCCAACCACGGCCACTCTTTTGCCGGTTCTTGTCGTGGGGGGGTTGGGGACGATCCACCCTTCTTCAAACCCTTTGGCCACAATCGCGTTTTCAATGCTCTTGATCGTAACTGCTGGTTCGTTGATCCCCAGCGTGCACGACCCTTCGCACGGGGCCGGACAAACCCGGCCTGTGAACTCGGGAAAATTATTGGTTTTGTGCAGGCGCTTCAAAGCCGCTCGCCACAGGCCTCGATACACCAGATCGTTCCACTCAGGAATGAGGTTATTGATTGGACAACCCGAGGCCATGCCACTCATCAATACACCTGTGTGACAGAAGGGAATGCCACAGTCCATACAGCGCGCGCCCTGTATCTGGAGCTTGTCGTCTGGAAAGTGCAGATTGATCTCCTGCCAGTCGCCGACCCGCTCCTCGGGGGGGCGATAGCCAGGCAATTCACGTGTATATTCCATAAAGCCGGTAGCTTTGCCCATTCTCGTGCCTCCTTGTTCACAAAACGTAAAGGCTTAATTCCCACTCACGCGAGCCAGATCGTTCTTGTTCTCTTCAAACGCAGCCATCACCGCTTCCTCGCCGCTCAGGCCGAGAGCTTCGACTCGTTCAAAGGCTTCCAGCATGCGTTTATAGTCCTTGGGTATAACCTTGAAGAACTTCGGTATCTTGCGCTCCCAGTCGCCCAAAATACGCCAGGCTAGCTCGCTGTTGGTGTACTCGGCGTGCTGCCGGATCATATCTTTTACTTCTTCGATTTCAGATGCATCCTCTAACTCTTCGAGGTAGACCATTTCCTGGTTGCAGCGTCCGGGGAAGTCTCCGGCCTCGTCAAACACGTAGGCAATGCCTCCTGACATCCCGGCCGCAAAGTTCCGACCCGTCGAGCCAAGAACGACCACCCGCCCGCCGGTCATATATTCGCAGCCATGATCGCCCACTCCCTCGACGACGGCGTACAGGCCACTGTTTCTGACACAGAAACGCTCACCGGCCACGCCGCGAACGTAAGCCTGCCCTCCGATAGCGCCGTAAAAGGCCACGTTGCCGATGATGATATTCTCTTCGGCGAGGAAGATTGACCCGTCGGGTGGATAGACGATCATCTTGCCGCCCGACAGCCCCTTGCCGATGTAATCGTTTGAGTCTCCTTCCAGAACGAGGGTGATCCCTTTCGGGATAAAGGCCCCAAAGCTCTGGCCGGCCGATCCCTGGAAGCGAAGCCGGATCGTGTCTTCCGGGAGTCCCTCGGCCCCGTAGCGGCGCGTCACTTCGCTGCCCAACATCGTGCCCACCACCCGGTTGGCGTTACGAATAGGCAGGGTGGCGGCCACCGGCTCGCCTCGCTCCAGTGCTGGTTTGCACATGTCCAGCAACACCTGGTAGTCGAGCGTCTTGTCAAGGCCGTGATTCTGGGGAATCTGGCAGTATCGCCCCACCTCCGGCGGCGCATCTGGTTGGTAGAGGATGGCGGATAGGTCAACCCCCCTGGCTTTCCAATGATCTACCGTCTCCTTGGCTACCAGTCTGTCGGTTCGACCTACCATCTCATCGATAGCGCGGAAGCCGAGCCTGGCCATTAACTCTCGCATCTCCTGGGCGATGAAACGCATAAAGTTAACCACGTGGTCCGGGTCGCCCGTGAACTTTGCCCGCAGCTCCGGATTTTGGGTGGCGACCCCAACCGGGCAAGTGTCCAGGTGACACACCCGCATCATAGTGCAGCCCAGGACAACCAGGGGGGCCGTGGCAAAACCGTATTCTTCTGCACCCAGCAGGGTGGCGATAACCACATCTCGCCCTGTTTTGAGTTGGCCATCCGTCTCCACCACGATTCGGCTGCGCAGATCATTCATCACCAGAGTCTGGTGCGTTTCGGCCAGACCCAGTTCCCACGGTAGACCGGCATGCTTGATGCTGCTTTGCGGGGAAGCGCCGGTTCCGCCGTCATAGCCGCTGATGAGCACCACATCGGCGTGACCTTTGGCCACCCCGGCCGCGACCGTGCCCACCCCTACTTCGGATACCAGCTTGACGTTGATGCGCGCCCCCGGGTTGGCGTTTTTGAGGTCGTAGATTAACTCGGCCAAATCCTCGATAGAGTAAATGTCGTGGTGGGGCGGCGGCGAAATCAAGCCCACGCCGGGTGTTGAATGCCGCACCTTGGCGATCCAGGGATAGACCTTACGGCCCGGCAACTGCCCGCCCTCGCCCGGCTTTGCGCCCTGGGCTATCTTGATCTGAAGTTCCCGGGCATTGACCAGGTATTCGCTGGTAACGCCAAATCGAGCCGATGCCACCTGCTTGATGGCGCTGCTCCGCAAATCACCGTTTTCATCGGGTATATAGCGGGCCGGGTCTTCGCCTCCTTCGCCGGAGTTGCTCTTACCGCCCAGACGGTTCATGGCAATGGCCAGGGCTTCGTGCGCTTCCTTGCTGAGCGACCCGTATGACATCGCCCCGGTTTTGAAGCGCGCACAGATCGACTCGACCGACTCGACCTCCTCTAACGGGATGGGGTTTTCGGGGTACTTGAATTCTAACAATCCCCTCAATGTACCCAGCTTCTTCGATTGGTTGTTAATCAACTGCGCGTATTCTTTGTAAAGCTCGTAGTTGTTGGTACGGCAGGCATACTGTAATTTGTGAATGGTTTGGGGGTTAAAAAGGTGATGTTCGCCGTCGTGGCGCCATTGGTATTCACCCCCCACGTCCAATACCCGCCCGTTGATTTGCCGCTTGGGGAAGCCTCGCACGTGGCGTATTTGGGCCTCCTCGGCAATCATGTCCATCCCAATACCCTCTATTCGAGAAGGCGTCCCGGTGAAGTACTTGTCGATCACGATCTGATTTACGCCGATGGCCTCGAATATCTGGGCTCCGCAGTAGCTTTGAATGGTCGAGATCCCCATCTTGGACAGGACCTTGACCACCCCCTTAATCGCGGCTTTGACGTATTTGCTCATCGCCTGCTCATAGTCAGTCTCGGTCAGCATTTCTTCCTGGATCATATGATCCAGCGTTTCAAAGGCCAGATAGGGGTTGACGGCAGTTGCGCCGTAGCCGATCAAACACGCAAAATGGTGGACTTCGCGAGGTTCACCTGACTCCAGGATCAGACCTACCTGGGTGCGTGTTCCAGCGCGGATCAGGTGATTGTGAAGACCGGCCACGGCCAGGAGAGCGGGAATGGGGACAACGTCCCCATCCATATCCCGGTCCGATAGGATCAGCAGGTTGGCGCCGTTGGCGATGGCGTGGTTGGCCGCCTGGAATAGGTCTTCCATAGCCTGCTCCAACCCCGGGCCACCCGACGCAGCTTTGAAAAGAATGGGCAGCGTGGCCGATTTGAAGCCAAGGTGGTAAATAAAACGAATCTTCGCCATGTCCTCGTTGGTCAGGATTGGGTTTTTCACCTTAATCTGGTGACAACTCTCCGGCCTGGGGTCGAGCAAATTGCTTTCGGCGCCTACCATCACCTCGGTGGCGGTGATGAGCTCTTCACGTATGGCGTCAATAGGCGGGTTGGTGACCTGGGCAAAGAGTTGCTTAAAGTAGTTGTACAGGAGTTTAGGTTTGTCGGACAAGACGGCCAGTGGCACGTCGTTCCCCATAGCGCCGATGGGTTCAATGCCGTTCTTGGCCATTGGCCCTATCAACATGCCCAATTCCTCGAAGGTATAGCCAAATGCTTGTTGGCGTTTAACCACTGTTTTTCTGTCAGGTTTGGGCATCTGGTGCGGGAACGGTGGGGGCAAGTTGTCCAGCGCCACCTGGTGTTCATTCAACCATTCCCGATATGGGTGTTCCGTGGCGATGCTATGTTTTAGCTCTTCGTCTCCGATGATGCGCCCTTCTCGGGTGTCGATCAGCAACATTCGCCCCGGTTCAAGGCGGCCCTTGTAGATCACCTTTTCCGGCGGCACGTCGAGCACACCGACTTCAGACGCCATAATCACCCGGTCATCCTTGGTGACGTAGTAACGTGAGGGTCGTAGACCGTTGCGGTCAAGGACTGCGCCCACCTGGAACCCGTCCGTGAATCCAATCGAGGCCGGGCCGTCCCACGGTTCCATGAGATTGCTATGATACTCGTAAAATGCCTTCTTTTCATCGCTCATACTTTTGTGGTTCGACCAGGGTTCTGGAATCATCATCATCACAGCGTGGGGCAGAGATCGTCCCGCCAGAACCAGGAATTCCAGGCAGTTGTCGAACATGGCCGAGTCGCTTCCATCAGGCTGGATGATGGGCAGCACCCTGGTCATGTCATCTCCAAAGAGGTCCGACTGGAACAGTGATTGTTGGGCGTGCAGCCAGTTGACGTTGCCACGCAGCGTGTTGATTTCTCCATTGTGGATCAGGTAGCGATAGGGATGGGCGCGATCCCAAGTGGGAAATGTATTGGTGCTAAAACGGGAGTGGACCAGGGCCAGGGCTGTCTCAATGGAGGGATCTGATAAATCAGGGTAGAACTCCTCCAATTGCTCTGACAAAAGCATCCCCTTGTAGACGATAGTCTTGTAAGACAGGCTGGAAATATAGAAATAGTCACCGCCTGCCACATCGCCCGCGTAGCGAATGGCGTTCTCGGCGCGTTTGCGGATGACGTACAGTTTGCGCTCGAAGGCCATGTCGTCGCCGATTGAGGGATCACGCGCTATGAAAATCTGGCGGACGACAGGTTCGGCTGATCTGGCCGTCTTCCCAAGAGAGGTGCCGTTGGTGGGGACGGTTCGCCAGCCCAGGACATCTTGCCCTTCTTCTGCGATGATCTCCTCAAAATACCTTTCGTTGTCCTGGCGTTCGGCCTCATCGGGGGACAGGTAGACCATGCCCACACCGTACTCGCCAGGGGCTGGTAACTGGATGCCTGTTTCGGCGCCCGCCTTTCTCAGGAAGGCGTGAGGTACCTGAAACAGGATACCGGCCCCATCACCTGTTTCAGGTTCAGCGCCACGCGCACCACGATGCGTCAGATTCAGGAGGATAGTGAGGGCCTGGCGGAGGATCTCGTTGGATTTTTTCCCCTTGATGTTGACCACAATGCCCACCCCGCAGGCATCGTGTTCAAATCGTGAGGCATAAAGGCCCTGTTTGGGAGGCAGTCTCCCCGGATTGTTAGATTGACCCTGGTGCATTTTGAATCTCCTCCCTATATAAAAAATTCCCCAACAGGCAAGTTGCACGGCAACATCGCTGTTGGGGATATAACATTAAGCGAGAAGTATAATACATTTTGGGCGTGGTGTCAACCCCTATTTTTTTGTTCCAAAAACCTCACAATATCTTAGTTAAATTAGAGGTTGGCAATCAAGTTAATCTAGAATTTTCACAATTCCCCCTCAGCACACGCAGTCCCCTCATGGGAGAATCGCCCTCGCTGAAGCGTTTTCCTATCTGTTACTATTGCTGTATACTGCTGTTGGCTTACGACTATAACCTTGGGAGGTGCTGAGCCTCTCAACGTGCGGGTTGGCCCCAAGTTGTACGGTATTCTTCTGGTCATCATATCGGCCGCGTCTTTCGGTGCCATGGCCGTGCTGGCTCCGGTTGCCTATCGGGCAGGCACCAATCCAATCACTCTCCTGTTTATGCGTTTTGCCATCGCCAGCGTGGTCATGGCGGTGGTCATGGGCGTCCGGGGAGTCGTCTTTCCGCGTGGTAAACTCCTGTTGAGTTTGGTGCTCATGGGCGGTCTGGTGTACGTCACCCAGACCTTGGTCTACTTCACAGCGCTGACTATGGCATCCCCCAGTCTGGTGGCCTTACTGCTTTATCTCTATCCGGCCCTGGTAGCCGTGCTGGCTATGGCCTTGCTCAAAGAGCCCATCACCAAACCCAAATTGATCGCCCTGGCCTTGGCCCTGATCGGAATGGTTCTCACCATTGGCCCCCAGGGGCGTGGAGGATCGTTGGGCATAATCCTGGCGTTGAGTGCCGCCACGATCTATGCGATTTACATTGTGGCCGGGGATAAATTGCTGAAGCAGGTGAATGCGCTCACAGCAACGGCCGTGATCATGATGTCGGCGGGTGTTGTCTATGGTGGCATCGTCGCCCTACAAGGATTCAAGTCTCCAGATACGGTGGTGGGATGGGGGGCGATCTTCGCTACGGCGCTGTTCTCCATCATCGCCATTGGGACTTTTATGGCCGGCATCGAACGGGTTGGCTCCACGAACGCGGCCGTGCTCTCAACCGTTGAGCCCGTCGTAGTCGTCCTGCTGGCAGCGCTCCTGTTAGGGGAACAGGTCGAACCACTCCGGTTAGCAGGCGGGCTTTGCATTCTCCTAACCGTTGTCTTCCTCGCCAGGACTGAGTTTGCAGGTGCGTAATGAATACAGCACACGAAAAAAGAACAGCAGGAGTGACACCCGATGAAGAGCCATTTTCAGGCCGATTTGCAATCCAATTGTCACCAGAGCAGCATCTAACCTGTCCATTGGCCCGCTGCCAGGAGGGGCAAGGCATCCTGTGAGGAGGTTTCAGTTTTAGGGCGCTTCTAGCGTCCTTGGCTCTTTTAGCCTGACGGCTTCAGCCTCGGGCTTCCCCGCCAAACGAAATGCTTCCCTATTTGTTTCTATTATTGTATACTGTACCGATCTTAGTGGAACGTAGTGGGCCATTACTGAAAGGCGGCCGGCGGCCGATGGTGCCCATAATTTTCCAAATATACCTCTTGCGGAAAATGCTTGGTTTACTGCCCTGATGTGTTATCTATGGTAGAAACGATCCGAGATACTGAAGCAATCATATCCCTGACCCAAAAGACCCTTGCCCACGGCTTGCACATCTTATGCAACCGTGATCCAGATCTGGCCCAAATACGAACCAACTTCGGCCCACCCCCCATGTGGGCCCGCGAGCCGGGCTTCCCCACGCTGATCCACATCATCCTGGAACAGCAGGTCTCGCTGGCCTCGGCCAGGGCGGCTTACGAGCGCCTGCTGGCCGCTGCCTCGCCGCTCACTCCGGCCCGCTTCCTGGAACTGGACGACGCGGCGCTCAAGACCATCGGTTTCAGCCGTCAAAAAACGACGTATGGACGGGAGCTGGCGCGGGCCATCCTGGACGGGCATCTTGACCTGGCCGGGCTTGAGAGTCTGGACGACGCGGCCGTGCGCTCCGAACTGATGGCAATCAAGGGCATTGGCCCCTGGACGGCGGACATTTATTTGCTGATGGCGCTGCGCCGGCCCGACGTCTGGCCCATTGGTGACCTGGCGCTGGCGAATGCGGCCCAGAGGGTCAAAGGACTGGTATCGCGTCCGACGCCGGACGAACTCGACGGCCTTGGCGCAGGCTGGAGACCGTGGAGAGCCGTCGCCGCACGGCTTTTATGGCATTATTACCTCAGCGACCCGGTGTGAGGGGGAAAGAGCCAACAAGATGAGCGACACATTTCAATTCATCGTGCAGGAAGGAGTGCATAGCCAGGCGCAAGTGCTGTATCTGCCCTACGGCACGCGCACCTTGAAACTCGAGGTCATCAATCAGGCCGGCCGGCCCTTGAAGCTGTGGCTGCGTCCTGAGTCTACGCCTGAGGAATTCCCAGAACACGTCATCCACGGCTACGGCGACGATGACCCGGAGCTGTGGGTGCACTGGGGTGGCGGCGAAGAGAGCGGCGCGACCGTCAAAATGAAGGACGTCCTCTACAAAGCGGTCCCCGCCCAGGTGCCAGATGATGGGACGCCCCATCCGGTTTTTTTGAACCTGACTCACCCATCAGGTGCCATCAGGCCGCGAACCGTGACGCTCAGGGCTTACACCGGGGAGAAAGCGGCCGACGTTCCTCTTGAATCCACACTCAAGGTTAGTTTGGCTGTGCCGACGACCAACGCGGCTTCCGTCGAAAGGCCGGTAGCTGGCGTGTGGAATGAGGCCAAGACACAACTTGAGTTTGTGGGTGACACAATGCTCGATTACGTTTCCCGCTGGTGGGCGTCAGCCATGTTCGTTTATCGCCCGGCGGGCGACCTGCCCGGCCGGTTGAGGCTGGACCGTAAGAACAATACCCTCACTTTAAAGTTAGATGCTGACAACGGGGATAATGATGGCGTGTGCCTGGCCGAAATTGTGGACAACGGCTGGGCGACTGGCCAGGACACGCAGGGGCTACGACACGTGCTCGGCGAGCTGTATCATTTTCTTGAAAGCCGGTACTACGTCGTGCGTTTGTGGTTTCTATGGCTGGACAAGCGCATCGGCCCCGCACATGAAGTGCCAGACGCCGAACGCGTTGACGTTCTCTTTGACGTCGAGACCGGTAGATCTGTTTTCCTGGGCACCGACTTCCACTATCGCGAAGTATGGACCCAGCTTCAACGCGAGACGATGTGTCCCAGGGTTACGCTGAGCGTTCACCGTCGCAACTTAGACGATCTTTTGAGGCTGTTGCTCTTGACGCTAGTTGGCGGCAGGTATAAAGGAGATCCGGCCCAGGATGTGCATAGACGCATACAAGGCACGAAATTGCCTGGTGTGACGCCCATGCAGAAGGGCCCTATCACCGGCACCCCGCTTCAGGATTTAAAGGGCCTCATTCTCCCTAACGTCATTATCAGCCAGGATGTGCGTAAAGGCTAATTTCGGCTATGGCCTCAATGCCAGCGCCCTCTGGCGTCAGCAGATCCATCAAGATCACGTCTGGCTGAAGGCTTTTAGCTTGGCGAACTGCATCTTGGCCATTCTCAGCTTCACCAACTATTTGAATGGAAGGATCAGTGCTCAAGAACATGTGGATGCCTTTGCGGGCAACAACTTGATCGTCCACTATTAAGACGCGAATTTTATGCATCGAGGTACTCCTTTTTTTCTCTCCGCATCCTCGTGGAATTTTGGTGAGCACGACTTTGGGCGGCGTCCCAAACAAGCCCCTGACACCCTGTTACGACCCGCTATTCGGCCGGCCATGTGTGGCTACCACCGGCGTTGAGCGCTAGGTTACCACCATCTACCGGCAAGAGCACACCAGTGACGGCAACAGCCGCGTCGGAGCACAAGAATATGGCTGCACCCACCAGATCCTCCGGTTCGAGCATACGGTTGATGGGTATGCCAACCAGAACGCGTTGGCGCAACTTCTCACCGAATCGCGGGTCGGCCAGGAGTTCCTTTTTGAGACCCGGTGTAAGTATTTGAGCTGGCAGGATGGCATTGACGCGAATACCCTGCCCGGCATATTCAACTGCCAGCTCTTTGGTCATCTGACTGACCCCACCCTTTGCTACGCTATAGGGGAAGTTGCCTCGCCCCAGGGCCGAAACACCTGCGATGGAGCCGATGTTGAGAATGCTGCCACCTGTACCTTGCTTCAGCATGCGGCGGATGGCCTGCTGGGCACACTGGAAGTAGCCCGTAAGGCTAACGGTCAGCGTCTTTTCCCACGCCTCTAAAGTCAATTCGTGTGGGCGAACGCGGCTGGGCAAGGCGTACGGAACATTGGCGAGAATGTCTACCTTGCCGAAGCGCTCGTCGACTTTTGTGAAAAGACTCTCGATGTCTTCCGGCTTTGATATGTCACAGTGTACCACGATGGCCTCACGACCCAGGGCCACGATCTCCTCACCCGTGATCTTGGCCCCTTCATCATCAATGTCCGAGACCACCACGTCCGCGCCGTGCTGCGCGAAGGCCACTGCCAGCGCGTGCCCTACCCCACCGTGCGCACCAGCCCCGGTGACAACTGCTACCTTACCTGTCAGGTCGAATAGATTACTGGTCATGCTTCACCTCCTGGCTATTTGAAATGGATTGAATCAGTTGACAACTGAGTTGCAAGATTCTACTACCCAGAGGGGAACCGTCCCGAGAGGGGTTTACCGGCAGTCCCCGCGACTTCAATCTTTCGGGTTTCTACAAATGGCCGATTGACATTCCACGTCCTTGTGTGGTATACTCTGGTTAACTGCTAACTTTTGACCATGAATCTACAATCCCTATTGCCTGGTTCACGACTGTGGCGAATTGGGACACGGATTTCTCTGACGTGGATCTTAAGTAGCGCGCTTAACATTGCATAGAAGGAAGCAAGCATAATGATTGATAATAACGAATTCCCCGCACTGTCGGCACCATCCAGCCGGACGCTGAGTGATCACGTAACCCAGCAGTTGCGTCAAGCCATCCTAACTGGCCAATTGAAGCCCGGTCAGCGAATCGTGGAGCGAGAAATCGCCGAGGCTATGAGAACGAGTCGTGGGCCTGTACGCGACTCGCTGAAGTTGCTGGAAAACGAGCGTCTCGTCGTTCGCTATCCTCATAAAGGCACGTTCGTGGCCTGGCTAAATCTCCAAGATGCGGAAGAGATCTATAGCCTTCGAGAAGCCATCGAGTTGCTCGCCGTCGATTACGTAGCCAAACACGCGACGGCCGAACAAATTGACGAACTGGACAAGCTGGTCGAGTCGATGGCTATCCAGGCGGAACGAGATTACACCGAATTTGAGGCCACCGACATTGACCTGGAATTCCATCATACGATGTGCCGCATATCAGGCCACAAACGATTATTGACGGCCTGGGAAGCTTTGAACCGTCAGATTCGGGTGCTACTCCTGTATCACAGAACGAAGATTCCCGATGATTTCAGAGAAAGAGGCGTTGAGTGGCACCGCCAGATCGTGGATGCGTTGCGCCAGCGTAATATTGAGCTGGCACAGCAACTCCTACGAAAGCATCTGGCAGCCTCATTCCAAACCCTGGCTGAGTCTTTCCCCGAGGACGCGGGCGAAGCCACCAACTTCTGATTAGTGAACTTCTCCAAATTCGCGGACAGCTTCGGCCATAGCCACGATGTTCTCCGGTGGCACGTCCTCTTGAATGTCGTGGACCGCTGCCAGCACGTAACCGCCGCTTGCTGATACGTCGTTGATACGTCGCCGGACTTCTTCGTGCACTTCGTCGGGTGTGCCGTAAGGCAAAATTCGCTGAGTGTCAACGCCCCCCCAGAAACAAATGTCGGCGCCGAATTCTCGCTTCAATCGGGCTGTGTCGTCCATATCCATCGCTGACACCTGGACGGGGTTCAGTGCGTCCATCCCCATCTCAATGAAGTCAGGGATAAGCGAATAGACCGAGCCGCAACAATGATAGAGCACCGCAGCGTCGGTCTTGGATTTGATCAAGTCCGTGATTTGTTGGTGCCGGGGCTTGATTAGTTCACGGTAGGTGGTAGGCCTGACCATTGGTCGGTCTTGAAAGGCCACATCGTCGCCAAAGGTGACAACGTCAACATAGGCGCTCACCGCATCCAAGGCGTTGCTGACAATCTCTAGATAGATTTCCATGATGCGGTCCATTAGCTGCTCGGCAAAGCCCGTATTGGTGACCAGGTCTATCAAGTATTGCTCGTATCCGCGTAGATATTGGCTGAGGTGAACGACCGCCACCGGCAGAGTGAGAATCACCGCATAGTCTGTTTCCTCATGCAGGTGCCTGGCCCGCTCACCCAGGCCGCGGGTACGGCCAGGATCGTCAGGATCAGGCCAGGGGAAGCCATCCAGGTCGTCGATGGTGGCGTTGACCAGGGGATTGCCAGCCGGGATGTAGTGCTCGCCCGCACACCTCCAATTCACCTGCCACTCGTCGGTCACCGAGCCATCCGAATGATAAACGTCGGGCCGACTATCAGGCGGCCCGAGGAAGAGGGGGCGGGTGTCAGTGCCCAGGCGTTGCGCGGTTACTTCGTCCAGCACCACCTGGCGTGCTCTCTTGCTCAGGTAGACTGTTTCGGCCTCGATGCCCAGGTACGCCTTGAGTCTCTCATAGGCTGTGTCGACCATAGTCGTAACGTTGGAGCCGCCAATGTCCAGTGGTACTCGATCAGGTGTACGGTGATCCACAGCGGCCTTGACTCGCTCTCGATGTGTCATCTTTGCCATCGTCTGCTCCGGCCTTCGTGTTCGGAAGAGTCGTCGATGAAGAATTGACGCGTCCCGTTATTTGGTCAACCACAGATAGGGTTGTTTTACATACTCGCGCACCGTATTGAGAAAGCGGGCGGCTGGCCCACCGTCCACCACCCGATGGTCAAAGGTGAGGCTGAGAGCCATCATCTGGCGGGGAACGACCTGGTCGTTCCATACCGCCGGCTTGCTGATGATACGGCCCAAACCCAAGATAGCACATTGAGGTAGATTGATGATCGGTGTGAAAGCATCGATACCATACATGCCCAGATTAGTGATGGTGAACGTACCGCCCTGCAGCTCGTCAGAGCTCAATTGTCGTGTCCGGGCCCTGTCTGCCAGCTTATGCGTTTCTTCCGCGATTGCCTGGATGCTCTTGGCTGGCACATCACGGATAACGGGGACCAGCAACCCGGATTTGGTATCCACTGCCACCGCGATGTGGATCTGAGTCGGGATGATGATCTCATCCTCTGTGTCGGAGGAATCGGCCGGCTTCCAATAAGCATTCAGCATCGGGTGTTCCTTCAGAGCCACTCCAGTAAGCTTTACAAGGAGGTCGGTGTAGGTGGGCACCACCAATCCTCGTGTAGACAGCGTCGCTTTGATCTGTTCGCGCAGCGTAACTAGCTCTGTGGCATCGGCCTCGGTGGTTAGAGTTACAGCGGCAGTGGAGTGCGCACTCTCGGTCATTCGTTGAGCGATGACGCGTCGAACCTGCATGACGCGTCGAACCTGCGTGACGGGTACCGCCTTACCCTGTGTCGGAATAGCAGATGACGTCACAGCGACCGGCTCGCGAGCGGCAACGGCCGCTTCCACATCCTCGCGCTGGATCCTGACACCGGGCTTCTGCGCCGCCAGCTCGGCCAGGTCAATGCCAGCCTCTTCTGCCAGTCGTCGCGCAACAGGTGATACCTTGATTTGAACCTCCGCATCTCTGGCCTCGGCCGCTTGCCGTACGTCTCGTTCCACGATCCGCCCGGTCCGTCCACTGCCTTTGAGCGTAGTCCAATCCACGCCTAGCTCCTCGGCCACCCGGCGGGCACGTGGGCTGATCACCGGTAGCTTATGCTTGGTATGCTCTAGCGGCGGCGTGGCCTGCATAGGAACTGTGGACTCCAAGACTGCTGCTGCGGCCGGGGCCGCAGCAGTTTCCTTTTCAAATGGCACCTCTTCCCCAGGTTGCACGATGTAAGCCAGCACCGTCCCCACTGGCAACTCCTGGCCAGGCGGCGGCGAGTCCGGCGGAATGCGCAGGATACCGCTCTCCAGTGCCTCAACTTCCTGTATCGCTTTGTCTCCCTCCACGGCGAACAGGATCTCTCCTGCCTCGACCCGGTCGCCGTCCTTTTTTTGCCACTCGGCCAGCGTCCCGACCTCCATCGACCATCCCAGCCGCGGCATCGTGACCTCAAACGCCATTCTGTTTCCTCCCACACATTTCGGTCGCTATCAAATGGGCATCCACACCCTCACTCGGCCAGCAAGGCGCGCACAGCCTGAGCAATGCTGGCTGCGTCCGGAACCAGCCCGGGAGCAAACACCTCGCTATACGGTGTCGGGATAAACGCACCGTTGAGACGTTGCACAGGCGCATCCAGGTCGTCGAAGCCATGTTCCATCACCAGGGTGGAAATCTCGGACGCCACACCGCACGGCGCATAGTCTTCGTCGACCACCAACAGCCGCCCTGTCTTGTGCACCGATGCCAGGATTGTGTCCATATCCAGGGGAGCCAGGGTACGTGGGTCGATTACCTCAGCCGATATCCCTTCCTGCGCCAACGCTTCGGCTGCCTTGAGCGCTTCCTTGACCATATAGGAGATGCCCACGATGGTTACATCTTGGCCCTTGCGGGCCACGATAGCTTCTCCAAATGGCACCAGATGCTCGCCATCCGGCACCGGGCCCTTCGCGGTCAGCAGATTCTTGTGCTCCAGGAACAGTACAGGGTCATCGCAGCGGATTGCCGTCTTTAGCAACCCTTTCACGTCGGCAGGTGTTGTTGGCATTGCCACCCGGAAGCCGGGTATGTGCATGAAGAACGGGTAGTAATTCCCGGAGTGGTGTGCCCCAAATTGGCTGGCCACCCCGACACACCCTCGCAACACGATCGGCATTTTCAATCGCCCGCCGCTCATCCATTGCAGCTTGGCCGTCTGGTTGAACATGTCTCCGAACGCATCCACCAGGAAGTCTATGAACATGAAGTCTACGATCGGTCGGCTGCCTGTGGCCGCTGCGCCGGTGCACAGTGCGGTAAAGCCACGCTCACTGATCGGCGTGTCACGCAGGCGTTCCTCGCCGTACAGGTCGTAGAGTCCTACCGTCGTGTTGAAGTTGCCGCCGCGCGCGCCGATGCCCTCTCCCACCACAAATACCAACGGATCCCGTGCCATCTCCTCGGCCAGACCCTCCCGAGCTGCGTCTACAAATGTCAGTTCACGCATCGTAGCACCCCTCCCGGCTGTAGAGGTGGTCTGTCATTGTAGCCGGATCTGGCCACGTGCTCTGTTCTGCGAACGTCACCGCCTCTTGTATCAGCAACTTGACCTCAGCCTCGATATCTTCGATTTCAGCTTCATCTACTACCTTGTCCCCTAGAAGCCGATTCTTGAACAGCTTGATCGGGCAACGCGCTTTCCAGTCATTGACCTCTTTCACCGTTCGATAGCCTGCGTCGCGCATTCCTTCCGAATGCGCCCGCGTTCGGTAGGTCTTGCATTCCAATAACGTCGGTCCCTCACCGGCACGCGCCCGGCGCACCGCTTCCCCAGTCGCCTGGTACACCGCAACCACGTCATTGCCATCCACCTCTACCCCGGGTAAACCGTACGACTGCCCTCGCAGGGCGACACTGGGGTTCTTGGTCGCCTTGGCGAAGGCGACCTCCGTGGCGTACAGGTTATTCTCACAGACGAAGATCACCGGCAACTCCCACGCCGTGGCTATGTTGATCCCTTCATGAAACGCTCCGTTGTTGACTGCCCCATCACCGAAGAAGGCCACGCTCACCCGGTCCGTCTTTGCTAGCTTGGCCGTGTAACCTCCGCCTGCCGCCAGGGTAATGCTCGGCGCCACGATTCCGCTGGAGCCCATGAATCCGACCTCCGGTTTGAACAGGTGCATGCTGCCGCCGCGCCCACCGGAACAACCGGCAGCTTTGCCCAGCAATTCGGCGATCAACTCCCTCGGCGTTATGCCTTTGGCCAGGGCATGCCCGTGTCCGCGGTGGGTGCTGAACACCACATCGTCATCCCGGAGATGTGCACATACCCCTGTCGCCACCGCCTCTTCACCGATGTAGGTATGGCAACCACCACGGATCGCGCCCGCTGCGTACAGCTTCACCAACTGTTCCTCGCAGCGCCGGATGACCAGCATAGTGCGATATAGGGAGAGCGAAACGTCTCTGTCTGGTAGCTCCATTCGTTACTCCTTTGAATTACATACGGTAAATTACGCCCTTGGACAACACTATCTGCTAGAAGCGGTTAATCGTTAACAGTTGACATCATAGCACGGGGAGAGCCATTTGTCAAACCCTTTCAAGAGGATTCGGTCTGGCTGGCTTAACTCGGTTGTATCTATCGGCAACAGGTAATGGTTAACCGTTGACAGTTGTCAAACGATATGCTATAATTGCTCGAAACCGTGGGATATCGCCCGGGCCGCCATATTTCTCGCCTCGGACGATGTCCGCTTCATCATCGGCCAGACCCTGGTGGTGGATGGTGGAACCACTTCCTGGATGTCCTTCAATTAGGACTTCAAGCAACCTCTGGACTCCTCATTTAGCCTCGGCTACGTGCCCGGGGATATAGATTGGTGAGATCATGGGTATGTCATCGCGAGAGAGAGTGCTGGCAGCCGTAAATCACCAAGAGCCGGATCGAGTTCCCATTGACTTGGGAGGCAGCCCGGCCACCAGCATTGAGCCTGGTCTCTACGCCCGCTTGCGAGAGCGGTTAGGGATCGCAGGCGAAACCGTGAAAGTCTACGACGTGTGGCAGTCGCTGGCCTGGGTCGAACAGCCGGTTGGGGAGGCACTGGGAGGAGATGTACTCGCCGTCCTCAGGCTGACACAGTCCTTCGAAACCCGTATTGATAGCTGGCGTCCCTGGCAGTCAGACGATGGCACCCCAGTTCAGATACCGAGCAATTTCACGCCTGTAGCCGAGGAGGACGGAAGTCTGTGTTTTTATCTAAATGGCGAACTGGTTGCCAAAAAGGCCCCGGATAGCCCCTACTTTGACCGCATGATCGAGTTCAAGTTCTATGACCCGTTGCCGCCCGTCGAGGCCTTCCCCATGTGGATCTTCACCGACGAGGAACTGGAATGGGCGCGGGGCTGGGCCGAAACCCTGCGCGTCGAGACGGACAAGGCTTTGTTCGGTGATCCTGGACTCATCCTGGGTCGTTGGAGCGGGTATCAGGAATGGCTGTACACCATCGCCGCCGACCCCGATTACGTACTGGCTTTCTACGATCGAAAGACAGAGAACCTGCTCACCAACATCGAGCTCTACGCTCAGGCTGTGGGCGACCACATCGACATTATCTGGTTCGGAGAGGACTTCGGTACGCAGAAGGGGATGATGCTCTCCCCCCAGATGTTCAATGAGATGGTGGCACCCTACTACAAGCGCGTATTCGATTGGATCCACCAGCACACGCCGTGGAAGATTTTCTTTCATTGTTGCGGTGGGATCTACCCGATCATCGGCACCTTGATTGATTGCGGGGTTGACATCCTCAACCCGGTCCAGACCACGGCCATCGGCATGGATCCGGTAAGACTTAAGGCAGAGTTCGGTGATCGCCTTGCTTTCTGGGGAGGCGGCATTGACACTCAAGGCGTGTTGCCCTTCGGCTCGCCCGGGGAAGTACGGGAGCAGGTGAAAGCGCGCATTCAGACCTTTGGGCCGGGCGGTGGCTTTGTGTTCGCCACAATCCACAATATCCGGGGAGACGTTCCTGTTGATAACTTGCTGGCCATGTACCAAGCTGTGCACGAGTATGGGCGATATCCACTCCGAACCAATTGACAAGGAATTTCTTTCATGGTATGATAGCCGCATTCATTTGTTAACAGTTGACAGTTAATTGCTTTTTTATGACTGTTTACCTTGTGTGATCCGTTCTCATTGTAGTTGCCCTCTCTATATCAACAAAGATGTTGCCCCACACGCTGGTTTTCAGACTGACTACCGGTATATAATATGGAGAATTCTCTCGAATTAGCCCCGGCTCGGAAACGCGTTCTGGCAGACGAAGTGGTGGACGTGCTGCTGTTATCCCGCAACGTGGCTGATGAAGATTCCCGCGCTTTGCTACTAGATGACCTTCGTGGCTTGTTGCATGCTCCTGTGCGATGGAGACATGGAGCGAGTGCAGAACTTGTTGACTGAGCACGTGAGTAAGGCTTACGTGCGGTTGATTAAAACGTACGACGAGCATTGACAAGGAGCAAGCGGCCAGGAAGCCCGATCAGGTCATCTTGTTACTACTCGGGCAGGCGGTGAAAATGGCCTCAATAGCGCCTAAACTGCCCCCCTACCCCCCAATCCTGGGGGGAAACTTGCTACTCTCCCCCAGGATTGGGGGTAGGAGGGCGGCTGAGTAGTTACGATCGGAAAACGGGATTCCATAGTTATCTGCTTCTCGAGGCGCTCGAAATTCGATTATGAAGGGTGAGCCAATGCCAGACAACGATATTATGCTCGAAGTGAGAGACGTCTCCAAGGCGTTTCCAGGTACCCAGGCCCTCGACCAGGTGAGCTTAGCTGTGCGCAAGGGAGAGGTGCACGCCGTTCTTGGCGAGAACGGTGCTGGCAAATCGACCTTGATGCTCATTCTCGCTGGCGTGCATCAGAGAGACAGCGGGGAGATCTTTTTAGATGGCAAGCCAGTTGACATACAAGACCCACACCACGCCCAGATGCTGGGCATCAGTATGGTACATCAAGATCTTTCCTTGGCTCCCTCTCTAAGCGTTGCCGAGAACATGTTTGCTAACCGCCAGCCCCTTACCCGGCTGGGGATGGTTGATTTTCCAAAGCTCTACCAACTGACCCGTGAACAGTTAGCCCCGTTCGAGGTGAACGTAGATCCTCGCCAGCCGGTGCGCGACCTGAGCGTGGCCATCCAGCAAGTGGTTGAGATCGCCACCGCCTTATCACGCCAGGCCAAAGTCCTCATTCTGGACGAGCCGACCTCGTCTCTCACTACTGACGAGACCGCGATTCTGTTCCAGACTATCAAGAGGCTGAGCGATCAAGGCGTCACCATTTTGTACATTACCCACAAGCTGAGCGAGGTGATGGAAATCGCCGACCGTTTCACCGTCTTGCGAGACGGCAATGTGGTGCAAACCCTTGAAACAGAAAAAGCTACTGAGGACGACATCGTCCGTATGATGGTCGGTCGCGAATTCAGCCACTACTTCCCGGAACTGGGAGAAGTCACCGACGATTGCCTGTTTGAAGTCAGGAACCTCACCGGACAGGCCTTTAGAAATGTCAGCTTTAAGCTTTACAGAGGTGAGATTTTGGGTGTTGCCGGCCTGGCTGGTGCCGGACGCAGCGATATGGCCCGGGCCATCTTCGGTGCCGACCCTTTATTATCCGGTGACATATTCATCAACGGCCAAAAGGTTGAAATCAACTCTCCGTCCAGCGCTGTGGGGCTTGGTTTGGGCTACGTCCCTGAGGATCGTAAGGAGGCAGGACTCTTCCTGTCGCTCTCGGTGAGAGAAAATACGGTGGCAGCCAATCTCCAGCAGTTTAGCAACATCATCTTTATGGACTATCGCAAGATGTTGTCGGCGGTGAGTGACATTGTCAGGAACTTAGACATCAAGACACCCAGCCTGGAACAGCCGGTGATGAACTTGAGCGGAGGCAACCAGCAAAAAGTGATGCTGGCCAAATGGTTGGTGACCGATCCCAAAGTCCTGATTGTAGATGAACCAACACGGGGCGTGGATGTGGGTGTCAAGGCCGACGTACACCAGTTGCTAAGAGACCTGGCCGCACGTGGCGTAGGGGTGATCATGATCTCCTCAGAATTGCCTGAAGTTATCGGCATGAGTGACCGCATCTTGGTGATGCGCGAAGGAGAAATTGTCGGTGAAATCGCTCACGCTGACGCGACTGAGGAGAGCATCATGAGCTATGCGGCCGGTGTTCAGGCCTGATCACAGCGTTTGTCATCCGAGTAAAGACTTTTTATCTGGAGGAAAACATGGATCCCGCAAATTCCAAGGTAGTTCCTGCTGAGACTCCCGGTGCTGAAAAGGCCACAGCATTAGAGGGTCGGGGTATTATGGATCTGTTAGGCCGAATCCTGAGAGTCAGAGAAGCCTTCCTGATTGCAATTCTGATGGTTATGATTGTCATCATGTCCATCATCGAACCCGGATTCCGGTCATCGGCCAATATCCGGGCCGTGCTGCTGGGATTCTCTATGGAAGGCATCGTGGTCATTGGTATGACCATGCTACTGGTGTCCGGAGGCTTTGACCTATCGGTTGGTTCCAACATGGCGTTCAGTGGCATGGTGACCGCGGCTTTTCTGTTGATGGATATTCCCATTCCAGCGGCGATTCTGGCTGGTCTGCTCACAGGGACTCTGGTAGGTTTGCTCAACGCTTCGGTAGTTGCCAAGATCGGCGTGAATGCCCTTATCGCTACCCTGGGCACTATGACGATTGTGCGGGGGATTGCTCTGACCATATGGGCTGGACAACCTGTCATCAATTTGCCCGACGCGTTCAGAAGCATTGGGCAAGGAGTCTTGCTGGGTATCCCCGTTCCGGCCGTCATCCTCATCCTGCTGACGATTATCTTCGACATCCTGATGCGACGCGGACGCTGGTTCCGCCAACTGTATTTTGTGGGTGGCAGCGAAAAAGCGGCCCGATTGTCGGGCATCAACGTGACCCGAATACGGATTATCACCTACGTAGCCGCCGGGTTACTGGCGGGCCTGGCCGGGGTGGTCTCCACCAGCCGACTGGGCGCGGGCTACCCCAACTCGTACGAAGCGACTGCCTTACGGGTCATTTCCGGAGCTGTGATCGGCGGTTGTAGCCTGTTCGGCGGAGAGGGAACCGTGGTCGGTTCGGTCCTGGGTCTCTTCTTCATTGCCCTCATCTTGGACATTATGGTACTTCTAGGTGTTTCGCCCTATGCGCAAGGCATTGTTCAGGGCGTCGCGCTTATTTTGGCCGTCGTCATTGACATCTGGTCTAAGCGTCAGGCAGCGCGCGCCTGATATTCAGTCTTTGCAGTCCGGGCTGTGTTCGCTTCTTTTCCAATTTCTCCGGAATTGCGACTGAGGGAAGGAGGTGATGTCAAGCGAACGCTTGAAGCATTTGTTTGGCAACAGATGGGTTGCGCTTTCTGGCATTCAGTTGAAATACCAAAGGAGGAAAAGCAAGAATGAGTAACAAACACAAAGTTTCTCGACGTGAGGTGCTGCGCGGCAGCCTGTATGGGGGGTTGGGGTTGGCAGCCGGAAGTTTTCTGGGGGCTGCGTGTATGCCCGTTGCTACGGCCACTCCTGCCCCGGGGACCGATGCAGCGGAAGCGCCCGCCGAGGCTCCGGCCGCTCAAGGTTCACCCCTCGAGTTCGCCCTCGTGGGTGGCGTCTTTAACATCGGCTGGTGGATTGACCCCCGTATGGGATGGACAGCAGCCGCCAAAGAGTTGAACATTAATTTCACCGAGGTGGGGCCGGTTGCTTTCGAAGGGGCCGAACAGGCTACTATGATGGAGCAGGTGATCGGCAGCAAGCCCGATGCCATCATCATGACCCCTCTCGACCCCGACCAACTGGTTGACCCCTGCCGCAAAGCCACCGAAGCCGGCATTCCGGTTATGATCTTCAACTCCGACATCCGCGACACCCGCTGGCGGCTGGGCTTGATCGGCATGCAGAACTTCAACGGTGGCTATCTGCAAGGCAAGTATGTCACTGACACTTTGCTTCAGGGTGAGAAGGCCACGGCGTTGATTATGACCATCCCCGGTGTGGAGAACCATGAAAGCCGCAAGTCGGGTCTGTTGGCCGCCTTTGAAGAAGCTGGCACCGTTGAAGTGGCGGAAATCGTCAATGACCAGGCCGACTACACCGTGGGTCCACAGGTGGCCACGGCTGCTATGCAGGCCAACCCTGACATCAACCTGATCGTTGCTACGGATGCCACCGGCGGCGAGTCGGCTTGTCGCGCCCTCCAAGAGATGGGCCGTGATGACGGCTCGGTGCTTGTTATGGGTATGGACCGAGACGACAGTATGCTTAAGTTCATCTCGGACGGCGTTATGGCGGCCACCGCTGTGCAGCGCAATTTCTTGGAGCTGTACCTGGCCACGCTCTATATGTACAATCACGTGAAGGGCAACTGGATAGGCGGAGCCTTCCCTGGCGCACCACAGGAGGCTATGTCTACGTTGCCGGCCCAGGTCCCGCCGCTCACCGACACGGGTGTGATGTTCTGCACGCCAGAAAACGTCGACTACTTCTATCACGAAAAGCCAGAGTAATCTCGTCCACCGGCTGGGT
The DNA here is from genome assembly GCA_034412795.1 of Anaerolineae bacterium. GTDB lineage: Bacteria > Chloroflexota > Anaerolineae > 4572-78 > NAK82 > JAUVPY01. The sequence continues at coordinate 29,059 of DAOUMD010000233.1, forward strand.
AAGACATTTCAACTCTAAAGCATTATTCTAGATGCGTGGGAGATAGACCTCCTGGGGTAATTGCCGCGTCGCCTCCTATCCCCAGGAGGCCTTATCTTGCCAACCAGTGCCCGGCTGCTAGATTTATTGCCCTGTAGTCCGCCTGTGACGGAGACATATTCATGAACTCACGCGAGCGACAACTGGCCACCATCCGCCACGAAATACCTGATCGGATCTCGGTGGATGCGATTGCCATTGAGACGCAGTTTGAGATCGCTGACTTCCTTGAAATAGAACGTAGGACCGTGTTAGACAGGCTGGGCACGGACGGGCGCGTCATCCTGGCGCCTTACATCGGCACCCCGGATAATCCTGCGGATGGCGCTGCCGAATTCACGGCACGGGCCGAGTGTGTTTATCTTGTGCCCTTTCTGGATCACGAGCCGGGTTCGGTGATGGAGTTCACCGAATGGGGAACTCCAAATGCTCCCCACTACGCAACTCACCGTTATTTTCCATTATCGGCTGATAGTAGTGTGACCGATATCAAAGTCTATCCGTGGCCCAACCCGGACCACTACGACTATGAGTGGGCTGCAAGGATGGCACACCGCTTTGCCCCTGACTATGCCATTCGCGGGCCATACTGGAAACCGATCTTAAACCAGGTGATGGATTTGTACGGCGCGGAACAGGCGCTGGTCATTATGATGACCAATCCACTGCTATTTGAAGCCACCCTTGAGCAAGTGTTCAACTTCACCGCCGAGTACGTCCAGCGCATGGTAGATGCGCTGGGTGACGATCTGCATATCCTTTATCTAGCCGACGACTTTGCCACACAACGGGGGATGATGATCAACCCTAAATTGTGGCGTAAGTATCTGAAACCCAGGTACGCAAAATTGTTTGACATCGGCAAAAGGGCAGGCAAGTTCGTCTGGTTTCACTCTTGCGGCGACATAACCGCGGTGCTGCCCGATTTGATTGACGTCGGCATGGACGTGTGGGAGACAGTGCAATTGCACACCTTATCCATTTCTCCAGAAAAGCTCAAGCAGGAATATGGCAAGCATATAACTTTCTTTGGAGGCATTAATACGCAGCGGCTACCTTTTATGACGCCAGAAGAAGTACGATCTGAAGTGATACAATGTATTGAGCCCCTGGGAAAAAACGGTGGGTACATCTGTGGTCCTGATCACCATATAAAACCCGATGTACCACACGCCAATGCTGTGACGCTGTTCGATACCGCCAGGGAATTTTGGCGCGATGGTTATACACTAAGGGAGGATAGCCGATGAATTCTCGTGAACGTGTTCTAGCGGCGTTGAATCACCAGGAGCCTGACCAGATCCCCTTTGATCTGGGGGGAACCGGTGCCACCGGAATCCACATCACCGCATACAAGAAATTGCGACAGTACCTGGGTCTGCCCACGCTTGAGGTCCGAATTGAAGATGTGATTCAGCAGTTAGCCGTCATTGACGAGGACGTCGCCGAACGATTACATACCGATTGTCGTAACGTGGCCCCGCGCTCTTCGGCCATCTACAATCTGGAGTTCCGTGACGAGGGGAATTACACCGCCTATACCGATGAGTGGGGCATCGATTGGCGTATGCCCAAAGAAGGCGGCTTTTACTACGATATGTACCGTCATCCAATGGCTGAAGCTGAGACAACTGACGATGTCAAAGATTACGTCTGGCCCGATCCCACCGATCCTCATCGCTTTGAGGGACTTACGGAGCGGGCCAGGGCCGTGCATGATCAAGGAAAGGTAGTGATCCTGGGTGGTCTATGTGCTGGCGTCACCGAGATGCACTCCTGGCTGCGCGGTTTCGTGCCATATTATATGGATTTTCACCTCAACCCAGGCCTGGCTGAATACCTCATGGACAAAGTCGTTGAGTTGAAGATGGCCTATTGGGAGCGAGCCTTGAGTGCAGCGGGCGAGTACGTCGACGTGGTCATGGAAGCCGATGACATGGCCGGTCAGGACCGCTTGTTAATCTCTCCCGATGCCTATCGCCAATACATCAAACCGCGCCACACCAGACTTTTCTCATTTATCAAGCAACAGGCACCCGTCAAGATATTCTTCCACACCTGCGGCGCGATCCGCCCCCTGATCGGTGATCTGATTGAGTCGGGTATCGACATCCTCAACCCGGTTCAAAAGAGCGCTGCCGGTATGGATCTAGTCGAGCTGAAGCGGGAATTTGGCAAAGATGTCGTCTTCTGGGGCGGCGGCGTTGACACCCAACGTGTCTTTGGCACCGGTACCCCCCAGGAGGTGCGTGACGACGTGAAGCGTAGCGTCGATGCCCTGGCTCCCGGAGGCGGCTTCGTCTTTGGCACCGTGCACAATACCCAGGCCAACGTTCCCCCCGAGAACTTTATGACTATGTGGGACATGGTCCAAGAGTACGGCAAGTATCAGGCCGTTCCAGAAAAATAGTTGTCCCAAGTTTCATTGATTTCACCGTCATACTCGTGATTTTTGGGATGATTTAAATTCTGGAACTTCCTTAGTTGTTTGATAGGTAAGATGAGTGAGGTGTAGTGATGAGCCAGTTCACCGAGTGGCGCGGGTTCGATCTCTCCGAGCATCAGGCCAAGATCGAGCGGGCCTTTAATCTGGCCGAGGTCAACTCGCCTGAGGATGTGCCCATCATGATCAACACCCCCTGTTACTTTGCCTTTGGCAATCAGGGTGTGCCGGAAGACTACTTTACAAACCCGGCTAGTATGGTCGAGTACCAGGCCAGTGGCTACGAAAAGCACCTGGCAAGGGTCAGTGATGACTATGTGCCGTATTTCATGCCCTGGTTTGGCACCGGCGTGTTGGCCTCAGGCTTTGGCTGCCAGATCAAACTCCAGCCCGGCCCGGGAAATGACCCGGCGGTGGCTGCTCCCTGCGTCACTTCGCCCGCCGATGCCGCTCGGCTCAAGATGCCCGATCCATACGAAGACGGCTGGATGCCCCAGGTGCTTGACGCAATTGACTACGCCCGCGCCAATAGCGACTTGCCCCCCGGTCTGACCGATATGCAGGGGCCTCTGGACACGCTGGGGCTGATGTGCGGACAAGCTCAGCTTTATGAGTGGATGTACAAAGAGCCCAAGATGGTTCACGAACTCTTTGATCTGGTGACTGAGGCCTTTATTGAATGGGTGAAAGTGCAGAAGAAGCACATCGGCGAACCACTGGATCGAAGCAACGGTCTGCAAGGGGTTTGGTCGCCAACAGGCGTTGGCATTTGGGAGTCGGACGATGACCTGGTCCTGCTGGATGCCGGGCTTTATCGAGAGTTCGTGGTGCCCTACGTCTCGCGTATCTTCAAGGTCTTCGGAGGCGGCAGTGTGCACTTCTGCGGGAACGGTGTGCACCATATCGATAATCTACTGCAAATCGAAAATCTGTGCGTGGTCAACAACTCGCCCATCGGTGATTTTAAGGCGTTCGCCACGCTTAAACAGCGATTGGGGGACCGGGTGACATTGCAGATCCAGGATGGTTCTGCTGTGGACGTAGAGAACTACTACACCCACTTGTTTGCTGCGATAGACGATTTCCAGGGCATCATCCTGGCTCCATTTGTCATTGACACAATGGGTATGGACGCGGAAGGTGGTTACATCCCGGTTGACTGGGATCCCTTCGAGACCGCCAATCGTATTGTGGCCATCACCCGCGAGTGCGTGCGCAAGAAGCTGGCCGGCGAGCCAATCTTGCCTCAACCGGCTGAAACTGTCTTCCCGGTGACCGAACCTGCCGAAGTAGAGAAGGAGACCCGCCCCGAACTATCCACCAGCCAGGAGGCCGCCATCGAGAAGGTGCAGAAGCGGCTGATCGACTTTGACGAGGAGGGACTGAGAGAGGCCGTGCAAGCGGCGCTGGGCGCAGAACTGGCCCCCTTTATGATCGTTACTCTGGGTATGGCAGAGGGAATGGCCGAGGTAGGACGATTGTATGAAGCTGGCGAGTTCTTCTTGCCTCAGTTGGTGATGGCAGGCGCTACGATGAAGGAGGGCATGGCTGTCTTGGCCCCTCTGTTGAAGGATGAAAGTGAAGGCCAGGGTAAAGGGACTGTGGTGATCGGCACCGTTGAAGGCGATTTGCATGACATTGGCAAAAACATCGTCAAGACTTTGCTGGAGGCTGCCGGTTTTACCGTGCACGACATCGGCGTTGATCAGCCGGCAGTTAACTTTGTGAATAAGGCCCGCGAAACCAACGCCAAGATCGTCGCTATGTCGGCTTTGCTCACCACCACTATGACCAATATGGCCGAGGTCATTGATGCGCTCACCGAGGGGGGCCTGAAGGATCACGTGCGAGTCATGGTCGGCGGCGCACCTATCAGCCGCGAGTTTGCCAACCAGATCGGCGCTGAGGGTTATGCCCCCGACGCAGTCAAAGCAGTGCGTGAAGCCGAGCGGCTCCTGAAAAATTAGAATGCCCAAGAGAGGAAAAAATGCCTAAGATCGGATTTATGACCAATGCACCTCTTAACTATCCGTCGTGGACAGCCTTTGACCAGGACCTCAACACCCTGGCCGAATTGGGCTACGACGGCATCGAGATCAGTCTGGCGGATCCGGCCGACTTGGACGCTGATCGGCTGGAGAAGACAATGGCAGAGCGTGGCCTGGATGTGTGCAGTGTTGCTACCGGTGCCTCGTACTTTAATGAGGGGTTGTGTCTCACCAGTCCCGATGCCTCGGTCCGGGTGCGCACCGTCGAGCGACTGAAGGCACATGTTGATCTGGCGGCGCGCTTCGAGGCGGTGATCGTCATCGGCCAGATGCAAGGTTTCAAAAGCGACGAACCAGATCGGGAGACGGCCAACGCCCGCACTGTCGAGTGCCTGCGCCATGTGAGCCAGTATGCTGAGCCCAAGCGCGTCCGTCTGGTATTAGAGCCAGTCAACCGCTTTGAGGTGGGGCATAACCACACCACAGCCGAGGTATTGGAACTGATTGACCGGGTTGGGTCTCCCGCACTGACCATTATGCTGGATACTTTCCACATCAATATTGAAGAGTCGTCCCTGGATGGACCTGTGCGGCTTGTTGCGGAGCGATTGGGACACGTTCACGTCTGCGAGAATCACCGGGGATTGTTCGGGACAGGCCACATGGACCTGGGGCTGATCTTGCGTACCACCCTTGATATTGGTTACCAGGGGTATTGGGTCTTTGGAGATTTTAGCTCCAACAGCCTGCCGGTGCGTGCGGCGGCAGTTATGGACTTCTTGCGCCGGGCCAGACTTATGGACTAGAGGTGCCTACACGGGAGAGATGCTATGACTGAAGAGCCTGTCTTCAAAGTGGTCATCACGGATTGCGAGCACGATTACATTGACCCTGAAATCGAGATACTGGGTGCAATCGGCGCCCAGGTGGAACTACACAACTGCCAGAATGAAGAGGACGTAATTGAGGCAGCTACCGACGCCGATGGTCTGATTGTCGGTTATTCACGTATTACGGCCCGGGTGCTGGACGCGCTCCCGAGATGTCGGATTGTGTCGCGCTATGGCATTGGCCTGGATGTGATAGACATCCAGGCTGCCACACAGCGCGGCGTGGTGGTGACTAACGTACCCGATTTTTGTCTTGACGAGGTCGCTGATCACACAATGGCCCTGTTGCTGGTCCTCGCGCGTAAGCTCGTGAACTTGGACCGCGCAGTTAGGGACGGACGTGCCGTCAAAGAGGGGCACTGGGATACACTTAGAGTTGCCGGCCCAATGTATCGCTTGAGCAAACAGGTTCTGGGCATTATTGGGCTGGGCCAGATCGGGCGACGTGTAGCGAAACGGGCTCAGACATTCGGGATGCACGTTCTCTCCGCACCTGATCCGGCTGTCAGTGCTGAGGGGGCGGCGGCTTTAGGCATCACTGTGTTGTCATTGGAGGAGATGTTGGCTGAAGTGGATTACCTGACATTGCACGTCCCGCTTCTTGATAGCACCCGGCACTTGATAAACGCGGACAGACTGGCGCTGATGAAACCGTCAGCGGCCATTATCAATACCTCACGCGGCTCGGTGATTGACGAGGCAGCCCTGGTTGATGCTTTGCGAGATGGACGACTGGCTGGCGCGGGCCTTGACGTTTATGAGAATGAGCCATTCTCGCCTGACAACCCGTTGCGCACTCTGGGGAATGTGGTGCTCTCCTCACACGCCGCCTGGTACTCCGAGGATGCCATGCGTGATGTGAAGGTGAAGGCTGCTCGTGCCGTGGCCGACTTGCTCCAAGGCCGGGTACCGGATTCAGTCGTGAATCCCTCGGCCCTGGCATCTTCTGACGCGAAATGAGGCCCTGGGTGAGTGTTTGAGAAACAAGAGTTTAGCTCACAGATGCTCACGGATGAACACAGATATTTCAAATTGTTATCCTATCCGTGTAAATCTGTGATCATCCGTGAGCCATCAACTGGGCGGTTTGAGGCAAAGCTTCGCTAATATTTCGCTTGAATTTGAGGAAGTTATTTTGTTCCCGATCCTTAGGAGGTAGAACCATGCCAAGTAACGGGAAGTTGGAAGGGCGACGCGCCCTGGTCACAGGATCAGGGACCGGCCTGGGACGAGAAATTGCCTTGGAGTTCGCCCGCGAAGGGGCTGACGTCGTGCTCCACTATTCGAGGAGTGCCAGGGGTGCGCATAGCGCCGTCGAGGAAATTCAAGCCATGGGCCGGCGAGCGACTGTCTTTAAGGCAGACCTGAGCCAGGTCCAGGCCTGCTCTGATTTGGTGGATCAAGCGGTCCAGTTCCTGGGCGGCATTGATATCCTGATGAACAACGCGGGTATCACCATTTCCCACAACTTCTTGGAGGTTACACCTGAGGAGTTTGACCTGCTCTACCATGTCAACGTGCGCGGTGAGTTCTTCTGTGCCCAGCGGGCTGCTAAATACATGGTAGACCAGGAAAATAAGGGGGTCATCATCAACATGACGTCCATCCACGGATGCGCTGGCTTCGCGTATCACTCCGTCTACGACGGGACCAAAGGGGCCATATGGGCCTGGACACGCGAGTTGGCAGTTGAGCTGGCCCCGCTGGGCATCCGGGTGAACGGCATCGCCCCGGGTTGGATCGTGGTCGAGAGCCACTATCAGCAGATCCGCAACTTTGATCCCGATGATGTAGCCAGGCAAATGGGTGTGCCTTGCCAGCGCCTCGGCCAACCGGTCGAAGTCGCCAAAGCCTGCGTCTATTTGGCATCTGAGGACAGCGCCTATATGGTCGGTCACGTGATGACCATTGATGGCGGGGCCATGGCCAAGACATCGCTGCCTCTCGAAACCCTGGACGCCGAGTGGGGCGATGTGACCGGCGATTGATTGTGTGTAAAGTCAAACCATTGAAAGGAGATGTCATTATGAGTGAAGTGGACCATGTCCTGGCGGTGCAAAATGAGTTGGGGGAGGGCCCTGTCTGGAGCCGAGCCGAGCGTGCCTTATACTGGGTTGACATTCCAAACCAGCTCATTTACCGCTTCTATCCCGCGACGGGTGAACACGAAGCTTTTGAAGTTAGTGCACGGGTAACCGTGCTCGTGCCACGTGCCTCCGGTGGTTTCGTAGCGGGCACCGATAAAGGTTTCGCCTTCTGGGATCCCGATACTCGGAAGCTTGACTTCATCGGCAATCCCGAAGCTGATAGGCCACACATCCGCTTCAACGATGGCGCTGTCGATACTCGTGGGTCTTTCTGGGCAGGGACTATGAACGACGAAGACTCGACCATCCCGGATGGATGTCTCTACCGCCTGGACCCGGACGGTTCCATTCATAGGATGGAAACAGGGATTACTGTATCCAACGGCACGGCCTGGAGCCCGGATCACAGAACGATGTATTTTACCGATACATTTCGCCGGGTGATCCTTGCTTTTGACTATGATGCGGAAACAGGAACAATCAGCAACCGTCGGCCCTTCGTTCACGTCCCCGAAGAAGAGGGGTTTCCAGACGGTCATACGGTTGACAGCGAGGGTTTCCTTTGGAGCACTCATTGGGGGGGATGGAAAGTAACTCGCTATGACCCTACTGGGAAAGTGGAACGTGAGATCCGGCTTCCGGTGGCCAATGTGACCAGTTGCGCGTTTGGTGGGGACAACTTGGACGAGCTGTACATCAGCACCGCCTGGACTACTCTGGACGAAGAGGCGAGAAAAGAGCAACCATTGGCAGGTGACTTGTTCCGGGTAAAACTGGGGATCAAGGGGATGGACCAGCCTGAGTTTGCGGGTTGAAGCCCGTTCCTAACTGTTGGTGTCAAGTTGTGTTTGCAGGCGGCTTTGGCGAGGAAGACGAAACTCAATGTACAGTGGGGAAGGGGGGATTCGAACCCCCACGCCTCGCGGCACGTGATCCTAAATCACGCTCGTCTGCCAATTCCGACACTTCCCCGTGCCGCCTGCATTATACACCGCAGGGGCCGTTGTGGGCAAACAAACCGTCTATTTCAGCGCCCCTCTCAGAATCTCGGCCGGATGCAGGGCCTGCCGCCCGGTGCCGTGCTTGATCTGCTGGCGACAACTGGCACCGGCGACGGCGATGAGGGTGTCTTCGCTCTGTTCGCGCACCGCCGGCAGCAAACACCGCTCGGCCATCGCCATCGAGATGTCGTAGTGTTCAACCTCGTAACCAAAGGCACCGGCCATCCCACAACAGCCGGAGTCCACCTCGGTCACGTTATAGCCGGGCGGCAGCGTGAGTGTCCGTTTGCTGGGATTGGTTCCCACCAGCGATTTTTGGTGGCAGTGCCCGTGCAGCAAGACGTGGCGCGCCTCGTCGCGAAAGTCCAACTCCAGTTCTCCCTCGTCCGCCAACTTGGCGATGAACTCCTCAAACGTGTAACAATGCTCCGCAATCGTCTTGACGCGCGGATCGCCCGGCAACAGGTAAAAGTATTCATCCCGTACCGAAAGCAGGCAACTCGGTTCCAGCCCCACGATGGGGATGCCCTGCTCGGCGAAGGGGGCCAGACAATCAACCGTGTCCCTGGCCGCCCGGCGGGCTTTCTTCACCAGTCCCTTGGAGATCATAGGGCGGCCACAACACTTGTGACCGGACAGAAGCACCTCGAACCCGGCTGCTTCCAGCACCTCGGTGGCCGCAATCGCCACCTGGGGATAATTGTAATTGTTGAAGGTGTCGTTGAACAACACCACCTTTCGCCGCGCGTCCGGGTTTTGTGATGGCGAGGGGTTGCTGTTTTGTCTATGCCGGAACCAATGCGTGAAGGGCTGGCGGGCGAACTCCGGCAGCGTGCGTTGGCGCGTGATGCCCACGAAACGCTCCAGCCCCCATCGAACCAGGTCGGTACTCATAATCCAGTTGACCAGTGGGGCCAGCGCGCCGCTGCTGATGCGGCTCCAGACGGCGATGTCCGCAAAGATGCGGGTGCGAAGTGATACGCTATGCTTTTCGTAATACTGGGATAGAAACTCAAACTTGATCTTGGCCATGTCCACCGATGACGGACATTCGGCCTTGCACGCTTTGCACTGGACGCACAGGTCCATCACTTCGTACATACGCTCGCTGGTCAACTCCTCGGGTGGCAGCGTGCCAGATAGGGCGCTGCGCAGCGCGTTGGCCCGGCCCCGCGTGCTGTGTTCCTCCTCGCGAGTGACCATGAAACTGGGGCACATGGTGCCGGTCGTCTTTTTGCGACACACTCCAGCCCCGTTGCACATCTCCACCGCCCGGTGAAACCCCTGGTCTTCGCTGAAATCGAGATGTTCCTTCACCCGGATGACGTTATATTCGGCCCCGTAGCGCAGGTTTTCCGTCATCGATCCAGCATCCACGATGTTGCCGGGGTTGAGGATGTTGTGGGGGTCGAAGGTGTGCTTTGTCTCTTTGAACAGCGTGTACAGCTCTTGCCCAAAGAAGCGCTCGTTCAACCAGCTACGCGAGCGACCGTCGCCGTGTTCGCTGGAGAGCACGCCCCCATACTCGCTCAAGAGTTGTGCCGAATAGGTGCCGATCGCCGGCAGTTTTTCCACCTCGCTCGCCAATTTGGGGTTGATGAGCGGGCGGATGTGAAGGCAGCCCGAGCTGGCGTGAGCGTAATAGGCCACTTTGGTGCCCAGATCGTCGCAGAATCTTTCGATGCGGGTGATGTATTCGGCCAGGTGTTCCACCGGCACGGCGGCGTCTTCGATAAGGGCGATGGGTTTGTAGTCTCCCTTGATACTCATCAGTAGTCCCAGCCCTACTTTGCGCACCTTCCACACGTTGGCTTGCAGTTGGGGACTGATAGCCGGCACCACCCCGGTGCACCCCACCTTTTTTCTTTCGAGGTGGGTTTTCAGCCGCTCGATTTTGGCTTCCAGTTCGGCCTCGCTCTCGCCATAGAATTCCGTGATCAAGATACAGTAAGGCTCGCCCTCAATGAAGGAGGTCAGCAGACGCCCGTATTCCGGCACCTGGCGACACATAGTCAGACCCAAGTTGTCCAGAAGCTCTACACTGGATGGTTCAACTTCCAAGATAACCGGCGTGGCCGTCAGTGCCTCGTACAGACTATCGAAATGGACCACGGCCAGGGCCGTCTTGGCCGGAAGCGGCACCAGGTTTAATTTGATGTCCGTCATCACCGCCAGGGTACCCTCCGAGCCACATACCAACTTCGCCAGGTTGAAGCGCGGGTCTTGCGCATAGTTAAACGACGGACCTTCGACGAAGCGGTCCAGGTTATAACCGCCGCTGCGTCGCCAGTGGTGTGGCGTGCCCGTTCGAATCGCCTCTGCGTTGGCCTGGGTGATCTCCCATATGCGTCGGTATATCTCTCCCTCCAGACCTTCCCGCTTTTGATATTGCTCCAGCTCGTCCGCCTCCACCGGGCCAAAGCTGGCCCGGCTCCCATCGCTTAGTATCACGTTGGTTTCCAGCATGTGATCCGCGGCCATGCCATATAAGATGGAGTGGGAGCCGGTGGCGTTATTGCCCACTACGCCCCCCATCGCCGCGCGCTCGCTGCTGGCCGGATCGGGTCCGAATTTTAACCCCATCGGCCTGAGATGGAGATTGAGTTCATCCAGCACCACGCCGGGTTGCACGCGGGCCCAACTCTCCTCAGTGTTGACCTCCAGAATCTGATCCAGGTGGCGGCTCATGTCGATGATAAGCGCCTCGTTGATGGCCTGGCCACCAATGCTGCTGCCTCCGGTGCGGGGCAGGATGGGGACGCGGTATTGGGCGGCCAGTTCCACCGCCGCGTGCACATCTTCCATCGACTTGGGGATGAGGACGCCATGAGGCATCACTTGGTAAATGCTGGCATCCGTGCTGTAAAGTATCCGGCTATAAGTGTCGGTGCGCAGTTCGCCCGTTATCTGTCCCCGTAAATCATTCAAATAATCTTGGATAGCGCTCGTCTGGGGCATAAACAGTTCTCCTTCTCTACGACGCTTTTGCGCGATTCCAGTCGCAACGCTCACGTTTGGAGCAGAAGTCACACGGCACTGCGTCGGCTCGCATCTCCGGCCCCAGTCCCATTGCGAATGACACCGACTTGCGGGGCAACATGAGGCAGCTTGAGGTTAGCCGCACGCCGATTTCGTCGGCGGGAATCAAACCGAACACCACGCGTTGTTGTTGGATGGCCCAACCTTCCTGGCCTGGACTGGCGCGCATCCCGACGTTCAATCCGCGCGCCGTGGCCGCGTCGCATATTTGCACGCTCGCTGTGTTGGCTACTTGGCGGATGGCGGCGATGCCCGCGCCTTCCAGCGCCAGGGCTCGCACCGCATCGCCCTCCGCGAAAAGGGCCGCCATGCGTTCCTCGAGCGCCGGTCCAATGGTGCACACCGCCAGTGCCACCTCGGTCGCCCCGGCCAGCGCTCGGGCCATGAGCGAGCCGCTGAAGCTCGCCCCATTTTCCAGAGTGATCTGCTGGTGTTCGAATTGGCGCACTGGCAGAACGATGTATAATGCGGCCGGAGCCAATAGCCTCCGGGCATCATCGATCACGTCTTGTGCTGCCGCCAGCAGCGTCGCCGAGGCCCGAGAGGGCGGGATGCCCTGCCCCTCCAAAACGTGTTCGACCTCGAGCGAAATCTCGAAATCGGTGACAGTTTTTGCCTGGGTTAGTAACTGTGAGGAGCCCTGTGTCATTTCCATCGCTGATTTCTCCTGGACAGAGTACCTGTGTTTTCAAACGAGACAATAGTACTGAAGCGTCTCGATTTAGGCAAGTCCACAGTGACGAGTTGCGATCCAAATTGAACTGTAGTACAGTTACGTTGTTCTTCTGACAGGAGGAATGCTGCCTGTCTTGTGCCAGGCGGCGTGGCAATCACCAATGGACGGCTTCGGAGTGAAACGGTCTGTTCTTAGACTGCTGGGAATTGCACTCGTAGGGTTGGCTGCTACTGGCGGCCTGCTTTTTCTTATGTCGCGCCGTCCTACCCCGGCCAGTGCCCCAGCGTCGGCGACTGATTCCACCCGGACGGCGTCCGATGTGGTCTCTGATGGTCCTACTCCCACCCCATTGCTAGAGGCCGCTGCTGACCAGCCGCCCACCGCAAATGAGACTCCAGAGCCGATTGTGGCTATGGTGGGGGATGTGCCGGTCACGTACGCTGCCTGGCAAACTGCCACCCGTCTCGACCAGGTGATGAGCCACCTGACCGGCCAGCCGATTCCCAGCGCCGAAGATACCCTCGACCGTTTGATCGACGAGATTCTCCTGCTGCAGGAGGCGGGCCTGGGAAAGGCAACCATCGCTTTACCCGAGGTGGAGACCCGCATCGCTGGCCTGGAGGCTGGCTGGGATCTGAGCGACGATGAAGTGGTGGCGGCCCTGATGGAGGCTGGCTTGGACCGCCACCACTTGGTAGAGCGGGTAGCACGGCTGATCCTAGTTGAGCAAGCCATCGGGGATGTATCCCAACGCCATCCTGACTTTGACACGTGGCTGGCTCAGGTTCGTGAGACAACGGAGGTTGGCCTGTATCAGCCGCTTGAAGCTGCCCGTGATACGTCTGGCGTAGAGTCCCCACCAGCCGAAACAGCCGTCCCGACCGAATCCGCCACTCCTGTTGCCGTGGCCTTGGAGGATCTTCCCACAGCGCCTCAGCCCGGAGCCTTCGCTCCCGATTTTTCTCTGACCACCCTCGATGCCCAAACAACCAGCTTGGGCGACCTGCGCGGGCAAGCGGTATTGATTAACTTCTGGGCCACCTGGTGTCCTCCCTGTCGTGCTGAGCTACCGGCCCTCCAAGCTGCTTACGAACGCTATGGGGACCGGGTGGCTTTTTTGGGTGTGGATGTCAAAGAGTCGGGCGACAGCGTGGCCAACTATGTCTCTCAATTCGGGCTAACTTTCCCTATCTTGTTGGACAGCGATGGAACTGTCAGTGACAGGCTCTACCAAGTGCGAGGCATCCCCACCACGTTCTTCCTCTCCCCGGATGGGGTAGTCAGTGCCCGTCACGTGGGGCCATTGACCGAGGCTGATATCGACCGTTACCTGGCTCCCCTGCTGGAAGCGACAGACTCCCAGCCCGAAGTCTCGGAGGGAGAAGCCGCGGTGGCCTCTGACTTCACTTTAGACAGCGCCCAAGGGATATCGGTCACCCTGAGCCATTACCGAAACGAGTCGGATGTGGTGCTCGTCTTTTACCGGGGACAGACCTGAGGCCCTTGCCGTGCGCAGATCGTGGATCTGCAAAGTCGCTACCAGAGCTTTCAGGAACGTGAGACCGAGGTCATCGCACTGGCCGTGCACGACTTGGCCGGTGCACAACGCATGGCCCAGGTGACCGGCGCTGTCTTCCCCATCCTGGCCGACCCCGATCACGCCGTAGCCGACGCATATGGAGTATATGATCTACTCGGCGATGGCGTTGCCACCCCAGCCGTCTTCATCATTGACACGTCGGGTCGAGTTGTCTGGTCGTATATAGGCCAGAACGCCAGCGATCGGCCCAGCGCTCAGACGATTCTGGAGAACCTGCCCCCCAGTGATGAGTGAAACTGTGTCACTTGCCACGACACCACCCTTCCTTGCCCCTTCCAAGTGAGAAGCCCTTTCCATTCAATGCCCCGCCTCTCCTGAAAAGGAACCCTCTACACGAGACCCTTCGGGTCTGACAAAAATCCAGAACACTTCCGCAAGCACAGCTCCTACGAGGACGGCTACAGCAAGAGGCTTAACTCTACCTCCAATCACCAATACCCAATACCCAATATCTTGCTGATACCTTTTGCGGCCGTCTTTGGACTTATAATTGTTATGAGATTGCTCAATTCTAGCTATAGGTTCCAGGCCGATTCCGTGTCGATCCGAAAATGGTGTGCACTCCGGTGGTGCCGAACAGGCAGTTGACTTGCAGCCACACAAACAAGGGGGAAAAGACAATGGCAACCTTTGCGCTATATTTACGCAGAATTTACGCTTCTCTTACAGCATTTCAATCCTGGCTGTGTTAGAATTCACTATCGGACACTTTTTCACCTAAGCGAGCGGAGGCATCCTGAGCGTGTCGAAGGAGCCTCCGCGAGTGCCCTTCGACACGCTCAGGATGCTCGCTTCGGCTCAACTGGGTCTGACATGTTGCCTAATTTTGGGTAGTGTCCGGTAGTGAATGTTAGAATTGGTTGGAGAATGCTCAGCAATCCGACGGTAGTCACGTTTCGCTTTTCGATTGGGCGATCCACAGGGCTCCGTAAGCGCGCGATCTCCGCGATCAGATTCGGCGTATCTTCTCAAAAAGTAGGGGCAAACCCTTGCGGTTGCCCGCTTAGGCAGGCGCAAGACCTGCCCTTACCCCGAGATATTGAGAAGATACGATTCGGCGAGGTAAGGGAGGAGTAGTTGGTGAAGATCAGGCATAAGGTCAGTTCCCTGGTTGGCTTACTGGCCTTGTTCGTCAGTTTGCTGCCAACCTATGCGCCCGCGTACGCCCATTTTGATTCCCCATCGTCGGCTGAGGAGGTTCAGCATCGCTCGTCGGAACCTCTGGCCTTCAGAGATGACTTAGGCTCTACCTGGTTGAAAGCGCCAGCCGTCGCTGTGCCAAGTCCGGCCCAGGACCCTGTCCCTGGCCTGACTCATTTCAAGCCAGCGGCCCTGCCTTTGTTTGAGCCAGGGCGAGACTACACTCTGGAACAGGCAACAGCGGGCATAAAAGACACAGCATCCCCTGGTACCAGCGTGCTACCAGGTTGGTTTTCGAGTGGGAGCGGGACAGACGTCCTCCCACTGCCAGATTTATCCCTGGCCAGGCGAGCCTCAAAGGTGCTGCCGGAATGGTACTCGGCTGCAGACGAATCTGACGCAGGCAGGGTCGTGGCCAGGGAAAGTGCATTACCCGGTTGGTTTACCAGTCACGGCCAACCTCCATCTACACCGCCAGCCTCTCCCTCAGCCGGACCCCTGGCGCGGGACATCCCGCTGTCTGACTTGAGCGTGACGGTGACTGGCCCCGATGTGGCCAGCTTGGGCAGCCCGCCTGGCTCCGGCGAACTCTACACCGCCGTCATTCGCAATACCTCGGCGCTTACCGCGTACGGCGTTTACTTAACGGCTACCCATCCCTCTTTCTTCATCCACGACGGTGGCGATCAACTGATTTCCGACGCGGGCCCGGTTCCCGTGAGCGTCTTGCTCGGTGCAACTACCATTCAATGGACACCTGTTACTACCTTCAATCTAGCCCCAGGCCAGGTCATCACGCTCAGTTACAGGCTGCGAGCTGCGTGCGATGCCCAGTCCGGGCAACAAATGCGGGTTGGCATCCACTACAACGCCGACCCACCCCCAGCCTTGCCCACTGAACTCAATGACGCCGGTTTGAACATCACCACTGGCCTGGGCAACTTGGTGATCAAAAAGGAACCAGCTCTGCAACACCTGGGCACACCAGATTTCGGCCAGCCGATCACGTGGATTGTCACCGTCCAGAACACCGGTTTGGGTAAGATGTACAACGCCGTCGTCACTGATACCGGCGGGGTTAACCTGTCCCAGCCCGGTGGGGACCTGAATCCCTCCGTCACCATTCCGGTACTGGACGTGAATGAGGAGCGGACCTTCACTGTGGTCGGCACGGTGGAAGCCTGTAATTTCACCAACGTGGCCCAGGCTGCCTGGCCCTGTGGCAATTTGGTGGGCGACGCCACAGCTACTAACCCTGTCTCATCCACGACCAGTATCTTGTTCACGCCAGGGGTGCCAAACATAAGCATTCAGGTGTCTTCGCCCATCCTCTTCCCCTACTGCGATACCCTCACCCGCAGCGTGGCCATAACGGTGAACAACGCAGGTGGTCCGGCGGCGAATTTCCGCCTGGACTCGACCTTTGAGAGTGACAGTTTCTTGGAGGTGATTCCCTCCTCAGTCAGCAGTGGTTGGACGTATAGCCCGGCAGATGGTCTTTTCAGCTACACGGACGGCAGTCCGGCCGGTACCATTCCAGATGCAAGCGCTGGCGGGCCGGTTACGCTTAACTTCCAAATCCGTCCCAAGACCTCGGTTTGTGTCGCCGGAAATGGTGATGTAGCGTTTACTCCGTTATACAATGACGTCTGCAGCAGCGAGCCGTTCACCGGGAGCCCGGTGAGTCTGGCCTACCAATACGCCCAAGATGGAGCGCCCACCTTGAGCATCTCGAAGACCGGGCCCGGTGTGGTGGCCAGCGGCCAGACATTCAGCTATCAGATCACCGTGTCCGGCCAGAACCCGGCCAATATTAGCGGCACCATCAACATCACCGACCTGCTTCCGGCTGAATTTGTGCTGGACTCGCTTGCGGCCAGCACGGGTTCCACAAACGTCGCCGGGCAGACCCTGAGTTGGGATTTCGACCCGCCGGATTCGCCGGCTAGCTTTACGGAGACCCTGACGGTGCAGGTGCAGGCGTCGATGACCGATACCCAATGCGGCGCCAGCATGATCGTTCACAACAACGCTCAGGCACTGGCCGTCCCCACCTGTCCCGGCTGTCCCCCCCTCAATCCGACTGCGCAGGTGCCAACAGCCATTGTTAATAACGAAGGTGTGGCCGCCAGCAATCACAGTAGCGGTTCCTTTGAGGCCTGCGGCGGCGGTTTCGTCATTTCCAACAGCTATCAGATCACGGGTTCCACGGTCGTCACCTGGGCCGGGGCAGTGTTCACCGAGGCTTTGGGGACACCCATTGGTGAGGGCGCGCTGTCGGGTATAACTTTCCTGGATTATCAAGCTGGTTCCCTATCGGTCACGGTCAACGGAACAGATTACTCCGGCGACGTGAGCCCGGTGACGAGCACCGGACAACTGGTAGTCGACCTGAGCCCGCTGGAGGCGGCCGGCGTACCCAGCCAGAACCTCACCATTTTGATCGCTTACACAGTGGAGATCCGGGAGGATGCTCTGGATGGCCAAGTCGACCAGACCTTTTTTGATTGGTCGCAACTGTTTCTACCCGGCGTCAGCGACGTGGAGGGATGCGCTGCCAATGATGCCTTTAACCAGGTGCTCAACCTGACCATTGGCCGGGGCGATCTGTCGGTGGAGCTGGCCCCCCAGATTCTGGATCGCTGTACGGCCAACCCGGTGATCATCAGTGTCAATGACAATGCCCCAGGCCGGCTCACCGACCACATCGTGGTTACCTATACTGCCTCGACGGCCGAGATCATCTCGGCCCGCAACTTCACCTACACCGGTTCGCTGGCGGGTATCACTCCCATCAGTGTGATGACCAACCCTGACATCGGTGGCGGTTTGGGCATGATTACTTTCGTGCTTCCGAGCACGGCCGACATAGACGGAAATGGTGAGATCAGGTTCGAGGTAGATGTGAATTGCACCGAGGAATCTGTCTGGGAGGCGGGTATCACCTTCCAGAGTCGCTGTGGCCTGCCCTACGGGCACGGCACCAGCCGGGATCACATTTACCGCGCCCCGGGCCTACTTCTCTTCGCCACCCCCATCCGATATTCCCTGCGCGAGAAGGAGGTGATCTGGAAGTTCTTCGTCACCAACAACGGCAACTTGACGGCAACCAACGTGGTGGTAACCAACACCGTATACGGCCTGTTGGTCAATGGCTATACGGCGGACGCCGGGGTGGGGACTGTTTCGCTGGCTGGCAGCCTGCCCATCACCGGATCGCCCAGCGCCGACACCGTGTTTACCATTTCCGAGCTGGCCCCCAACGAACAGCGTGAGATCACGGTCACCGCTGAGGCTATCTTGTGTGACCCGCTGTCGGTTGACATCCTGGCCCATCTGGAGTGTTTTGGCACCACCTGTACTCAGAAGCAGGCTCACATCGATTTTGATACTCCCGATCCCTACTTGCTGACCAACAACGGCGAAACTGCCGATCTTCCCATGTGTGATATAGGAGAGGTGGTTTTCACTACTAAGAATGCCTCATCGGATGTCAGCCTGTATCAGCTAAACATCACAGAAACGCTGATTGAACTGGCCCCGGTTCCTGGAGTGCCGATAACAGTGACCATCGTCGACCCAGGCGACAACCTGGTTGCCTCTACCACCGCATTTACGCCCGACGTCGTGACAGTAGGCAACCAGACCCAGCTTGTCTGGAGAGCCGCCTCGGCCACCTCAGATGTTTACACCTGGTTCAACGCGCTGCCCCCGATGTATATGGTGCGCATCTTTGTGCCCGTCCGCACTTCATGCGTCCCCCCCGACTCACCCCGGTCCTTCGCCGCTGCCGACGCCCTGGGTCCGTGTGGCAAATACCTGGGCTATACCGAGAATGCGAAGACCTTGCACACTCTAGCGCCGGATATGGAGGTGCTCAAAGATGGAAAGGTGATTGGGGGGAGTTTTGGAGAAACGGTTTATGCCGCCCCGGGCGAGACGCTGGTGTGGCGCATCAGGGTCTATAATCATAACTCGGACCGTTCCTACGTGGCGCACAATGTGGTGCTTTCCGATACATGGCCGGCTTACTTTGAGTATACCGATGCCACCCCGGCCTTTTCTCCAGTGGTTACCGCCGCCCAGCGCACTATCACCTGGGACATCGGCGACATGCCGCCTCAACCAGACCCGCTGGAGTTCTTTATCACGGGCACGGTGGCCATGGCGAGCGACGCCTGCGCGGTTACAACCATTAACTCCACCCGCTTGTCCTTCGGCTGCGATGACGATGGTTGCACCAGCGACTTGGTGCCCATAGACACCGCCAACTTGAGCAGCGGGCCTGACCTACGATTGGCGCTCTCCCCCGGTCCTTTGGAGACTTGTGAGGGCGAGATCCCGATCACCATCAGAAATCGGGGGGCGGCGGCCTACTCCAATACGCTCACTGTCTCCCTGCCCGGCGGCTACGTCTACGACTCCCTGGTCAGTTCTGGATTGACAGTCACCCAGATTCTCACTGATCCATCGTCGCCTCGCTTCCTTTGGGACAGAATCCCGGGCCGCACCAGCGGGAGTGCCTACGCCTTTACCCTGGTGCTCAGAGTCAGGAACAGCGGTGCTTCCGGCGGTGCGTGTCCGGTGGCTGATGGGCAACCGGTGATCGCCAGCATCCAGTACGACAATCATCCTGTTTGCGCCGATCCTGGACCCTGGACGGTCACCCGGACGCGAAACCTGGTCGTTCGTACCCCAAGTCTGGACGTCGACAAGACACCCAACACCCAGTGGGCTGACGTGGGACAGCGCATCACCTGGACCGTCCAGGTTGCCAACACCGGCGACGGGATGGCCGAAAACGTGGTAGTTACCGATGTGGTAGGCAGTAGCTATGACCCGGCCACCATCCTGGCCAGCAGCGGCTCCGACGGGGCAGGCCCTTCCATTGGCGGGAGTATGATCAATTGGACGCCCAGTGACATATCCGCAGGTGGGGTGTGGACGGCCACGCTCAGCGCCGTTGTGCTCAACTCCGGCGACAACCAGAACGTGGTGACCGCTACGGCTGCCTGTGCCTCCGGCTGTGATACTGCCTCCGGCTCGGATACCGCCTACACCACGTTAGTGGAGACATTTGACAAAGGCCCGTCCATTCAAACCGGCACTATCGGCAGCCAGGTGGTCTTCACCTTCACCGCTTTCCTGGCTGACATAGATGCTTTCTACGAGAACCTGACCTTGACTGATACCTTGCCAACCGGCCTGGGCTATCTATCCTCCGTGCTGACCTACCGCCACGACGGCCCGCCCGGCACCCAGGTCATCTCCAACACGCCCACCAGCGTCCCGGGCGGCGTTAATCCCAGTGGACCCATCGTCTGGCAACTGGGAGACTTGTCCGGCACGGTACAGATCGACGGCGTGGTTAATGCCGTCATCCAGGATATCCCAGCCGTTAATGACGGTGACCGTCTGGTCAACGATCTGCAAATGACCTACACTGAGGATGGTCAGGACTATGTCCACACCGATACAGCCGATGTGGACGTCGAGGTGCCGGCGCTGGTAGTTGAGAAATCGGTCGATCCGGCGACGATCAGCGCGGGCGACACCGTCACCTGGATCGTCAGCGTTCGCAACGTGGGCAGTGGTGTAGCCTATGGCGTGGACATCAGCGATACCTTGCCCTCGACTTACTTCCTCTACCAGCCGGGTAGCAGTTCCCTCAACGGCGGCGTGCCCATCGCCGACCCCGCGATGGCTGGCTTGGATCTCTTCTGGGACCTGAATCAGACCCTGCCCGGCTACGGTGCCTTCACCCTCACCTATCGTACCCAGGTCAGCGATACCGTGCCCCAGGGGGTCTACACCAACGTGGTCAGTGCGGTCAACGGCAGGGATACTGGGGGCAACTCAATCCCGCCGGACAACACCGACCACACACCCGGCGACACGGACGAGGATGATAAAGACGACGATCAAGTACGGGTGGCTCTGCTTGAGGTCAATAAGACGGTCGAGGACAGCATCCTTATCCCCTACCAGGTCACGACCTATACTATCCTGGTAGACAACGTCGGAGGCACGCCCATCACCGTCACTATCACCGATACCCTGCCGGCTGCCTTTGATTACGCCGCCCACGCCACCGTGAACGGAGCGCCGCGCGAGCCAGACATGGTCTCCCCTCCCACCCTGATCTGGAGGGGCCTGGGACCCGTCGCCCCGGGTGACAGCTTGATCGTCACCTTCCGCATCACCGCGACCACCGAAGTGACCGGCACCTATGTCAATCACGTGGAGGCCAGCGGTGAGGATGGGGATGGCAACTCCGCCAACGACGAAGATGAGGAGGAAGTTACCCTGGATACCCATCCCAGCCTGGTCATCACCAAGACCCGGGTGACAGCCTCGCCGGTGCTGGAGGGTGACCCGATAGTCTTCGACCTGAATGTCCAAAACATAGGGGACACCACCTTGTTGACGGTGCCGCTGCGGGACACTTACAATCCCAACCACCTGCAGTATGAGAGCGCCAGCGTGGCTCCTGACTCTACCCTGCCGGCCGGCACCCTGATCTGGAACGATCTGACCAACGCCTTCGGCGATTTCTCCCCCGGCATGGCGCGCACGGTGGTGGTCACCTTCAGTGTCCGGTATGTGCCGGGTGGGGCTACCACTACCAACGCGGTGACCGTTACCGGGGTTGATACCAATACTACCACTGTGACCGACACCGACACGGCCACAGCCAGCATCCTGGCGCCAGATCTGCGCCTGGCCAAATCGGTGGTGGTGTCCGGTGGCGTGCCGGCTGTGCCGGGCGATATATTGACCTACACCCTGTGCTATTCCAACGACGGCACTATGGACGCCACCGGCGTGGTCATCACCGATGCCATCCCGGTCAACACCACCTACATCACCGGTAGCGCCAGCACCAACCCGCCTGTGGAGTACCAAAATGGCGCGGGCTGGGCCGCGGTTGAGCCAATCAGCGGCACAACCGGGCTGCGCTGGTTGGTGGGTACGGTTGTGGCGGACGGGCTTACTCAGTGCCTCAGCTTCCGGGTGCGCATCAACATGACGGTGGTGCTTGGGACGGGGAGCAGTGAGTTGGCCATGCGCTATACACCGCAGGGTTGGCAAGTACTGGGGCCTGAGGTGCCGACTCCCGGTGTGCCGCCTCCCACTGAGACTCCCACACCCTTGCCGAGTCCAACTCCAACCCCGACGCCAGCGGTGACACTTACGCCCACGCCTGTGCTCACGTCCACCCCTACCATCACGCCATCACCGACCGTGGAGCCCACGCCGGCCGCAGGGCCGCCGGGTGAGACGCCCACGTCGGAAGTGACGGTCAGCCCCGTGCCGAGTCTGTCTCCGACCCCATCTCCATCTCCGACGGCAGTGCCGACGGCAACCTCAACGCTAATAACGCCCACCTTTGAGCCGCCGACGGCTACGCCGGTCGCGACGCCAATCATCACCGAGACGCCCACGGTAGAGGTATCGGCCGCCGGCCGCAGGGGTCCGGGCTTGGCGGCGTCACTTCGCTGGCAGATCACAGCCACGCTGACCCTTGCGCCCACGGCGACACCCACCCCCACGCCCATGCCCATCGAGGCGGGCGACGCCCAGACGCCGACCGAAGCAGTGGTGACCGAGACACCGACGGCTGTGCTCACGGAGACACCCACACCGACGCTGACTCCCACGCCGACGGGAGCGCCCGTCACTGACACGCTTACACCCACACCGACTGAGACGCTTTCCCCGACCCTGGTCGTCGAGACGCCCACGCCGACCGTGCCTGCTGCCGATCCGCCCATACCGACCCCGGTCGCCGAGTCGCCCACGCCCGAGTCGACGCCGACCCTGTTGCCCACGCCTGAGACGCCAACGGTCACGCCCACGCCGGTCATTACCGCCACGCCGACCGCCACAATCAGCGTGACGCCTGATCTGACGGTCACGCCTACGCCGACCCTGACGGAAACGCCGGTCATTACCGTGACGCCCACTCTTGTCATCACCGGCAGCCCAACGCCGACCCCAGAGGCGGCGGTCCGCATCGTGCCCTTCGATCAGTACAACATAACCATCGCCAACACGGCGGTTATTGGCAGCAACGAAACGCCGACCCAGACCGATAGCGTGGACGTGCCGCTCGTCACTGTTGTGGACCCGCGCCTCACCAAGCAGATGGACCCGGCCCGCGCCCAGGTTGGCGACGAGATCACTATCGTGCTCATCGTGCGCAACCATGGCAACGCCAATGCTACCAACGTGGTGGTGCGCGACCAGTTAGCGCCCGAGTTGGACCTGTTGCGGGTGTCGGCTACACGCGGCGTCACCGACGCTGTTTACGGCGCTGGCGGGGTTTTCACCGTGACGATAGACGTGATGGAACCCGGTGAAGACTCGATCATCACCGCTCGCGCTCGCGTCAACGAAAGCGCTGATCCGTTGCCGGCCATCATTCGTAACGAAGCGACGCTGGCCTTCCAGGAAGGAGTTACTCGCGTGTCGAACGTCACGACGGTGAATGTGCCGAGCCAAGATGATGATGATGATGACGATACGGGGCTTTCACCCACACCTACCCCTACCCCAACCCCGATGCCGGTTACTCTCATCACGCCCACGCCGGCCGTGTTCTACTTGCCTGAAACCGGCGTCGGACAGCCGCCGGCAGGAACAGCGTTGCCCGTGGGGATAGTTCTGCTGGCCGGTCTACTTGCGCTCGCCGCACTGCTTACGCTTTCCGCGGCGCTCTCCGCGGCAGCCAGACGGAACTGACGGTGGTTCTGGTTGGTTGGTAGATTGGTAAGTTGGTAGATTAGTAAATTGGGAAACTGGTAAATTGGTAGATTGGTCTGACACGCCCGACCAGTTTCCCAACCTACCAGTCTACCAGTCTACCAATCTACCAATTTACCAGTCTACCAATCCCCAATCCACCACCCACCCACCCAACTAACCAACTAACTAACTAACCACCCACCCAACCAACCAACTAACCAACCAATCCCCAATCTACCAATCCCCCAATTTAGTGGTATAATCCCCTCTGATTGGCTTTCCTCGTTTGGGGATGGCTGAGTCGGAAAGAGGTCGTTTGGTATTTTACGGTCCGACGCTATCGCGCGTGTTTTCATTAGCACGCGACGGTGAGGACTCGGGACGGGAGCCCGAAATATGAAACACACTCCGATCACGTCACTGACAGCAACCTTCGGGGCGCCGATTGTTATGATCGGTCTCCTCTTTCTGGCAGCATGTTCTGCTACGCCGACGCCTCTTGCTACGCCGACGCCTCTTGCTGCGCAGGAGTCTGTCACAGTTTCAGACCCCGCTGCTTCCACCCCGGCCCCGGCCCAGACAATTCCCACTACCGCGCCTGTGGCCAATTCACCGCTTCCAAGCCCGGCCCCGGCGAAGGCCGAACCGTCTCCTGGCATAGCTGAGGCGGTGTCCGCGCAACCAGCCCCCGACTTTACCTTGGAGAGCGCTCAAGGGGGGGCGATCGCATTGAGCGACTATCAGGGCCGGGCAAATGTGTTGCTCGTCTTTTATCGGGGGCAGACCTGAGGCCCCTGCCGCCAGCAGATCGTCGATCTGCAAAACTATTACCAGGAGTTTCAGGCGCGTAACACCCAGGTCATCGCCGTGGCCACGCACGACCTGGTCGCTGCCCAACTGGTGGCCCATGTGACCGAGGCCTCCTTCCCCATCCTGGCCGACCCCGACCACGCCGTGACCGAGGCTTATGGTGTCTACAACCTGCTCGGTGACAGCATCGCCACCCCCTCCGTCTTCGTCATCGATACATCCGGCCACATCGTCTGGTCCTACGTAGGCCAAGACGCCGCCGACCGGCCCGATATCGAGACGATTCTGG
This sequence comes from Anaerolineae bacterium, assembly GCA_034412795.1. GTDB lineage: Bacteria > Chloroflexota > Anaerolineae > 4572-78 > NAK82 > JAUVPY01. The sequence continues at coordinate 53,809 of DAOUMD010000233.1, forward strand.
AAAACTTGCCTGTGGAGTAGCGGTAGAACTGAGGTCACTTTCACCTCTTGCCTGAGTGGTAGTAACTAGGGAAGTTGTTTTCTAACGACTCCTAAGGCCCTTGGGATTCCATCACCCAGGGTAAAAAGTAATAGTTGTAACTATTCTGTAACAATCAGCATTCGTAAAATGTGTTATAGTAGTAGGTGAATGTCAAGGTGGGCGTAGATAGATAGCCTCAAATATTACAAAACTGATTAGCAGGTGGTCCCCCTGTTTCGTGTTGATATGCCAGAGCCAGAGGACATAAACCACGAAGCGCACAAAGAGCACAAAGTTTTCTTAGTGTTTTTCGTGGTCTTTGTGGTAAAAATGGGCTAGCTCCTTGCG
>DAOUMD010000234.1:0-24076 GCA_034412795.1 Anaerolineae bacterium
TACCAGCGCCATGCAGCGGGCCAAGATCAACCTGATTGACTTCGGTGCCACTGATTTCTTCTCCTCAGTTGGCCTGCCGAAGCCACAAATATCTCTCGCCTGTATCACGGACTAGGGAACCATCCCAGAAACGCGGATATCACGTTCACTACCGCCTGAACGAGGAAACTCTCGAAAGGTGGCGTGAGGCCGCCAACCGCTTGCTTGCGCCTCTCTCAGAACAAGCCAAGAGTATAGATACTGAGTATCCAGGACCCGTATCTGAATGCAGCGACGCAAAGACTTTGAGTTCAACTTGAGGGAACTGGCCGGCTCGATGGGGGATTTCGGTACGCTCTTCCCCCTGGCCGTCGGCTTCATCGTCGTGTGCGGGCTGGACCCGGCCGGGCTGTTCATCTGGATGGGGCTGGTCAACATCGCCACCGGCCTGATCTACCGGCTGCCCATGCCCGTCGAGCCCAAGAAGGTGGTCGCTGTGGCAGCCATCGCCCAAGGCTGGCCGCCAGCGCTGGTGTATGCCTCGGGCCTGGGGCTGGGCCTCACCTGGTTCGTCTTGGTCTTCACCGGGCTGATGCGGCGCATCGTGCGCTGGACGCCCAGGTTCATCGTGCGCGGCATCCAGTTGGCGCTGGGGCTGATGCTGGCCTGGCAGGGACTGAAGATGATGCAGCCTGCGCCCGCGCTAGGACTGGTCGCGGTGGCCATCGTGTTGCTGCTGCGGGAGAACCGCTACGCGCCGGCGGCCATCGTGCTGATGGCCCTGGGCGTCGGCATTCTCGCCTGGCAAGGCCAACTGGTGCACTCCCTGCAGCTGTCCATCAGCCTGCCGCCCCTCACCCTGTCGCACCCGAACGACGTGTGGCGGGCCATGTTGCTGGCCGGTTTTGCCCAGATCCCGCTGTCCATCACCAACGCTGTCATTGCCACGGCGGCGCTCATACGGCAGTACTTCCCGGACAAGCCGGTCGGCGAAGAGCGCTTGATGCTCAACATGGGCTTTATGAACGTCATCCCCTCCTTCTTCGGCGGCATGCCTATGTGCCACGGGGCCGGTGGGCTGGCGGGTCAATACTATTTCGGCGCTCGCACCGCGGGCACCAACATCATTGAAGGTGTGATCGAGATCGGCCTGGGGCTTTTCCTGGGCAAGTCCATCGGTCACCTGCTGGCCGCCTTCCCCATGCCCTTGGTGGGTGGCATGCTACTGCTGGTGGGCATCGAGCTGGCCCGGATGGCGCGCGGGCTGAAAGGCTGGGGGCTGCGCCTGACGTTGCTCACAGCCGCTGTATCCGTGTTGACCAACATGGCGATTGGCTTCGGAGCCGGGCTGGGGGCTGCCTACCTGGTGAAGATATTGTGCCGCCGCAATTGGCTGCCATGCACCTGCTCCAGCCCTCGGGCAAGGCCGCAGCATGCCTGAGTCGCTCCCCACCTCGCGGGCTGTCCCGCAGCCAATCGCGACTTCCGCGCGCGCCCGGCGAGCTCTACTGGCCATCTTTGCCCATCCCGACGACGAGAGCTTTCGACCTGGTGGAACGCTGGCGCTGCTGGCCCAACGTGGCGTGGCGGTGCATCTACTTACGGCCACCCGGGGCGAGGCCGGCTCGCGTGGCGACCCTCCCCTGTGCCGCCCGGAACAACTGGGAGGTGTACGAGAGGCCGAACTACGCTGCGCCTGCGCCGCGCTGGGGATCGAGCCACCCCGGTTGCTGGATTACCGCGACGGGACGTTGTCCGATGTGGAGGACGAAGAGGGCGCGCATCATGTGTTGGCAGCGGTGCAGGAGATCCGGCCCCAGGTGCTGATCACCTGGCCGCCAGATGGTCTCTCCGGGCATGCCGACCACGTGGCGGTGAGCCGCTGGGCTGCGCTGGCCTTTGAACGGGCTGACTCACCCGCGCCCCTGGCCCTCTACTATCTGGCCGTGCCTCGTTCCCTGGCTCAAGTCCTGGGGCTCTCTCACCTGCACACAGTGAGCGATGAGGAGGTAAGCCTGTCCGTGGACGTGGCAGCCGTCTGGGAACATAAACTGGCCGCCATTCACTGTCACCGCAGTCAGGTGAACAGCTCGCCCATTCTGAGCGCACCGGAGGAGAAACAGCGCCTGTTCCTGGGCACAGAGCACTTTCGGCTGGCAGCGGACCGGCCCTCCCGAATGAGGAAAAACGTTCTGCAAAGCCTGGGGGGGGTTCATCCATGAACACAGCCATTGAGGTAAGGCAACTGACCAAGTACTACGGCGACCTGTTGGCCGTGGACCACATCAACTTCAAGGTGCATCAGGGAGAAGTCTTCGGCTTCCTGGGGCCCAACGGCGCCGGCAAGACGACCACCATTCGCATGCTGACTGGCCTGACGCGCCCCACTTCCGGCCGGGCGCGGGTGCTCGGCTTCGACCTGGCGACCGATGTGACGCGCATCAAGAAACACGTCGGCGTCGTGCCCGAAGCTTCGAACCTGTACGACGAGCTATCGGCCTTCGACAACCTGGTCTTCGCCATGCAGCTTTACGGCGTACCACGCGCCGAACGGCGGGCCCGAGCAGAGGAATTGCTGGGACACTTTCGCCTGGGCGAGAAGCGGGATGTGCCCTTTGCCAGACTGTCACGCGGCATGAAGCGGGCGCTGACCATCGCGGCTGCCCTGGCCCACCACCCGCCGCTGCTCTTCCTGGACGAGCCGACCACCGGCCTGGACGTGATGAGCGCGCGCAGTTTGCGCCGACTGATCGCCGGGCTGCGCGAGGAGGGGGTGACCGTCTTCCTGACCACTCACTATCTTGAGGAGGCCGAACGGCTGTGTGACCGTGTCGCCATCATTGTCCAGGGGCGCATTGTGGCTCTGGACACGGTGCATGGCTTGAAGGCCAGAGCGCAGGGTCGCACGGCGGTCGAGGTAACCCTGGGCAACGGCGATGGTTCTGTCGAAACCATTCACTGCGCGGGTGACGAGGTTGAAACCGCCATGCGCACGGCGTTGGAGCGGGCCACGGCCGATGGCTGGCACGTGTTGGCCGTCAATACCCTGCGTCCCACGCTGGAGGACGTCTTCGTCCAGCTCACCGGCCTGAGCGCCGAGGTGATGCTGGCCGAAAAAGAAAAGAGAGGAAAAGCCTGATCCTGCCCATCCCCTGGGCTGTCCCCTGAGCAGTTCAGGGGGGGCGAAGTCGAAGGAGTGAGTCTATGCTGACCGATGATCTGCGTGGCATGTTCTATATTGCCCTGAAAGACATGCGGGCGTATTACTTCAAACCGCCCAACATCAGTTGGGGCATTCTCTTCCCGTTCGCTTTTGTCCTGGCCTTCGCCCTGCGCAACCCGGGCGACGTGCGGGACCTGGTCCCCGGCTTGCTAGGGCTGACCGTGTTGTTCGGCACCAGTTCTATGGAAGCTATCGTCATCACCTTCGAACGACGGATCGGTGCCTTGGAGCGGCTGCTGTTGGCACCTTTATGCTTGCCCGCCCTACTGGCCGGCAAACTGCTGGGTGGCATGGCTTTTGGGCTGACGGTGACCCTGGTGGTGCTGATCGTCGCTCTGCTCTTCTTCGGGGCGAGCGGTATCAACTGGCTCCTGCTCGTCCTGGCCCTGTTGCTTTCGGCGGCTGCTTTTTCGGCCATGGGCGCCTTTGTGTCGGTTGTGGTGAAAGAGGTATTCGAAGCCCAGACGCTGGCCAACTTCATCCGCTTCCCGATGATGTTCCTGGGCGGCGTCTTCATCCCGGTGGACTCGCTGCCCCTGGGTCTGCAAATTGTAGCTCGGCTCCTGCCACTGACCTACGCAGTCGAAGCCTTACGTACGGCGTTGGCGGGCGGCAAGCTGGTTGCGGGGGCTTTGGACCTTATGGCGCTGGCTCTGTTTGCCGTCGTGCTGTTCGGCCTGGCTACGTGGACTCTGGCCCGTCGACTGGACTGAAGAGGCACACCGCGGCGAACGCACTTGCCAGAACAACTGGCTCGTGTACTAGCCATAACACCCACTCCTTGCCCGATCGGGAACTGGCCAACTTCGCCGAATGGATAGGGTCTGCTTTCATTCGAAGAAGTGCCCTCAGTATGTCCCCTTCAGAAGCACCCAACCACTTTGAACTGTATCTCCTCCCGTATTAGAGAACAGTGGTCGAGTTAGATCGCTAGATGATTCTCCTCAGGCTTTCACGCATTTGTCTCCCGTCAGTGCTGCCCTCAACTTGACCGCTGACCGTGCACTCAGGGAAAGAGCCTAGGAGCAACCAGAGTGCTGGGCGCAAGAAGACTGTGGAGTACCTGTTTCCAGCTCGCCCTTTCTACGATCCATCTGTTCGTCTAGGAATGATCGCCCAGGGCTAAGCCGGGACCCGTTACTGGATTGCCACCACTATAGAAAATGGTAATTTACATTGTTTAAGTTGTAATTTATGGTTTCAACACTTTGCTTGTGCACCGCTAGAAGCGCCAGTCAAGCTAGATCGAGTCTCCTCCGTGGTTATCGTCAACTCTTTATGTTAGTATTTGGGGACCCAAAGCTATGGAATGTCCGCCTACAGGCTTCACGGCACGGCCAACTGCGTCCACCCAAGGAACCAAAAACTCCGCCGGTAGGCGGAGTCTTGTCGTCACGTGCCTCCCTACACCTAGCCTGGCAGCACCAGGCGGGCAGTTAGCATAACCTATTAGGTGGCATGTTCCCCCTATTCGGGAAAGACCGGCAAATACTTGGCCGCCAACCCGAAGGTGATGACGCCCACACTGACGAGCGTGACAGTGACCACAAACTCCATCCACGAGGGGGTATAGATGTTGCCGGTATAAGGCAGCAGACCAATGATACCCACGTTGAGCCGGTTGAGAATGACGCCGAAGAGCACCACCATCAGCGCGCCGCTGAAGAGCACTGCCGGCCTTTTACGCAGCGGCGCGATGGCGAAGAGGATGGCGGGTATAATCACACCCAACCCTATCTCTGCCCAAAAGGCAGCAGCCTGCAAACTGGGTTCGAAAAGCAATGGCCACGCACCTCGATCAAAAAGGTCTACTCCGCGCACCGCCAGGTAGATGAGTAAGATCACCGAAGCCGCTTTGGCCAAGTCAACCAAGAGATCGAGCTCCAACCCTCGCTTGAACGCTTTTGAGCTGAGGGTCGACTCGACAATGGTCATTGCCAATCCAACTGCCACGGCCGACATCCAGAAGAAAACCGGCAGGTAGATAGAGTACCATAGCGGAGACAGTTTTCCCGGCAACAACACCCACAGCGAGCCCAAGGATGATTGGTGCAGGGTCGAGAGCACAACGCCCATGATGACAAACACAATCGAGACTCTCTTGAGCAGACGATACAGGGATACGGTTGGCAGTCGTTTGGTGATGCCCTCGATCTTGTTGAGCCGTTCGAGAATAACCGGGGAGAACTCAATCAGAAGCACGGTGGTGTAGGTGGCGACACACACACCTACTTCCCACAGCACCGAATGGTGTTGCCAATGAACCAGTGGTCGCCAGACATTGTAAGGCTTGCCCAGGTCCACGATCAGCCCCCCTACGACCAGTAAATAACCCAGCAACCCGGTTAGGATCGCTGGTCGCACCAGCGGTTTAAAGCGCTCGATTCTGAAGATATGCACCGTAGCGGCGATGACGAAAGCGCCAGCCGCCAGGGCGACGCCACTCATCACGTCGAAGCTGATCCACAGCCCCCAGGCGAACTGATCGCTCAAGTTGGTGACAGCACCGATGCCGTACACAAAGCGAATCAGGATGATGCCTGTACCTGTCCCCAGCACCAGCACCATCAGCAGAGTACGCAGTGCCCGCCACCGCGAAGCGAAGCGAGGAGTAGGGATCGGAAAAGCGCTTGTGGCTGGCGCTGGCACAGCCCCTGGCCGACCAGTCAGCCGGTAAGCCACGTAGCGTGCGCCCAAAACGAAAACTACTGGGATCCCAATGCTTAGTGCGAGGATAATCCATATTAGTGGGCTTAACGACTCCATCGTTCACTCCTCCTGGTCATCAGATAGACGGGAAGACTCGCTTTGCTCCGATGCCTGGTCACTCTCGGTGGACTTGGCGGGACCGCGATGCGTGTACACGGCGGTGCCTGTCATCACGGCCGCCATGCCGCCAATCACAAAGGGCAGCTTGGACATAATTTTTTCGGTCTCTTCAGGGAGGGCTGTTTGAGGCAGCCCGGTTGGGAAGCCCAACTGATCGAAAGGCACATCCGATATATAAAGCATGGAGGTCCCCCCCACCTCATATTCCCCAAAGACGTGATCTATGTAGCGACCGGGGTTGGAGGCAATCTGGGCGTGCGCCTGGGCCAACAACTCTTCGCGCTGGCCAAAGCGCAGCGTACCGGTAGGGCAGGCCTCGACACAGGCCGGCTTTTGACCCGTTTTCAGCCGATCGTAACACAGCCAGCATTTGCTTATCACTGGATTGATGCCATTGTCCCAATCAAAGCGGGGCACCTCGAACGGGCAGGCAACCTGGCAATAGCGGCAGCCGAGGCAGCGGTTAGGACGGTAAACGACTGGCCCTTCACCACTACTGTGCATCGCCGCTGCTGGGCAGGCAGAGGCGCAGGCAGCGTTCAAACAGTGCATGCATTGGCGCTTCACATAGCGAGTCTCAGTCTGCCCGGTGGTTGTGACCACCTGGTGCGCTTCTACAAAGGTGAAGGCATCGCTTTCGAGCGCTTCTGGCACAACATCTGCTTGGGGCAGGTTGTTGCTCTCTTTGCAGGCCAGCGCACACGAATTGCAGCCGGTGCAGCGTGTCAGGTCGATTAACATGCCCCACGTACCCTCGGCCGACGTTTCGCTGGCGTAGACCGGGTAGGCGCTGCCGGCTAAGAATCCGGCAGTCGTGGCGGCCGCGATTTTTAAGAAATCGCGCCGCGAGAGTTTGGACTTATCGTTTGGGGCACTCATTGCTTCGCCCTCCCCTGAACAACGTAACCGACGACGAGCATGAAGATGATTCCCAGCATACCGCCGATCCCCATTCCCAAGCCCAAACTGACCAACGTCATGATGCGCAGTGACTTGTTGGCCTGCTCTGCGGCCTTCAGTTGGGCTGCCAACTCCGGTGTACGATCAGCCATAGCTAACAACTGCACATTAGCTGCCTGAGTTAGATCGTTGTGTGGGGCCACCTCGTGAATGGTCTGTCCGTGACAGCCCACACAGGCTTGTGATGAGACAACACTGAAATTGTGACTTGGGGCCGCACTGGGGCCAATAGAGTGATCAATACTGACCAGGGCCGCTGTCTCGTGAGCAGTCGCCGACGAGAGATGACAGTCGGTGCAGCCAACCTCCGAACTCTCGTGAGCAGTGTGAGCAAAATCCTCAAGCCGGTCGCGGTGGCAGGCGCCGCATAGCGTTTCGTCGGTCAGCCGAAAATCCTGCGAGTGGGATAGGTGACAGCCGATACATTGAACCCCCGCCTGGGCGTGGAGGCTGTCTTGCCACTGCTTATGAGTCTCGACGTGGCAATCGCTGCATATGGAAGAGTCAACGTCCAAATGCATTACACCATCCTTGGGGTGACCTTCGACATAGGGTCCGTGGCAGGCCTCGCACGACACACCACCATAAGCATAGGTGCGTTCAATGGGGTCAAAATCGGTTGTGTGGCAACCCAGGCACGAGCACGCGTCAGTCTCCACAGCATCGCCGCATGCCATAAGTTCTGATTCATCAATGTCTGCCATCGCCTGGGCGTGGGGGGAATTTTGCCAGGCTTCGGCTTCAACTGAGTGGCACTCGGCGCATTTCTCCGGTCCTTGGTAGCCTGGATCGGGTGGCCCAGCAAGCACGGTCGCTGGAAGCAAGAGGCCAGGCAGCACGACGAGGAAACCTCCCAGTAGCAGTCGCCCAATTGGATTGCCCTTGAAGGGAACAACTTTTGATTCTGCCATAGGTGTCCTCCAGTTAGCTAGGTAACTTGAAGTCCGGTATTTAGGCGACTAGCGCCTCGATGCGTCTCAGTGCCAGGGTTAGTAGCGCGATTACTAAAATGGGCACTCCCAGCCGGAGAGTAGCCAGCACAATCAGAGCAAGTACGGTTGTCAATTCAGCCATCATGGATAGCCTCCTTCCTCATACATGAAGATCAACCTGAATTCTATGCTCAGTCTATTACACAAGACCGGCTATTTCCATATGGGTTTGTACCCATTTTCAGACAACGGGTCTTCGACACCGAGGCGAAAATGGGGGCATTCATAGGTGGAATGTGGGGTGTTTTCCCTATCCCAGCCTATGGGGATGTTGATCTTACATTTGGGATTGCTTAATAAGGGGAAAAAACAATTGGGGAGTGGTCGGGTTGTTGATCGCTCCCCAAAACAGTGAGGAAAAATTCACTACCGGATACTTTTTGAGAAGACACCTTTTTTACCTAAGCGAGCGGAGGCATCCTGAGCGCGTCGAAGGAGCCTCCGCTCGCGCCCTTCGACGCGCTCAGGACGCACACTTCGACTCGACCGGGTACGTAATGTATCTTCTCAAAAAGTAGGGGCAAAGCTGGATGTTCGCCCTTGGGACAGACATCCGAGTTCGCCCCTACCCCGAATTATTGAGAAGATACTACGTAATTACCTGCCAAACGGGTCAAGTCGTGCTTACAGCATAGCCCATTCCCCTGGCGGCCAAAGCCAAGACCAGGAGGCCTGACAAGATCAATGGTATAGAGGCTCCGGCTGGTAACGGCCCGCCTGTCTCCGGCAGCATAGAACCCAGCGTCTCACCAGTGCATTCGTTGACGCAGATGCCGACCCAATAGTATTGCTTGACCAGCGCGCCGTTTCCCGGCGGCTGTTCAGCGCGAACGGCGTATCGGCCGGTCCCGACCGTGTCTGGAAGCGTGCCCGTCGCGCTGAAATTGCCACTTGCGTCAGGCATCACTTCGACTGCCGCCAATGCGTTGGCGCCTGAAGCTGGGTCAGGGACAATGAGTACATTGACGGCCACGCCTGGCTCCGCGCCGCTGCCCGCTACACTAATGGCATCACCCGCTCCTACCAAGGTCTTGCTGACAGTGATGCGAATGGTAAAGTCGTCTGGGCCTCCACCAGCCATGGCGATTGGGGTGATGGCCAGCCACATGCCCAGCAGCAAAACACCGCTCCAAATTCTGTGGCGTAGCACCATAATCTCTCCTCCTGCCAGAATGGGATTTCCTCTATTTATTATAACACTAGCTTCATTGGCCCACAATGAGCCAAAGGTACAGTATCTAGCGATTGTCAATCGCCTCAATCACTGGTATAATCGAAAATGATGGAGAGCAAGGTATGGACTACGACGAACTTGACCCCCAGGAGCCCCGCGACGCGGAGTACATAGAGGATAATGAGGAGTTCCGCCTATCGGCGCGCCGGGGCTATGTCACCGTCAGCCTGTCGTGGCAGCAAATTGCTTTCATTCTTGTCTTAAATGCCATCATCTCACTCATTATCAGTTTGGCAGTAGTTATCATAGCCGGATCCAGGGTGCCATCTCAGCCGGCAACTGCGCTTGTGCCGGAGGCCGGGGTCACGACAACGGAGCCTTTACCAGCGGCCGAAGCTGGAGATGAAACAGGTCAAACGCAGCCATCAGCCCCTGACTCCCCGGCTTCCGCAGTCGGTGCGAGTATTCCCACGGCCCAGCCAGTACCAGGAGAGGCTCAGCCAGAGGATACACCTGTAGAGCCCACTTACTACGTTGTGCAGCCTGGCGATACGCTCGGCAGCATCGCCAGTAAGTTCGATGTCAGCTTGGAAGACTTGATGCGAGCCAACGGTATCACCAACCCCGACTATGTGCAGGAAGGTCAGGAGTTACTGGTTCCCATTGGCGGACTGCCTCCAGCAACGCCTACTTTCACTCCCGTACCCGTACCTACGGATACACCCTTGCCCTTCAACCCACCCACGCCTCTGCCTTCCGGTACCGCGCCCCCGGCCGAGCCGGCGGCAACCGTCGGGCCAACACCCACGCCTGTTCCGACGCTTGCCTCTGCCTCTGGAACTGAGATCCGCCTGGTCTTGCAGGTGCTAGGTCCAGGCGACCTGGAGAATGAAATAGTGCAGATCGTCAACCAGGGTCCATTTGTGCGGCTCACCGGCTGGACACTGTCTGATGAACAAGGTCATACCTATACTTTCCCGGATTTTAGCCTTTGGGGGGGCGGGGCAATCAATATTCATACGGCTGGTGGGTCAAACACCACTACGGATCTTTATTGGGGTCAGCCTGACGCCGTGTGGAAGGCTGGGAGCCTGATCGTGCTAAGAGATGCCGAAGGCGAGGTTTTCGTTACCGTGGCGGTTCCCGATCAATGAGTCATTCGGAACGAGAACGACGCCAGCGCCACCAGCAAATACGCCGGGCCCGACGGAAGCTGGATGAGCACCAGATACCAGCCGAGGGGCGCGAAGGCGATAGGAGCACACGAAGTGAACGCGAGTGGCGCAATCTGGCGGAACAGCGCATCCAGGACGCGATGGCAACCGGGGCTTTCGACAATCTGCCAGGTGAAGGCAAACCCCTAAATCTGCTGCGCAATCCTTACCTGGATCCTTCGCTTGAGTTGGCGTACGGATTGCTAAAGAACAACGGCTTCGCCCCTGAATGGATTACCCGTGATAAGGAGATTCGTGAGGAGTTAGAAGCGGCACGTGCCCGCTTGCGCGCGGGCTGGGCGCAGCGGCGAGCCCATGCTGCAGACGATCCTGCATGGCAAGCGACCCTGGCGCGCTTCGACGAGACCTTAACTCGACTCAATCGTAAGATTGACGACTTCAACCTGATTGTGCCTATCCCCAGTTGCCAGCGTGTCCGCCTTAAACTGGTGGACGAGCTACGTCGGTTGACTAAAGAATAACTTCCCGTGCGTCATTTCGACAAAAAAGCCCCCTTACAAAAGGGGGATAGTGGCTACGCGTATCGCGTATACGTTGACATATTTGTCAACAAACCCTGAATACTAAGGATTGAGAATTAAATAACTTCCTCAAATGCAAGCGAAATACTACCTGGTTCAGTCGGCTGCTAATGGGTAAGTTATTAAATCCTTAGTCCTAAGCGCTGGTGGTCTCTTCCTCTTTGGCCTCGGTCGTGGTCTCTGCTTCGTTAGAGGTATCCGTAGCATCACGGAACTCGCGGATGGCCTTGCCCACAGCCCCACCGATCTCCGGCAGCCGTCCCACCCCGAAGATGATGACGACAATCACCAGCACAATGATCAACTCAAAAGGTCCCAAGCGAATAGGCATTTTATATACTCCTTATTAGTGCGCAATTCCTGGAATTGCCTGAGGTGGATATCATTATAGCACAGCGAGCAAACCCAGGCAAGAATTCGTTAAGTCACGTATTGCCTTCACAACACAACATCTCCCCCCAGCGGGGAAGAAAACCCAAGGACGTCGGGTATAGCTGGCGCGCCGGATTATTCGCGATCTGTTTGGCCCTGCTGGGGTCGTTTTTCTGGACTGTACCCCCAGCCGCGGCGCAGGAGCCGCCGGATCTTTCGGTGGAGGGAAGCGGCGGATTGGCGGTGCCCGGCGACGAAGTGACTTATCACATCCATCTTCTGAATTGGACAGACAGCATCGTGTCCGATGGTGTGATTAGCCATACGCTGCCCGCTGGCTTCAGCTATGTGCCAGGTTCGACGCAGGTTACCGTCGGCGGCTGGCCCATCACCCAAACCGACCCCATCTCCAATGGCGCAACTCTTACCTGGGGATCATTCCAGTTGCCAGCGGCGGGACACACCGCTCACAATCCCTACGGCGTGCACACCTTTGTGCAAGACTTGTGCCTGCCCGAGTTCATTGATTTTCAACTGGACCAGGCACTAGAATTGGCCGGCAGTGGCGGCTACGTAACTCAGCTTTTTTATCGCATCACGCCGGCCACCAACGGTCCCGATTCTTGTGCTGTCTACTTCGTCAACGCCGCCTACGACCGCAACCTGGTTCCCATCCTGCGGCTGCAAGGAGTCTGGAACCCGGTTGGCTTTTGGGAGAAGCCAGATCCCGGCCCCAACGGCGACTACGCCGGGATCGCAGCCGCCTTCGCTCGCTACGTGGACGGTCTGCCGAGACGGAACACTCACCCTCTGTACGTCACCATCTGGAACGAGCCTGACCTTTGGGTAGAATGGAGTGGCAACCCCAGCGCGCAGGAATATGGGCGTTTCTTTGTCGCCGTCTCGGACGCCATCCGGGGGTTAAATGATCCTCGCATCCGAGTTCTGAATGGGGCGGTGACACCCACCAACACTGCCTTCATCCGCCAATTGATGTCGGTCCCCGGCTTTGTGACCGCCTTTGATGCCTGGGCCAGTCATTGCTATCCGTATAACCATCCTCCCTGGTACAACATTCACTATGGAACCGCCCGTTATGGCAATGCAGTTATCGATTGCTATATCGAGGAACGGGACGCGATCGCCAGGTATGGGGGGCGAACCGGTTTCAAATTTGTGATAAAGGAAACCGGTCACGGGCTGGGGGACGATTTGTATGCCTTCGAAGGCTATTCGCGCATCAACGAGTCAAATCGGGCCAACTATATCTCGTCGGCCTTTAAGGATTTTTGGCGCAACTGGCCCGAAGTCATTGCCGTCACCCCGTTTGAGTTGGGCGACCCGTGGAGTGGTTGGGAGTGGCTGGATTGGATAGATTATACGGTGAACCTGGATCCGCTTGAATTCACCTATACGCCTCACCGCCAATTCACCACAGTAGCAGCCTTGAACAAGCCTGAGGGGGACCCTGTACCACACGGCATTGAGGTCACCTTTCGCGCCCGGGTCGCTGATGACCTGCCCGTCGGTACGTATACCAGCCAGCTAAGTGGTTCGGGCATGGGAGTGACAGCCTTTCTCAATCAGGCAGCACCGGTTCGGGTAGTAGCAAATGTGGAGCGGATGTATTTGCCGGTGGTAGGCGCCAATTCGCCGAACAAGGGTGTGTGGTACATGCGAGTTGCCCTCGATCCTTCACTACCTGACCACCTCTCGGAGGATACGGCTGATATCCCGTCGAATGCAGATGCGGAGCACATGAAGGTTGCTGAAGGCGACGGGGCTATTGTACCCACCCACTTCCTCAATGCGGACGATAGTCTCCTGCAAGGGGGCAGCCAGGCCAAGTGGAAGCTGAGCCAGTCCTTTGACGAAGGGGAGCCCCACATCCTGGCTCTGGACGAGGGGTGGGGACGTGCCTATGTCGGTTTAACAGGCGGAACACTGGCAGTCTTCGATCTTGAAGGACTGGAGATAAAGAAGCGTATCTCCCTGGGCGCTGACCTGATTGCCCTCGCACCTGGCCCGAGAGCTGGTACGCTATATGGCGTGCTGAGTACAGACGAGGTGGTCCTAATCGATGCGGTTGACGGGAAAGTAACCGCCCGTACCAGTGGTTTGGGGCGTCCCCGGGGGCTGGTCTTCGACCCGCAGACAGGGCATCTCCTGGTGACCGATGCCGAAGAGGGTGTCGTCGCTCGCTTCAGGGGCGACCTGTCGGCGCGGGTGGCGACCCAGCCTCTTGACGCCCTTCCAGATCGGGTGCTGCTGGATCTATCCGGCCGGCGGCTGTATGTGATGCTGCCCGGTGCGCGACGGGTGCTGGCCTTGGATGCTGACACGCTTCGGCCGGTCGCAGAGGCAAAGCTAGTGGGCGGACCTCTCATCGAGATAGCCTTCGACGCGGCGCGTGGCCAGTTGTACGTGCTGAGCGCGCTGTCGCCCAGGTATCGAGGGATTTCCGTGCTCAGCGCCGGCGATTTATCGCCACTGGCCCTGGTCGCGGGAAGTCCGGGCATTCCATTGAAGCAAGCTACCGCGTTGGCTCTCTCATCCGATGGGCGCCTGTTAATAGCAGAAGGTACCCGTCTGTATCAGATTTCGCCAGAAGATTTTGATGTCATAAGTGAGACTCGGCTGGAGAATTCAGTGGGGCGCGGAGGGCTGGTGGCCGACGCGGCTGGCAATCAGGCCCTCTGGCTCGACCTTTCTGGCATATTCATAGCAGACCTTGTGGTACCATAGCTTCGGATCGCGGCTGCCTAAAAAACACAAGTGCCCGGTACCTTTGTCCCGTCCGCTTCGCCCCGTTTAGGCGGGACTTCGTTTCAGGGATGCTCCCCAAGGTGCCGGGCACATCTGAATCCGTCTGTAGTGCGCAACCAATAACAAGGAGCGACCAACGCCCCCTACAACCGCCAGGCTAATTCGTCGTGTGTGATTGGCTAGGGTACCACAGTTCTCGTTGCCAGCAGACACAGGCAGCCTAGTATGGTAACGTTGCCCCACAATAAAACGGCTAAAAGCAATAATTGCTGGCGGGAAAGTGCATCTTGAACGCCTGTGTCAATCTCGGCCGGAGCTTCAGCCCTGCGAGACTCAGCAACTGGCTCAGCTACGGTGGGAGCGGTCGACTCGAGCTCCAGTTCTGGTTCGGGCCTGGCTGGTCGCAGGTCGCGCAGCCACGGTGGTCGGTCCTGATCGTTGTACATGACGCATCGCCTCCTATCGCGCCAGTTGTACCTTTCCTCTTAGCATAACATAAAATAACCAAATGTCAAGCCCGGTAAGACCCCAGGGGCTTTCAAAACTCCTGGGGTCTTACCGGCAATCACTTCTTGGGCATAGCGTAACCCAAGCGCCGCAATTCGTCCTCCTTCTTGCGCCACTTGGGCCGGACTTTAACCCATAGCTCAAGGAACACCCGCGTGTCTACCAGACTTTCGATCTCGGTCCGGGCTGCTTTGCCGATGTCCTTGAGGGTTTTGCCTCCTTGGCCGATGACGATGCTCTTCTGCGAATCTCGCTCTACGTAGATGGTAGCGCCGACATAGGTCATATCCTCACTGCGGCGTTTGAATTCATCCACGACCACAGCCAGCGCATAAGGGACCTCATGGCGAAGACGACGCAATGCAGCTTCCCGGACCAGTTCGGCAGCTATAAAGCGAGTCTGTTGATCGGTGATCTGATCCTCCGGGTAATAGCGCGGACCAAGTGGCAGATGAGCCAGAACCAAGTCGAGTAGTTCATCCCGATTGTCACCCCGGACGGCCGATATTGGCAGCCACGCAGTCGGTTGAAGCATGTCCAGGTAAGTTTTGGCATGGGGACTCTCTGACGAGGGTAAGAGATCAATCTTGTTCAAGGCCATTATCACTGGCAACTCTGCACCCCGCTCGCGGATGGCTTCGGCGACAAGCGCATCTTCTCCCGTCGGTGGTACGCTGACGTCTACAATAAAGAGCACAACGTCGGCATCAGGGATAGCTCGCGCTGCTGTCTCTACCATATACTCTCCCAATTTGTGCAGCGGGGCGTGGATGCCCGGCGTATCCACAAAAATGATCTGTGCGTCTTCGCGGGTGAGGATGCCTGGCAGCCGATTGCGCGTTGTCTGCGGCTTCTCACTGACAATCGCGATCTTTTGGCCAAGATAGGCATTCATCAACGTGCTCTTGCCTACATTCGGCCGTCCGACCACCGCCACAAAGCCCGATCGGTGGTCTGGAGGAAAGTCTGCCTCCTCTAGATACATATGCTCAGCGTCGTTCATCGGATTTACCTCGGAATCCCTGAAACAAGGAACAGTTCTCAAGCGATTGGCACGCAAAGGGAATCATTAAAAAGTTCCCTCGTCGTAATTGTAACGTAGAGCGGTCCTCAAAGCAAGAGCAAAACGGCGCCTGCTTGACACGCGGGCGCCGTCCGATAACGACTTTTCACACTATGGTCCGGGGGTTTCAGGGTGTGTTGTTAGGCCGGGGGTGCTGGTTGGCCTCGCGGACAAATATGAACCAGGCGCCTGCCAGAGGGATGCTGACCACAGCCAACGCCACCAACACCAGCATCCAGATAGACACCCCTGTGGCCGGAGGAGCATTTCTGATCGGAGTTGCTGATGGTACGGTGTCGTCCACTGGTTCCACTGCATTGGCGGGGGCGACTGCCTGGCCACTGCCTTGCACTTCCAACCCTTTCAGTGAAACATCCAGGGTCTGCAGATCACGCGTCACCAGTTTGACGTTTTCTAACTCAAGGCGAAGCGCTCCTGGCTGAAGCGGCACAAACGTCAATCGGGCTACTACCCCGCCTCCATCCACTGATGGTGCAGGGTTGACCAGCGTGATGGCGAAGACCGCCGTCCCGGCGGCATTATCCGACGTGTTAGCCACGACGAACCCTTGGTCCGGAGCCAGAAGCGAGCCGGGGGTGATCTGTACGCCATCTTGTTGCGGGTCTGCGTCCTCCAGGCGCACCATAGTTGGGTCAAAGCTCAGATGTATCTCGGCACCGTAGAGATTGCTCACACCCTCGGCGATGACGTCCACGGTCACCGGTTGCCCGGTGACGGGAGCTTCGGTCGGTGGTAGGATGTACACTTGAGCGCGCTCCTGTGCCAGGGCCGGTACTGCCAGCGAGAACAGCAATATTACAAGCAGCAGTGCCACTCGGATGTTCTGTGACCAGGTGTACTTCACTATTTGCCTCATACTTTTACCTCATCGAATTCGACTTGTCGCCATCTACAAACTCTCCGAGGGCTTTGGCTATTCACCAAAACCCTCGGAGGCCTGTTGATTAACATGCCCACGCAGATGGCATCTTGCCAAAGTTGCCAGACACGAGAATCAGGTCCAGAACGTTGACCTGACCATCATCGTTCAGGTCAGCAACAGGGTTAACGCTCGGATTGCCAAAGGCCGCGCCAACGGCCACAGCATCCATGATGTCAATCTTGCCATCGTCGTTGACGTCGCCGGAGACTAACTCAACCGACGCCAGAGTAGTCTGGGGTGCAACGACGACCTTGCCGACACAGTACGACGGCAGATAGCCAGCAGCATCAGCAGTGAAGTCGTAAGTGCCAGGAGCCAGGCTTGCGAACAGGAAGTTGCCAAGCCCGTCTGTTGTTGTCGATAGACCGGTGCCCTCGATGACGACCACCGCTCCATCATTGTTGTCGAGGGCCCGCCCTTGAAGTGTCACCTGTCCTGACGCCGAGGCTTCCTCCTGAACGCCCTCTATGGCGAGCGTGTGGTCATCTGTGCCACCTACTGGGATGTCAAGAGCTACTTTGTTGCCTAACACCACATTATCCACGCCGATCACAGTGCTTTCCACGGCTGCAACCGCTCTGAAACGGAGCCTGGCTAGCACCACGTCGCCACTTAATTCAGCCTGATCGCCCTGGCGGCTGACCGCAAACCAGACTTGTCCGGTCGCGTTGTCTATGTTGGCCAGGCCAACCACGCTGGGCGCCAGATTATCCCCCGGCACGAGACTGCCGTCCACGGCTTGCAGATACACCGGATCGAAGGTTAGACGGAACTGGGCACCATACAAGCCGGTCACATTACGTACCACGACCGACACCTCAAGTTCCTCACCTTGCGTCACCGACCCTGGCCCGGTCACGTCGACAAAGGCAGGGGGGACAGGACCCACGGTCGGTGTCGGCGTCGGTGTGTCAGTAGGTTGAGGTGTGTCAGTTGGCACCGGTGTGTCCGTAGGCACTGCCGGCGTGTCGGTCGGCTGGGGCGTATCAGTTGGCACCGGGGTGTCGGTCGGCACTACCGGTGTATCGGTGGGTTGGGGCGTATCAGTTGGCACCGGGGTGTCGGTCGGTGCCACCGGCGTGTCGGTCGGCTGAGGCGTATCTGTCGGCTCAGGTGTCCAAACCGCCGGCCGGTCATGGGGGTCGCCTGGATTGGTTAACGAGTTGATCTCGTCGATGTTGCTCCAGCCGTCCCCGTCGGAGTCGTAGGTCTCAATCAACTGAAAGTCGTGATTGTAGGCCCATAGGGTAAGCCCATAGTAGTTGAGCATTGGCAAGTAGGGACTGTGACACAGGCTACAACTATCTAGCCGGGTACCGACGATGTTGGGATAAGTTTCCCTCGCGGTAAACAGGTGACCGGACGATGCCGATGCCGGTATCGCTTGTGTCAGCCCCAGCAAGATCAGGGTGATGGCAATCACCATCCCTCCCGCCGCCATCAACGTCCCCCTCCTGGTGACCAGCCGGGTAGAGGCTCTTTTTATTTTTTTCATAGGTTACCTCCTACCAACTCTGGGGGGCCTGTACGACGGTTGTTGGCTCGACGTACAGACCCACCGGGTCGACCTGATTGAGTCTCAGCAGATCCGGATTTTGCACGATCACCTGTGCTTGCCGCAGGGCGAGTTCGGTCCCGCCGCAAGCACAAATCCTGATCTACTGAGTCTACGGATCCAGGCATGCCCAGACAGTAGGAGCCTCAGCGCCAAAGTTGACCGACATCAGAATCAGGTCGAAGACGTTGACAGCACCATCGTCATTCAGATCAGCCGCCGGATTGGATGCCGGATCACCGAAGGCGGCGCCAATGGCAACCGCATCGATGATGTTGATCGCGCCATCACCGTTTACATCACCGGCGACCAACTCGATGGGCATTAGCGTGGTCAGCGGCGCGACGACCTCTAAGTTCTCGCACACCGCCTCCAGGTAGCCATCGGCGTTGGCCCGGAAGGTATATGTGCCGGGGGGCACGTCGACAATTTGGAAATTGCCGTCGGGGTCGGTGGTGGCACCAAAGGCGGTACCGTCAATGGTCACCTCCGCACCATCCCAGCTACCGATGGTCCGTCCTTCCAACATCACCTGACCTTCCACCGTCGCCCCGGCGGCGCCGGTGATGGCCAGGGTCAGGCCTTGTAAATTATCATAGGGGACCTCGTGGGCATACTTATCGCCCAGCAGAACGCCGCCGATATCGATAGTGGTTGCTTGCGTGGGTACCAGAGCCGTGAAGCGCACCGTGGCCAAGACGATTACCTCGCCACTCAGTTCCTCCACGTCACCCTGGCGGCTGACCGCAAAAGAAATGGAGCCGGCATCGTTGTCGATTTCCCTCACACCGACAACGCTGGGCTCCATATCAGATCCGGGCTGTAAGCTTCCCTCCACGGCCGCCAGATAGGTGGGATCGAAGCTTAACTGAAACTGGCCGCCAAAGAGTCCGGTAACCTCCTTGACGATTACCGAGACTTCAAATTCTTCACCTTCAGCCACTTCCGTAGGGCCAGTCACCTCGACATACCATGCTGATCCTTCTGCAAGAGGACTGGCCAACACTGCCTGCGGCAGAACCAGCGTCAGCAAGAGTACCAGGCATAGCGTCAGCCTGATAGCCATCCGGCTTGAGTTCTTGCCTTGTGATACTTGTAGGGGTTGCATCTTTACACCTCGCTTTTTGACAGAGTTTTGATCGAAATAGATGCTTTCTCCTAGTGCCTGATCCAAAACAGCCTGATGGGCCAGCCGTGTTTTCTGTAGAGGTCGTCTGGACATCATATCTGATTTGGCGGGGCACTAGCGCCTATCCAAAACCCTATGAACGACGGTCTCAGAAAGGCTCCAAATCACAGGCGATTCACTGGATAGGCACCACCCCCTTTGCTTTACGCAGGCCAGCAGCAGGTCAGCGCTATGAAATTAGTAAGGTACAATCTCCCTGTTTGTCTTTATCAACATCAGCTAACGATGGCTTGAGCGCAAGTGGTTAAAAGCCAGGGAGAGACAAAAACAAGACAGCCCCAGTTTATCACAGATGCGAAAGGTATTGCAATAGGAATTTAATCCTTGATTGCATCCAGCAAGTGGGGACAGCCGGGGGACTACGTTATGCCCCTCGACCGGCATCATGAAAAGCGCGGCACCGCCAGGTGCCGCGCATCAAAGTCGTCAAAGTGGATTCTGCCAGGGAATTTCTTGTGTATGAGAGATTGCCTGTGTCACACCTATTGAATCTGTTGGAGCTCTGCCTTGGCCATTGCATTGTCGGGGTCAAGCGCCAGTACCCGCTCAAAACAAATGCGCTTTTCCGTATTATGCTGAGCCATCAAGCCCTTGCCCAGCCAGGCCTCTGCGTTGGACGGGTCAAATTCAACCGCCTGACTGAACAACTCGTAAGCCTTCTGGGTGTCTCCGCGGTCCATAGCCTGCTGACCCTGGCGAGCCAGCAGGGCCGAGGAGCGAGACGATAGAAAGGCGCCGCCCGGCATTCTCCGGCGCAAGGTAGGAGAGAGATTTGGGGTTACACCCTCAGCCTGCCTCAGAAGTAACAAAGCAAAAAAGGCCAAAGCGATGAGTGCGCTGAACAGCGCGACACCCCACCATACCCGAGGAGATATGGGTTGGGGCGCAGAAGCCTGCTCCGGCCCACCCGGCTCAACACCACTGAGATACCAGTCTTCGGTGGTCATTGACATGGGATCCAGTTCCGAGGAGACCAACTGCGCGTTGACCACTTCCACGGCATAGGGCCCAGCCCCCAAAACCTCAAAGGCGATGGTGGCCAGCACCCCCTCACCGCTGACCGGCGGGGCCGGTTTTAAGAGGGTAACAGCAAGGTTGATGTCCCCGGCCTCAGTATCCACGATGTTAGCCACCACGAAGCGGTCCTCGGAAGCCAGGAAGGAGCCAGGGGTAATTTGCACACCCGGGAGGCGGGGGTTGGCGTCTTGCACTGCTAGCTGGGCCGGATCGTAATGCAGTTGAACTTCCGCGCCATACAGATCGACTACGTCTGCCAGGAGCACATCTACCACTAATAATCTCTCATCCTGCAAGGGAAGGGCCCTCAGGTAAAGCCGCGCCCCATCATTGGCCTGCAAGGGCGGTGGTAGGAGGAGGAGGAGGAGGGTAGCTATCACCAGCCATAATATGGGGTTGGCCAGTTTTGCTCTGATTGAAGTCACGGATCGAAGCCCCTTGTCGCGAACAGCCCGCGTGGGCCACGGAGCATGGTATTGATTCAATACACTTCGTGCCCCACGCTTTACGGTTTTTGGTTTTACTGATTCACGGTTACCTCTATAGGTTGGCCATCCTGGTCTACCAGGGTCACTGGCCCCAAAGACATAGCGACGTCACCGAGGTCACCTTGCCAGGTGATGCTTGCCACCAAGCCGCTGCCCTTAAACCCCTCGCCGGGCCCTAGCTGAGTCACCACGTAGCGGACCACACCCTGCTGGTTGTCCACGCTGTTTACGGCCACAAAATCGGGCGCAGGCGCCTGGCCGGGCCGGATTTGAACGCCCTCCACGCCGGGATCGGCGTCTATTACCTGCAGCTTCGCCGGATCGAAGTGCACTTCCATATCCAAGGCATAGAAACCGCTGACGTCGTCCACCCAGATTTCCAGGGCATCCTGCCCCTCGGGCCGCGCATGGCGCAGCGTGGGGCCGGCCGATGAGGCCGGGGGGGCGTTGCCATTGCCCGCAGGCCTGGCTTCGGTGCCGCAGCCTGCCGAAGTCCCCACCCACAGGAGAAGAACAAAGAAGATGACTGATCGAAACAGAAATTTGAAAAAAGAGACAATCATAGGTCCTCCTAGAGCAATCACCACAAACTTTTAATCACCGCCGCCGCTAAACGCCGGGTAGAACTCGTACCCCGTCACAAGGATTATGATAGGGCAAAGGACTCATCATGAGTACTGAGTCCAACTCATCAAATTCACTGCGGTGGGGCACTCGTAGGAACCTCGAGTTCTCAAGCGTTCCGACGAGTGCCTATGAGCCTACCGCCAATCCATCAGCGGACCTTGTTGTCGATAATTACTGGCGGTCAACACCAAGTCTAGGATGTCCACCGTACCGTCGGCGTTCAGGTCGGCGACCGCATCCGCTGAGCGGTAGTGGTTGGCCATGTAAGCCAGATCATAGATGTTCACGATATCATCGCCGTTGACGTCGCCGGCCAGCAAGGTAATCGAGCCCAGGCTGGCAGAACGGACGTCGGTTGCGGCGCCTCCCTGGGCCAGCAAGGCGGGGACATCGGCCCGCGCCGAGAGATAGCCCGGGAATCTAACGCTGATGATATCGCCGTTGGCGATAGAGAAAGCGCCATCAGCACCGGTCTGGACCTGGTGGCCTTGGCCGTTGGCCACGGTCACACCGCTGTGGTTTGTTCGGCCCTGCAAATTAACCTGACCTGATACGCCAGTGGATGCCTCAAGGACCTCCGCAGACCCATCACGCACCTGGGCTGGGATCTCTGTGCCGTCGGAACCGACCAAGATCACTTCACTCAGGCTCAAGTTGGTGCTTCCGACTTGACGAGGTGCCCAGTCAATCTCAGCCATGACGGCATCGCCGCTGACCCAATCTCCGCCAAGGAGCGTCATCGCGAAATCAATTAGACCGCTGGCCTGGTCAACGTCATTAACGGCGACAAAGTGCCCTTTGGTGCGAAACGCGCCGCCAAGCAGGATTTGTGCACCCGAGATATTAGGATCAGCGTCGACCACTCTGACGATGTTAGGATCATAGTGCAGCTTGAAAGAGAAAGCACGTACGTTTGTCACTTCTGTTACTCTCAGCTCCGTTTTTTGGCTGGCCACATCCAATGGGATCTGCACCGATGTGGGGTGAAGGCTGACCATTGTGCCATGAGGCGACGTATCGTCCTCAACCAAGAACGAACCGTTTGCGCTGCACGCTTCAAATCCCTGGCCGCTGGCTGTGACAACGTAAGGATATTGTCCTTGGGCGTGGGTGTTGGTGTAGCTTCCCCGATAGGTGCTGCCACTTTGCCACGGCAGGGACAAATCGTCTGAGCCCGAACCGGGCCTGGAAATGTCGGCATTCACCTCGGCGTTGGTCACAGCTTGCCCGTTGTGGGTGACGTCCGCGATCAGGTCAACTGGCTCGCCCGGAGCCAGGGTCGTGGGTTCGGCCCGGGTGGTGATCTTGCAACCATCCGGTCCATCGTCAGGACCGACCTCAACCGATCTGGACAAGGAACAGGTTAGGAAGTCCGGATGTTCTGCTGTCACCGTAAAGGCGTAGGTGCCGGCCGTGCTGGTGTCGGGATAAGACCCGCGGTATTCGCCTACTACCTCGTCCAGATTGAAGTTACTGTTAGCTACCGCACTCGCAAAGGATTCAACTGACACCTCAGCCTTTACCGTGACCCCGGTCAGCAGCGCGCCGCCGGGATCGGCCACCTTGGCGGTGACTTGAATCGTCTCGTTGACTTCATAAACACCCTTATCGAAAAGGATATCCGTTACCTGACACGGCTCCTTAGGGCACGTGACCCGCTCCCGGACGGCATCGCGCACCCAGGGCAGCCAGTTGTATAAGTTGTCGCCGGGCGAATAGGTGGCCGTCACGTCGCGCCCACCGGCGATGATGGGCGTCAGGCGGCCGTGATAGGGGGCCTGGCCATAGGGGTCCAGCCCCTTCTGACCGAGCTTCCAGGCGATCAACTCCACGCCCTTGTTCATCATGGTGTGGGGCGGGTCGGCGTTTTGCAGGCCCAGGTAGCCGCAGTTGCCGTAACAACCGATGAAGCCCACGCCCATCGAGTGGCGGTTCTTGCCGTCGTGGGCGCCGACGATGTCACGCTGGCCCCCCTGGCCCCCAGCCCGGCCTTCGTAGATTTGGCCCTCGGGGTCGATGATGTACTTGTAGCCGACGTCCCCCCAGCGCACGGTGTTGGCGGGATAATTGCAGATACCCCGCACCACGGCCGACCATTGGCTGATCTGATAATAAGGTGACCTCCGGTTCCACTCTTCGAAGGTGCTGGGGGTGGCGCTGTGATGGATCACGATGTGGGTCACATCGGTGGCTTGCGGCCACCAGCGGGGGCTACTCTGTCCCTCGGGACAGCCCCAATCAGCGCGGGGCACGATGGGTGGCTTTTCAGGGGGGCAGACTTCGATGGCAGCCTCGAACGGCAGTTTGGCGGCGATGGCTGCGTCACTGGGCCCCTGGCTGGCGTCGCTGAAGACCAGGGTCAAATAGTGCAAGGCAGGTGACATCTCAGCGCCAGGGGCGCTTAAGGTGAGACGCACCTGGGCAAACACCGGTCCCCGGCTGCCGATCCAGACCAGCGTGCCACCCTGCTCGTCATCGCGCACCGGGTAGAAGGCCACCGGGTTCTCGGCCCATTCTGTCCAGGTGGTGCCGTCTGAGCTCAGGCGTGTTTCCAGCTTGACCCCCACGCCGGGCGGCAGCGTGGCGCGCCAGGAAGGGACCAGGTCGGTCGTCACCGCCATGGGCGAGGCCAGTGG
>DAOUMD010000235.1:0-24263 GCA_034412795.1 Anaerolineae bacterium
TTTATTCCGCAAAATCACTGGCGGAAGGCCTCCGGCCTTGTGAATGTGGCAAAACTGCTCCAGAGAAAAGTTACAAAACTCAAGTTATCGAACGATTTCGTGGTTCGTTGCACATAACTTACGCTAGACATCTTCATAAGACAGAGCTCTGACAAATGAGACAAGAAATTAGCTCACCGATGAACACAGATATTTCAAATTGTTATCCTATCCGTGTAAATCTGTGTTCATCCGTGAGCCATCGACCGGGCGGTTTGAGGCAAAGCTTCGCTAGTATTTCGCTTGCATTTGAGGAAGTTATTTAATTCTCAATCCTTAGTTTGGCACGTGCCTCGCGAAACTGGGCACGGACCTTGCCGGCGGAAACAGCCATGACGATGGATTGCACAGCGCCGATTTCCTGGTTGCTTATGCCTTGTTCTTTGGCTACGCCAAAGTAATGCTCCATTCAGGGATGACAACCAATGGCCATAGCTGCGGCCAGGTGGATCATAATCGTCGTTTTCGGCTCCAGAATCTCATTCTGGCGTGCTGAATCATAAAAATCTGCAAAAGCTTTTAGCTGCTTCTTGGGCAACATGCTCTTTCCCTTCTTGTTGTCTAAACGACGGGGTGAGGAATCATCTTGATGAGTACCGGGGGCAGTTTTGGGTCGTGCCCAGGACCGCCAGCGGGCAGTTTTATGTCATGCCCAGGACTCATTACGGCAGCCGTCGCTGCAGTGAGCGACCGGCCGCAGCATCCAATGCTCTAACGTAACCCACGTCATCTTGCTCACCCCCTTTCTCGTCAGGTTAGAACAATCAGCGCGCTGTTCTGTATTAAAGGTCGACGGAGTGGGCGACCGATTCACCGACGCGCTCAATCCGTTCCCCAAAGTTGTTGACGTCTTACCCTAAACAAGACGCAGCGGCGAAATTTTCATCACCGCTCAAGCGCACTCGCAGGTTGAGCCAGGAGCGGGTGATAGAGACCGGCAGCGTGGTTCATTCGGTCTGCTGCTGGTGAGGATTCCCGATAGACTGGTGAGGGTCAATGCCACCGGCCAGCGCCGTCTCGACGAAAGCCTGGAACCTTTGGCCAACCGGATCAACCGGGCCCGTTCCGCCTCGCGTATGGCGTTTTTCATACGCTCGCTTGCTATCAATTGGACTTCATAGGCATTGAGATACATTGAATTATCTCCTTTTATATTGATAAATTGACATATATCTATACGTATTCTCCGAAAAGAGGAGCCGCAAGGCTCCGGGTTGGACCTAATGCTATGTCGCCTCAGGCGACGCGTCGTCTCAAGCGACGCTTCCGAGTAGAACTAATCAATCTCCAGCGCGTACTGCCATGAAATAACCATCCCACATGGTTTATCGAATAGACAGTTGTAAATACGTCTATATGATATACGAATTCGCATTGTTTGTCAAGAGGGAATCCGCCTTGATTTTCCTTGTAGCACAATCTTGCCTCTCACACCTTTCGCGAGCATCTCGTGAGCACGGGAGGCTTTATCCAGCGGTAACTGTGCAACGATGGTGGGTTCAATCACCCCCTGGGCAAGTAGATTAAACAGCGTGCTCAGGTCTTCTCGAAAAAAAGTGGGGCTGACCCGTCTCAGGGTTTGGATGCTGTATAGGGTGATCCGTTTGCGGTCCGGAATCAGATGGGAGAGTGCGATCTGGGCGGCAATGACCGGGAGACCGCGGGTGCGACCTCGCCCCCCGTGAGAAAGTTGCCCGTTTTTCAGGGTTGAGGTCAACCCATAGGCGATCACTCGCCCCCCTGGCCGGAGCGCGCGGTATGAATGCCAGATGTGCCGTCCCCCAATGCCGTCGAAGACAACGTCCACCCCATCGTCTGTCAGGCGGAGAATCTCTTCCACGAAGTCGACCTGCCGGTAATCAATCGGAGTGCCGCCCAGACCGGTGACCAGGTCGTGATTCCGAGAAGATGCGGTCCCATACATGTCTAATCCAGCCAGTTGACCCAACTGGAGCAGGGCTGTACCCACGCCACCAGCGGCCGCATGGATCAATATCTGCTGGCCCTGACTGACCTTCGCGCTGCGATGCATCATCTGATACGCAGTAACGTAGTTCAGAACCAGACTCACTGCTTCGGCAGGATCCACTCCGTCGGGAACAGGAACCAACTCCTTTTCCGGCAGACAAATAAAATCTGCATACCCGCCGACGATCGGCAAGGCTGCGACCATTTGGCCTGGCTCGTATGCCGAACAGCCATCACCGACTTTATCCACCTCACCAACCAGGTCCCATCCGGGGGTAAAGGGAGCAGGTGGCGTTTCAGGATGAACACCTTCCCTCATGAGAAGATCGGCATACGATACACCGGCAGCAAGGATTCTCAATCGGCACTCACCCACCCGGGGTTTGGGCAATCTTTCCGAGATGACGTGCAGAACTTCGGGCCCACCCGGGTGATTAACGACTACTCTTGTGTTGTCCATCAGCATACCTCTTTCAATTTTGGGTCTACGCAAAATAGTGGGGTGTAACGCCATTTGTGGAGCGCGTCATCCTGAGTGACGTCAGGAGCGAAGGATCTCATTTTCCCTTGTGAGACGAGATTCTTCGCCTATGGCTCAGAATGACATGATCTCTTTTGGCCGTCTGAATTGCTCATCTACCCCACTAATCTGCGTAGAGCCTCAATTTTCAGAATGGATGTTTTGTTAGGTGTTGTCATCTTCGTCCGTTTGCAGATCGTATTTTCCTGTCGTGAGAGATAATAACCTTTCCATGAGCTGAGCCCTTAGTGGCTCATGTGGGGGGGCTAATGCTAACAACTCTGAAAACCAAAGCCCGTCCACCGTAAGTCGGATGATGTTTGCCAGAACCGGATCGATCCCGTCTTGCTCGATCAGGGTTTGCCTGGTTTCGTAACTCTGACGACTTGGATCGAGGAGTTCGGGGTTGAGTAGAATAGCGGCGATCAGGCCGGCACCAAGCTCAAGATGAGTGGAGGTGAAAGTTGCTTTAATGAGAGCCCTTAGCCACCTGCCCTGGTTAGTGCCGAAATCATCTTTTTCGTATTCGTTCCATATTCTTGCTGTGAACTCTTGGTTCATTTGCTCGATCATGCCTTGGATCAGGGCATCCTTGCTAGGGAAGTGGTAAAGCAGACCTCCCTTGCTCACACCCGCCTCTTTTGCAACTGATTCGAGTGTCATTCGAGAGGCTCCCTGTTCAATGACGATGGTGGCGGCCGCGTAGAGAATGGTGTCACGAGTGGAAACAGATGATCGTTTTTCATTCATATTTTTTCGCTCCATCTGGTAAAATATAGTATACCGTCCAGACGGTATATATACAATATACCATGTGGACGGTAATTTGTCAAGAGTTAGTTGTCATAATGATGGTTTTTTCATTCATATTGGTGTGGGAATATCGTCTTCAAATGGTTCGACCCCCGTCGAGCCTGCCAAAGAGGCTCCCCGAGTATGTGGGAGTCTTGTTATTTTGATTCGAGGCGAAATCCCGTATAATCTCTATTTGCCGCCAAATCCATTTAATCCGCGATGTTAGGGGCGCCGCCAGGATAGGTTAGGGTTCATAAAAGAATAACTTCCCGTGTGTCATTGCGAGCGCAGGGCTTAATCCCTCTCCAGGTTGATGGCGCGGCCAACGCTGATGGGGATTTCTCGCTATCGCTCGAAATGACATAATTTAGGTGCGGGAACTTATATATTTACGGACCCTTAGACAACGTGTTGCTGGGTCAGAAGGCTGAACGGGAAGAGCCCATTGATGAGCCGGCGCTGGTACAAAGTTGGCACAGGAAGGGTAACCGAAATTTGACGAATTCTCCACAGTCCCCTGCGATTGGCTTGTTGAACGAAAAGCCGATGCACGCTGCGCTCAAGCAGTGGTACGCCCAGCCCGGTGACCGGTTTGAGGTGCTGGTCGATGGGTTCGTGATCGACATCCTGCGCGGGGACCTCTTGATCGAGATCCAGACCGGGAACTTTTCGGCTCTGAAAGAAAAGCTGTCGACGCTGGTGGCGGTACACCCGGTGCGCCTGGTCTACCCTATCCCCCACGAGAAGTGGATCGTCAAGGTCCCGCCGGGGGGAGAAGGGAAAGTGCAACGCCGCAAATCACCCAAGCGGGGCGGGGTCGAGGATGTGTTCAGAGAGCTGGTCAGCTTTCCCGAATTGCTGTCGCAGCCGAACTTCTCACTGGAGGTGTTGCTGATTCAGGAGGAAGAAGTACGGCGCTACGATGGGCGGCGCGCTTGGCGACGGAGAGGGTGGGTGACGCAAGAACGACGGCTGCTGGGGGTGGTGTCGGGTCAGCGTTTTGAGACACCGGAGGACATTTGGGCTTTGATACCGGACGATTTGCCGCAGACGTTCACGACGTCCGATTTGGCCGACGCCATGAAGAAGCCACGGCGCTTGGCGCAGCAGGCAGCCTATTGTCTACGCAAGATGGGCGTCATCACCCAGGTGGGCAAGGAAGGCAGGTCCGTCTTGTACGCGCGTGCAGATGGTTGATGCGCGATCCCTGTGCACCGCGAGTTACCGGCGTTTTCATCATTGACACTTTCCTTTTCTGATTGGCCTAATTCTTAAAACGTAAAGCGTAATGCGTGATGCGTGAAACGTGAATATACCCATCACGCGTCACGCATCACGCATCACGTTTGACGTTTGACGTTTTACGAGGTTACTACCCTTGATTTGACCCGTAATCGGAGGAGGATCATGAGCGACGGATATCACATTGACCTGGAGCGATTCAGCCTGGAGCGGTTCAGACACATTTTGGAGACCGGCGAGTTGCTGCCGGGGCGGATGATCCTCAAGGAAGATCTCCCTGAGCGTTTCGAGACCCTCGAGTCAATGGGGATCACGAACCTGAAAGAGTTGATGGAAGTCCTGGGGACCAAGAAGCGATTAGAAGGTTTCTCACAGGAATCGGGACTGTCACAGGACTATCTTGTCATATTGAGGCGAGAGGTGAACAGTTATTTGCCGAAGCCGGTAGCCCTGCGAGCTATCCCTGGCGTCGACCCCGAGACCATAGACAGGCTGGCTGCTCTGGGCATCAAGAACACCAAGTACCTGTTTGAGCGGGCCAGGACCGGGAGCGATAGGGCTGAGTTGGCCAGGCAAGCGGACGTGTCCGACGCTGATCTGCTGGAGCTGGTGAAGCTGTCGGATCTGACCCGGATTGGTGGGGTGGGGCCGGTGTTTGCCCGCATGTTATACGAAGTGGGCGTTGATACCCCGGAGGAACTGGTGAAGCGATCGCCTGTTGATCTGCTTGAGAGGCTGCACGAAATCAACCAGGAGAAGGGGTATACGCGGGTTATGCTCTCTGAGAAAGATATTGGGTATTGCATCGACAGAGCCAGAGAGCTTCTTGCTTACCGCTGAAGAGGCTCCCCGAGGTGGACGTCCCCTTGACGCTGGAACAACGAAACGAGACCGTTCTGTCAAAAACCGGGGTTCTTGCCCCGGAGGTGTGTGATGCTCAAGAATACCTCGCCCCATGTCCGTGCCGTCTTCCAGGCGCTGTTTGTCACCTTTCTGTGGTCCACGTCCTTTGTGGTGGTCAAAATCGGCCTCAAGGACATCCCCGCTCTTACTTTTGCCGGTCTGCGCTACACGTTGGCTTTTGTGTGTTTGCTTCCCCTGGCAATCCGCTCCGGCCAGGTGGCGGGGCTGCGTGGCCTTAGCACCAGTTGGTGGGCGCGTCTGATCGTACTGGGCCTGGTATTTTACTCCGTTACCCAGGGGGCGGTGTTCTTGAGCCTGGCCTACCTGCCGGCCGCAACGGTCAGCTTGCTGCTCAGCTTCACGCCGGTATTTGTTGCGCTGCTGGGTGTTTCCATGCTGGGGGAGCGGCCCACCGTCCTCCAGTGGGGCGGCACTGCTTTGTGCCTGGTTGGCGTTTTGGTTTATTTCTACCCGGTGTTTCTGCCCCGCCGGGAGGTCGTCGGGCTGCTCGTGGTCGGCGTTGGCCTGCTGGCCAACGCCCTGTCCGTGATCCTGGGACGACAGGTGAATCGGAGCGGCAGGCTTGAACCTCTGGCGGTCACTGTGGTCAGTATGGGGGTCGGGGGAGTCGTGCTGCTCATCGGCGGTATCCTGGTCCAGGGCCTGCCGCGCCTGACGTCACTACACTGGGTTATGATCCTCTGGCTGGCTGTGGTCAACAGCGCCTTTGCCTTCACCCTCTGGAACCGCACCCTGCGCACCCTGTCGGCCATGGAGTCGAGTATCATTAACAATACTATGCTGTTCCAGATTGCCGTGTTGGCCTGGATCTTCCTGGGCGAGGGGTTGAACTGGGGCGAGGTGCTGGGCATGGTCCTGGCGGTGCTGGGGACGTTGGCGGTGCAGATCCGCCCTGCCACTGGCGCGACCCAACCTCAGGGTGAAAGGCAAAGAGTCGCCCACCGCTAGCGGTGGATGGCCCTTCTTCTACAGTCTGCGTGATTTTGGCCTCATTGTGGTGATTCCCCACATGTCTCTTACGCTTCTTTTTCTTAACGCAGAGGCGCAGAGACGCTAAGTTTTCTTAAGGTTTCTTTGCGCCTCTGCGTCTTTGCGTTGACAATTCCAGTCAACGCTAGACATGTGGGTAATCGCCAGCGGGTATACCGCAAAAGTGTGGGGACAAGCACTCAAGTCATTTAGCCACTGGCAAGTTCCATACCTGGCGACGAGAAATATGGTGAAATCTCCACATTTGGTGGAAAGTGTCCCAAACATGGCGGAACCTCCCCCACAGTTTTGCGGTATACTCATCGCCAGCCCCCTTTTCTTGACAAATTAAGAGGCAATAAATATAATTAATCCTCATCAGCTTGTTGTAGAAATATATATTTTTTCAGTTTTATGACATTCATCACGTTGGGAGCTTTGGGAGAGTGATTTATATGGATTCTGCTGTCTATCCACAGGAAGCTGACGTTTACCCCCCGCCGCGTCTCATCTTTTGGGAAACGACGGCCGGCTGCAACCTGGCCTGCATTCATTGTCGGCGGATTACGGTGGCCGACGAACTGCTGCCGCAAGACCTGACAACTGAGGAGTCGTTCGACCTGATCGATCAGATCGCTGCTTTCGCCCGGCCGATCTTTGTGCTGTCCGGCGGTGAACCCCTCTTTCGTCCCGACATCTTCGACATCGCTCGCCACGCCAGCGACGCCGGACTGATCGTCGCTCTGGCAACCAACGGCACGCTGATCGACGCCGACGTGGCACGCCAGATCAAAGCCTCCGGGATCCGGCGGGTCAGCATCAGCTTCGATGGTGCCGACGCGGCTACCCACGATACCTTTCGAGGGGCAGGTGCCTTTGATCGGGCGCTGGCAGGTATGGCCCATCTGCGCCAGGTGGGGGTGCCCTACCAGATCAACACCACGGTGGCGCGCCACAACCTCCACCAGATGCACGAGACGTTGGCGCTGGCCAAGGATTCAGAAGCGGTGGCCCTGCATCTCTTTTTGCTGGTACCCGTTGGCTGTGGGGTTGAGATCGCTGATGATCAGCAAATCACGCCTGAGGAATATGAAGGGGTGCTAAACTGGCTCTACGACGCCGAAATAGAAGGCGGCATCGAGTTGAAGGCGACCTGTGCCCCCCACTATTTCAGGATTGTGCGCCAGCGCCAGGCCGAGGAGCGACGGCAAGGAATAATCCGGAAACGACCCGCCAGCCATCACCGTCAGGAACGGGCAGGCGGTGATGGTCATCCGAGTCACTCGGGTGGGCACCCGGGCGGCGGCCACGCTATGAATGCCATGACCAAGGGCTGCCTGGCCGGCACCGGTGTGTGTTTCGTCAGCCATCGAGGCGAGGTGTTTCCCTGCGGCTACCTACCTTTGGCGGCTGGGAACATCCGCCAGCGTCCCTTCCGCGAGATCTGGGAGGATTCGCCGCTCTTTGCCGAACTGCGCGACCCCGATCTGCTGGGCGGCAAGTGTGGGCTGTGCGAGTTCAAGCGGGTCTGTGGCGGATGCCGCGCTCGGGCTTATGGGATGACGCTGGAATACTTGGGCGAGGAACCGTATTGTACGTATGAGCCGGGGGTGGTGAGGCGTGAGGCGTAAAGCGTAATAGTCATACGTTTGGAGGGTTTGTCTATGATACGATCCGGTTTTCAATTCAAGAATAACTTTCATTACGTTGTACCAATGCTGGTTGTGATCGCGATCTTGATCGCTGGCTGTGTGGTGCCAACAGTGGAACCGGCGGCGCCCCAAGCCAAGAGCGAGGAGAGCCCGCCCAGCGGTGGCACACTGGTACGAGCCATGACTTCGGAGCCAGGACAGATCGACCCCCAGGGACCGCCCAGCTCGGGCCTCAGCCTGGTGCTGCCCTATCTCTTTGATACTCTCGTTGTCCGTGATCTGGACAACAGCATCCATCCGCTTCTGGCTGAGAGCTGGCAGGTCTTGGAGGACGGCAAAGAGATCACCCTCAAACTCAAGGAAGGGGTCACCTTCCACGACGGCACACCGCTGAACGCTGAGGCGGTGCGCTTTACGTTTGAGCGTTTCAAGGAGACAGGGACGCGATCGCCCATTTATGGCGGCGTCACCCAGATTGCTGACATAAAGGCTGTGGACGACCTGACCGTCAAGTTCACCTTCGACGAGCCGGCCGCCAACTTCTGGAGCACGATCAGCATGCCCTACGCGGGCATCATCAGCCCCCAGTCGGCGCAGAAAGTCGAGGAGAGCGGTGAGGGCCATCTGGTGGGCAGCGGGCCCTTCATCCTGGAGTCGTGGGAGCCGGGCCAGTCTATCACCTTCAGTCGCAACCCTGACTATGCCTGGGGACCGCCCGTGGTGGACAACCAGGGACCATCCTATCTGGACGCGCTGGTCTACAAGGTCATCCCCGACGCCACCACCCAGGTAACGGCGCTCAAAGCCGGCGAAGTGGACGTCGTTTTCATCAACCAGCCCAGTCACGTGCAGAGTCTAGAAGCTGCGGAATCGATCGAGTTGGAAGAGGCGCTGCTCAACAGCCTGATTTACCTGGGTTTCAACACCCAAAAGCCCCCCTTCGACGAGGTGTTGGTGCGCCAGGCATTGGCCCACGCGGTGAACAAGGACGAGATCGTGGGCGCGGCGCTGGGGGGATTGGGCCAGGCGGCCTTTGCTCCCTTGCCGCCGACCTTGCCCGGATTTGACGCCAGCCTGAAGGATTACGAGCTGGGCTACGATCCGGAGAAAGCGCAAGATCTTCTGGTCGAGGCCGGCTTTGAGCAGACAGGCGACGGTACCTGGGAGCGGGACGGCCAAACCTTGGGAGGGATGTTGCTGACTTCCACCCGGTCACCCAACGAAGCGATTGCCACGCTACTCCAGAGCCAGTTCAAGGCCATCGGTGTGCCGGTGGACATCCAGCAGTTGGATTCAAAGGCGGTGATGGATGCTACTGGTAAAGGCCAGTTCGACCTGCTGCTGTGGCGCTACGACTGGAACGATCCCGATGCGCTTAACATCTTCCTCTCCAGCGACCGCATCGGGAGCACCAATCGGGTAGCCTACAGCAACCCCGAGGTCGACGCGTTGCTGGAACAGGGTGCTCGCGAGCTGGACGAGGAAGCCCGCCAGTTGTTATACGTCGAGGTGCAACAGATCATCCTCCAGGATGCGCCCTGGCAGCCGCTTTACAATCCCGTAGACGTCATGGCCATGGGAGAAGGCGTACAGGGTGCCAAGGTCGGCCACATGGGACGGCTTCTGCTGAACGACGCCCGGGTCGTGGAGCCGGAGTGAGATGATCCGGCACTTGCTGCGCCGGCTGGGTGGCAGCCTCCTGGTGTTGCTGGCCGTTAGTTTCATCATCTTCGCAGCGTTGGACGTTATTCCTGGTGATGCCGCCGATGCCATGGTCGGCGACAGCGCATCTCAGGAGCAGCTCGACGCATTGCGCCACGAGTTGGGGCTGGACCGGCCCCTGCTGGCGCGCTACCTGGACTTCCTGTCCGGTGTGGTCAGTCAGGGGGACTTGGGGCGTTCTCTGGTTAGCGGTCGTCAGATCACCAGCCTGCTGCTAGAGAGTTTTCGTTACACGCTGCTGCTTGCCCTGACTGCAAGTGGCCTGGCCACCCTGCTGGGTATGGCCATCGGGATCTTTGCCGCGCTGCACTCTGGGAGCTACGTGGATACCTTTATCATGGCCACGACCACCCTGGGGCTGGCCATTCCCACCTATTGGAGCGCCTTGCTGTTCATTCTCCTCTTTGCGCTGACGCTCGGTTGGCTGCCGGTGGTGGGCGCCAGCAGTTGGAAACATCTAGTGCTACCCACGGTAACCCTGGCCTTGCCTATGAGCGCCGTCGTGGCCCGGTTGATGCGTTCCAGCGTGTTGGAAGAATTGAACGCAGCCTACGTATACACCGCCCGTGCCAAGGGGGCATCCTCTCGACGGGTGCTGCTGGGGCACATCATGCGAAACAGCTTGATCCCGGTGATCAGCATGTTGGGGCTGTACCTGGGCCGTCTGCTGGGCAGCGCCTTTATCGTGGAGACGATTTTCGGCTGGCCGGGCCTGGGACGGCTGACGGTGCGAGCCATCTTTGATCGGGATCTGCCGGTGGTGCTGGGAGCGGCGTTGATCGTGGCCACTACCTATCTGATCATCAACTTTCTGGTGGACCTGGCCCACGCCTGGCTGGACCCGCGCGTGGGCCACGAGACGATTTAGCCAGGGATTGGACGCGGCCTTAACCTGTTTTTAACAGGTTTCGCATATCAGCGGGGTGTTTCAACGCCCCGCGGCAGGGCCAGGGTCACCATCACTTAAATCTATGACGACACGGGTAAAAGTAGCTGAAGTCGGTTGGGATAGCAGAGAGGGGCAGGCTGGGTCGTTGGCGGCCTCCCGCTTGCCTCTTTGGCGCTGGGCCTCGCTGGGACGCCGTTTCACGCCCAGCCTGTGGATCGGAGGCGGGATTGTGCTGGCGTTGGTGCTGACGGCTGTGCTGGCACCGCTTCTGACCTGGTACCCGCCGGACTTGGTGGTGGCCGAGATCCGGCTGCAACCCCCTAGCCTGGCCCATCCATTTGGGACCGATGCCCTGGGACGGGACATGTTCAGCCGTGTAGTGTACGGCGCGCGTATCGCAGTGGTCATGGCGGTCCTCGGCGTCGGCATTGCTATGGTCGCGGGTGTGGGCTTGGGGTTGGTAGCCGGTTATCGCGGAAACTGGTCGGATCAGGCCCTATCGCGTTTGATGGAAGTCTGGTTGGCCTTCCCCAGCCTGCTGCTGGCCATCGTCATTGTGGCCCGGCTAGGTCCTTCTCTGAAGAGTACCGTGATTGCCCTGGGGATCGTTGGCGTGCCCAGCTTCTTCCGGCTGACGAGAGCCAGCACCCTCTCGGCGCGACGGGCCGAGTATGTGGAATCAGCACAGGCTATCGGCGCTCGCGACAACCGGATTCTTCTACGTCATATTCTACCCAACGTCGCCCCCTCGCTGATTGTGCTGGCCACCATGCGTTTGGGAGCGCTGGTGTTGGCTGCCGGCGCGCTCAGCTTTATCGGACTGGGCGCCCAGCCTCCCCAGCCGGAATGGGGTGCGCTGCTGGCCGCCGGCCGTGATTACATGGACACCGCCCCCTGGCTGGCGATTTTCCCCGGCGTGTGTATCACCCTCACCGTTGTCGGCTTCAATCTCCTGGGCGACGGGCTGCGCGATGCACTGGATCCCCGGCTGCGCTATGGGCATCGCTGACGGACTGTCAGACCTGAGGATCCTCTTATCCAGGCGTTTGCTCATGTTCAAAATGGCATGGTTCATTTTGCCAAGAGAACTGGTTGACAATTTGGCCTGCTTTGCCAGACAAATTCGTAAAACGTAAGTAGACGACCCATTAACCTTTAAGCGCTCCGGCTACCAGACCTTTAGTGATGTAGCGCTCCAGAAGCAGCCCGGTCACAATCACGGGTGTCACCGCAAACAGCGTCAGGGCCGAGATAAACCACCACTGAATACCCCGGGTATTGCTTTGGCCAGCAATCAGCACCGGCATGGTGATCGCTTCGAAGTTGGTCAACATCAGGGCATACAGAAACTCATTCCAGGAGAAAATAAACGACAAGATGGCGACGGACACCAGGCCGGGTGTGCTCAGCGGCAACACAATGCGCACGAAGGCCTGCCAATGGGTGGCTCCGTCGACCAGGGCACTGTCCTCAAGATCGCTGGGCAAGTTCTGAAAAAAGTCACGCATAATCCAGACCGCAAATGGGACGTTAAACATAGTATAGGCCAGAATCAGGCCCAAGTGAGTGTCGACCAAATTAAGCCTGGCATACAGCATCAAGAACGGCACGACAAATAGGGCGGGGGGCAAAAAGCGTTGCGAGATGATCCAAAAGGCGATGTTATCGTTGCGCCATCCCAATCCTCGCCAATGATACGTATATCGCGCCAGGCCGTACCCTGCCATGGCACCAATGACAACTGCCAACACTGTACTCCCCGAAGCTGCAATCAAACTGTTGCGAAAGTGGCGCAAGACGGTTTCACGTTGCTCGTCGAACAGGTACTGCCAATGTTCGACGGTTGGCTGGTAGTCTACATAGGGTATGTAACGCGGACCGCGACTGACGTGCAGCGGCTTTTTAAATGACGTGGTAAACAGCCAATAGAAGGGGAACAAGCAGATAATACACCAAAAAATGACGATAGCATACAACAATAGTTTCTGCGTCCAGGTTTGGCGTTTCATTAACTGTCACCTACTTTTATGTGCTTCTTGGTGTAATCTGGCGCGCCAGGAACAGGAAGAGGGTGGCGAATATAATCACCAGCACCAATAGCGCGTACGAAATCGCGGCAGCATAACCAAAGTTGCCAAAGGTTAAGGCGGTATCAAAGATATACATGGTCAGTGACTCCGTGGCCGAACCAGGACCGCCGCCTGTGGTGACCACAATCACATCGATGATTTTGAAGATTTCCAGTCCCCGAATCAGGATGACGGTGACAGAAATGGGCAACAGGATGGGAAACGTGATTTTTCGCAGAATCTGAAAAGATGAGGCACCATCGACGCGCGCAGCCTCGTAGATTTCTTCCGGGATGCCTTGCATGCCCGCCAGTAAGATGAGGGTCATAAACGGAATCCACTGCCAGCTATCGATAAGGACAATGGCCACCGTTGCCCAGGTGCCCTGGGTCAACCAGGGTATCGAGATGTGCGTACTCAGCAGCGACGAAAGCATCTTTTGCAATTGGGCCAGTGGGGAGACGCGGGTATCGAACATCATGCGGCCTGTATAGGCCACCGCAACAGGCGTCATCATCATGGGCATCAGAAAGATAATTCTCACAACATTCCGCCCGAAAAAGGACTGGTTTAAGACCACCGCCAGGCCAAATCCGATAATGTATTGCACGATAACGCCAATAATAACATAGGTCAGCGTGTTTTCAGCCGCCGTATGCAAGCGTTGGTCCCGCACCAGACGGGCATAATTGCGAAACGTGAAGTTAAAACCGAGGCCTAAGAAGCCTTCCTGCGTCTGTGCTTCACCTTCCACAGTGCTCGTTCCCATCGTGCCGCTTCCACCCCGCTGGATATCCGTAAAGCTAATGCTCAAGGACCAGAGTAACGGAAAGATCGAAAGGGCGAGTAGGATGGCTACTGCGGGTGTTAGAAAGACGCGTTTGATCGTACTTTCGTGCGCCCTGTAGCCAGCGTCAGCATCGGAGGATTGGGCTTGAGTTCCTGCCATAACCTTTACGCGCTCCCATTTGCACTTAAGACGATGGCTCATGTTCAGAACTAGTGCAAACGTGTCTTTGACGCTCGCGGCGGATAGTCATATCCGCCGTCTGGAGCCGCTGGATTTGTCAACCCAGCGAGAGCAATCACCAGTTCTGAACATGAGCTAAGATGATAAGGTGTTGCGCCACCGCATCCGGGGGGCGCAACACCTCAAAACGTGTTACTAACGCAACACCTGAAAACGGGTTACCTCAGATGTGTTGAGGATCAGGGACCAGTGTACCCGACGGCACTACGATACTGTTGTAGCTGGCTCTCCCGTCCCAGCCGATCGGTGATCTCGTCCCAGCCAGCGGCCACGTTGTCCAACGCCTCCTGGGCTGTGATCTCATCCGCCAGGGCGCGGCTGACTTCCACGTCCAAGACGTTCAGATACTCCGCCGAGCCGCGGATACGCAGGTCGAGCACCGCGTTGGGATGTGCGATGGTGTTCAGTACCGCATCCAGGTAGTCCTCGGCCCCCTCTGGGTCGAAACCGGCACTCACCCACAGGTCCAAGTTCTCAAACTGGCTGTAACGCGAGGGGTTGATTCCGGTGTCGGGCGTCACCGCCAGTTGCTGGACCATTTCGGGCTGGGCCATAAAGGATGCAAAGTCCAGTGCCGCTTCCTTCGCGTCGCTGTCGGTGGCCACGCCGATAATCCAGCCGCCGAAGGCGATGAAGGGCGCTGGGTTGGCTTCCTCGACCCACTCGCCCGTCTCGTAGTTCCAATACCGGTCACCACCCGGTAAGGGCGCAAACCCGGTATCGCCAATGATGACCGAAGCGTCGGGGTTGTAAGAGATGGGTCCCACATCACCCCAGTCGATGTTGAGCACCGACACACCGGCCGGGAACTGGACGCGGGTATCGGCCACGTCCCACTGCAACTGCTCCGGCGGACCCAGGTCACGCGACTTGATGTAGTCTTCCAGCGCCTGCACCCAACCCGGGTTGTTCACCTGGGGCGTCATATCGTCGCAGCTAAAGAAGAAGCAGGGGTTACCCGGCACTTTGCCATAGCCGGCTGCGTGAGACAAGAACACCCAGTAGCTCTGGGCGTTGCGCCGCTGGGCTTCGGCCACCCCATAGATCGGGGCGGTTTCGCCAGCCGTCTCCACCTCACGCTCGTTGAAGAACTCAGCGATGTCGTAGTATTGTGACCATGTCGCCGGCTCGTCCAGTGGATAACCATACTGCGCTTCAAAGTCGGCCGCGTAAGGTGAGTCTGGCGCCACCAGGTCCTTGCGGTAGTAAAGCATATGCGCATCGCCGTCATACGGCAGGGCGTAGACTGTGTCTCCCCAGGCCGTAATCCGGGCCCCGTACAGCGGAATAATGTCCGTGGGGTCTATTCCGGCCAGGATGTCCGGTGGAACGGGCTCCAGGTAGCCAGGCGCCATAAAGTCACCCGCCCAGTCGGCCGGGAAGACGAGCATATCGTAGTCGACTGCGCCGGTTTCGAAGGAGGTGATCATCTTCTCGAACAACTCGCCGAAGGCAAACTGCTGCAACTCGACTTCTCCGCCTGTCAGGGCTTCCCATTCCGGGGCGAAATCTTCGATCGGGCCACCAATCGAGCGTCCGGTTTGGGTTACGACCACTACTTTTTGTCCCTCAAACGAGGGTTGCTCTTCGGCGGCTTCAGGAGCGACGGTACCGGTCAGGTAGGCGGCTGCTTCCTCGGGGCTGGGGATGTAGATAGTCCAGCCCACCTCAATCAGGTCGGCGTTTTCGATGACGGTGAATGAATCGTCCTCGGCGGCCTTAAGGTTGTTGTAGTAGACGATGGCCGGGAAGGCCAGCAAATCGCCGTATTCCTTCTCGGCCAGCTTAGAGAGCCAGTCGTCCTTCTGAACTGTGTAGGTTGTGCCACCCTCTTGCACTGGCGGGGCAGCGAGCGCGGCGGCCGGCAGCAATCCTGCTATCAACGTTACCAGAATCAGCAGACTAAATAGTTTCTTGCTCATGGATTTTCCTCCTCGGGTTTCCTAAAAATCCTGCGGGTAAAAAGGCACTACGCTTACCAGAACGGTGGACTACCTCATCGTCCGATACACATCCCCCCTTTCCCTGGTCACCTGGAAGATCGAGGCTCTGGCTGATGTACCCTTTCTCACGGGGAAGCCCGTTAGAGACCTCCGGACTGTCGTCCGTCGGGAGCGGCCGAGCCGTTACCATCTGCTAGCGCGCAGCGGAAGCCCAGATCGTAGTTGGCCGTCTTGACGGGAGCGGCTGCATTGCGGTTGAAGGTCGTGGACTGTGGTTCTTAGTCGAACCAACCACCACTGCCACTCAGCATAGGTCTCATAACCGGTCTCCTGCACAAACGCGTCGAAGTCGGCGTTGGTCACCTCAAACCTGTCGATTGCATAAGCCGGCAGATCCACCTGTTGGGCCGGCGCGTCTTCCGGGTCAGCGTCATCACTGCCCATCGTGAAGGACCCGGCCGGGACCTCAATCATGATATCCGTGACGGCGGCAGGCTGCGGTGCCGGCTCCTCTGTCGCTTCTTCCGACGTGACCTCTTTTCCTGTGTGGCCGTCGCCTCCGGTGCCGGGGTGGGAGGTATAGGGGTGGGGGTAGGTGGCGGCGGGAGGGGCGTGGGGGTGGCCAGGACAATTCGGGTCGGAAGCCAGTCGACTTGATATAGCCCATCCAAAAAGCATTATATTGGTTCTTGCATAACGTGTCAACAGTAGCTCGCCACCGAACGCACCCTCGCTTCCCCTTTCTTGCATATGACGCACGACAAATTGCGAGGGCAACGCAGCCCCGAGACCATTCATCCGGTACATGCGATTTGTCCCCCTTGGTTGAGGATTGTCTCGTTGGTCACGTCGAAGATATGGGTGTACCCCTTCATAACATCTGAATGAAACGGCGCCTGCGCCACTGGTCGAAGACAACGACCAGGACGATGACCAGCCCCTGAATAACCCGCTGCCAAAAGGCACTTACGTTGAGCAGGTTGAGGCCATTGGCCAGCACGCCCATGATGAGAGCACCGATAAGGGAGCCAAAAACGCCGCCTTCACCGCCAAAAAGTGCGGTGCCTCCAATAACCACGGCGGCGATGGACCGCAGGTTCTCTGCGTCTGCCATCAACGCGTTGGCTGAGTTTAGACGCCCGGCGAGTATGATGCCGGCCAGGCCAGCCAAAAGACCGGAAATTGTATAGACAGCAATCTTGGTGCGGTCGACGTTGATTCCTGATACGCGCGCTGCCTCCTGGTTTCCGCCGACAGCGTAGACTGCTCGTCCTAAGGCCGTATAGCGAAGCACAAACCAGCCGGCCACCACTACTATAAGGGCAAGCAGGGCGGCAACCGGTATACCCAAGATGGTGCCGCTCCCCATCCAGATCATCTGATCCGGCAGGTAGCCTTTTAATTCCGTCGCCGTAAGGTGCGAGGGAACGGGTAAGCCACCTGTCACCAGTAGCGCTATGCCGCGCAGTGTTGCCAGCGTCCCCAGAGTAGCGATAAAGTCGGGAATCCGGCCGCGGGTGATGATCTGGCCGTTCAATATGCCACACAGCGCGCCCACTCCAAGTGCAACCAGAAATCCGAACCAGAAATTGATGGGCCCAATAGCCAGGCCGGCGAATTCAATGCGCTGCGTCATCAACACGGCAGCCACGGATGCGGAAAGGGCTGCGATTGCTCCTACGGAAAGGTCAATGCCTGCCGTCAAGATCACAAATGTCTGGCCGACAGCCAGAATAGCCATGATGGCCGATTGGCGTGTGACGTTGGCGACATTGCCGACCGTGAGAAAGTGAGGTGTGGCGAAGGACAGATATGCAGCCAGCAAAATAAGGGCGATCAAAGGCCCACCGCGCAGAAGCAGCTCTCGCACTGTCTGCGTGAGACGGTGCGGCTGCTTCGTCGCAATCGCTTCTTCTATCTCCGATGTGCTCCTCTCGGTGCTGGAAAACGGATTTTCGGTCACTTCATCCTCCATTAACTCGCATTTATCAGGAGTTGTTCTTGCGTTGCCTCACCGACTACATACTCCGCGGTTAATTTACCTCCTCTCATGACGAGGATACGGTCGGCCATGGCCAAGATCTCGGGCATCTCGGATGAGATCATGATAATTCCCACGCCACGCTCCGTCAGACGGTTCATCAGAGCAAATACCTCGGCCTTGGCACCAACGTCGATCCCTCGGGTTGGCTCATCAAAGATGAGGATTTTCGACTCGCTACATAACCACCTGGCCACAACAACTTTCTGCTGATTGCCTCCGCTAAGGTATAGTACGGCTCGGTCCAGGGATGGAGTCTGAATGCGC
Organism: Anaerolineae bacterium; assembly: GCA_034412795.1. GTDB lineage: Bacteria > Chloroflexota > Anaerolineae > 4572-78 > NAK82 > JAUVPY01. Next base: position 18,071 of record DAOUMD010000235.1, read on the forward strand.
AAATCACGCCTATACCGCGCGGCTGTCTCTGACTCGGATCTGAGATTTAACAGTCTAAGGCCAGGAAACTGACTTATATTGGCCAGTGTAATGTTGGGGGGGATGGACAGCATAGGCACCAGGCCCTCCCGCCGATCGCGGGTCAGCAGACCCAAACCATGCTTGATGGCATCGGAAGGATGACGGATGTGCACTTCCTGTCCGTTGACATAAATGTGACCGGACGAATGCGGCATGAGACCAAAAAGCCCACGCGCCAACTCGACCTGCCCCGCCCCCATGAGGCCAAATATACCGAGGATTTCGCCCTGTTGAAGCTCAAAGGAAAGATTGTGGATTATACCATCGACCGAGAAATCCTTGACACGCAGGACCGGTTCACCTATTTGAACGCTTTGCTTGGGGAACTGCTCTGCCAGTTCGCGCCCCACCATCATGTGAACCAGCCTGTCCTCTTCGGCCTCCTCCACGGAAAGCGTACCGATAACGTGGCCATCTCGTAACACGGTCACGCGCTGCCCGACCAGCGGTACCTCGACCAGACGATGAGAGATGTAGACAATGCCTACCCCACGCCCTCGCAGCCGGTCAATGATCTCGAAGAGACGTCCACGTTCTGTGTCGGAGAGCGCCGAGGTTGGTTCGTCCAGGAGCAGGATCTGTGGCCGCCTGGTCAAAACTCGGGCGATTTCGGTGAGTTGCTGCTCGGCCACTTGCAATTGACGGACTTCGAGGCGCGGATCAATGTCTACCCCGAGGTCTGCCAGGCTCTTCTCCGCCTGCCGCATGATCTCCGGCCACTTCACAATGCCTAACTTGGTCTTGGGCAATTGGCCGAGAAAGATGTTCTCGGCCACCGTGAGGTGGGGAACCAGGCTCAGTTCTTGATAGACCATACCTATGCCAAGTTCCTGGGCATGTTCTGGCGTGAGGTGATGGATCTCCTGGCCCCGGATGAAGATGCGGCCCTCGCCCTTGGGAATCGATCCGCTGAGGATCTTCATCAGAGTCGACTTACCAGCGCCGTTCTCACCCAACAGGACGTGCACCTCACCCTCATACAAATCAAAGTCGACGTGATCCAGGGCGTGTACGCCGGGGAATTGCTTGTCTATCTGCTCCATCTTTAGCAGTGGTTGACGCGATTCCATGCTGTCATCTCCACAACAAAGAGTCTGCTACTGGGCGGTGTAGCCACCATCCACGCTCAGGATCGCTCCGGTAGCGTACCCGGCCTCACTGCTGGCCAGGTATAAGATAGCGGCAGCGATCTCCTCCGGTTTTCCCAAGCGGTTGAGCGGGCGCACTTCTTCCAGCGTACGGCGGGCCGCGGCTGGATCTGGAGCCCGGTTGACGGCCTCACGCACCAGTGGCGTATCGCTCGTCCCGGGACATACGCAGTTCACCCGTATGTCTCGCTCGGCCAGGTCGACGGCACAGCTTCGAGTTAGCGCGATCATACCTCCCTTAGAAACGTTGTATGCCACCTGGCCTTTGATGCCGACCAGGCCAGCCTCGGAAGCGATGTTGATGACGACGCCGCCTCCCCCGCGAATCATGACCGGAACCGCGTACTTGGTACACAGGAAGGCACCCGAGAGGTTAACCGCCAGAATGTTATCCCAGGCGTCAGAGGGCGTATCCACAACGTCGGCCTGGTAGTAAATGCCGGCATTATTGACCAGGATGTCGAGACGGCCCCAGCGTTTGGTCACGTCCTCGACCATCTTCTGCACCTCGTTCTCCCGGGCAATGTCCGTGGGGACGACCAGGACGTCACCACCTTGTTCTTTGATTTCGCTGGCGACTATCTGTGCCTGCGCCTGGTCCTTATCCACGATGGCCACCGCTGCACCTTCTCGAGCAAATGCGACGGCCGTGGCCTGGCCGATTCCGGCGGCTGCTCCGGTTACTGCGGCCACTTTTCCCTGAAATCGCATGACGGCCTCCCCTTTTGGAACCAATACCGTTCAAACTTGTTGCCGTAGGGCTTTTCCAAGAATTAAATTGCGCAAACGTCTCGCTAAGACTGGTTGAAACAAAGCCAGGCAAGTGATGCTTGGAAAAGCCCAAGCAATGCCTGAATTGGCATTGCCCAATGCCTGAATTGGCATTGCCGTAGAGCCGGGAAGCTACCAGTGGCTCCCCGGCTCTCGTCAGAAGGGTTTCACGCCCTACTCGCAGGCTTCCTTGATGCTCTCCCAGTCGATATCCGGCAAGACCGGATCGGGGTAGAATTGGCGCGCGTTCTCGATGTAGGCGATGCGCGGGCGGATGTCAAAGGTCTCTGGAACATCCATATCGCACACCACCCTGACAGCGAACTCGGTGCCGAACCAGCCCCAATCGGCGAAACCGTGGGTGGTCTCGCCTACCATCTTGCCCTCGGCAATGCGATCTACTGATTCAGGCGTCACGTCGTTGGTGAAGATGGCTACCGCCTCATCGCCCAGCGTAGGCCCATCGGTGGCCAGCTCCAGACGGCCGGCCGCTTCCGAAGCCAGCATAGCCCCGAGCCCCATTTCGTTGGAGGCTGCCCAGATGAAGTCAAGACCCTCAGGGTTGGCCTGGAGGATGTCCTCTGCGCAGTTGACACCTTTCTCGCGGTTCCAGTCCGCAGCGCACGGCTCGCCCACGATCTCAATACCCGGGAATTGGTCCATAACATTGTGGAAGCCATTCAGCCGGGCGGTCGAGAAGAATCCACCGGCGATGCCTTCGATGATGGCTCCCCGGGCCACGATCGTGGCTTTCTCATCATCGGACATGCCGTCGTACAGGCCCTTCCAGAATTCGTAGTCCAGGTAAGTGTCTGGGGTGACTTCAACCATCTCGCCGGCCCCCAGGACACCTGGGCCGCCGAAGTAATCGAGGACTGCATACGCGGTCACTTCGGCCGCGACCGTGTTGTCGAAGCCGATATAGGAGTCGATGTCGAGGCCCTCAATCGGCTCCAGCAGGTTCACGATGATGACCGGAATGCCTTCCTCATTGGCCTTTTGAACCGCCGGCTTTATGACCTCGACCTCAATGGGTGAGATGGCGATGGCGTCCACGTCTCGTTGGATGTAGTCCTCGATGATCGCCACCTGGTCGGCGAAAGATACGTGTGTTGCGGGGGATTGTGAGATTATCTCAATGTCGAAGCCCTGCGCATTCCCATCTGCGGCTGAAGCCTCGAAGAAATCGGTGGCCGTCTTGAACACGCCGGTGATGTCAGGTGGTGTCCACCCGATCACAATAGGCTCCTCCCACCGAGCCGCTTCAGCTTCCGGGGCCTCGGCCGCTGGCTCCTCGGCCGCCGGTTCCTCGGCAGGCGGTGCTGGGGTGGGCGTTACCATAACACACCCCGCTGCAACCAGCGCCAAAATGGTCATAGCAACCAGCGTAAACAACATTTGCCGTTTCATGATACTGACTCCTCCTCATTTTGGGGTCAATCGTGAACCAGCATTCCCCACCTCGACCCCAATCTTGGCGGGGCTGGTAATCACCCCAGATCGCCACTCTGTGGGGGCCCGTCCGAGAGCGTTTTCCTGCAGCTCCGCAGTCCCTTCCCCCGCGGGGGCTGTGAGTATAGGAGGGTAGCACAAGAATTCCAACCCACACATCTTCGGGCGGGTTCTATTTGTTTAGGCGCTTATTACCTCCTTTCGGCCAAAAACGGGGCAGACGCTTCGGCACCTGGGGGTGCCTCGCTCCTCATTACGCAGGGCGGAGTGAGCACGCCCACGTGCGAACGGTACTTTCCGAGAAAACTCCCAATTCGCGGCACTGGCCACTTCTCGCCCCGCAGGTCGTTGGGGCCGTGACACACGGTGGCAGTCATCGCTTTATGGCTCATCGGATTGTGTCTCTTGGCCTTCAAGCACTTCACGGAGGTAGACTGGCCGCTCTTCCAGGAAGGATTTCGTCCCGGCAAGGACCCCTGCGACAGCCCAGCGTCCATTCTCTCCCCCCACTTCAGGCGGGGTGTCTGTTTGGATACAATGAACGAAGTGCTCCATCTCGCGGATGTATCCCCAGGCGAAGCGCTCCGGCCAGGTGCGATAGATGGGCGTCATCAGACCCTGATCCCGGTCTGTGCAGACCACGACTGCTTGCCCTTTCATTTCACCGATCTGCATGATGCCTCGCTCACCGACGATCTCGACCCGAGCATCATATCCATAATCGCATGGGCAAATCCCCGAGATGCTACCTAAGCCGCCGCTCTCAAAACGAACATTAACCAGTACGTTGTCATAGAAGTTCTCGGTATCAACACTCCTCGCCTCGCCCTTGAAGTTGGCCACTTCCACATAAACCCGCTCGGGGTTTGAGCCCATCAGCCAGCGGATGCAGTCCCAGTCGTGACTGTTGACCTCGGCCAGCATGCCGTTCGACTTCTCTAAATCACGCGCCCAGGCAGGTGGCAGGCCCGGCCCGTGAGTGAGCGACTTGATCATCATTGGCTGGCCGATCTCGCCCATCTGGATACGCTGGTACGCCGTGGCGAACTCGGGGTCGAAGCGCCGCATGAAGCCCAACTGCAGGAAGACACCGTTGCGCTGGACGGCCTCGATGATCTCGTCGCACTCATTCAGTGTGATGGCCATCGGTTTTTCAAGGAAAACGTGCTTCCCTGCCTCTGCGGCCATCACGGCCAAATTGCTGTGAGTGAACGTCGGCGTGGTGATAGCCACCGCATCGAACTCGCTCCAGTCGAGAGCCGCCTCCAGGGACTCGAAACGTGCGTCCATATCGAACTGGTCGGCGGCAGCGTTTAGCGCCTCCCTCATAGGGTCTACAATACCGACCAGTTCACCCGCTGGAATGTGATTGGCCAGGGAATTCGCGTGGACCCTCGCTACTCGGCCTGCGCCGACTAAGCACACCCGGATCGAATTAATCATCTGTCAACCTTCACTCTACTTAAGAAACAAGCACGTTACATGTCATCCGAATGACACGTCATCCTGAGCGCCAGCGAAGGATCTCGTTTCTCACCACACAACGAGATTCTTCACTTCCGCTGCGCTCCAGTTCAGAATGACATGTTTCTTGCACAATGAGTGACACCCAAGCGTCTTGGCAAAGCTCAGTAGCTCCTGGATAGGGAGGTTTGTCATCTATTTCAAAACGCCGCGTATGAACAGCAACGCCTTTCGCGCCTCCTCGTCCAGCTCCAGATCGACGCTCATATCCCGGAAGACCTTGATGTCGCGCCCTACCTCTCCGCCGGGCATGACGAAGGGCTCCATCACGACGAACTTCTGGTAGTTGATCCTGCGCAGTGCGTTCCCCACCTCGGTCCATGGGATGTGGCCGTATCCCGGCGGCATGCGGTTATTCTCCCCGATATGGAAATGTCCCAGTTTGTCGCCTGCTTTTTCGATTGCCTCGCCGATGAAATTCTCCTCGATGTTCATGTGGAAGGTATCGAGCAGGATCTTGGCATTGGGGCTGCCGACCGCGTCCACGTAGGCAACCGCCTCGTCGCAGGTGTTCAAGAGGTACTGCTCGAAGCGGTTGACGACCTCCAGGCAGAAGAAGACGTTATTGTCCTCGGCTGTCTTGATCGCCTCTTTCATGCTAACCACGCTACGCTCGAAGTAAGGCTGCTTGTCCGTCTCGCCCTCGGGCAACGTTCCGGGCCAGTAGCTGTAGATGATGCCGGTCAGATTTCCTCCACCCATTTCGCCAATTGCTCTGGCCATCTTCTGAAGGAACGCGATGCCGTTCTCCCGGATGGCCTTATCTTGCGACGCGATATCGTATGGCTTGGGCAAGCCAATGCAATGCGACAGAGCAATTGCCTTATCCTCAGCGTGCGCCCTTAGGCTGCTGCGCTCTTCAGAGGTCATGTTGGCGATGGTGCCGGCGTTGACCTCCAGAACGTCAAACCCCAGGTCGGCGACCTTATCGACGAACGGGTGAAAATCCGCGTCCCAATCGTGGGTCCAATAGGCGTAGTAGATGCCGATCTTGCTCATCACTTAACTCCCCAGTAACTACTCAGCCTGATGGTTGCAGATATGTATCTGCAACCCATAATCGGCGGATGTATATCCGCAAATACCCGTTACTGTATTCTTTACCTACATCGTGACCCTGACTCTGGACAGACATCGTAGCCGAGAAACAAAAACCGGTGGGGCGTTGAAGCCATAAGATGTAGGATATACAGCCCCAAATGTCATCTGAGTGGGAG
>DAOUMD010000236.1:0-10565 GCA_034412795.1 Anaerolineae bacterium
CCCACGTCAGCATATCCTGGGCATTACCCCAGGCATTCGCTTCCCTTCGGCCTGGCTCAGGGCAGGCTTGGGACATCCTACTCCGTCACGGCTTACGGCTTGGTCGCCTGCTCCTGCACGCCAGAGAGAGCGCGTGACGGGTTTCCCCGTTCCGTGTGTCCATTTTGCCTGACCTCAGGTAGGTGCTTTACGCCGGGTCCCATTCGGGTGCCGTCTTGCGCCGCTTGGCACGCAAGACCGGGATCCATCCCCATTTTGGGGCCAACCCACGTCCGCTGCTGGCCGACGTAAGCCAGCGTGGGCTGGTTCTTCATAACGACGCCTACACACCTTCACTCGCGTTCACTATAGCCACCTGCTTAGCGGGGTCGCCCTGTCTGGCTCAAGGCTTACCGTCTTTCCTTCCCGCTTCTGACGCCTGTCCTGAACCTGCCGAAGGAATTGATGACCAGTCGCACGCCAGGGGGGGCTGTCACTCCTGCACCGAGGGGATAGGGGTTGATGTTTGCACGAAACGTGCTATCATCTCACCTATATGGACACACAGTTGTCAAAGATCAAACAACCTTTGCCGCCCCTCCCCCGGGCTACGTCCGGTTTCGGGCGAACGGGTCGCACCAAGCGGATGGAGCCGTCGCTTGCGTCGGTGCTACGCGCCTCCGCTTCGCGCCGCCAGCTTGGCGCCTCATCCGCCGCGGCGTTAGGCGCGGCTTTATCACGCATTTGCATTTGATGGTAAAATGCTGGCTGGAGTTGTGCGAGGTGCTTTTCAGCGCATCTTGATATCGCACCAAAATCATTAGAAAGTGAAGGAACAGATATGGCAAGGCGAGGATATTCACTCTTGTTGTGTTTGCCCTTTCTGGTCATTGGCATCGGGTGTCTTGTGGGGGGATTCTCGGCGGACCCATCAGTAGTGATTGATGATGGTTTGTCACAGAGATCTTTCTTGTTCCTTTTGGGTGGCAGCTTTCTCTTCTTTCCCTTACTCATAGTGATTGGGCTTGCCTTGGGGGAGAGGTCCAAGCGGCGCAAGATGGAAAACCTGTTGGCGACGGGACAGCAAGGAGAGGCGGTCATCTTGGGATTAGAGGATACCGGAGTAAGGATCAACGATGATCCGCAAGTGAGCGTACTGCTGGAAGTACGAATAGAGGGATATTCGCCCTACAAAATCGAAAAGACGCTGGTGGTGCCAATGATTCGGCTACCGCAAGTGCAAGTGGAATCGACAATACAAGTACTGGCAGATCCGGGTGAGCCAAACAATCCTGACAAGATTGAGTTGTTGCTGAGGTAGAAGCGGCTAGTTGGGTAGTTGGGTGCGTGGCCAATTTGAGGGATAAGCCGCACCTAAGTTACGGTAGGGCGGGGCCTCCCGACCCCGCCCCCCGCTACAGAACGGAGCGAGAAACTTTCGCTTCACTCCGCTCCTGAGCAACCGGGCCTTTGTCATTGGCACTACTGGCGGGATTACTCAACCGCGTTCGCCTGGTCAATGCACCTTAAGAAGTAGATAGGCGATGCAAGCATCGCGCGGCATCCGGCTTTCAGTACGCCCTATAGAGAACGTCTGTCCAAAGCTCGACTTGTGCCAGTACCCTGACCTTCCCGGTTACCCGTTCCCCGTCAGCATATCCTGGGCATTACCCCAGACATTCGCTTCCCTTCGGCCTGGCTCAGGGCAGGCTTGGGACATCCTACTCCGTCACGGCATACGGCCTGGTCGCCTGCTCCTGCACCAGGCAGAGAGAGCGCGTGACGGGTTTCCCCGTTCCGTGTATCCACTTTGCGCGGCTTTAGGCCGGTGCTTTACGCCGGGTTCCGTGTCGAGTGCCGCCTGACTTCGCTTGGCACATCAGGCCGGGAACCATTCCCTTTTGGGCCTGCCTCCTGTCTTGCCGACAGATAGCCAGTGTAGGCAGGTTGTGCCTGACGACGCCTCATCACACCTTCACTTGCGTTGACCATAGCCGCCTGCTCAACGGGGTCGTCGCGTCTGGCTCGCGACTTACCGCCTTCCCATCCTCGCTTCCGACGCCTGTCCTGAGCCTGGCGAAGGAATTGATGACCAGTCGCACGCCAGGGGAAGGTGCTGTCACCCCTGCACCGAGGGGATAGGGGTTGATGTTTCGCACAGAACGTGCTATCATCTCACCTATATGGACACACAGTTGTCAAAGATCAAACGACCTTTGCCGCCCATCCCCCGGCTTGTGCCGGTTTCGGGCGAACGGGTCGCACCGAGCGGATGGAGCTGTCGCTCGCGTCGGTGCTGCGCGTCTCCGCTTCGCGCCGCCAGCCGTCGGGCTGGCGCCTCATCCGCCGCGGCGTTGGGCGCAAAAATGGCAAAAGCGCGAGATAGACTAGATTCTCTATGACATTTAATCGATTTTGGTGTAACAAGTGCAAAAAAGAATCCCAAGAAAATGAAGTTGAGAAAAGAAACGTTGACACCATGTTTGGTGATGGGCGTTGGTGGTATTGTCGAACTTGCGGAAATGCATTAGAACGCTATCCAGAAATCGGCGAGAAAGAGCAACAGATTATTTCGCGAGTAAGACAATCTCTTGCGTACATTCAGAAATTTGGAAAACCAGAGTCTATAGATGAGACCTGTCGTCTACTTCTGGACGTGGGTTTATTGTATCGAGAGCATGGGAACACAATAAAAGCAAGCCTTGTTCTTTTTAATGCCAGCGATTTAGCAGCGCACAACAATCTGTCCGAACTTGCGACATCTGCGGGTAGAGTGTTTGAGGAATTGGCCTATAAGTTTAGAATGTATGACCAAGATGTAGTATCGCCACAATGTTTATTTGAACAATTCATCGCTTATTTCATACCTGAGTAGTTTGAACTGGAAAGGTTCATTTCAATAATTCAAAGCAGTAGCTGAATTTGTTGGAAATGATAGAGTTTGCCGTCAAGGCTAGGTGGCAAACAAGAATTGTATAATGACAAGTTATGAAAGTACAGCTCTTACAAAAGTGTCCCATCTCAGGCGCATATCATGAACGCTGGTATGAGGCACGAGGTGATTGCACATTCGTTTTGTTCGAGGATGAAAACTACCAGGAATGGATTGGAATATTCGGAAATGGTAGTATGGTGGAATTCAGCCTCGCCATCCCATTCTCAACTGGCAATGCTGCGCTTGTAATCGCTGGGGGTCAAGGCTACATCGTTGACATTAACTCCGGTGAACTAAAATATCGAACCGAATGCGATTATCTGCTCGGGGCAATCGCAGTACCCGAACGCGATCTCGTTATTGTCTGCGATACTTCCAATCTCTATGCCTTGACGGGTACATCACAGATCTGGCAGAGTAATTTTGATTCCTACAATGGATTCAAGTTTGAGCAAGCAACTCCCGAACAGCTATCAGGCCATGTGTGGTACCATGGTGATACTCATTCTTTTGAGCTGAACTATAAAAATTGGGAATTCGTACCTGGGCCGAGAACTACTAAAGAGTACATGCGCAAGTATAAGCGCAAGAAGCTTGCAGAAATGGCAAAGAAAAGGCCTGCAACTTCTTCCGTAAAGCATTTCCCTGGTCTGACAAGATATATTAAAAGGATAACAATTTCACCTGATGGAGCAGCTTTGCTACATACTACTGATAGCCAGGTAACAGTTTGGGATACGAAAAACTGGGGACTAAGCTATTCGGTGACCGGTTCATTAATTGGTGTTTCAACTGATGGTAAAACCTTTCTGACACGACACGTTGACAAGGAATATATACGCAAAGATGTAGCCACACTCTCCGGAGCCTACCGTAAGGAAATAGGCAAATATAACGATCCCCCCTGCACGTTCAAGGCTTGGGAAACCCAAAGCGGCCGCGAACTTGATCTGGGAAAAATCGCCCCCGAAACTTATCAACTTCATCAACGGACCAGCATATTCGCCAACCGTCTTGAACCAACCTTGAAGGTAAAGGATCTGCTCGGAGATGACAAATCTAGCATACTACCCTTGCACTATGATGGCTTGCTTGAAAACTGGATCATGACGCCAGATGATCAGCACATAGCCACTATCTACTATGTTAGCGCAGGCGGATTTGATACGACAGTCGGGCATTGTGTGGACGCAGCCACAGGTATAGCGTTTTACGAGTTCAAGGTTGATAGCTCGCCAGATTCGCTGCCGGAGATTTACTTTTCTGCTGAACATAAGTTGATGATCAGCAATCACACGGGCAGCTTCACTGTGTACGATCTCGAGATCGGGGAAGACCTGCGCTATATTTCCCGCTGCGACGAAGCGCCTTACCGCGTTTGGGGAAGTTGCTTTGCTGTAAACCCGTGCGATAAATGGCAAGTCGCAACGAGTTATGCTCAAGAACCCTATATGCACTGGGATGATGATTTACGTCAGAAACGGCAAAACTGGCGAGCGGAAGAGTACACTAACTCCGTGGTGATACTGAACATCGCCGATTTATCGAATGAGGGAAAAGTCGAACGCGTTCTGAAACAAACAGACCTGATTGATGATATAGAATTCTTTCCAGATGGAGATCGTATAGCAGTTCTTCTTCGCTGCGGCAATATTCATATTTGGAATATCGCAACAGGAAACATAATCGCCACATTGTCCAGACATAATTAGTATGTGGAATTGCGCCCAACCTCAATTGCAGCGGACTTGGCTTCGCCAAGGCGGTACGCGACTGAATTTGCTAGAGTGGGTTACAATATTGTCCATATTTCTACCAGTTGGGTAATCTATTCCTTGACCGCCTTTTGTCAAAACTACAGTATTTCCAACCAGGAGAAAAACAATGGCCTTGTATATCGTCAAAGATATTACAAAAATAACTTTAACCACCGTTCTGTTGCTCATTATGGTGGTAGCATGTAACCGTGCCTCTACGCAATCGCCAATCTATGGGGTAAAAATCCAATATGCTCAGGGGCAACCGCTCAACTTTCCTGATGTCACCCTGGAATTTGTGGGCAAAAGAGAGTCTCCCGCCTCATCTGATTATCCGCGAAGTATGACCTTTTATGATTTCAAAGTTTACCAGGGTAGCCAGGCGCAGCTTGTTTCCTGGAGTGCCGGCACCGGCGATATTGGCCCAACCCTGTTTGAACTGGCCGGAAATAGATATGCATTGGAGTTAGCTATGTCTGACAGGCTGGGGTCTTTGGATGAGGATGAATTGGTCTTATGGCGAGAAGTCATCCCCGCTACCGAGGTCCCCATTGCTACACCTATCCCCACACCGGCTAGCCCACCCCTTGAGGCACAAGACCATTACGACAAAGGTTTGGCCCAATTTGCCGCCGGGCTAACCGAAGAATCCGTTGCCAGCTTTACCCAGGCCATCACCCTTTATCCAACTTATATTGAAGCCTATCAATTTAGGGGCAATGCCTACTGTCAACTGGGCCGCTACGATCTGGCCCGCGCTGATTATCAACAGGTTCTGGTTCTTAACCCCCAGCCAGAAATACAAGCCACCGTCACCGCCGCCTTGCAAGAAATTGCTCAGGCAAAAACCATTGCACCTACGCCTACGCCTATACCTACGCCTACCCCGGCCTTGCCCACTCCGGCGTCTTTGCCGCCGGTAAAGATTACGCTTGGTCAGCCGTTTAGCTTGGCCCTTAATCAATATGGTCGGCTGGACTCTACCGGGCTGGGTGTTGAATTTTATGAGATAGTTGAAGATACGCGCTGCCCGCGACAGGTACTATGTGAATCTGAGGGGTGGGCCAGAATTGCCATCTACGTCTGGATAACAAACATAGAACCCGTTGAATTTATACTGAATACCGACCCGGCAGCCAATAAAAATATGGTCCTTTACGATGAGTACCAGGTTCGGCTGCTAAGTCTTGACCCTTACCCTGAAACGCCAGAACAAGACATTGCGCCTCAAGATTATCGGGCCACGTTTGTAGTATCAAAATGAGGGTTTAACGTTTGACTGTTCGGTAGCAAGTCGTGTAAAGGTGTGGGGGTAGTCGTCGGAGAGAAGCGGACCAACAACACGTTGCACTTGACGCCTAATGGTGGCTTTTTATCAGCGTTGGTTGGGCAGCGAAGGTGTCTTTGAGTGTAGCATCCATTCAATAACAAAAGGAGAATCTAGGGCATTCGATATCAAAAGAGTTGAATACTACAACTCAAGCCCACCGTTAGCTTGTTCCATAAATTATTCAACACAAAATAAATGTCAACTATTCAGGCGCGTCACACAACGGCTCAATCTGGTATTGTGTACGCTGCTTACAACTGAATTCCGAGACATGACGGTTGACCTCAATCCAGTCCAGCAGAGATTCCTGCGTGGCATCAATCCGCCAAACCCAAATCGTTTTGTCCTGCCAGCTTGTGGCCAAGGCCGTTTCTTCATTGGCGCCAAAGGCAACATCTTCAATAGGACTTTCCAAACCCACATAACGACGAATGGCAGCGCCATCCTCTAAATCCCACACAATAACCGAAGCGTCACCGCTTGACGACATAGCACGTTTACCGTCGGCGGCATAGACAATGGTGGTTACGACCGATTGATGTTCCTCTAAACGGTGGATGACCTGCCCGGTTTCCGCATCCCACAGGATGATCAGTCCGGTGTTGAATCCGGCCAGTATCTGCTGCCCGTCGGGGCTAAAAGCTACCGTGGTCACACCGCCACCTTCACCATCAAAGTGACGGATCTCATCCCCGGTTTCCACATCTAATAGACGAACCGTGGCTTTGACCGTATCCGGGTCGCTTTCGCGGGTGCCGGTGCCTACGGCAATGGTGCGGCCATTCGGGCTAAAGGCCACGCTGCGCGGCCTCAGCTTTTCAGCCAGAGTAAATTGGCGTAACTCGCGGCCCTGGGCGAGATCCCAGATGCGGGTGGTGCCGTCTTGAGAGACCGACACGGCCATTTGTCCATCCGACCGCATATCCAAACCATAGATAGGTCGAGTATGGCCTTGCAAACAATGGATCTCTTGGCCGGTTTCCGTATCCCACAACCGCAACGTGTTGTCGTCAGAACTACCGGCAAACACATTGCCCGCGCCGGACAACGCAGTACGGCCGTCCGGCCCAAACTCTACGCCGCCCCAAATCATATCGGTGTGACCTTCCATTGACAGTTGTTCGGCGCCACTCGCTGCATCCCACAATTGCAGCGTGCCGTCGTCAAAGCCGGATAAAACCTGGCGGCCATCCTGGGGATTGACATCAATGTTGGGTGCACCCACCGCCAAATGCTGCAAGCGAATGAGCGCGCCGTTTTGTAAATCACGCAACCGCATCAGACCATCTTGCCCGCCGGAGAGAATATAGCGCCCGTCCCCGCTCATAGCCACGCTCAACACCTGGCCTACATGTCCAATATAATCCTGAATCACCTCGCCGCGCGTCACATCCCACAAAGAAAGGGTGCCGCCGTAATGACCCAAAACAGCCAGACACCCGTCGTCGCTAACGGCTACGCTGCTCAGGCTGCCGCCCCTGGTCAGGACCTGTTGCACGCTCTCGCCGGTTTCAACATCGAGCACGTTGATGTAGCCGTCGCTTTGCGCCAAAAGGATGGTTTGCCCGTCCGGGCTAAAGGCGATGCCGTGTATGCCGGTATCTTCCGGCTCGATCCGCCAGAGTTGGTGCGCCTCGACCTCATCCGCATTGTGTTCGGTTGAAATGCTTGTATTGAGCACAGTCGAAATATCCCACAAAATCAGGCTGTCAGCCCCGTTGGTCAAGAGACGACGGCCGTTGGCACTGATGGCAATATCTTGTACTGCTTCCCGGTGTCCCCCGTTCCGGTTGCCAAATTGATGGAGCAGCCGGCCGGACTCAATTTCCCGCACCAGCAAATCACCGTTCTCTGCGCCGTACACGGCTACCCGGCCATCGGGACTTAGGGCGAGACTGGTCAAACTGCCGCTGTCTTCTTGAAATTGGTTACGAATAGCCCCATCCTGTGCGTCCCAAACTATCAATTGTTGGTCGGCTGATACAGATATAATGGTTTCGCCGTCCGGGCTAAAGGCAGCCCCCGTAACCGGCCCGGTGTGACCGGCCAAGCGGTGGACGGTTTCTCCTGTAGCAATATTCCAAAGTATCAGACTGTGATCAGTCGACCCGGACAGGACCAATTGCCCGTTGGGGCTAAAAGCTACGCTCGCCACCGGCTCGGTGTGACCGGCAAATACGCGCACGGTGCCGGGGGCGTAGGCCGCTTCAGCCAGAATGGAGCGGGCTTGCGCCGGGGGATCATCAATACGATTGGCTTCCAGGGCCAGGGCCAGGGCCAGACCGGTGTTGTTTTCGTTCAGGGCCAACTGCGCCCCGGTGGCTAACTTGAGGCTATGAGCAATCTCGGCCGACCGCCGGGCCTGGTCGCGGGCATTTTGGGCTTGCTGTTGTTGCTGCATTGCCCATACGGCTGCGCTTATTGCCACTGCCAAAACAACTACCAACCCCAGCGCCAGCCAACGCAACCGCCGGCCCGCCCGCGCTTCGGTTTCGGCCAGGGTGCGGGCCTGGGTTAATTCGCGCTGCCGTTGAGCTTCGGTGGATTGCAACATTTTGTCGCGGTGGGCAACGCTGTCTTTTATAAATTCAACTTCTAAAGGATTCAGTTCAGCGGAACGCGCGGTTACCTGTTCTTCTGCCTCGGCCAACAGCGTGCCCCGCAAGAGTGCACTTTCATCCCGTCCGGTTTCTGCCCACTGAACCATCGCCACACGCAGCCGTTCCTGCCAAATTCTAAAAGCCCGATCTTCATTGAGCCACCCTTGCAACTGGGGCCATTCCCGAATAAGCGCCTCGTGGACAATCTCGGCCGTTTCTTGCCCACCAACATTTTGCCCGGTAACAATGAGACGGGTATTGGCCAGTTGCTGCACCAGGGGCCAGTTTTCTTCGCCCAGTTCGGCGCGGGTAGCCATCCGGCGGGTATCCTCGGTGCCCTGGCCGGGCTGCACCAGTTGGGTAAAAATGCGCCGGGCTAACGTTTGTTCGGCTGCTGTCAGGCCGGCATATACCTTATCGGCGTAGTGAAGCAGCGCGCCTTGCACGCAGCCAACGCGCTGGTACGCTTCGTAGGACAGCGTGCGGTTGGTTACCGTTTGATCTTCCCACAGCAAGGTCAGCGTAAATTCCAGCAGGGGCAGGTTGCCCGGCTCGTGGCCTACGCCGTCGAGCACACACTCAACCAGGGCAGGTTCCAGCGTGACCCTTTGTATTTCAGCCGGCTTTTCTACAACACGTCGCAACTCCGATCGGGTCATTGGCCCCAACATCAGGCTGCTTTCTTGCAATACATCGGCCAGCGGCCGGTAGGTGAGGGCCTGGCCCATAAAATCGGCGCGAAGCGTAATAACCGTGGTTAATGGGTTGTTATTAGAGGAAGTTTGCAGGAGTAATTCAAGAAATTGCTGGCACGCGTCCGGCTCCCGGCAGAGCGTGTAGATTTCTTCAAACTGGTCGATCACCAACAACAGCCGGGCGGCGCCGGGGTGAAGCGCAAGAATTTGTGTGGCCACGTCGGGCAACAAAACGCCACCTGTTTCCAGGTCGTGTTGCAGGTTGTTTATGGCTGCCTGCCGGTCTGTTTCATTTGTATCCGCTTCCGGCAGCGGCGCCAGTGCGGCAGCCAGGGCTTGCAGCGGCTCGCTGCCGGGCCGCAAAGAAACAATAACAAAAGACGAGTTCCCTTCATCCTTCATCCCTTCGGCTTCGCTCAGAGCTTGTCCTGAGCCTGTCGAAGGAACAGGCCCTCCGCCTTCACCCTTCCGAAGTTTGGGCAGCAGCCCGGCAAACACCACCGACGATTTACCACTCCCCGAGGGGCCTACCACGGCCACCAGGGGATGGTGTTCAACCGCGGTGATCAACCGCTCAACAAAGGTTTCTCGACCAAAAAAGTAGGGCGCATCAACTTCGGTAAAAGCCGTCAGGCCGCGATAGGGACAGGGGGGGAGGGCCGCCAACGCGCCGGAGTCCGGCGTGGCTTTATCCGCCAATGCGCCGGTTTTGATCTGCTCAACCAACGCCACGGTTTCCGGCGAGGGATCGACCCCCAACTCGGTGGCCAGGGCGCGGCAGCATTGATCAAACTGGGCCAGGGCCGCGTTGCGCTGCCCGTTGCGGCCCAATAAAAATATCAGGTGGCGGTGCGCGGTTTCATGCCACGGTTCCAGTTCCAGCCAGCGCCGGGCAAAGTTTTGCGCTTGCTCATCATCACGAGCCAGGGTGTAGTGAACAATCAAACGATCTAAAATGATGGCAATTTGCTGCCGCCACTGCTCCTGTTCGCGGACCAGCCAGGTTTCAAAGTCGGGACAGCCGCTCAAATGCAGCCCGCTCATAAAATCGTCTCGATACAGGGCCACGGCGGCGGCCACTTTGTCGGGGGCAAATACACCACTGGTGGCCGAGACCCCCGCCGTTTCTGAAAGGTCAGGCGCGGTCAGGCTGATTGTTTGCGTTAGCCCGGCCTGCACCAAATCGGCAAAGGCCCAGGTGTCCAGCCAATACGCATCGCCGGGTTGAAAAACCACGGTGTGGTAATCGCCCGTAATACAGCCGGGCAC
>DAOUMD010000237.1:0-6371 GCA_034412795.1 Anaerolineae bacterium
GACCTGGACAAGGAAACCCCTGCCGGCGCTTGCCAGTCCGGCTTTTATGGAGACCACTGAGCTAAAAGTCGGCGATGTGGTCCGAGCCTGGGTCAATTCGGCTGAAGTAGATTTTCGGATCGTGGGCACGGTGCGCTATTTTCCCACGATGTACGAGCAGTTGGAAGCGGGTTATCTGATCACCTCACGCGATCTATTGCTCGCGTTGCTTAACGACACATCGCAACTTGCCACCAATCCCAATGAGGTCCTTATCGAGACCGACGGTAGCACTTCGATTGATAGCCTGTCGTCAATGGTGCCTGTGCTCTCTCAGAGTTGGCAGGCGGAGAGCGTACGCAAGACTCTCAAGGCCAACCCGCTGGCACTGGGGCTGCGTGGCGTGACTTTTTTCGGATTCGCTCTGACGATATTGTTGAGCCTGGTGGGGTTTGCCACCCATTTCTATTTGAGCATCCGTCAGCGGGAGGTGCTTTACGGAGTGATGCGGGCGATGGGCATGTCGCCGCGCCAGTTGTACGGCTGGATAGTGTTCGAGCAAGCGGTCCTCATCCTGGCGGGGCTGGCCCTGGGCACCGTTCTGGGGGTGTTGCTCAACCAGATCACTTTGCCACGGCTGCCGGTGTCATTAGGAGATCAGCAACCCATTCCACCCTTTGTTCCACGTGCGGATTGGCCGGCTGTCGGAGGGCTCTATCTTGCTTTGGCTATGGCTTTTCTGGTCATATTGGGCATCGTCACAGCCTTGCTATGGCGGGCGCGTATTCATCACATGCTGCGGATCGGGCAGGAATGATGTATCTCACTCTACGCCGCTTGCGCCGCCATTGGAGCTTAAACGTAGCCGTGCTGCTGTGTCTGACGCTGGCCTCGGCACTTCTGGCCAGCTTATCCAGCTATGCCGCAGCCGTCGTGGCGCGGGAGTTGAACCAGAGCCTGGGTGAGGCCCGTCCCGCCGAGCGCACTCTCCTCATTACTGGGACCCCTTATACTTTTGATGAAGAGTTGTACAAGCACCTGCAGGAGAAATTGGGTAAGGTTATAAAGGATCGGTTGGTGATTCGCCACGCCACGCTATCAGCCGACCAGCAGCCTCTGGTTGAGGGGACAGACCGAAAACGAGTCATCGCGTCCTTAGACGTGTATTCGTTCGACAAGTTGCCCGAGAACGTGCGCGTGGTCGAAGGCAGATTGCCCACCCAAGTCCGTATGAGGGAGGCTGTAGGTTATTGGCCACCACCGATAGAGGCGGTTATTGGCGCGCGTGCCGCCGAGCAGTCGGGTTACGGCGTCGGCGATCGTTTAACGGCTAGTGGAACATACCATCGCCTGGAGATTGTGGGAATTGTCGATCCCCTCGACCCCTTCGACGATGTATGGGGCGAAGATTTGAATGCCTTTGCCATGGTAACTGACACTCGTGACCCCGACGCAGACGCAATCGCGCTGCCACTGATCATTGCGCCCCTATCAATGCGGAGTTATCTCGGCAGGCCGATTTTTACGCACGAGGTGTCTTGGCGCATCACCTTGAACCAGCATCGCATCAGCGTAGACAAAGCCGAGGCGCTCCATTCAGACCTGATCAACTTTCAGACGCAATCCGCAACCAGAGGTGCCAAGATCAGCACCGGTTTGGTTCGAATTCTGGACGATTACCTGGCACGGCTGTCTCGCGTGCGCATGACGCACTTGTTGCTCACCGCACAGACCTTTATCCTTGTGTTGTACACATTGGCGATGTTCACCTCCTTTATGGTTGACCGCTCACAAGTCGAATTAGCAACGTTATCCAGACGAGGCGCCAGTGCCTGGCAAGTTACCCGGGTCTTTGCCCTGGAGAACCTGATCCTGGCGTTGCTGGCGGGGTTACTTTTAGGGCCGGGGCTGGCACAGGCTATAACATACCTGTGGGGAGTGAGCTCCGGAGGGGCAATGCCGCATACGTTGCCCCGCGAGGCGTGGCTGCTGTCAGGAGTCGCTGCCGGCTTGGGCTGGTTGACACTGGTCTTGCCTGTCTTTCTGGCGGCGCGGCGCAACGTACGCGGATGGCAACCTATGCGCGCCCGACCCGCGCAGCAGTCGGTAGCACAAAAGCGCTACCTGGACCTGTACCTGTTGGCCTTCGGTGGGCTGTTGTATTGGCAACTGAACCAGTCTGGTTCTTTTGTGATGCGCCGCCTGGGAAACACCCAGGTCGCGGACCCCTTGCTACTGGTAGGCCCTTCTCTATTGCTGATCGCCGTCGCGATGATTTTTCTGAGGATCTTGCCCTTCTTGCTGCGGCTGGTCGCTTGTCTTTTTCAACACCTGCGAGGATTGGTGCTCCCCCTGGGCCTGTTCCGTCTGGCCCGAGACCCGCAGCAGCCCGGCCGCGTGGTATTACTGGTGGGTCTGACGGTCGGCTTGATGTTGTTCACTCACACCTTTGGGGAGTCGTTGGCTTACAGCCAGGAAGCACTACGATCCGACGCGCTGGCACAAGGGATCAGCGGTGCTCTGCAACTGAACACACTGGCACTGCTCTTGTTCAGTGTGACTGCGTTTTTTCTGGTTCACTTGTTCGCGGCGCAGGGACGAGTGCGCGAATTCGGTCTCTTGCGTGCGATGGGTCTCCCGGTACGCCGGTGGCTGACCGTGTTGGTCATAGAAGGCATACTGGTGCTATTCCTGGGGCTGCTGGCAGGCACCATCGTGGGTTTAGGTCTATCCCATATTATGATTCCTTACCTTTCGCAAGCGCTTGCCGAGTCGCTGGCTGGCGTCACCATCGAGCGGGTCCTGGTTGACTGGTCCGCCGTCGCCCGGTTGTATGTCCTTTTGATTACGGTTTACGTATCGGCGCTGGTGCTTCTGGTGTTGGTTCTAATGCGCGTGCGAGTGCACGGGGCACTGTGGATGGAAGGCGAATGAGGCAAAAGGATCCGCCCGTTCGTAACCCAGGGAGGGCGCATGTCTGACGACCTGCTGCAACAAGCTATTGGGTTGATCAAAGCCGGGTGCAAGAGGGAGGCCCAGCCGTTACTCCAAGGGCTGATCAAGGCCGATCCGAAAAATGTCGCCGCCTGGCTGTGGTATGTGGAGACCTGCCAGAGCGTGCCGGAGCGCTTGAGAGTGCTGGAGGTTTGCCAGAAGTTCAATCCGGTACACCCGCAGGTGCAAAAGGCCCTGATGGCGGTTCAGGCTGCACCAGCTTCTTCGTTCTCAGAGCAAAGCGCAGCCATGCCAATGGAAACAAGGTCCTTTGTACTATGTGATAACCTATTCAAAATTTACAAGGTCGCCGACCTGGAAGTGGTCGCACTGCAAGGTCTGAACCTGGAAATTGCGCAAGGCGAGATGATGGCCTTGGTCGGCCCGTCGGGTGTGGGCAAGTCCACGCTGCTAAACGTGATCGGCGGGCTAGACACACCCAGCGCCGGGGGTGTGTGGGTGGCCGGTTGGGATCTGCTCAGGATGAAGGATCGCGAGCGGGTCGAATACAAACGCCAGGTTGTGGGCTTTGTCTGGCAACAGCCAGCCCGCAACCTATTGCCCTATCTTTCGGCCCGAGAAAACGTTGAGTTGCCTATGCAGCACAATGGCGTCAAGGCCAGTGTGCGTAGAAAACGTGCCCTGGAGTTGCTGGACACGGTTGGCCTGGCCGACCGCGCCGATTTTCGTCCCAATCGTCTGTCCGGCGGGGAGCAGCAGCGGGTCGCGCTGGCCGTGGCACTGGCCAACAATCCACCCCTGCTGCTGGGCGACGAATTGACCGGTCAGGTAGACTCAGAGTCGGCGATGCAGGTCTTTGACGCGCTGCGTGCCATCAACCAGGCTTATGGTACGACGGCTATCGTCGTCACCCACGATCCACTGGTCGCCAGTCGGGTGGACCGCGTGGTAACGATTCGCGACGGGCGCACCAGCACCGAGATTCGCCGCCACCGGGACCAGGAGGAGGGCAGCCTTCACGAAGAAGAGTGGGTCATTCTCGACCCGGTGGGCCGTTTGCAACTGCCCCGCGCTTACGTCAACACTCTCGAAATGAGAGAGCGGGTCAGGCTGCACCTGGAACCCGATCACGTTTCCGTCTGGCCGCAAAAGGGTGACGACCAACGGGCGACAGGCAACGGGCGATCCTTGCCCGTCACCCATCTTCAGCCAGCAGCCGGCCCTTCGGCAGGCTCAGGACAGGCCCTTCGGCTTCGCTCAGGGCAGGCAGGGCCGCCCTTGGACGGGCTCAGGGCAGGCCCTTCGGCTTCGCTCAGGACAAGCAGGGTAGATGTTGGTGTCTCTGTTACGCTGGAAAATCTGAACCGCACTTACGAGCTGGCTGGGGAAAAGATACACGCACTCCAAGAGGTTAATCTGAGAATTCCCGCCGGTTCTCTATCGGCGATCAAGGGGCCTTCAGGGTCGGGCAAGACGACACTTTTGAACCTGATCGCCGGCCTGGACGAGCCTAGCGCTGGCGCTGTGCGTTTCGGTGAGCGGTCCCTGACCGAGATGTCGCCCCAAGAAAAGATCGATCTCTGTCGGGGACAGATCGGCTTTGTCTTCCAGACCTTTGGCCTGTTGCCCTTTTTATCTGTTGAAGAAAACGTCCAGGTTCCGCTCCGGCTCCTGTACACCTCCCGCCAAGAGCGCCAGGTTTTGGTGGACGAGGTGTTGGACATGGTGGGCCTGGCGGATCGCGCCCGGCACCGCACCTACGAGCTCTCGGGTGGCGAGCAACAGCGCGTTGCCATCGCGCGGGCATTGGTCAAACGCCCCACGCTCATCCTGGCCGACGAACCCACCGGCCAATTGGACTCGCTGACCGGCGCGAGTATCATCACGCTTTTGAAAGAGATCGTTACCCAGACAGGCATCACGGTGGTGATTGCCAGCCACGACCCCAACGTCCACGAGGCTGCCGCCTGGATCTTTGAATTAAAGGATGGACGGTTGGTCGGAACGGTGGATCAAACGGGTTGATGATGTAATCGAGAATCTGCTTGGCGCTCGCGTCAGTGTGTATGATCGTGATGATGGGTGTGCTCGTGGGCCGGGTCGCTGTTCCCCCTCCCTACCAGTTCTATTGCGCTCTCCAGGTCACGACTGGCGGCCTCCATCTTTTGGGCGGCCGCCTCGATGTGAGCTGCCAGATGCGCCTCGCCAAGGGCGCGCGCTCGTTCCGCCCAGGTGTGGAACTCGCCGGCATGCTCTTGGTTGTGCACTTGCCAGTGGGGCAAGAGCAGTCGCAACTTTTCGATCTCATTCACGCCCCGTCTCCTTCTGATTCTGTTTCAGGCTGCTGACTTGACAGCAATACGCGGTGTTTGAGCAGGTCGATGCCTTGAAGCACTCCTTTGATGACCCGGGGTCCCTCGAAAAAGGTTCGCACCAAGAGACCATCTTCGGTCGGTTCCAACCAGATCACGTCTTCCAAGATCTTCTCTTGGTCAAGATAGACGGTTGCTTGACACATGTCTCATCCTCTCCCCCGCTTTAGGGTGCTAAGAAAAAATTCGGGAGTCCGGCTTATGCGTGACGGCAAATGTTGGCTGCTTTCATTCCACAAGATCAGGCAAGAGAAAAAAACTTGCCAATCTATTGCAATTAATTGCAACAACCATTATATCACAATTACGCCTTTTTGCAATTACAGTTGATTGGCTTCAGATAAGCTTCGCCGCAAGTGACAGAGCTTTCCTGAAGTCGAGGCAGACCGCGAAGGTGAGCTGCGATCTTCGTTTGTGGCCTTGCCGGAGGTGTATGTCATTCAAAAAGAAAGTGGTTAGGATGGCTTAAAGAGGAAATCTCTGAAGCTGATTGAGCCATTCGGCTGCGGAACTACACTCCACAATAAGCAGAATATCTTCAATCACTGTGCTAATCGGCAAACTGTCGCTCGCGATAATGATAGCGGCGATAGTATGACCTGCCGCCAGCCGTTCATAGGCATAGTTGGGTATGCTTCTTTCAGCGTGGGTCAGTAGGATGCGACCCGCTTGAGCAGCCCAGGCCAACACGGTGGCGTCATCAGCCCCGGCAATTTCTAAATCTTGAACACGAATGAGCAGAGAATCAGAGCATCACCCCAAACAACAGCAGCACCAGCGCGACGACTGGAATGATAACCCAGTCCAGATAGCCGGTTTTTATGGGCAAAGCGCGGCTGTGTTCCGGTGAAAAGCCGCGCGCTTCTGCCGCCAGGGCAACTTCTTCGGCCCGGCGCAGGGCATTGGTCACCACGGTGATGGCCAATAACTGCAATCCACGCCAGCGTTTGCGCCGCAACCCGCCCCGCATTTTCAGACTGTGCCAGGCATGCGTGGCCGACTGTTGGAGGCCGGGCAGCAGGTTCAGCGCTACCCCCATCGAAAAACCCAGCCCGTGTAAGCCCA
>DAOUMD010000238.1:0-13971 GCA_034412795.1 Anaerolineae bacterium
TGGCCGTTATCGAGCAATCCTACGCCAGTCACCCTCGCCTGGGCGAATATTTGCGCTTGGCCTTGGAGAATGGGGCTTGCATAGCCCTCCTGGATGGGCTGGACGAGGTGGGCGACGATCCGGAGAGTGGCGGTTCCCTTCGGGCGCAGGTGGTCAAACGGGTGCAACAGTTTGGCGATCGCTGGTGTTCAGAGGATCGGCGCAACCGGCTGGTGGTCACCAGCCGCATTGAGGGTTACTGGGACGAGGCTCTGCGCGGGTTCGCCCACGTTCAGCTCAGCCCGCTTAGCCCACCCGACGAAGTACGCGACTTCTTACGGCGTTGGTACACCGCCCACGAACGGGCTCACGACGAGACCCTTCCTCCCGAGATTGCTGAAGCACGGGCCGAAACGCGGGTGGCCGAGCTTTTGCCCTGTGTGCTCGAATGGCCCAGCGTGCGCCGTCTGGCCACCAATCCTCTGTTGCTGACCATTCTGGCGCTTATCCACGAGAACGTAGGTAAGCTCCCAAACCGGCGCATCAAGTTGTACGAGATCGCTGCGCAAACCCTCATCGAGTCGTGGCGACAAGCGCAGACCGGTATGCCCAGCGAGCTACTGGCCGAACTGGGGGAAGAGACGGTCATCCGGGTGATGGCTCCGCTGGCTTACTGGTTGCACCAGGATTACCCAGGCGGCACCGCGTCCTTCCAAGAATGGCAGGAGCGCTTGCTGAGCGTTTTGGAGGAAGAGGGCTACCAGGCCGAGGCAGGGGAAATCGCCAACCGTTTCTTGTACCACGCCCGGTACCAGGCCGGTTTGCTGGCCGAGCGGGGGCTGGGGCAGTTCGGTTTCTTCCACCTGACCTTCGAGGAGTACCTGGCCGCCCGGCAAATCGCCCGCCAGCGGGCCGAGGAACGGCGCGAGATCCTCAAGGCACACTGGGAGGATCCGCGCTGGCAGGAGGTGATCCTGCTGGCGGCCGGCCAGTTGGGAATCGCTGAAGCCCGCCGCGACGACGTGAGCGATTTCATCGAAGAGTTGCTGAAAATGGAACCGGCCGATCTGGAGAACTCCGGGCGCCAGGCGGTGCTGGCCGGGCGGGCTCTGGCCGACATCGGCCCGCGCAGCGTGACCAACCAGACCCGCCGCTGGGTGCTCGATGCGTTGCGCGAAACGATGCAAGACCTTTATCCTGAGACCCAACACCCCAACGATCCACCCCAAACCCTGGTCCGCACCCGCTACGCCGCCGGTGAAACCCTGGATGAACTGGGCTGGTTGCCGCGTGACCTGAACGCCTGGATCCGCTGCCCCGGCTGCGCCGAAGATGGGAGCGACCTGATGGTCATGAAATACCCCCTCACCAACGCCCAGTACGAACGCTTCATCCAGGCCGGGGGCTACGAGAATCCCGATTACTGGGGCGGCGAGGGGAGCGAGGGCTGGAAGTGGCGGGTGAAGGAACACCCCGACTATCGAGGCGAAGGCCCCGTGACGGAGCCCCGATACTGGCACACCCCGCGTTTCGGCAAGGAGCGGCCTGGCTACCCCGTGGTGGGCATTTCCTGGTATGAGGCGGTTGCTTACTCCGTTTGGCTGTCGGACTTGCTGCGCTGCGCCCGCGCTGGCGATGAACTCGTCCCTGAACGTCGGGCCTTGGTGGCCGATTTGATTGAAAGCGGCGCAGTCGAAGTGCGCTTGCTGACCGGTGCGGAGTGGGTGGCGGTCGCCGGTGGAGTGGCGGACGAAGATCGCTATCCCTGGGACCCGGCCCAGGGTCCGTCTACTGAGGACGAGGGGGCCATCCTGGCCCGCGCCAACACCAGGGAGGCCGAGTTGGGCGGCACTTCGCCGGCGGCGATGTACCCCCTGGGAGCCAGCCAGCCCTTTGGGCTGATGGACTTGTCGGGGAACGTGTGGGAGTGGACTGGCTCTTGGTATGACGAGGAGAAAACAGTCCGGGTGCTGCGGGGCGGGTCGTGGTCCGACTATCGAGGCGATGCCCGCGTTGCGGCGCGCCGCAGGGGCTTCCCGTACGGCTCGTACTACTACCGTGGTGTGCGGTTGGCTTCCCCCGTCCTCTCCTCCTAGTTCTGATTTCTGAAATTCTGATTGCTGGTTTCCGAGTCCTGAATCCTGGGGGGGTGTGGGGCTTTGCCCCCCACGAATCCGACCTGGGAAAAACATATCTTTTTGGATGGTTCCCTGGTATGTGATGAGAAAAGGAGTTATTTGTGGGCCATTTGCGCATATAACAACGAATTCCAGGATTGAACGAATTTGATAAATCCTAAAATCCGCTGTTATATGCCGGCTGCGCGCCCAGGTGGTCCCCCTCTTGGGTGTTGTTATTGTGTCGGTGCTGGTTCAGAACCACGGATCTGCAGAAAACCGCGGATTAGGCGCGAAAAAGATCCGTGTTTTTCTGGCAATCCGCGGTTCTTCACGATTTTCAGATCAGCAACACTCAACAGGGGGACTACCGCAGATTAAAATCTGGCTAGAATGGGTTACGGATGAATATCCGTAACCATCTAAGAGCCAATTTTCAAACAGGCTCTTAGAGCGTTTTGGAACGGTTTGAACCTACATGTGGGCGTATCGGTCAGTGCCCCCAATATGTAGGGGGCAACGGGCCAATAATTTTCAAACAGGTTCTAAATCGTCATTTATCATTTATCATTTGTCATTTGTCCTTCGTCGTCCGTCAGGCCCTAACCACCTCGCACAGCAGCGCCTTGTACACCGGGAAGCCGGAGATGGGATCCCGGTTGTCGGGGTCGGTCAGCTCGTTGACGTTGCACTCGCGCCACGGCCCGTGGGCGATGGGGCTGCCGCCACCGGCGTTGGCCTCGACGACACCGGGGACGATGTCGTCGCTGACCCAGGCGGTGTAGCGCACCCGGCCCCGGGGTGTGACTACAAAGACCCGGTCGCCGGTCTGGATGCCGCGCGGCGCGGCGTCGCGGGGATGGAGCGTCACCAGCGGATGGGGCTGCATCTTCAACAGGCCGGGGATGTTGTGGTGTTGGGATCGGAAATCGGACTGAATCCGCGCCCCCGAGTTGAAAACCAGCGGGAATTGCCCGGCCAGCTCCGGGGTTGAAATCGGTCCTTCTTTGGGCTCAACATACACTGGTAGCGGATCGTAACCGTATTGGGCTAGCACGCTGGATGCAATCTCAAACTTGCCTGAGGGGGTCTCGAAGCCGGGCTGTCCATCCTGGCGCAACAGGCCAAGCTCCCACTTGCGATAGCGCTGTTCAGGGACTGGCAACTGCACGCCGTCTGGGGACCGGCGCAGGGTCTCCAAATCAAGTCCATTCCCGGAAAAAGCCTGCTGTAACCGTTCCTCGCTGGATTTGGGATAGAGGTTCCCGTAACCTAACCGGTCGGCGATGGCCATCGCAATGTCCCAGTCGCCGCGCGCCTCGCCCTGGGGCTCGATGATGCGCTGTCGTAGTTGGACGTAACGATCATATATCTCGTAAGATTCGATTTCGAACATGGTCGTGGCCGGCAGGACGATGTCGGCGTACATAGCGTCGGCCGTCAAAAAACGATCGACGACCGCCAAAAAGTCGAGCGCGGCGAAGCTTCGCCGCCATAGGTTGGGGTTGGGATAGGAGGTGATGATCGAGGAGCCGGCGATGAGCATGGCGCGCAATGGGTAGGGGTCGTCGTTCAGAATCGCCCTGGGCAACTCCATGGCGTGTGCTTCTTTGCGGTACAGGTGGTAGATCGGATACGTATCTTTGCCAATGGGATCGACGCCGTTGGGCGGCTCCAGCCGTTTGCTTTGGTTCACGTGGAACTCGCCATCGGGCATCTTGATCACTTTGCCGCCCGGCACGTCCAGGTTGCCGGTGAGGGCCCATAGGATCAGCACGGCTCGGATGTTCTGCGTGCCGCTGTTGGTGTATTCCAGGCCTGTATAGCTGACCAGGGCGGCCCCCTTGGCTTGGGCCAGTGCCCGGGCCATGCCTCGAATCTGTTCGGCGGGCACCCAGGTGATCTCTTCTACCCGCTCGGGCGTAAACCGGGCGACGTAGGCTCTCAGTTCCTCAAAGCCAACCGTCCAGTTCTCCACAAAGTCGTGCTCGTATAGGTCTTCTTCGATGACGACGTGGATCATGCCCAGCGCCAGCGCGCCATCGGTGCCGGGCCGGATGCCGATCCAACGCCCCTTGGTGGCTCGAACCGCCTGGGTGCGCCGGTGGTCGATAACGATCACCTCAGCGCCCCTTTTCCGGGCGTTTCTAATCCGGTTCAAGTTTATGGGCGGGGAGTCGGTAGCCGGGTTGTCGCCCCAGATCACCACCAGGTCCGAATTCTCGATGTCGGTGAAGGTGTCGATATCCCACACGCCGAACGTGGTGGCGGGGGCCAGGACGCCGTGGGCCACGTAACAAATAGCCCCAACGCCGGTGGTGTTGGGTGAGCCGAAGGGAAACAGCAGATTCCAGGCCGAGGATTCGCGCACACCGGCCGGGCTGAGCAATTCCCACAGGGAGCGTTCGAAGGTGCCCCGCCCGGTGTACATACACACTGCTTGAGGGCCGTGTCGATCGGCGATGTGCCTGAGTTGGGCGGCGATGCTGTCGAGCACCTCGTCCCAGATCGCGCGCACAAATTGACCGGTCCCGCGGGGGCCGATACGCTTAAGCGGGTGGAGCAACCGGTCAGGGGAGTAGACAATCTCAGGGGCGTGGGCGCCGCGTGGGCAACACATGCCCTGCGGGTGTCCTTTCAGAGGGGCAGTGCGGCTGATGCGCCCGTTTTCCATAGTGATTTTTACGCCGCAGCCTGCCGGACAAATGCCACACAGGCCGGAAACCACTTGCCGCTTGAACATTTGGGAGTCGGGGATAGAAACTTCGGGAATCGGGATTGGAGCAGCGACAGAGACTTCCACTAGAACTTCCTCCGCTATTGATGGTATAATATAGAGACTGGTTCAGAAATAGGGTAACACTTTTTCAACTGGACGAATGACGAACGACGAAGGGATCCGGGCCAATGATTGGTCCTTCGTCTGCAACTGTTACCCTTGTTGACAACAAAGCATGTTGTCAACAAGCCTTGTTGTCAACAAGCATAACCCCATGGACACCTGAACCATGTCTAATATCTTAGGGTGTGTTAACGCACTCCTCCGGAGCCTGAAAAGATTCTTAAATTGACTCATAATAGCATAGAATAGACCGATTGTCAACACTTAGATGAAAAATTAACGTGAATTTCACATTTTGTTGAATTGTTTTTGGGGAAGGAATTTGATAGGTTTTCCGAGACCTCTCTTGGGAGACTTTTCGGAAAGTCGGGCCACACTACAACGAATTGAGAAATCAACGAATTATTCTTCTTTGCCAGGCAATTCGTTGTATTCTAAATTCGTTGTAGTGTCCCGCAGCAAACACTTTCCAAGAAAGCTCTTGGTTAAAAGGGGGCGAACAATGGACGAGTCTCAGGCATCGGATCTGGTCGACGTGCTGGCGCTGGTGGGCGAAGCCTTGTGCCGCACGCTCGGCCCGCAATGCGAGATTGTGATTCACGATCTGGCCGATATGGAGCACTCGATCGTGTGGATTATGGGTAGCGTGACGGAGCGAAAGGTGGGGGGATGCATGACGTCTAAGGGCCTATCGCTGCTTCACTCTGGAAAGACACAGGATAGCTACAATTACACCACCCGCACCCGCAGCGGCAAGATGGTTCGCTCTTCGCTGGTCTTTGTGAAAGACCCGAGCGGGCGGCCCAGGATCGGCGTAGAGATCAACTTTGACACCAGCCCGTTTGTCGCCTTCCAGCATGTCCTGGAAGGGCTAACCGACCCGGACGAAGCCTACGACTTTCAAGATGCCTTCATCGATGATGTGCCCCAGATGCTGGAGCAGATGCTCCAGCAGGCTGTCGGGTTTATCGGGAAGCCGGTGCCGCACATGAGCAAAGCCGATCGACTGCGTGTGGTGCAGATTCTGGATGAGGCGGGTGCTTTTGAAATGCGCAAAGCAATCCCGGCTGTAGCCAGTTACCTGGATGTGACTCGTTTCACCATCCACAACTACCTCAACGAGATTCGAGAGCAGGCAGCGGGGGACTCAGGCGATGGTGATAAGGCCTGAAGAAATGGGCATGGTTTTTGCCAAGAAAAATGGTTGGCAATTTGGCCTGCTTTGCCAGACGCATCCGTAAAACGTAAGGCGTAAAGCGTAATGATTCTGGGCGAATGCGCCTTGCGAATGTGCCTTTACGCATCACGTTTTACGTTTTACGAGGTTACTTTGCTTGATTTGACCGGTAAGAAGTGTCAACCAAATAGTGAACCATCCCAAGAAATGAGTTGATATGTGTGGTATCGTGTGTTTCTTTGGACAGGCCGGTGGTGTGACACGGGTGCTCGAAGCGTTGCACCTGTTGGAGTACCGGGCGCCCGATTCATCCGGGTTGGCGGCCCTGGCCGGTATGCATGGCGCTATGACCTTGTGCCGCAGCGTCGGCCCTGCCAGGCAATTGGTGACGACCATGGCGGTCGATCCCCTGTACCCCAATGCGTCCCGGGCTGAGAGGCGGGTGGCGGACATGTTGGCCAGGCAGGGATTTGCACGTGATCCGGAGTCGTTACGCGATTGTTCGCCGGCCGCGGGGTATATGCTGTGTCATCTTTACGATGCCCGTGGATTGCGCGTCGGCGTCGGCGATCGGGGGGCTCTGGGAGTAGTGGGACCAGCTGATGGAGAGCAGCGTTTCTCGACCAGGATGCGCCGTACCCTGGAAGCCAACCAGGCGCTCGCGTCGCCTGACTACGACCAGAACGCGGTGCGCCACGCCTTCCGGCTGGTGGCTGCTCACGTCGCCAGCCGCGTTGACTATGATCGGGCGTTAAAGGAGGCCCTGGATCGTGGCCTGTTGGACCGGGTGCCGGGTGGGGCCTACGCCGCTTGGCAGGAGGCGTGGCAGGAAGAATTCGCCGCTAACGCACCCGGTCAGGCGTTTGCAGTGGCGGTGCGTCGTTTCCAGGAGAGCTTTCCCGGCCTGGCCGAATGCCTGGACGAGGCGGATTGGGAGCGGGTGGGGGGGCTGACGGCGCAGGCCATGGCCCACATCGTCGTTGGGCACGGACGGTGGGCGATGGTGGGAGCGGTGACCGAAGCCAACGCGCATCCCTTGCTCGATCGAAGCCGTACCCGCGTGGTGTGTGAGAATGGATCGCATAACGCCTCCTTGATGCTCGGCGTGCAGGCTGAGCAGGTGGCCTGGTGGCGGGCACGAGACGTTGTCGAGCATCAAGCTGTCCATCGCTCGGAGAACACGAGCGAAGTCATCGTCTATGAGTGGGAACGGGCCTATCACCAGTTGGGCGAAGGCGGCTTCGAGGATGCCGAGGCGGGCTTCCTGGCTCGTTTGGATGAGCGAGGGGTCAATGATCCTGAGGAGCAATCTCTGCGATTGGCGCTCTGGCGGCTGAGGGCCGGCAATACGCACGCCTGTGCTTTTTACAGCCGCCGGCGGCCGGGTGTGCTCTACGTCAGCAGCCACCGCAAACCGATCGCCATTGCCATGCGCCGCGTCGCCCGACTCGAGGCGCCGCGCAGCATCGAGTCGGACGGGGCGCCGCACAGCATCGAGTCGGACGAGACGTCGCGTTACGAGCTAATGGTTGCCTCCGACGTAAACGCGGCGCTGATGCTCTGGCCGGGATATGAAGTGGATCGCGCTGCGGATCGCATCGCTGAGCTGCAAAAAGAGATGGGGGCCGGCAAAGAGAAAGCGCGCCGCGAGCTGGAGGCGTTGCTGGATCGTTTTACGGTGGACGTCATCTTCCTGGACGCAGATGTATATCACGGTGAGGAATTGCTGGCGCGTATCACAAACCGGATCACGGGTGGGCAGGTTGTGCCGGACATTCGGCTGAGTCGCTACGATGGCACACCGATTGCTGTGAAGCCGCAGCCGGTTCGGCTCAATCCGGTCATGGTCGGGCGGCGTGGATACAACACTTATACCGAAAGCCACATCGCCGAGATCCCGGATGTGTTAGATGACATTGTCGAGACCTACATCCGGGACGGAGAGGTGTGGATGGATAGCCTCTGGAAGGAAGGGACCTTGTTCCGGGCCGGGCTGAACGTGGGGGAACTGCGTCGATGTTACGGTTCGCAACTGGAGCAGCTTGAGCGTGTGTTGTTGATCGGGGAGGGGAGTTCGTGGCGCGACGCCCAGGCGGCTGCCCCGGTGTTTCGCGAACTGCTGCCGGGCGTGGTGGTCAATATTTACCGGCCGGTCGAAATGCTCAATATGGGTGAGATGCTTGACCCGGCACACGACCTGGCCCTTGAAATCTCCTGGTCGGGCACCACCGACTCGCTGCTGAAGGTGGATGACCTGCTGGCTGAGATAGGGGCCAAACGCCTGGGGGTTACCGGGCGGCCTCAAAGTGACCTGGGCCGGCGCA
The DNA here is from genome assembly GCA_034412795.1 of Anaerolineae bacterium. Taxonomy (GTDB): domain Bacteria; phylum Chloroflexota; class Anaerolineae; order 4572-78; family NAK82; genus JAUVPY01. Next base: position 8,440 of record DAOUMD010000238.1, read on the forward strand.
CGGCGACCAGCGCCGGGACCCTCGACGTGCGCTCAGGCGTTGAAGTGTCGGTGGTGACTGTCAAGGGCTATGAAGCCATCCTGGCGACTCTGGGCCTGTTGGCGCTTCAGTTAGCCGATATGCGAGATGGCTCGCCAAGGCCCGAGACAATTGCCCGCTTGACCGACGAACTGGCATTGGTCCTCCCCAAACACGTGCGGACGGTCATCGAAGACCAGGGTCGGCGTGAGCGGATGCGGCGCGTGGCGGAGCGTTGTCGCCACTTCAACAAGGTGGCCGTGGTGGGCAGCAGCCCGGTTGACGTCGAGGGCGAGTTAAAAATCGAGGAGATGGCCTGGATCGTGGCCAGTGAATTCGATTTCCACGATGCCAGCCTGCGCTCCATGATCGAACGCAGCGCTATCGTGGAACACGAGCGGCGGCGCACGCTGTTCATCATCAATGCCAGCACGCCGGAGCGACAGGGGGAGGCGCGCCCGGTCATCAACTACCTGAGCGCGATGGGGGTGATGTGCATCATCCATACCACTCTCCACCCAGACCTGGACGCCTGGGAGGCGGTACCCGGGGCCGAAGTCTTCGTTTCTCCCCAGGTTTCTGATCTGTTTCAGCCCATCATCGATGCTGTCTTCTATTTCGATCTGGCGGTGGCGCTGGCCTATGCCCGCGGATTGTCGCCGGAGGAAATCGATCGACCGCGCAATCTGGCCAAGTCGGTGACCACCACCGGGTCGGAGCGACGGGTTGAGGTGGAAGCACGGCGCGAATTTCACAACGTCACCCTGGCGGATTTCGGTTCCGGTCGCCTGGCCAACGCCGCCTGGGACTCGGCCAATGCAGGACCTTCTCGTGCTGCTTTGCGGGCCACGGTGGCGCTGCGGGCAGCTATGGCCTTCATCTCCGCGCCGACCCCGACCCGGTTGGCGCTCGAACCCAACCAGCGTCTGATCGTGATCACCGATACCGAAGCCACGGAGAATGCCGCCAGCATGGCCTTCGCAGCCTGGCACGACTTGCTGGGGATTGATCTAACGGTGTACCGCCGCTTCATAAGCGATCTAGCAGAGCCGCCGGCCGACACAACACTGCTGCGGCTCATCCGGGCCGGGGCGGTGCTCTCCGTCCAGGGCCCGCGGACGATCGCGTTACCGACGGACCTGTCCCCTTTTCAGCGGGAATTGTTGACGGCGGTGTACTTGATCAGCCTGGCGGTGCGCCTGGCCCGTCAGCAGGAGAAGGAGACGAGTTACTGGGAGGCCGGGCTGGCCCAGTTACCATTGGTGATCGCCGAGTTGTTGAGCGATCGGGATCTGGCGCGACAGGTGGACGCCGCCCTTGCCCCGTTCGTCGCTGCCGGCTATGATAAAGTTCAGGTGATCGGGGGAGGCCAGGACCATGCCTCGGCTCAAAGCATGGCGCGTTCGTTGCGTATGCGGGGATTCATGGCAGAAGCGCTGTACACCGATTCGGCCTGGCACGGGCCCCTGGCAACGGTTGGCGGGCCGGATGCCGAGCACGATACGCTGATCTTCATCCTGGCCACTGACCCCTTGTTTCAGGCGGCGGCCCTGGTTGACACCCAGGTGTATCGGACCCGCTCTGCCCCGGTGGTATTGGTGGTGCCGGAGGGGAACCAGAACTTGCCGGCGGTGCGGGGTGTGGAGCCATCGGCCGTCTTACCCGTTACGGGCGTGCCGCGCCCCTTTGTGCCGATAGTCAATGCGGCTTTGGGTGAGGTGTTGGCACGCGCGATGGCGCGACTCTGGGAGAAGAGGCAGTGACACCTCGTGCTCGTTTCCTGGGCGGAACCTTGGTGCTGGAAGAGGTGCCGCGCACGGCCAGACCACCGGCCTCTTTCCAGTGGATCAACGCCAAATGGCGCTGCCCGGCGGTCCATTATCGCGCCGTGCGCCCCTGGCTTCAGGGGCAGGGCATCCGCAATAGCATCCCCCGCTGGCGGAGCCTGAAGCTCACGCTGCAAGACCAACGCCGGCTGCATCCCTACCAGGCGGAGGCGCTCCAGGCCTGGCTGGCGGCCGGCCGCTGGGGCAGCGTCGTGCTGCCTACCGGCGCGGGCAAGACTTTCCTGGCGCTGCACGCCATTGCCCGGACCGGGTCCAGCACGCTGGTGGTTGTGCCTACCATCGATCTGTTGCACCAGTGGTATGCCTGCCTGGAGAACGCCTTTGGCACGCCCATCGGCGTCTGGTACGGTGGGGAGAAGCAGCAGGAGCCGATCACGGTGACCACCTATCCCAGCGCCTGGGCCCACGCCGAGACGCTGGGTAACCAGTTCAAACTGCTTGTCTTCGACGAGATCCATCATTTGCCCGCCCCCTCCTGGCACGAGATTGCCTTGATGTGTGCTGCTCCCTACCGCCTGGGTCTGACGGCCACCTATCCTGACCACCAACCGGACTGGAAACGTGGCGACCGGGGGCAACTCGGCTTTTCTTCGGTTGGCGACCCAAGCGCGCTGCTGGATGAGCTGGTGGGGCCGGTGGTCTACCGCAAACACATCGACGATTTGACCGGCGAGCAGTTGGCCGAGTACCAGACGTTGCGCATCCGGGTCGACCTGACGCCCGAGGAACGGGCCGCCTACGATGATGCGTACGGCGTGTACACCGGTTACGTGCGCGAGGCGGGTCTGCGGGAGCGTTATGGCCCCGGCTGGTGGGATGCCTTCACCCGGCGCAGCGCCTACCAGGCCGAGGCGCGCCGCGCCAAGGTGGCCGAATTGAAGCTGAAGGAGATCGTCCACCAGGCGCGTGGCAAACTGGAGGCGCTCGACCAACTGCTGCGCGAACACCGGGAGCAACACATGCTCATCTTCACCGCGCACAATCGTCTGGCCTACGAGATCGGCCGGCTCCACCTGATCCCGGTCATCACTCACCAAACCAAGGCCGCCGAGCGCAAGGCCATCCTGGACGGCTTCCGGGCGGGGACGTACCGCGCCATCGTGACCACCAAGGTGCTCAACGAGGGGGTGGATGTGCCCGAGGCGAAGGTGGCGGTGATCCTGGGCGGCAGCGCCAGCGCGCGCGAGTACATCCAGCGCCTGGGTCGCGTGCTGCGCAAGCGGGGCAACGCCCGGGCGATCCTTTATGAGGTGATTGCGCGTAATACGGTGGATGAGGGGATGGCGCAGCGGAGGAGGCGGTAGGGTGGTGGATTGGAAGGATGGATGGATGGATGGATGGGTGGGTGGTTGGTTGGTTGGTTGGTTGGATGGTTGGTTGGGTGGGTGGGTGGATGGATGGATGGTTAGTTGGTTAGTTAGTTGGAAGGTTGGAAGGTTGGAAGACTGGAAGATTGGATGCACGCCCAGTTCCCCAATTCACCAATCTGCCAGTTTACCAGTCTTCCAATCTTCCAGTCTTCCATCTGCACACGCTGGTCGGGCGGCAGAAGGTGCTAAGGATTGGGAATTTAATAACTTCTTCAAATGCAAGTGAAATACTGGCCTGGTTCAGTCAGCTAGTGAGCAAGTTATTAGATCCTTAGCCCTAAGGCGGTGCCGAAGCTGATACAACTTGTACCTGCATAGTTGCGATGTCTAAAATGTATCGATTGATTTCGGTTTCTACAGCTACCGATGTACCATCTGCCGCCCATTGTAGAGAGTGGTAACCTTCAAAAGACACACTCTGTTGAGCTCGCTTCCCATCTCCCTGCGCCAGATACAGCGTGCCACCTTCGTACGGATAATTACCTGTCACAAATGCCAAGTGATTACCATCCGGTGACCACTCTGCAGATAGGACAGATTGATGGTCCGCATCCCAGAACACTGAGAAACTGCCACTTTGCAGCCCAGGCAAATTAACCAGACTACCGTTTTCCATGAGAAACCGAGGCGCATTTGGCGCAAGTGCTATTGGATAATCACCGCAAGATGCCCACGCCATAAGAGATCCGGTTTGTATAACAGGACACCCCGACGTCCGCTCAAACTCCCACATCACCGCATCAAAAACATAAGTCATCGAGTTACCCTTGGCATTCTGGTACCTGAAAATAGCAAAACGGCTATCCGCTGTCCAACGCCAGAATCCAGGACCTGTCGCCAGGGGCATTGCCCAAGTGCGTTCTTGTACTGTATCAACTACGACACCGCATCCGCTATCAACAACGGCATACCGCTCCCCATTGGGAGACCAGGCCGCTTGTGAATCCGGCGTCGATAAATCATCGATGATTGAAGCGCAGTAACTCGGAGGATCAGACACAAGAGGTATAGGTATAATCTGATTTTCCTTAAGTCCGGCGCTGCACCCCATCCCTGGTTGCATAACAAGCCACAGCGACAAAAGCAAAACACACTTCTGTAACATCTGGAATCTTCCTTCAATCCGTCATCCTCTAACAAGTCATTCCGGGCGCTGGAATACTTCCAATCTTCGGGCTTCTCCACAAACCCTTTTCTTACCGGATTGTAATGGATGTATTCCATCTCCTCATCAAAAAACGCCCGACTCGTGAGAGCGACCGGATGGTATCCCGCGGCGGATTAAAATCCTATGAATACGGGTGACGGATACATATCCGTCACCATCGAAAGAAGGCCCCTGCCGAAGCGAGTTTTTTTCTTTCCCAACCAGCTATCACTGCGCGCCACCACACGCCCCAAATGCGGCCCGCCCCCCCGGCAGTGTGCCTTTAGCTCCTCCACTTCGGCTGCCGATGTTCCCGCTCCAGGCACGATAACGCATTATGTGACCTGAATAAGCGTACCGTCAAAAAAGTGACCTACGAACTCAATCAACTGAATAACTCGCCATAAAGTTCATCACACTCTCTAATTGATCGAGAGCTTTGTCTTCGATCATTTCCTCAATCTTGTGAGACCGAGAGATACGCGACAGAGATAAGGCTTGATCCAAAATGTCCTCTTCGCTAAGACCGGCTTGCAGTCGCACATATCGTCGTGACAGACCATGGTGTAGAGGGATACGGACAGATTTGTAGAAGCTACGAGCAAACTCAGCATCATCGACCGTAATTACACCTTGCCCTTGAAGTTCCCTGATTATGGCTCCAAAAGTCAACTGACGATTTTCCTCTAATACCTTCTCATGTAGGTCGGTTGAATGCCTGTAGTCCGTACTATCCTGACTCTTTGTTCTCACACGATGCTGGATTAGAAGATCACGTACGAAAAGTTCGAGTAAAGACGCAGCGACTTGCAAAGCAGCCAAAAGAAGTCCGCATTCGAGGCAACGTTTGAGCTCCGAAATATAATAGCGACCTGCGCCTTCGTAACACCCCAGCGAGTCCAATGTTGCAACTAGTGTTCGGATTCGTTCAACAGTCTCAGGCTCGAATTGCTCTTCTAAAGGGCGAACCATTCATTCTCCTATATAACCCGCACCACGGTGGATATCACATTGAACACGCGACCTAGCAGCTTGTCGGAGAGACCTTCCTGGAAGCTCTGGGCGGTACAACTTGAGCAAAAATTCGGCCTAAACGGGTGCCCAAATGCCTGGTCAGAGCGCCGTTTAAGCTTCCAGGAAGGTTAAGCGC
>DAOUMD010000239.1:0-39085 GCA_034412795.1 Anaerolineae bacterium
TGACAAAAGGAAATTCATTAGCGATTTGATTATCCTTAAGACCAAAACAAACCGTTGATGTGCTTTACCCGCTCGTGGGGTACGATTATTTCAAGACTTTAGGGGTACGACTTTACGAGACTCAACAGCGTATTGCGTACTACGTAAGGGGTTTCACGTTTCCCCAGTAGGGCTGACGAATTACGGATCACGCATCACGCATCACGTTTTACGTTACGGATGTGTCTGGCAAAGCAGGCCCAATTGTCAACCAGTTCTCCTGGCAAAATGAACCATGCCTCTAATTGGAACATTTGGTCGGAAGTATACGTCACTATAGTAGTGTTGACAAGCCTGAGCTGACCAACGACGAAGGATGGCCGCTCGCCGTGCAGGTGTAGCGACGATCTCGCATCCACCCCATCTCCTTCGTCTTTCGTCATCCGTCCTTCGTCCCTTGTTCAATTGACGCTGTTACGTCTTTCTGATATACTCTCGCTAACGGGCCAAATGGGGGGCGCGGAATACCCGTCTAGTGGATTTATAGAATATGAACGAACCACCTACTGATCCGGGCCGAGCGTCACCCGGCGAGCCGGGTTCTGATCCACCTCGTCCGGACGACGACATCACGCGGCCGTACCGTCCCCAGCCTTTGTCCCCCAATCGCTCTGGCGCTCCACAACGTCCGGGTAGCCAGGGACGGCCTGGCAGCCCGCCGTCTTCTGCCGGTGGAAGCCCGACGCGGCCTTCCTCTTCCCGTTCCCGGAGAACGAGACATCCGGCTGGATCGCAGGGTGGTTACGCCGATCCCACTCGGGTGGGGGGACCTCCTCAGAGGACACCCGGCCCCGCCCGCCCGTCGCCACGTCCCCGGCGTGCCAATCGGGGGCGACGTGGCAGCCCTTGGGTCTGGCTGCTGCGCGGCTTGGTCCTGTCCGTCTTGGCCGTTGCCCTGTTGTCTCTATTGGCCGTCGTCGCCGCCGTGGCCGGATATCTTTACATCGCCGCGGAGCTGCCCTCGCCCGAAGAGCTGCAAAACCGCGTCTTCACCTTCGCCAGCAGCGAAATATATGACCGAGATGGAAACCGGCTGTGGGAGTTGATTGACCCCTCGGCGGGACGGCGCACCTGGGTGCCGCTCAGCCGGATTTCGCTCGATTTGCAGCAGGCCACCATCGCCACCGAAGACCGCTTCTTTTACCAGAACGTTGGCGTGGACCCCGTCGCCATCGCCCGCGCCTTCTATTACAATGTGACTGAGGGGGGGGTTGTATCTGGAGGGAGCACCATCACTCAGCAGTTGGCCAAGAACGTGCTGCTCAGCCCTGAGGAGCGCACCGAGCAGAGCCTCTCGCGCAAGATCCGCGAGGCCGTACTGGCAACCGAACTCTTCCGCCGTTATACCAAAGACAGGATATTGGAAATCTACCTGAACCAGATTTATTACGGCAACCTGGCTTACGGCATCGAGGCCGCCAGCCAGACCTACTTCGCCAAGCCGGCAACCGACCTGACGCTGGCCGAAGCAGCCTTGCTGGCCGGCTTACCCCAGTCACCGGCTGTGTATGATCCGTTCGTTAACTTTGAGGCGGCCAAAGCGCGCCAACAAGTGGTGTTGAGCTTGATGGTCGAGGCCGGCTATATCGATTCGGCGCAGGCGGCGGCTGCCTATGAGGAGGAACTTACTTTTGTGCCTCCGCTTGTAGACTTCACCGCGCCTCACTTCGTCGTCTACGTCCGCCAGTTGCTTGAGGCCCGCTACGGTCCCGACCTGCTCTACCAGGAGCCCGGAATCCGGGTGCAAACCACCCTCGACCCCCGCATCCAGTCCATCACCGAGGAAGAGGTGACCAATCAGATACAGGCCCTCCAGGCCAACAACGTCACCAATGGCGCGGTGGTGGTGCTCAACGTCAAAACCGGCGAGATCCTGGCTATGGTCGGCAGCGAGGACTTCAACGACGAAACCATCGACGGCCAGGTGAACGTCGCTCTGCGACCCCGCCAGCCGGGGTCGTCCATCAAGCCTTTGACCTACCTGGCCGCTTTTGAGCGCGGCTGGACGCCTTCTCAGTTGATCATGGACGTGCCCGTCGAATACCCCGACGGCGCCGGCGGCATCTATAAACCCACCAACTACAACGACGAGTTCCACGGACCGGTGCTCTTGCGCGGCGCGTTGGCAAATTCATACAACATCCCGGCCATCAAAGCTTTGGAGTTTATCGGTATCCCGGCCCTCAAAGAGATGGCTGCGCGTCTGGGCGTTACGACTCTCACCCGTGACGATTACGGCCTGTCGCTGGCCCTGGGGAGTGGAGAGGTCACGTTGCTGGAGATGACCGGCGCCTACCAGGCCATAGCCAACGGGGGCCTGCGCGTGCCGCCTGTGGCGGTTCTGAGCGTGACGGATAGCTTTGGGCGCGTGATTGATGAGTATCACCCACCGGAAGGGACTCCCGTCTTGCGTCCCGAGCACGCTTACCTCATGACCGACATCCTGGCCGACAACCAGGCTCGCGAGCCTGCGTTCGGTCCCAGCAGCCCGCTCAATCTGTCGCGCCCGGCCGCTGCCAAGACGGGCACCACCAATGACTTCCGCGACAACTGGACCGTGGGCTACACGCCCGACATCGTGGTGGGGGTGTGGGTGGGCAACGCCGACAACAGCGCGATGCAGGGCGTCAGCGGCGTGCGCGGTGCCGGTCCCATCTGGCACAACGTGATGGAGCGCGCGTTAGAGGGCGCGCCGGTGCGCGACTTCATCCGCCCCACGACCATCGTCGAGATGGAGATTTGTGCCGACTCGGGGGCCAGTCCCTCTGAGGTTTGCCCGCGCCGGACCACCGAGATTTTCGCCCAGGACCAGCCGCCCCCCGGCCCGGAGCACGACATCCACCAGATGGTGGCCATTGACACCGGCTTGAACTGCATCGCTCACGAGTATTCCCCACCCAATCGCGTGGTCGAGCGTTACTTCCAGGTCTACCCGCTTGATGGGCGAGAGTGGGCTCTGGAGCGCGGCATCGAGCAACCCCCCGATCCCTGCCCCGAACCGGCCGGAGCGGCCCAGGCGCACATTACCTGGCCCACCGATGGCCAGACGGTCGAGGGTCTCATCACCATCGAGGGCGTGGCGCTGGCTGCTAACTTCTCGCATTACGTGGTCGAATACGGTGTGAGCTGGGGACCCCAGGCTTTCGGCCCGCTGACCGGTCCTGTTTACGAGTTGGTCGAAGGTGGCCCGCTGGCGAGTTGGGATACCCGCGAGCAGCCCAACGGGCCTTACACTCTACGTGTCGTCGTCTTCGACCAGACCGGCGGAGCCTACGAGGGGCGCGTCGTGGTTTTGATAAACAATCCCATCCCTACGCCCACCGACACGCCCATACCCACCCATACCCGCATACCCACCCAAACCCCTACCCCTCAGCCGGCCACCGCCACTGCCACCCCCGTGCCGCCGACCGGCACCCCGACCCTCGAACCGCCCACCGCCACTCCCGTGCCGCCGACGCCGACCGATACCCCGACTCTCGAACCGCCCACCCCCACCCCTGTGCCGGCCACCGAGACACCCACCCTTACTCCAGAACCAAACACGAGCACGCCTACGCTCGAACCGGAGACCGTCACGCCTACGTCCACTTCATTGCCTACTGCCACACTCACGCCTACTTCCACGCCGGGTGGGTCGTCTGGCCAGACGACAACCGGAACGCCGGCGGCAGGGGGCTGAGGAGTTGCGAGCCTCGAATTACACCCCCATCAATGCTTGCCAACCGCGCCCCGGTTCTATCCGCTGCTCAGATCACTTTACGATAAGCGGCAAGTAAGTGATGATGATGATCATGATCATGATCATCATCATCGAAGTTCAAAGGAGCCCAGGACTGGCTCCCGGGCTCCTTTTCTTAGATGCAGACACTGCTACTTGAGGATGAGCGGCAGGTAGATCAAACGATATGGACCTGCCCTGGCCGACACCGGCCCGTGGAGGGTGCTAACCCCGTGCAGGTCCACGTCCTCCAGCTTGTAGTAGTAGGTCACTCCTTTGATCACGTCCCCATCGACGTACTCATAGCTGGCCCCGGTGTCGGGATTCCCCTGGCCCGGGATCAGGCTGGGGGTAAGCCTGGTGTACTCGCCGTCGGCTGCCTCAGCGCGCCACAGGTTGAAGCCTTCGTTATCAACCTCACTGGCCGTCTCCCAGGTTAAGGTGATGTGGTCACTGCCTCCCTGGCCGGTGAAGGAGATCAGGGTGATAGCCGTGGGCTTCCCTACCTGTAGACGTACATCCAGCGTTCTTTCCAGTTTGCCATTGTATCCCGTGAAGGATATGACATAAACATCTTCAGGCACCCTCTCCGCCACCGAGATAACCACATTCACTGTGTTATGCTCGGCACTCAGGGTAGTGATGCCTTCTAAATCGTCGGCAAACTGAGCGGTGATGCCGTAGGGTGTGTCCTCAAGATTGATGACCAGGCTCACCTCCGGATAGAACAACGGCTCGGAAATGACCAGGCTGAGCGGGATGACCACTTCGGCCCCACGGGCTACTTGATAGGAGGCAGCCGGCGTGCTCAGGTTGAAATCGCCGGCGTCTACACCTACTGCTATCTCTTGCGAGTGCACCCCGCGTTTGGTCTCGGTGTCGTATGCCTCAACCGATAGATAGTAGGTCTGGCCGGCTTCGACGTTGTGCAGGTTGGCAAAGCCGACCAGATCGCCTACCGCCTGGCCGCTTTCGTCGAAGGCCTGGATGGCACCGCCGGCCGAGATGACGCGCGTGGCCGACATGGGACTGGTGCCAGCATGCAACAGGTAGTTGTCCACATCAGGATGGTCCAGCGCATCCCACTCGACGTACAGCTCCGCTTCCTCCGGGTTGAGCGATGGCCGGATGCTGGCCGCCCAACTGCTGGGGAAGTCGTGTTCCACGTGGATCACGGCCGCGTTGGCCAATTGCGCCAGGGGATCATAATCGTCTCTGGCCACCTCAACTGGATAGTCGTCGGCACCGGGTGGGGCCAGGTAGCCGGGCACCGACGGGTTCACCCCATCTTCGGCCCGGATCCACATGTAGTAGTCGCCCGACTGGAGGTTGGATAGATCGATAGAGCGCGTGGTGAGCTCACCCGCCAGATGCTGGCTATCGGCAATCACCACCTGGTCCACGACGAAGCCTTCGAAGTTGGGCACGACCACCTCTGTGGGCAGGCCGTCCGTATCGGTCATAGTCAGGGTGCGCGAGATGGGGCCAGGCGTGGCATACACAGTGATCGTGGTGGGCGTGTAGTCGGAGGTGAGCCGCCAACTGACCTGAGTCTGGCTCAGGTCGCTGGGGTCCACGCTTAGCTCGCGCAGGATGGGCGGATTGGTCGGGCCCAGGACCGTCACGTAGTATTCTATCTCATCCAGGTCGCCGCTCAGCTTCACCCCCCACTCGCCGGCCTCGGCCTGGTCCACCCCATATTCGGTATGGTATTGGGTGAGATAGGCTTCATCCACGGTCCGCAGCCAGGCCACCGGATAGCCGTCCACCGGCCAGTCGGCGGTGATGAAAGTATAGATTCTGCCGGCCGCAAAGCTCACGCTCTGGCTGGGGCTCAGCAGGTCGCCGCTGGTGGCGTGTCTGATTTCCAGCGTGTGGTCACCGGCGGAGACTGGCTGATAGTCGCCTACCTCTTTGTAGCCCACGCCATCGAACACTTCCGTGCCCCCGATGAATACATCCACCGGGCTATTGTCGGCGCTGCCGTTCACAAAGCGGACGCGGGTCTGGCCTGAGGCCTCTGGCATGCGATTGTCGTCGGTCAGTACCATGGCCTCGGGGACGGCCCCGCCCACGGTCAGCAGCGTGTAATCCCGGCCCGGAGTCGCATCCACTACTGCCGTCAGCGGCGGCTGAGCGGGCACGATCGGAATGATTTCAAGTATATGCGAACCGGGGTTTAGGCCCACGTATTCGATCTGCGATGGGTCGGTAAAATCGACACCGGCAAAGATGGTGACCCCATCCACTCTCACATCCACTTGCTCCAGGCCCGGCGAGGCAGACACAAAGCGCAGGCGGGCTTGTCCCTCGCCCGCTGCTGGCTCGCGGCCTAGCTCATAGAAGGTCTCCTGGCGGTAATGCAGCGTGTAGTTGGGGTTGGCCTGGTAATTATCAGGCGTGATCTCGTCCCCGTTGGGTGCGATGAGGGAGACGTCCAGCGGGCCATCGGCGCCCACGACGAAACTGACGTCGCTTTGACTGATGGCATAGGTTCGCGTCACGGTTCCGGACGCCTGGAGCGTCTGGCCGCTGCCGAGTACTATGGGGGTTTTGATAATCACTTGGCTATCTGCAGGGAAGATGAAGCGCCCGTCCACGACCGACGCCGTTCCTATTTTACCACTTTGCTGCGCCATGTCCCTGAAGCGCTGTACCTCGCTACTTGTGACAAGATGATAGCCGCTCACGTCACCAAAGTCCAGGTCGCCGGTGTGGTCGATGTAGAAGCCAATGGTGAGGCCGTAGAGATCTATATAGCCTTTAACACCATAAGCTCCGTTGGTGAACTCGCCAAATTCACAACCTACCGTCGGTGACCAGATCGAAAATGGCGGGATGCACAGTTCCAGGACGCAGTGCCACCGGCAATGGCATGGGTACGGAACGAACCAGGCCCAACACGTACTGCAGGTTGGGTACGCGACGATGCAGCCTTCGTCGACCCATTGGCATCTATCCACCCCCACCCGGATGGAACCCGAACCGGTGAAATGGAATGACCCGTCGCTGGTCCAGGCGTGGACTGACACCTTGCCCTCATAGGGCGGCCAATAGTTCCTGATCACCAGATTGGCCTCGAAGCTATTCGAAGTGATGGTGGCAGAGGCGTTGGCCGTCTCAAAGACAAGCACTTTCAGCGTTACGCTCAGATCCATTCTGAAGGCGGGGTTGATGGTTACCTTGGTTTCCCCAACCGCTTGCATGAGGGGGTAGTCTCCCAATGTCTTCATGCTTGAGATGGTCACTTTAAGCTGGACGAACTCCTCGTCAGGGCGCAAGGACACGGTACCCTCAACCCCGGTTAAGGCGAAGCCGGTGGTGTCGATGGGAATCCCCACACTGCAAGACATGCCGACCGTTAGTTCGCTGAGACGCACGGCCTGGACCGATATGCTATCTGGCGTATGCTGGGTTTTCAGCAGCATGGTGGTCTGTCCGTCGGGACCAGCAAATATGGTTACCGAGACGAGCAGGGAACATTCCTGGCCTGCGCTGCCGGGGGTTTTTTTCTTTCCGATGTTGGGGATGGTAAATTCACCGGTCGCCTTGATCTCATAGCCATCTGCTACGGGAATCAGCTCACCGCTAAGGCTGAGGGCAAAGCCGGCTTCGGTTTTGATCTCGGGCAGGGCGATCTCGGTCGTGCCCAGTTTGATGCCTGAGCCGTCAATGATGACCGGGTTGGGGATGGCGGAGCCCAGCCCGCCCCATTCCTCCGGGATACCCAGTTCGGGGCTACCGATGCGCAGCATGGGCCGCTCCAGGTAATAGTCGATCACCACATCCGCTGCCTTGAGGGTCAGTCCGGCCAGGTTCAAGTCGAAGCCCTGGACACCATCCTCTTCCCCATCGGTCAGCAGTTGGTTCTTCTGGTTCACCCGGCCTTTGAAGACCAGGCCGGTGATGTGATTGCCACCCGGCACCGTGATCCGCATCAGACCGGTCAGGGCGCAGCCGCTGGGGCTGAGCCCGGTGACGGTTATATTGCTGAGGGCTATCTGGGTATTGTCCGTGTCGATGAGGGTGAAATCATCGCCAGTACACTTGCTGAGCGGAGGCAGCGGCGAATCAGTGGGATCATCGACGATGTCGATGCGGAATATCTTCTCAAAGGTGGCTTCCTGACTATCCTGGGCCCGGACCCGGATGCTACGCGTGGTTTTATGCTCGTAGTCGAAGCTGGCCGCCGTCTGGAGGATATCACCGTTGATGGTGAAGTGGTAGTTGTCTTCGCTCCCGGTGCCAGGAACCAGGCTGTAAGTAAAGGTGTCATCGCTGTCCGGGTCGCTGGCGATTAAGGTACCCAGCGTAGTGCCCGGGGGTTGGTTTTCAAGCACGCGCCGGTTGCTGAGACTGATGTCGGTAGGGGCATCGTTGGCATCCGTCACGGAAATGTCAAAGTCTTTTTCAAGCGTGCCACCTTTACCGTCGTCGGTTCTGACGCGGATGCCGTAGACCCTTCTGGCCTCATAATCTAGCACGGCATTCGTGGTGAGCGTGATACCCTCAGTGTAAAAGGCGTCGTCCGGATTAGAAACCAGAGCATAGGTGTGGCTATCCCCGCTGTCTGGGTCGACGCTGCTGAAGTTACCTACCAGGGTCCCGACCGGCTTGTTTTCGCTCACACTGGCATTGTCCAGGGTCAAGTCGGTCGGGGCGTCGTTGACCGGCGTGACGCTAATCCATACATTGGCAGCGCTGGTGCCCTGGCCGTCGGAGAGAGTATAGATGAAGTTGTCATCGCCGTTGAAGTCGGTGTGTGGGGTGTAAAGGATGGCATTGCCATTCAGCTCCGTCGCCCCGTGGCCGGGTTGACCGACGCTGTAGAGGGAAAACGGGTCACCTTCCGGGTCGCTGTCGTTGCTCAAAACATCGATGGAGATCGGGGTATCTTCAGTCGTGGTGACCACGTCGTCCACGGCCATAGGCAGGTCGTTGGTTGGGGTGATAGTGACGGTGACCGTGGCCACGTCAAAACCATCAATCCCATCATAAACCGTATATGTGAAGCTGTCGTTACCATCGAAGTTGAGATAAGGCGTGTAGCGGACCTCCGTGGCCGTGGTCTCACTGCGCCTGACTTGGCCGTGACTGGGCTGACTGAGAGTATACACAGAGAGGACATCGTTGTCCGGGTCGCTGTCGTTGATCAAGACATCGATGGTGACAGCCATATCTTCAAGCGTTGCGGCACTGTCGTCGTTAGCCGTCGGTGGTGCGTTTTCGGCCCGAGATTCGTAAGCGCCCATGTCGACGATTCCGCCGACGATGCGTGGCCTGCCGTCCAGGTCGATGGGCAGCGGCTCGCCCGTATCTCCGTCCCCGTCTAGGTCCAGGCTGTCGGGGGGCAGGGCGGCGTTGTCTCCGGCGTCGATGGCGGGCGAGGTAGAAGCCAGGCGCAGGTTGTCGTCGGGCGTGCCGACCACGTCATCCAGGCCATCGGCGTCCACGAACTGCGGGTCGGCGTCCAGGTTGCCGCCGCCGTCCACCCCGAGGCTGGGGTCCCAACCCGGACCACTGCCGCCCGAGCCCTCCACCAGGCTGTGGTTGATGGTGGTCGTGTTCTCCCAGTTAGAAATCTGGGAGCCAGCAGGCGCCGTGTTGCCCCACAGAATGCAGTTGGCTAGCGTCGAGCTGCCGCCGTAATTTGCCATCCCGCCTCCGTCGTCCGACGCCGAGTTGCCGTAAAATGTGACGTTGACCAGTACCGGGTTACTACCATCCTGGTTTTGCATCCCACCGCCGCTTCCGCCCCACCCGGCGACGTTGCCGCTGAAGATGACGTTGATCAACGTCGGGCTACTGTGCTGGTTGTCCATCCCGCCGCCAGCTTCGGATTCGTTGCCGCTGAAGATGACGTTGGTCAGCGTCGGGTTGCTGTCCTGGTTGTACATCCCGCCGCCCGATCCGCCCGAGTTGCCATTGAAGGTAACGCCGGTCAACGTCGGGTTGCTGCGCAGGTTGTACATCCCGCCACCTATGCTGGCCCAGTTGTCGTTAAACATGACGTCGGTCAGCGTCGGGTTGCTGTCCTCGTTGCACATCCCGCCGCCGGACTCGGCAGTGTTGCCACTGAAGGTCACGTTGACCAGCGTCGGGGCGGTGGTCCCGTTGTATATCCCGCCGCCGCGATTGGCCGAGTTACCACTCAACGTGACGTTGGCCAGTTTCGGGAAGGACTCATAATCATTGTACATCCCGCCGCCCTGGTTGTGTGGAGAGCTACTGTCATTAGCATTGCCGCCGAGGATGGTGAAGCCATCGAGGATGACATCGGCATTGGAGCCCGGTGTGACCACATGGTAGCTGTTGTCGCTGTTGTTCCCTATTGCGCCGATGTCGCCGCTGAGGATGGTAGGGTGGGCTGCCCAGTCGCGCTGGTCGAGGCTGGTTTCGGTGCCCGCAAACCCACCGTACAGGGCCACACCGTTCTCCAGTTGGAAGGTGGCAGTGCGGTCGGTCTCGCTGGTCGGCTTATACGTCCCTTCGGCCACCCAAATCTCCGTGCCCTCTATTGCCCAAGTGAGAGCGTCTTGCAGATCGGTGAAGGCGTTGGTCCAACTCGTGCCGTCGTTAGCGCCGGTCGCGTCGGCATCCACGTACATAACGTCTGGTATATACTTCAAGTCCAGGCGAAAACCCCCTGTGCTGTTATAGGGAATGTCCATAGGTGGATCCGGCTGAATCCAACCGCAATAGCCCCCACCCGTTAGATCTACAACTTGCCTGCTGGAGCTGAGCTCAGCGCTGCCTGCCGCATTAAAACCCCAAATGACAAAGGGATCAGCCACAGCAAAGGGCGTGCCCCTCAGGTCGATGTTCGCCACGCCGGCTTGGGAAAAATTGGCCAAACAATCCATGGCCACCCCGAACGGCATGGATGTCACCTCGTCGTCGCCATGCGTTAAGCTGCCTGTCGATGCTGCAAAGGTCTGGTCGCCGATATCGACCAGCAACGTATTGGGGTCGATGCGCAGCTTGTAGTAGTAGGTTCTAACGTCGGTTCCAGAGGAGGCACTCCCGGCAGTATATTGCGAGAAGTTGAATGACTCACCTGTGTTCACCAGGCTTAGATACTCTCTGGGCGTGCCAGCCATATCGTGGCAATAGACTGTGAATACCTGGTCGTTCGGATATATGACGTAGTCACCGTCGGGCGCTGTGGGATCGGCGTCACGAATCTCCTGGCAACTTGTGGGAAAGGAGATTTGCGCCCTCACTGGGGTCCATCCCACAGTGACTCCCAGCCCGATAGCCAGCAACAAACTCATCGCCAACATTTTGTACTTCATGGCAGTTCATCTCCTTTCATCTGAACACTTGATGGACACGTAGCGGCTTTGCCAAGCCATCCATCAACCCTCAGCCCCCTTACCCCGGGGCAGTCGCCCGGCTTGTGGTGGGCTCTGACGGTACCCCCAGCGGCGCCCATTCGCTTATCCGCCTGGCGCCGGACAATTATCCGACCGCGGACTGAGACACACCGTCACCCCCTCCAATATACCAAATTGTTATCAACAAATCCTCAAGAGATTATCAAAATGTTACCAAAGGGGGATGGAAATCTTGATATTTTTCTGGTACAATGTACATGCCTGGTTTGACACAGGCCGGCGCCGTGCGTGCTGGCCTGTCCTTCCAATCCCCTTACCGTGCCGCGGCGCGGAAGTGAGGGGATAATTACCCTGGCCAAAAGCGACCTTCTCTTCCTCCACGACCACTTGCAAGCCACCCCCAGCCTTGTCTTGAGCCAGCGCCCGGGTATATCGCCATAAGTGGCAAGGGAGCGAACCCGATGATGCGTCTGTCGCTTTCCTTCTTGGGCACCTTTGAGGTGGTTCTGACCGGGCAACCGATCACCGCCTTTGAATATGACAAGGTGCGGGCCTTGCTGGCCTACCTGGCCGTCGAAGCCGATAGGCCCCACCGCCGCGAGGCGCTGGCCGGGTTGCTGTGGGCCGAGCGTCCCGATCGGTGCGCCCATCACAGCTTGAGTCAGGCCCTGTTTAGCTTGCGGCGAGCCATTGCTGATCGCCAGGCCATGCCCCCATGCCTGATCGTCACCCGACAGACTATCCAGTTCAACTCAGCCAGCGATTACCGCCTGGACGTGACCGATTTCACGGACTTGCTGGCGGCCTGCCAAGCCCACGACCACGGCCGGCAGGCGGTCTGTGACGCTTGTCTGGAGCGGCTGGAGCGGGCGGCCGCCCTGTACCGGGGTGATTTCCTGGCTGGCTTCTCGCTGGGCGATGCCCTCGCTTTTGGAGAGTGGGCCGTGCTTCAGCGGGAGCGGCTAGGTCGTCTGGTGGGTGAAGTCCTGAGCCGTCTGGCGGGCGCTTACCAGGACCGCAGCGATTATGGGGCGGCACTGCACTATGCCTGGCGCCGGATAGAGCTTGACCCGTGGCGGGAGGACGCCTGTCGGGTCGTGATGCGTCTGCTGGCCCTCAGCGGGGGGGGCGATGCAGCCTTGGCTCAATATGATACCTTCCGGAGGCACTTGGCGGCGGAATTGGGCATGGAGCCAGCCGTGGAGACCCGGCGGCTGGCCGAGCAAATTCGGACAGGGAAGTTGGGCAGGGAGCAGGAGAGCACCCTAATGGACACGACCTATGGGTGCTAGGCTCTCCCGACTAGGCCCGGGGGTGGGGTCAGGGGGATAGCTCTGGTCTTGAAGCTGGACTATCTTATTCCAAATCCTCCAACTCATACAAAATCGCCGCAGCGGCGGCCAACCCCGCCGTCTCGGCCCGCAAAATGCGTGGCCCCAGGCTAACCGGTCGCAAACCGTATCTCCGGGCGGCTTCCATCTCGTCCTGGGTCAGCCCGCCCTCGGGACCGATGAAGATGCTGATGCTGAAAGGTCGATCCTCTTCGCCTTCACCTGCCGTCAGCACCGACTTCAAGCTGGTCGCCTTTTCCCCTTCCCAGGGGACCAGGGCCAACCCGCCGGAGCGTATCGCGCGCTGGCAGGACTGGCTGTAGAGCGTAGCCGGGCGCAGCATAGGCAGCCGCCCCCGCCCGCTTTGCTCGGCCGCCTCGCGGATAATGCGCGCCCAGCGCCCCAGTTTGCGGTCCACGTCCTCCAGATCACCTATCACCGAACGCTCGCACACGACCGGGATAAACTCGATCAGCCCCAATTCCGTCCCCTTTTGCAGCACCCACTCGAACTTCTGGGCTTTCAGCACGCCCTGATAAAGACTGATCTTGGTGCGTGGCTCGCTGGTCGCCAGCCGCTCCTCGATCACGTGGCCCATCACCACGCTTTTAGCCACGCGGGTCAGTTCTACCTCGCGTTCCCAACCCGAATTGTCCAGGACGATCAACCGGTCGCCAGCCCGCATGCGCAACACGTGGCGGATCTGGTGCGCCGTGCCCTCGATCAGAGTAACCTGCCGCTCGTTTATCCACTCAGACGGAACAAAAAAGCGATGAGTTGACATAATGTTCACACCAACGTCATAGACTAACTTACAGGCGAAGGACGGTTGACGAACGGCGAAGGGCCAGGCAGCTACTCGTCCATCGTCCTTCGTCAACCCTCATTCGTCTCGCCCGCACTGAGCGCAGGCGAAGGGTTCGCCGTTCGTCCTTCTTCGCTATTCGTCATTCGCCATTCATCATTCGTCTCTTCACATGCCACCAGCACCACCCACTCGCCCTCGTCCCGCCGTTCCACGAGCGACAGCTTATGCTCGTGCAAAGAAGCCACCACGACTTCTACTCGGTCGGCAATGATCCCGCTGGCAATAAGAGTGCCATCTGCGGCCAAGTTAGCTACTAATCCCGGCATCAATTCAACAATCGTCTCCGCCAGGATATTGGCCACCACCAAATCCCAGCCTTGAGATAGGTTGGTTAGTTGGTTGGCTGGTTGGTTGGTTGATTGGTTGGTTGCTTCAACCCGCACGACCGACTCCACCCCATTAAGAACCACGTTCTCACCGGCCACCCGCACCGCCAGCGGGTCGCTGTCGAGGGCCAGGACATACGACGCACCCAATCGCGCCGCAGCGATGGCCAGGATCCCGGAGCCGGTGCCCACGTCGAGCACGCGGGTGCCGGGCTGAAGATAGTCTCCCAACGCTTCCAGGCAAAGCCGGGTGGTGGGGTGCAGCCCGCTGCCAAAGGCTATGCCCGGATCTAGCTCGATGACCAGGTCGTCAGGTAACGGGTCGTAGTCGCGCCAGGTGGGTTTGATCACCAACCGTCGCCCTACGCGCAGTACGTCGTAGTGTGTCTTCCATGCCTCGGCCCAATCCGTTTCAGACAGGAAGCGTATGCGTGGCTTTGGCAATGGCTGGATTGCTGTCGAGTCCCCGGGGGGAGAGGTGTGACGCGCCTGATCGAGAAGCGCCAGACCGATTTCGATCTGGCGCAGGCTGTCATCATCCTCAGATAGCAGGTAGGTCTTGAGGGTCGTTCCGCCCTCTTTTCCGGGCGCTTGCTCGACGACAGCGCCGCCGTGACCCCACTGGTCAAAAAGACTGACGACCGCTGGCGTCACTTCGTCGTCCAATCCGGAGAGGGAAACCTCTATCAGACTCTGTGTGCTCACGCCTTACACGCCCAGCGCCTCGCGTACCCGGTCAAAGAAACTCCGTTCGCGCTGGGGCACCACTTCTTTGTCGAGGGTTTTGCCCAACTCCATCAACATCTCGCGCTGATGCTCGTCGAGGTTGGTTGGAGTTAACACCTGAATGGTTACGATTTGGTCGCCGCGCCCCTCGCGCCGCAAATAAGGCACTCCCTTGCCGCGCATTCGGATCGTCTCTCCGGTCTGGATGCCGGCCGGGATAGTCATGTGCTCCATGTCGCCGTCCACCGTGGGCACTTCCACTTCGTCACCCAGGGCCGCCTGGGCCACGTTAATGGCCAACTCCAGGTGGATGTTGTGGTCCATACGGCGGAAGTAGCGATGGGGCCTGGACCGCAACACCACGTACAGGTTGCCTGTCGGCCCACCGTTGACGCCTTCCTCACCTTCACCCGCCAGCCGAATCTGGGTGCCGTCGTCCACACCCGCCGGGATCTTGAGCGACAGATGGCGCGTTTCGGTGACACGCTTACGCCCCCGGCATTGCGTGCAGGGCGTGGTCACCACTTCGCCTTCACCCTGACAGCGCGGACAGGTGGCGATGTTGACGAAAAATCCTGTCTGGCGGCGCACCTCGCCCGTACCATTGCAATCCGGACAACGGATAGGTGATGTGCCTGGCTCTGCTCCCGTGCCGTTACACAGTGGACACGTCTGTTGCCTGGGGACCTCAATTTCTTTTTCCGCGCCAAAGACCGCTTCTTCAAACTGTATCTCCAGGTCATAGCGCAGGTCGGCGCCCCGACGTGGCCCCCGGCGGGCTCGTCGCGCTCCCATGCCGAAACTGGCCCCAAAAAACTCCTCAAAGATTTCAAAGGGATCCCGAAAGCCCCCGAAGCCCTCGAAGCCCCCGAAGTTCTGGGTACCGACGTGGCCGAAGCGATCGTAAGTTACCCTCTTCTGTTGGTCGCTCAGCACTTCGTAGGCCTCGTTGACTTCTTTGAAACGCGCCTCGGCGTTGGCCTCCTGGCTCACGTCCGGATGGTACTTGCGTGCCAGTTGGCGATAAGCCCTTTTGATCTCGTCGGCGCTGGCCGTGCGAGCTACACCCAGCACCTCGTAGTAATCCCGCTTACTACTCATTACGCCTCTTCAAATTCTCCATCCACTACGTCATCTTCGGACACGTCACCCTCGGCCGTTTCACCCTCTTCGGCTTGCTGTGTGGGCTCGTCTGCGCCGGGTTGCTCTTGTGCGCTGGCGCCGGGCTGTTCATAGACACTGGCGCCAATTTGTTGCATGGCTTCTCCCAGCTCCTCAGAAGCGCTCTTGATGCGTGACACGTCGGAGCCGCCCAACGCATCGCGTACCGCCTGGACTTTGGCTTCTACGTCGCTCTTGATGGCGTCGGGCACCTTGTCGCCCAGTTCGCGCAACGCCTTCTCGGTGGCGTAAATCAGGCTATCGGCATTGTTCCGAGTTTCGACCTCTTCCTTACGTTGCTGGTCCTCCTCGCTAAAACGCTCGGCGTTCTGTACCATCTGCTCGATTTCAGCATCGCTCAGGCCGCTGGAGGCCGTAATGGTGATCTTTTGCTCTTTGCCGGTTGCCTTGTCCAGCGCGCTTACGTGCAAAATGCCGTCGGCGTCGGTGTCGAAGGTGACTTCGATTTGCGGCACACCGCGTGGTGCAGGTGGGATGCCATCCAGGATGAAGTTGCCTAACAACTTGTTGTCAGCCGCCATAGGCCGTTCGCCCTGAACGACCTTGATTTCGACACTGGTTTGGCCGTCGGCAGCCGTGGAGAAGATTTGGCTCTTCTTGGTAGGAATGGTGGTGTTGCGCTCGATAAGGGAGGTGGCTACGCCGCCTAACGTCTCAATGCCCAGCGTCAATGGTGTGACATCCAGCAGCAACACGTCCTTGACTTCACCGCCCAGCACGCCGGCCTGGATGGCTGCCCCAATGGCTACCACCTCATCAGGGTTTACACCCTTATGCGGGTCTCGCTGGAACAGGTCCTTCACCGCCGCCTGCACCGCCGGGCTGCGCGTCTGGCCGCCGACCAACACCACCTCGTTTATCTGGTTGGAATTTAGGTTGGCGTCCTTCATCGCGCGTTTACAAGGGGCCAGTGAGCGCTCGACCAGACTCTCAGTGAGCTGCTCCAGCTTGGAGCGTGTCAGGTTCATCGTCAGGTGCTTGGGGCCCGACGCATCCGCGGTGATAAAAGGCAGATTGATTTCGGTCTGCAGCGTGGTCGACAGCTCGATCTTGGCCTTTTCGGCCGCTTCTTTGAGCCGCTGGAGCGCCTGCTTGTCACCTCGCAGGTCAATACCCTGCTCCTTCTTAAATTCGTCGGCGATCCAGTCGATGATGCGCTGGTCGAAATCGTCGCCACCCAGGAAGGTATCTCCGTTGGTGGACTTGACCTCAAACACGCCGTCGCCTACGTCGAGGACGGAGATGTCGAAGGTGCCTCCTCCCAGGTCATAAACGGCAATTACCTCGTCCGCCTTCCTGTCGAGTCCATAGGCCAGGCTGGAGGCAGTCGGCTCATTGATGATACGCAGCACGTCCAGGCCGGCGATCTTACCAGCATCTTTCGTCGCCTGGCGTTGGCTGTCGTTAAAATACGCTGGAACCGTGATCACTGCCTGGGTGACGGATTCGCCCAGATAGGCTTCGGCGTCCGCTTTGAGTTTCTGTAGAATCATGGCGCTGATTTCGGGTGGAGAGTATTCTTTCTCGCCCATCACCACTCGAATGTCGCCGTTGGGCGCTTCCTTTACTTCGTAGGGAATGTGCTCCAGGGCGCGTTGCACTTCGGGGTCGCTGAACTTGCGCCCCATAAAGCGCTTGATTGAGGATATGGTGTTTTCAGGGTTGACGATGGCTTGGCGGCGCGCGACCTGCCCAACCATTCGTTCACCATTCTTGGGGTTGACGGCTACCACCGATGGACACAGTCGTGAACCCTCGGCCGTGGGGATGACTACCGGTTCACCCGCTTCCATTACAGCTACTACAGAATTCGTCGTTCCCAGGTCAATTCCGATTATCTTTGCCATCGCGCATGTACTCCTTAAATTATTCCTCTTCTAACTCGTTAGCTCGTTCATTTGTGTTGCTGGCCACCTTCACCATAGAGGGCCGCAGCACTCGTTCGCCCAGCCGGTAGCCGCGTTGCATCTCTTCGATGACGCATCCATCTGGATGCTCGTCGGTCTCTTCTTGCATGACAGCTTGATGCCACAGCGGATCAAAGGGTTGGCCTTCAGCCTCGATGGGCGCTACGTCTTGGCTTTCCAGGATCCCCTGTAGCTTGCGCAGAATCATCTTAAAGCCATCCACCCAGGCCTCATCTGTCGAGTCTTCAGGCAGCACCTGGAAGGCGCGCTCGAAGTCGTCCACGACTGGCAACAGCTTGAGCAATAGCGCCTCTGTGCTGGTGCGTTTTAGTTCCTCTCGTTCGGCCTCCACCCGCTTCTTGTAATTGGCAAATTCGGCTCGCGCCCGTTGCCAGCCGTCGAGATATTCGGCCGCCTGCACCTGAGCCTGTTCCAGCTCGGCTTGCAAAGCTTCCAACTCGTATTCTTCTGCCTCTTCTTCGATATCTTCTATTACTTCACCTTCAATTACTTCCTGCTCAGCTTCTTCGGCCGGAGTCACACCTTCCGCCTGCTGCGTGGTTTCCTCCTCACCCGCTGGCAGTTCGGTCTCTTCGTTTGCAAACGGGCTGCTCGCACCCACATCGTCGCCGGGTTCGCTGTGGTTATCAGTCTCTTCTACGGGAACGGACTCTACATCACTCATTGTTGTCTATGTCTCTCCTGATCTCGTCGAAGGTAGTCATCTAAAAGTGCGCTAACGCCCCCCATACAGGTCACCGATCAAATCGCTCATCAATTGCGACACGTAACGCACCACCGACACCGCCCGTCCGTACTGCATCCGGACCGGGCCCAGCACCCCCAGCGCACCTGTCGCCTGGTCGTGGATACCGTAGCGCGCCAACACGACGCTCACTTCGGACAATTCCTCCCAACGCCCCTCGCCGCCGATGATGATCTGAAGGCCCCCGTGCTCCATCACTTCGCTGACCATCCTATCGATGACCTGGCGTTCTTCCAGCACACGCACTACCTGCTGCGCGTTATCGCTGTGGGCAAATTCCGGCTGGTCGAGCACATTCAGCAGTCCGTCACGATAGATTTCGCTGCTGGTGCGGGCATCCAGGCGGCGCATGGTTTCCAGCACAACGTCGGCCACCTGTTGCTCGAAGCCTACCAGGCTGTCTCGGGTG
The DNA here is from genome assembly GCA_034412795.1 of Anaerolineae bacterium. Lineage (GTDB taxonomy): Bacteria > Chloroflexota > Anaerolineae > 4572-78 > NAK82 > JAUVPY01. The sequence goes on from DAOUMD010000239.1 coordinate 18,613, forward strand.
GCTGCCACCGCTTTTTGATCGCAGCCCGACCATAGATCAGACAGGTGATGGGCGACCGGGGTCAGCTCATCCTGCGAAGCAGGGTCATCCCAGGTGAGGATTTGTTGTTTGACGGTTCCCTCCTGGAGGACCAGGATCAGCAACACCATTTCGTCGCGGATGGATATCAGTTCCAGGTGTTTCATCCGGCATTGCGATGACTTGGGGGCTGTTACCAGCGATGCGCCCCGAGCGTTGTGCGCCAAAACAGCCGCCGATAGACGCATCCACTGGTCCAGTTCCAGCCGTGCCTGGTGGAATTGGTGACTGATGGTACGCCGCTCATCTGAAGAAAGATGGCTCTCACCCATCAGCTTCTCCACAAAGTAGCGGTATCCCTTCTCGGTGGGCACCCGGCCAGCCGATGTGTGGGGGTGCGTCAGATACCCCTTCTCCTCCAGGATCGCCATCTCATTGCGGATGGTGGCCGGGCTAACCCCCAGGTTGTACCGCTCGCTGATGATTTTAGAGCTGACCGGCGCTGCCCTTCTGATGTGCTCGCGCACTATCAGCCGCAAGATAGTTTGGCAGCGCTGGCTTAGTTCAGATTCTGACATAATCCTCAGTCCTTTGTTTTTAGCACTCTAAGGGTGAGAGTGCTAAAAACGACAACACTCATCATACCACGAAGGAACAAGCGTGTCAAGCCGATGAGAGGGTGGGGAGGCTCAGGCCGACCCGTCCGGCGCGCCCTGGTCCGTGCCCAGCGCCTGGCTGACCACCCGACCCAGGCGGTTGAGGGTCAAGGGCTTCTGCAGCCAGTCGGCCACACCCTCGGCCAGCAGCGCCTGGGCCTTGTCGTCCAGCGGGTAGCCGGTGGTCAACACCAGCCTGACGTTGGGGTTCTCGGCCCGCAGCGCCTGGAACAATGCCACGCCGTCCAGCCGGGGCATAACCATGTCGGCCAGGACCAGGGCGATCTCGTCCCGGTGCTGGCGGTAGACGTCCAGCGCCTGGTGGCCGTCGCCGGCCACCCGCACCCGGTAGCCCAGGTACTCCAGCATGGCCTTGCCCGTCTCCAGCACCAGCGGCTCGTCCTCGACCAGCAGTACCACCTGGCCCTGGCCGCGCGGCGCGTCCCGGGCGGCTTTGGGCTCGGGCGCCGTCTCCCCTTCGGCCAGGGCGGGCAGATACAGGCGGAAAGTGGTGCCCACCCCCACCTGGCTGTGCACATCGATGCAGCCCTGGTGCTGCTTGACGATGCCGTACACCTGGGCCAGGCCCAGGCCAGTGCCCTGCGGCGCCCGGGTGGTGAAGAAGGGCTCGAAGATGTGCGGCAAAATCTCCTCGGGGATGCCGGCCCCGCTGTCGGTCACCGCCAGGACGACCCACTCCCCCGGTGACAAGTCGGGGCAGGGCGCTGGTTGGCCCGGCTCCACGGCCAGGCGCGAGAGCCGCAGCGTCAACTCCCCGCCCTGGGGCATGGCATCCCGGGCGTTGATGGCCAGGTTGGTCAGCATCTGCTGGAGCTGGGTGGGATCGGCGTTGACCACACAGTCCGGCAGCTCCGTCTCCAGGTGGATGTGGATGCTCTCGGGAATGGTGCGCTCCAGGAAGCGGGTCGTCTCCTTGAGGAAGGGCACCAGGTTGAGGGCCTGCGGTTGCCTGATCGATTTGCGCGAGAAATCCAGGATCTGCTGCACCAGGTGGGCCGCGCGCTGGCCCTGCGTGACGATGCGGGCCAGGTCGCTCTGGACGGCCGGTGGCAGGCCGGACTGTAGCTGGGCCAGTTCGGCGTAGCCGATGATGCTGGTCAGCAGGTTGTTGAAGTCGTGGGCGATGCCGGCCGCCAGTTGACCCACCGCGGCCAGGCGCTCTTGCTGCACCACCTGCTTCTGGGTGGTCTGCAACTCGGCCAGGGTCTCCTCCAAGAGGCGCTTGCTGCGGCGCAGGGCCTCGAGCGCAGCCTCCCTTTGGGACTCGGCCTGCACCCGCTCGGTGATGTCCACCGAGGAGGCCACCACCTTGCTCCAGGTGTCCTCAAAGCCGGGCGGGATTGAGACTCTATTGACCGTGATCTTCCTGTTGCCTGCCCAGGTATGGACCACCACCTCGCTATTGGCCTGGGCTTGGCCCGACGCCAGTTGGGTGATCTCCTGGCGGTAGGCTGCCAGCGACTCGTCACTGAACAGGTCTCCCAACTTACCCAGAAGCTGCGCCTTGTCGGGCACCTCGTTGAGGGCCACCGCGGCTTGGTTGGCATCCACGATGGTCACCAGGTCGGCACACTCCCGGACGGCCTCCGGGTTGTCGCGGAAGTAAGCCTCCCAGTCAGTCACGCCGCGCTGGCGCAGCCGGTCCAGGTAGGCCTTGACGGCCGACTGATCCTCTTCGCAGAGGGGGATGGGCGAATCCTCGAACAGGCTGCGGTAGCGGCTTTCGCTCTCCCGCAGGGCGGCCGCTGCCTGCACCCGCTGGCTGACGTCGCGAAAGTACCACACGCGGCCGTAGTACTGCCCGCCGAGCCCCAGTATGGGTGCCGAGTGGCGCTCGAAGGTCCGGCCATCGGTCAGCGTCACCTCGTCGTAGCTGGTCTGGTCGCGCTGCTCGTAGAGGTAGCTCACCCGGGCCAGGTAACCCTCGGGATCGACCAACTTATCCCGCACCGCCTCCAAAGCTTGCCGGTCCAGGCCGGACTCCAGGGCCTGGGCGGGGACCTCCCACATGTCGACGAAGCGCTGGTTGTAGGAGAGTATCCTGTTCCCTTCGTCGACGACCAGGATGCCATCCGGCGAGGCAGCCTGCTGGCCCAGCAAGATGGCATTTCTGAACTCCAGCGCCTCCTGGGTGTGCTTCAATTCAGCCACCTGCTGCTGCAGCGAACGATCTCGCTCTTGCACCGCCTGCGCCATGCGATTGAAGCTGCGCTCCAGGCTGTCTATTTCGCTGAACTGGCTCGGTTGGCCGGCGGGCAGTTGCTGATACTGGTCGTTGGCCAGCGCATCGGCGCGCTGCGCCAGGGCCAGTACGGGCTGGATGATATGCCCCAGGCTGCGCCGCTGCACCGTAAATACCAGGATCAGTCCCAGGGCCAGGGCCGCCCCGGACGCCACCACCACGGCCAGGATGGGCTGCAGGGCCACTCCCAGTGGTTGGGTTTCCACCACCACCCAGCCGTGTCCCATGGGCGTCGCGCTGCCGATCAGCCAGGCTCCTCCCTCGGCGTCACGCACGACGTGGACGGCGGTCTGGCCTGCCAGGCCTGCTTCTACCAGGGGCATGGTCTTGAAGTCGCGCCGTTGCTGCACCCACTCCTGGCGCGGGTGGGCCAGCAAGGTCCCGTGATTGTCAACCACGAAGGGCACCCGGCCCGCGCTGGCCTCGAGCCGGCCGATGGCCTGCTGCAGGAAGGCCAGGCTCAGCTCCCCCACCAGCGCCCCGGCGAAGCGCTCCTCCGCTCGAATGGGGGCGACCGTCGTGACAGCAGTTTGGCCGGTGGTCAGCGAGATAAACGGGTCCGAAAAGAACGGACCGGCCGCGTCCTGGGCGCGGCGGAAGTAGCGCTCGCCCGACATATCCAGGTTTAGCAAGGGCAGCGCGTCGGTATCCTCGGCCACGACCCGGCCGGCCGGGTCAAGTACGTACAAGGCACTGAAGCGGGGGTAGCTGGCGCGAGCTTGCTCCAGGAGCCGCTGTTGCGCGTCGGGCGGCAGGTCGGGCCAAAGGCCGGCCATGGTTGCCATCAGTTGCCCAGTCTCCGCCAGATACTGGTCCCCCTGGTGCGCCAGGGCGTTGATGGACACGCGCTGGTGCGCGACGACGTCTTGCTGGATCAGGCGTGAGGTGACCAGGATCACGCCGGCGTTGATCAGCGTCACCCCCAGCGCCATTATGATGGTCAGATGCCTCAATGCCACACTCAGTGAGCGCTTTCCGGTCATAAGTGTCTCTCCGATATCGTCTCAGGCCAGGTCAGGTGCAAGGTACTTCTAAAGTACCTTGCACCTGACCCGACCTCCTCAATCGGCCGGGCGGATGGTGTTGATGATCTCAAACGCCCCGTCTTTGACCACGGCCACGTACACGTCGCGCCGGACGTCGCCGTAGGCGTCTATGGAGATGCGGCCTTGCACGACCTCCAGGTTGTCGACGGCCACGAGCGCCTCGGCCAGGCCATCCGCTCGCCCCGAGGTTCGCTCCAGCGCGTCGGCCAGCACCAACACCGCCTCGTAGGCGAAGACGGCCGGGTAGCTCGGCTCGCGCTCGTAGCGCGCCTCAAACCGCGTCAGGAAGTCCTGGAAGTTGGGATGGGGATTGTCGGGGTCGTATACGGCGCTGATCTCCAGGCCCTCGACCGCCCGGCCGCCTTTGCTCAGCAGGTCGTTGGTCTGGGCCCAGGTCGAGCTGAACAGGGGGACGTCCAGGCCCGCCTGGCGGCCATACTGAACCATAAGCGCGGTGTCCACCGCCGAGGTGATGAACACCACCGCCTCCGGCTGGCTGGCGACCACTTGCGCCATAAGGTCGGCCAGGTCCGTCTGGTCGGTGATGAAGGTGAAGCTCTGGCTGGCATCCCCGCCCAACGCCTCAAACCGATCCCGCACCACGTGCCACAGGTTCTCGGCAAAGGCACGATTGCTGAGGTCGTAGACGCCCGTCAGGCGGCGTACGCCTCTTTCATTATATATGTGCTCCGCCAGCGACCGGCCGAAGTAACTGTTGGCGGGCATCACGCGGAACAGGTAGTCGGCCTGGCCGGTGAATTCATCGCTGGACGAGGTGGGGCTGAGCAGCACCACCCCGGCCTGGTTCATGGGCTCCCACATGGCCGCCGTCTGGCTGCTGTTCATAGCGCCCACCACGGCGACCACGTCCTCCTGGATGAGCTCGGCGGCGACCTGGCGTGCCACCGCCGGGTCGCCCTGTTCGTCGCGGACGACCAGCCGCAGCGGCCGGCCGGCGACCCCGCCCCGCGCGTTGAGGGTCTCTATCGCCAGTTGGGCCCCATCGCGCAGGTCGATGCCCGGGTCGGCCTGGCTCCCGGTCAGCTCGGCCGCCAGGCCGATCTCTATCGGCCGCCGGGCGGCGCAGCCCGCCAGGCAGATGGTCAGCCCTAGCAGGGCCATCAGTCCTGCCGGCACCCAGCGCTGTCGCTTACCTTTCTCTCTAGCCATGGTAACCTCCCCCCAGGTGCAACGACTACGAAACACCTTCAACATGGCTCCCCAGTTGTCTCCAATGTATCACAAATCTTCCACTTATTCAAGTGGTTATCCACCCGCCACATGGCTCGTGCGAAGTTCAGCCATCTGCGTGAATGCTCGCACTGGATTGCCAAATTGGGACAAATGATCTCTAGTACACCAAGGCGGAAATGAGCTTATAGTCAGTTTTGCTCCGAGGGGATTGCCAAATCCCCGATTTAGGTACAAAAGGCCGGGATTTGCCAATCCCTGGCGAGCAAATAACTATGGACCTGTTAGCACCGAGATGTACTGGGTGGTATGCTTGAGGATGAGGAGCACCTGGGAAGTCAAGGTGAAAGGTGAAGCGAAAACTAAACGACTGACAGACAAGATTTATCAGCAACACTCAACAGGAGGACCACCTGGAGGGTGGGGGCCACTAACGATCTGTTTTAAGGGTGTGCTTACAGAAAATCCATCGGATCTACGTCCACTCGCCAGCCCAGTGGGGTCGTGATGGGCCGCAACACGGCTTCCGGTTCCTCAGCACGAACCAGGATGTGCCAACGATACTGTCTGCGTAACCTGCGGTAGAAACACGGGGCCGGTCCGACGACGTCAACTCCTGGCAGGCCCTGGCGGGCGATGTAGGTGCGCAGCACGTTCGCCATTCGTTCTGCCTCACGTTGGGCCCGGTCAGCACCCGAGCCGGTGAAGATGAGACGCGCCAGCCGCTTAAAGGGGGGGTAGCGACCTTCGCGGCGGGCCGCCAGTTCATCCCCATAAAAAGCGGCGTAGTCGTGGGCGGCGGCGGCGCGGATAATGGCCAGATCGGGGTTGTACGTCTGCACGATGACCCGACCACCCAGCGGGCTACGACCGGCCCGGCCGGCCACCTGCATCAGCAATTGAAAAGTCCGCTCGGCGGCGCGGAAATCGGGCAGATACAGCGCCGTGTCGGCGCTGATGACGCCCACCAAAGTTACTCGTGGCAGGTCTAGCCCCTTGGCGATCATCTGCGTGCCCACCAACACGTTTGCCCGCCCATCAATAAAGTGTTGTAGAAACGCGGCGTGACTTCCCCGTGCTCGTGCCGTGTCCATGTCCCAGCGCAGCGGGCGGGCCTCGGGGAACAACTCGCGCACCACGCTTTCCACCCGCTCTGTGCCCACGCCAAAGAAGCGAATGCGACTGCTCTGGCAGGCAGGACATTGCTCGGGGTTGGACTGGCGATAGTTGCAGTGGTGACAAAACAGTGCCTCGTCCCCGGCGTGAAATGTGAGGGGCATTTCGCAACGCGGGCAGTGCATCGCGTGACCACAGTCTCGACACAGGACGAAAGTCGCCGCCCCTCGTCGATTGAGGAACAGGATGGCCTGCTGGTCCGCGGCCAGAGTCTCGCGCAGGGCAGTTTGCAAAGATCGGCTGAAGATGGTACGGTTGCCCGCTTTCAGTTCCTCGCGCAGGTCCACCACCTCCACTTGTGGTAAGGGTAATGTGCGCAGGTCATCCCGGTCACTGTCCATCGGGCGGGCAACCGGGGTTGAGGTTAGGGCTTTGCTCGCCCCGACTTGAATTGCCAGGTGTTGGCGGTGGGCCAGCACCCGTTTGGGCAGCGTGATTAGCGTCAATTCGTCTCTTTCGCTGCGGCGGAAGCTGACCACATCGGGCGTGGCGCTGCCCAGGATTACCGTGGCGCCCGTCAGTCGTCCCAGTTGTAGTGCCACTTCGCGGGCATGGTAGCGGGGCGCGCGCCCTCCCTTGTAAGCTGGCTCGTGTTCTTCGTCTACCACGATGACGCCCAGGTTGGGCACCGGTGCGAAGAGTGCGCTGCGTGCCCCTACGACCACCGGTAACTCACCATCTCGCACCCGTTGCCAGGTGTCGAACCGTTGGCCCAGGGACAGGTCGCTGTGCCACACGGCCACTTTGCCCGGAAAGCGGGCCGCCACTCGCCGCACCGTCTGTGCTGCCAGCGCAATCTCAGGTACCAGTACGATCGCGCCTTGACCTCGTTGCAAAGCCTCTCCCACCGCTCGCAGATAGATCTCCGTCTTCCCCGACCCGGTGACCCCGTGCAGGAGAAAGGCTGGAAGATTGGAAGATTGGAAGGTTGGAAGGTTGGCCGCCTTGCGGGCTTGCCTCTGCGAAAGGGCTTTCGTTCGCAGGGCCCCCATTTCCCCGCTCCCCTGATTCCCTGATTCCCTGATTCCCTGATTCCCTGATTCCCCGATTCCCCGCCGCACCACCTCCCACGCTGCCTCCTGCTCGGGCGTCAAGCGAGGTGCGTGCTCCAACACAAAGGACTGATCGGCCAGGGGATCGCGCCAGCGGCGCGCCTCGTCCAGTGCTATCAGCCCCGCTTCGGCCAGGCTGCGCAGCGTGTCCAGCGTGGCGTCCGTCTGGGCATACACCCAGCCCACCCATACCTTGCCTTCCTCGTGCGCCAGCATATCCAGTACGGCGGCGTGTTTGGTCGAGCCCCGCAGGTCCAATATGGAGTCCAGAAACTCGTCCGGTTCCAGCGTAAGCGTGATGGTTGCCGGTTCTGTCCAGCGCCGGATGTAACCTCTGGCTTCCAGGTTGGCCAGGGTGTTGGAGGTAGCGTCTATGTGCGTTGCCTCTACCGGGCCAGGGTGTTGCTGAAGGAAGGCCAGCGCAGCCCGCTGAGCGGGTGCCGTCGCCAACTCGGCCAATGCCGCCTCAATAGCCACGCCTGATAGTGGGCTGGCCACCAGCGTCCGCCTGGGACTCAATTTCACCCAGCCCCGTTTGACCAGGGCCTGGACGGGTCCCGCCGTGCAGCCCACCGCAGCCAGCACGTCCTCCAGCGCCGGCACGGGGTCATCCAAAGTGGCCAGGTAGAGGAGAACATCAGCCTGTTTAGAAGCGCGGCCCAGCCTGGGCAGTACTATCCCAATCTCCTCCGAGCTGGCAATGAGCTCCACGCTGCGGTCGATCTGGGGACCCACGCGTGGCGGTGCCAGCCGCTGCCTGGTGTGCACCAGTTCGATATCGCTCAATGTCTTTAGCGGCCCGGCTTCCAGGTCTTTGACCGGCGTAGGCTCCTCTTGTCCCCGCAGGTAGAGCAACATCGCGCGAGCCCGGGTGTCCAGATCGGGCGGAGGTTCTTTGTCTGGAACCGCCTCTACCACGCTTTGCGGCAGGCGGCGTACGCCTGGCGGCAGGAACAGCCAGACGCAGCTACTCAGATGAGCCAGGTAACGCGCGCTCAGCCAGCCGGCCAGCTTTATCTGGGTCGGCGAGAGAGCCGGTGTCGGGTCCAGAATCGAGATGATGGGGCGTACATCATCCACGTCAGGCGGGGGGGCGTCGCTCAACCCCACGATCACAGCCTGTAGTGTGCCACTTCGAAATGGCACTTCCACCAGTTGGCCCGGGGCTACTTGCTCGCCCAGCTCTTCGGGGATCGCGTAGCTGAAGGTAACTTCCAGAGGATTGACCGCCGCCGATTCACCCGCGCTATCTCCCTCTTCCGGGGGAGCGGACTGGGGCATTATCCGGTGTCGTAAGATTGGGCGATTTACGACGACTTTGCAGTAGATAGACATCAGTAATCTGACTACTGATCCCTGGTCAGCGCCACCGCCGCATACCCGACCACCTGGCTCTTGTCATCCCAGACATCCCCGGAGTTGGCGTATTTAACCAGGTGTGCCTGATTGGCACCCAACTCGCGGGCGGCGATCATAACCGCCGCCACCGGAGCCCCGCCGCAAGCGTGGGCTTGGTTCTGGGGCAGTGCATCGGCCAACCCTTCAGGATCAAAGTCTAGTATGTATTTGAGTGTTTGCTCATCCAGGCGTTTGGCGTGGTTGTAATGATAGTAGTGAGACAGGTCTGTGCTGGCCACGAGCAGTGCCTCTTGCTCGCGTACCGCGTCAGCCACCGCCAACCCCAGCTCCCGGCAGGCGGCGGGCGACGGATCTCCCATCATGATAGGGACCAGCTTGAAGTCAGCCAGGGTGGTTTGCAGGAAGGGGAGCTGCACTTCTAATGAATGTTCGCTGTCGCGCCCGATGCGTCGCAGCGACAGCCGTTTGTCCAGTACCGTGATCAACTCTCGATCAACCGGCACGTCGCCCAGGGGGGTGTGCCAGGCGTCGAAATCCGCATAGGCCAACCCGCCAGCGGCGATGCCGCGATGATCGGGGCCGACCAGCACAATCGTGTCATAGCGGTTCCCTTGCACCTGCCGGTAACCCGCCCCGGCTACGTGGCCGGAGAATAAGTAACCGGCGTGGGGCGCTACCAGCCCGACCACCTCGCCCGCAAGATCGAGGGCCGAAGCACTCTCGACGTAATCCTTCACGTCACGCCGCAGAGCTTCCGGCGAAGCCGGGTACCAGCGGTCATCAGCGCAAATAGCTGGACGCACAGTCGGTTTAGCCATCTTCCTCATCTCCTGCGTCATCAGTCGCTTCCTCCACAGGGAAGCAGTTTTCAACAAAGCCAATCACATGCTGAGCCAGCTCCAGGGCACGGTCAGCGTCTACCTGGTCAAAGGCCTCAGACGGAATGCCACCGGGAAGGCCATTTGGATAGCGAGTTGGAATGTAGTACTTATCCAGAGGCGCAGCGCGCCGGCGCAGGTCTTCGAATTCAACGAGGAAATCTGATGCCTCCTGTTATTGGCCCAGATCTCTTCGTCTTTCGTCGTTCGTCATTCGTCTGGCTGAGAAAGTGTTACCCTATTTCTGAACCATCCTTGCATTTCTATATTAGCACAAAAGCGGGGCGAGCGAAAGGGGCTTAGGGGATAGACTCCTGCAATGCCGTTATGTAAGTTCGGGCCTCATCAGCTTCGGGTGAATCCGGCCTCAGCGTGACAAACGTCTCAAACTCAGCGATGGCCTCGGCCGCTCGATTCAGGGCTGCGTAAGTCAAAGCCAGATTCCAGTGAGCCTCAGCCAGATCGGGTTCCAGGCGTACCGCGTTTTGGTAAGCCTCAATCGCTTCGCTCATCTCCTCTTGTTCAGAGAAAGCTACCCCCAGGTAAAAGTGGGCCAACGCCGAGTCGGGTTCGCGCGTCACCGCCTGGCGGAAAAAAGACTCCGCGCCCGCCACATCTCCGTCCTCGAAAGCCCGCTGGCCACGCATGATCAGGGACGACGCCGATTCCTGGTGGGCAGTGATCGCCAGGCTGGTGCCTGCGATCAACAATAGGGCGGCCAGCGCCACCATCCACCAACGAGATCGCAGGCTGGTCCGATCCGCCACGTACGGCAGCCCACGCTCGTCGATCTTCAACTCATACTCAGGCGCCAGTAGCCATCCCAGGGCAGCACCGCTCACCAACCCGCCCAGGTGAGCCAGGTTGTCGATGCCCGGCACCGTGAAACCCAGCACCAGGTTAAAACCGGCCACCCCCAGCAGACTCATCAGCCGCTGGCGTCCCCATTCTCCAAAGGTTTCGCGGTGGCGGCGGAAGTAAGCCACCATAACGCCCAGTAGGCCAAAGATGGCTCCCGAAGCACCCGCCGAAAGGGGAGGGCCAATGGCAAAGCTCACCAGCGAACCGTACAGCCCGGCCAGCAGGTAGATGATCAGGAATCGTGCGCTGCCATACACCCGCTCCACTTCGACCCCAAACACAAACAGGGCATAGCTGTTGAAGAACAGGTGCATCGGCCCAATGTGCAAAAAGATCGAGGTCAACAGGCGCCATACCTGGCCCTGGGCGATGAGGACGTTGGCTTTGGCCCCAAAACGGATCAGCACCGCCGAGTTGGTAGATCCACCCGCCGCCGTCATCGCCAGAAACACCAACACGTTAATGGCCAGTATGACATACGTGACCCGGGGTTGGGCCATCGGCAGAGACAGGTGCCGGGGTTGCGAAGGGGGCGGGTTGGCTTCAGGGGGAGATGTCACAGGCTTATCTCTCGTTGCCAGACGCGGCACTTCTCGGCGGTTATAATTGACATAATCATCTCAACCGTGTCATCCAATTGCCCGTCGCGGTTGACCACGACGTAATCGAATTCCTCAATGCACCTCATCTCCTGGCGGGCGATGTCCAGCCGCGTGCGCAGCGCTTGCTGGGTCTCGGTGCGGCGCGCCGTCAGCCGCTCGGTGAGCGTTTCTTCCGATTCGGCGGTGAGGAAGATCAGCACCGCGTCAGGGACCAGTTGATGGATGGTGGCCGCGCCCTGCACGTCGAGCCGCATCACCACGTCCTGGCCGCTCTCCAGGGCACCCCATACCTGCGCCTTGGATACGCCTTTGTGCTGTCCGTAGACAATCGCGTGCTCCAGCAATTCGTCATTTTCGATCATACGCTCAAACTCGGCCGTCGAGACGAAGAGGTAATCTACCCCATCCACCTCCCCCGGTCGTTGCGGCCGGTCGGTGGTGGTCACCACGAAGTGGAAAGGACAGCCCATCTCCTGCATGCGCTTCAGCGTCACGTCCTTGCCCACCCCCGACGGCCCGGATATGACGACCAGCAGGGGCGAAGGAACTGGGTTATGGGCATCTACGAGTCGGCTCACGCTGTTTCTCACACTTGTTTAGGCCGCGTCCAAGAATAACTTTACCTATTTTGAAGGATTTCACCCGAATCTTGGTCTGAAAGTGGGAAGTTATTTCTGAACGCTTCTTTAGGATCGCTGAACTTACCCCATACTACATCCATTTGCTGGCTGAGACAAACTACCCCCGGAGGGATTTCTTCTAGAGAACTGCTTGGCGTGCTTGAAGTAGTCTGTACTCCGGATGGATTCCCTGACTTCAACCAGTAGTTTCTCTTTGGGCGGTTATTCCGATTCTGTTGACTTTGGCATCAGTCTGCCGTATACTGTCAGTGAAGTCAGCAACATCATGCTCGCAAGTCGCGTGGCTGAATGGGGCCATTAGCCGTCCCAGGAATCGGGGTAATGATTCATCTAATCTATCGCGTGGTTGACCTTGAAATCGTTGGCCCATACACGCTGCGGGTTGCGTTCCCCTCTGTGCCAATATGAATTAGGAAACATTGCCGCTTGCCAACTGATGAGCTTGAGCGCAAGGCCATATCGCTCACCTGCGACCGTGGAGGAGAACATTGAAGCATCATACTGACTCAATCCCCAAACTTTTGGCAAGGTACCATCGGGCAAATCTCCTGCCGGCGCCTGCCATAATCCACAAATTACCCCGGCTTTCCTCGAATGTAGGATACAGCGTCTACGTCTTGCGCGACGACCTGACAGGATTTGCACTCGGCGGAAACAAAACCAGAAAACTCGATTATCTTGTTGGCGACGCGGTCGCCAACAAGGCAGATACACTGGTTACCATGAAAGCGAGCAGTTTCAGCAGAAATGCTGCTGCGGCGGGAAGCGCATGTGGACTTGACGTTCACGTCGTTGTGGTAGGTAGTGAATCCGAACAGAATCCTGCGAGTCAAGCCTTTTTTAAGCAATACGACACCCAGCTTCATTACGCTCCCCAAGAAGATGCATTGCCGGATAAGTACGCTAAAGTCGTGGAGTCGTTGAAATCACAAGGGAAGGTTGTGTATGAACTGGATCCAGGTGGGAGCGATTCGATTGGCGCGTTAGGCTATCTGGATGCCTTTTATCAAATAGTGGACTATTCACGACGCTCGGGCCTTCACCTTTCAAACATAATCCTTTCCACGGGCTCAACAGGCACGCAAGTAGGGCTTGTATTGGGGCAATGTGAGAGTGGATATGATACGCGTATTCTTGGCGTATCCGCCTCTCAAAAAGCCGATGTGCAGTTTCAAAGGATTCATAAACTTGCCTCAGCCACCGCTCAAATGGTCGGGATTCAACTCGATGAGACAAAGATTTTGGTTGATGATAGATTTATCGGCCCGGGGTATGCAATACCTTCCGAAGAAGGTAGAAACGCTGTGAAGGTATTTGCATCTCTGGAGGGCATTCTATTAGACCAGGTATATACGGGCAAAGCTGCAGCCGGATTGCTCCATTATGCAAAAAATAGGACGTTTGAAGGCGATAACGTGTTGTTTATTCATACTGGCGGTAATTCCGATTTGTACTATTAAAAGCGGTCAAATGGCGTACCGTGAAACCGGAATGGGAAAACCGTTCCAAGCCTTATGGGTCCGACTACATGTGCACAGTGCAGATCGTTGGTCTATGCGTTCACCCGGTTGATCGGCAAACGAGGATACAACATGCTTCAAGAAAAAACAGAGCAGCAGTTCAGAAAGCTCAATACCACACAGCGGCAGTTGAGCACGCTGTTAGAGTCTGTGGCTGACAATCAAGATTGGCAGCCCGATCCAGGTGAATGGTCATTTCGCTATATAGCCGCTCATATGGCGACGGTTGAAGAAGATTGCTACCAAGATCGAGTTATGCGGATTGCCGCAGGTGAGAATCCGTACTTTGAATGTTACTTCAACACTGGCTGGGACTTCAGTTCGCTTGACTTGAGGCACTCTCTCAAGGCGTGGGCCGTCACGCGTCAGGAGATTATCGACTATGTTCGCGCCTTGCCTGAAGAAAAACTGTCGCTCACCGGTACTCACGCCACCTTCGGCACAATTACATTGCCCGACGTGCTACAAATGATGCTTGACCACGATCGCGAGCATCTCGAATCTTTAGAGAAAGTGATAACTGAATACAGGACGCAGCCATAACACTTAGGCCGCGTAAGGTGTCAATACGCTCGGCAAATTGACATCCGCCTGCAACCCAGCCCTTATACCGGCTGGGACGTGGTGCAGACGTCACTACTGGACGATTTACCGGCTTGACCTCTCCTCGGCTATGGCTAATCCTCTCTTTCTCTGTGAAACTCCGTGTCTCCTCCGCGTTGCTCTGTGACCTGAGTAGTTTGACGGCGTAACTGACTTCAGCAAGGAGCTATTTTATGAACGACGACAAAGAACTGAGAAACCAACTGGTACGTTTGCTGACCGTTCGGCGAGCACATATGGACTTCGAGGATGCGGTAGCCAATTTCCCCGAGCGTCAAATCAATACCAGACCACCCAACTGCGGCTACACGTTTTGGCATTTGCTCGAGCATATGCGCATCTGTCAGAAAGACATCCTGGACTATATCGTGTCAGACAGCTACAAATGGCCTAACTTCCCCGATGATCTTTGGCCAGACGAATCGGCCGAAACCGATTTGGCCGGTTGGCAGCAAACGATAGAGAATTTTTACGCCGACCGGCAAAAACTGGCAGAGATCATCAACGATCCCGACTTTGATCTCTTTGCGCCCTTGCCAAACAGCGGCCAGCGCCAGCACAACACCTTGCGTGAGATCAACATCATCGCCAGCCACAACGCCTATCATACGGGTGAATTTGCGGTTTTGCGGGGAGTTATGGGGTTGTGGCCTTGAGATCGTTTTCGGGGCTGCACCAGCCACCTCACCGGATTGCCGTCAAAAGACCTGAAAGCTCTATTGCTGTGTAAGCCAGAAGAAGCGACAGGATCAAGTTTACAGATCTCTGTATCGTTGGTTGTCGTAAATACGTTCTGATGGCCGACCCAAAGAGAGCCCAGGTAGAGATAGCACAGAAAGCAATTGTCGCCAAGAACAATGCCGAAAGCATCATGTAAGCTGGGTTTTCCCTGATTGGCGCCAAGAATGTTGAATAGATGGTCAATCCATAGATGATGACTTTGGGATTTAGCACCTGTAACACAAGACCCTTTGTGAATCCAAGTAGCGCTTGGTTGTCTTCTTTGAACGTGTAGTTTGCCCTCAAAGTCTCGAATGCAAGCCACAGGATGTAACCTGCACCAATGAAGCGAATCCCCATTTCGAAAGACGGAAAGGTTTTCAGCAGCGTGTTGGAGATCCAGCCACACAGTAGCATAATGAAGAAGAAGCCGGCCGCAATCCCGGTCAGGTATTTCAGTGTACTCTTGTAGCCATGGAGTACTCCCATTGAAGCACTGGAGATATTGTTTGGACCAGGGGAGAATGTCGTTATCGAGACGAATGATAAAAATGCCATTAGGTTCGAGTTCAGCATAGTAACCTCCTTGCCAAGAGACTCCATTGATGGTATAGTATAACGGTCAGCCGCTTAATATATTATACGATATGTTCGATATAGTGTCAAAATGGACGTTATATGAAACAATCACCTGACCTCTTAGCACAAAATCTACAGACTCTTAGAGAAGAACGGAATCTTAGTCTTGCTGAATTATCCGAACTAACTGGTGTCAGCAAGAGTATGCTATGGCAAATTGAAGCAGGGCAGTCGAGCCCGACGATTGCCACATTATGGAAAATAGCAAACGGTCTGCGAGTGCCATTCACAGCATTTCTAAAAAAGGAGGCCTCAGAGGTTACCCTTAGGCCGTTCAGAGAAGACAAGCCGCTGAAGGGAGAATCGGAAGGTTACCGACTTTTTCCGCTAGTATCGTTTGATCCTGAACGTTCGTTTGAGATCTATTGTGTGGAGATTGATCCTGAAACAACTCTTGATGCTGAACCACATCAAGGGAATGCAGAGGAGTATGTTTTCGTCGTGCAAGGCAAGATTGACATCACTGTCGAGGACAAGTGTTATGCGGTAGATAGTGATCATTTCATCAGCTTCTCTGCCGATTGTTTTCATCGGTATCAGAATTCCGGCAAGGAAACGGCCCTTGCCATTATGCTTATTTCGTATTTGGCATAGGTTGTCCTG
Organism: Anaerolineae bacterium; assembly: GCA_034412795.1. GTDB lineage: Bacteria > Chloroflexota > Anaerolineae > 4572-78 > NAK82 > JAUVPY01. Next base: position 34,441 of record DAOUMD010000239.1, read on the forward strand.
TCTGGCTCCGCTTCGCGCCGCCAGCCGTCGGCCTGGCGCCTCATCCGCCGCGGCGTTGGGCCGAACAACCAACGATGCTATCCAGGCCTTGTTTTCCCAATTCATACAGAAAGAAGCATAACGATGAACAACAATCGACCAAGCTTGCTGGAGCTAAGTGTAAAGACAATCCTTGTACATACCATTACCTACATGTTGATGGGGATTCTTGCTTCCACCTTCATGAACTATGAGGGAGAATACGCGCTTCCCTGGATGGTGTGTTGGATACGACAGTTTGGTGATCCGATATTAACAGCCGGCCCATTATTCCAACCTATCCGGGGGTTAGTCTTTGCGCTTGCACTATATCCTCTGCGAGAAGTCCTGTTTGGGAAGAAAAACGGTTGGTTAGTTTTGTGGTGGCTTCTGGTAGCTCTCGGAATTCTTTCAACTTTCGGGCCAGCCCCCGGATCGATCGAAGGTATGGTTTACACCGTCATTCCTATCGAGAGCCAGTTGCGCGGCTGGCTAGAAATTGTGCCTCAAGCACTGTTGTTGTCTGCAGGGCTTTGTTATTGGGTGAATCACCCGGAAAAGAGATGGCTGAACTGGATTATGGGGATCGTCTTTGTGATTGCGGTCCTTTTCCCCGTACTTGGCCTTTTGATGGGTTAGGGTTCATAAAAGAATAACCTCCCGTGTGTCATTTCGAGCGATAGCGAGAAATCCCTCTCCAGGTTGATTGCGTGGCCAACGATACGCTCAAACTCGGCCGTTGAGACGAAGAGGTAATCCCCCCCACACCACCTCGCCCGGCCGCTGCGGCCGGGCGAGGTGGTCACCACGAAAGTATAAGTATAGTAGTTTCTTCCCATTTACTTTTGGTAGAAATGCCCCGTATATTGTTGAGGTAAAAAACGACCCCGTCATTAGCCAGCACGTCGAAAAACAGGCTGATATTCAGGTTATGCAACCCCCAAAATTAGTATCATAATGATAGAGTGTTAAAGGAGAAAGTAGATGACAAAAGACGTATTTGATTTACCCGATATGGATGACTTGTCGCGTCAGATGGAAGAGGCGATGACCGAGGCAAAAAAAGCGATGGATGATTTGCCCACGCAGATGGATGAGATGGAAAATGTTATGGGATCGCTTTCGGCATTGCTGGAAGGAATGCCCACGCAGATGGAAGAACTGAGTACAGTTATGGGGGGGGCGAGGAGCAACATAAAGCGAACATCGAATCATTGGCCGGGGAGCCAGATTGGTCAGTGGAAGCGAGCATTCGGGTGGGAGAGAAACTGCACATAGTTGTAAGCGGGGCATTTGATTTGGGAAAGGTCAGGGAAGCTTGGAGTAGCACGCAAGGCGTGGGGTTTGAGTCGTTAGTGGAGGGGGCCGTCGCCGAGACAGCGGGAGAGATTGAAGCGGGGCTAATGGGTCAAATTATGGGGCAATTGAAGAAGGGGCGCAGTGTAGCAGTTGTGCAGGGTATAGAAGTGCTCGCGTGCCGGATACAAGGGGCCCCTGGGAGTGCTGCCGAGAAACTACAATTGTCTCCCGAGGCCAACATTCCATTGGTGATGGATGAAGGTGGACTGGGATTTGAGTTCGCGCCGCTGCTGACGATACGCAACAGTTGGGAGAGATCGGATATACCGACGTTTTCGCCAATGGGGGAAGAGATTGTGGTTCCCCTAAAGCATTTTGAGAGTGGAGAGGCGTTTAGGCTCAAGTTTGAACCGACGGGGCAAGAAGATGAGATGCCGGTGGAGTTGAGCTTTCAGCCGCTAGGTTGAGATTAGTATTTTCTGGCTGCTGGGGGAAGAGCGGGTAGGTTGGGTCGAGGCACGAGACCCAACACCCTCCGGCGTGACGTAACATCTGGTTATGAAGCAGGAAGTATCTACCCAATCGCTTCCGTCGCTTGCGTCGTCGCTTCGCGCCGCCAGCCGTCGGCCTGGCGCCTCATTCGCCGCGCCGTTAGCGGGTATGTCGAGAGAAGGTCACTTCCTGTGAAAAGGAAAGAGAGCGAAAAGCCCCAAATCGAACGTACCGCTGGTATTATCCACGGTTTCTTGCCAAATTTCCCCTGCCTCTGGCTTGGGAGAATTCCACCCTCTGAAGGTAACATTCATCATCGGGTTTTCAATGAGGCAAACGAAATCCCAAACCAATTCAAAATTGGAGAGTTCTATATAAACCATTTTTATCAAAGCTCATCGTGTGACGTAGTAAGTTTGCGCGGAATTTTTCTGCCCTTGAATACTTGCCGAAATCAAGATATTGTGGATGGGTTAGAGAGCCTAAGAAAAAGATATTATGACCGTCCTTTTGCCTCAGTTGATCCCAATCTTGATGAGGTGCTGAAGTTGAGGAATGAACTTATCAAAATTGGGCCTCTTGATATTTCCAAGACATTTCGGAGCGTTGGCGAAGCGTATATGCCATTCTCAGTTTCTGAGAAGACATATCAATGGTTGAGAAGTAACTTTGAAATGGTGACAAAGGCATTAGATAAAGAGGATGGCTATTTTATAGTTGAAGTTCTTGAAACAAGCCGATTGCCGTGGCCAAATATGGCTGAGTTTACGAACTGGTTGTTCAATTATGATACAAATAAGACACAACTGCGAGAGGAAGCTATCCAAACGCTGATAATGGGAGCGTTCATTTATCCCAATTCTGATTTTTGTGATAGTCTTTGGTATATTGCTGCTGGGGGAAGAGTTCGAAATCTAAACACCAGCTAAGTTACGGCGGGCCGGTCGCCCGACCCGCTTCGCTCCCGAACCACGCGTGAGAGATTTCCCTCACGTGGCTCTTCGGAATACGGGCCTTTGTCATAGCACCTTGAGCCGTGAACGATGTCGTGACAGTGAGCGTGCATCAGGCGTAAGTTGTCGAAGGCGTTGTTGTGGTGGTTCCTGGCGTGAAGCGCAACCCACAGGGTGCGCAACCGCTACGTTGTCGTTTGAGCCGTCGTGGTTTGTCGGGGTCACGTCCCAGCCGGGTTGACCGGTAGACCCAATTGCCGTCATAGGGGCATTTGTTCCCTTGCACCTTAACAAAGCGCTGGCCATCGTTGTCTGGTGGAAGCTGAGGACGCTTTCCTTGTCGCTGAAGCGCACCCGCCCATTCACCTCACCTCCTTGAGCGGGTAGGTTGGGTCGAGGCACGAGACCCAACACCCTCCGGTGCGGCGTAACATCTGGTTATGAAGCAGGAAATATCTACCCAATCGCCTCCGTCTCGCGCCGCCAGCCGTCGGCCTGGCGCCTCATCCGCCGCGGCGTGTGGAGGATTAAGATCACTAGCCGGCATGTGACAGCACATTAGAGATCGTCAACAAACCAACAAAGGAGCAAAGTCGAACAATGATCAAATTACAACGAACACCATTTATTTTGTTGACAGCCGGAAGTCTACTTTTTTTAGCAGTTGCGTGCTATACTCAAATTCCAACAGTTTCACAAAATGAGGTCTTGACTCAAATCGAAGAGACGAAGATGGTGACAGTGGCCCAAACGGTGGAACATACACCCTTACCCACCCATACACCTGTTCCAGCTACCGATACTTCTACGCCGACAAATATCCCGACGGCCACATCTACGGCACCCCCTACGAGTACCCCGACATTTACATCTACGGCATCCACACCAACATCCACATCTACGCCTGCGGCATCGGCGACCGATACACCCACTCTGATTCCGACGAATACCCCCTTACCGCAGCCGACTTCAGCACCAACGTTGGAGAGCCAGAGTGGTTATGTATATCCGCCAATCCCGGCCGGGAATGGTCTGGTTTACGTGATCAACTTTTATGGGGATGAAGTAACATTCATATTTCAGGGGAGAGAGGAACAGTACACGATCCCAGGTAAAAGCGTAGCTCCTGATGGTGGGGTTCTGGAATTATTTCTTTCTCCAGGGCATTACGAATGGTTCGCCGAAATCGGCTATTTGGGCTTAAAAGGGGCTGGTGAATTGCAAATTTTGGAAGGACAAATTCACGGATTAGGTTTATCAGCCGGGAAAATTGGCCCCAAAGATGTAATTGAAGGATTCTTGATTGGTTCTGATCCGCTTGCGCCTCCGGCAGCGCCGACCCCCATACCTATTCCAACACCTCCAACTCCCGCGCCAGGTAAAGCTGTTCTTGTTCTGGATCCAGGAGGGGTCGCCGGTGAATTTCTGATACAGAATCGGAAATATATGGTGGATGGTCAACAGAAGCTGTTTATCGAATTAGAGCCAGGCTTTCACGATATTGTGTATATCTTTGAAGCTTCTTCAATGTGGCCGAACTCAGAGAACGAATCTTCGTATAACCTACCAAATCTAACGGAGTTTACATTTAAAGTTGAATTGCCAGCGAATAGTATTTGTGAGTTGCGTACAAGAAACGATAAAGGGGTGAATATCGAACTGCACGGATACAACTGTCAAAGCATTGTCCCGTGATTGAGCTTTGTCACAAACAGCTTAACGAGAAGGAGCTGCTAAGATGTTTAAAACACAAAGCAAGAGGACTTCATTATTCAAATGGATCTGTCTACTATGTAGACTGATTTTATCTACAATAGTAGCTTTCGCTTTGGGGATACTGCCCCACACGCTTGAACCGATGGAGGCCCAGTCGCCACCGTTTG
>DAOUMD010000240.1:0-2710 GCA_034412795.1 Anaerolineae bacterium
TAGATAAAAGCCAAGAAACCGGGTTTTTTGTCGTCTGACCATAGGTTTTGGCACGTTGCCAGGTGCTTTTTCATAGTTGCGGTTGCACACTGAAGTTCAAAAACCCGGTTTCTTACAAGTTGTCTAAGCTCAAGCATTAACAGACAGATACGAAGGAGTGCACCCTATGACAGTAATGGTGCAAGAGGAAACGCTTCGGAGACAACGTGACGGCAAAGAAAGACAACGCAAGCAGTGGGAGCGTATTCGCTTCAACGTCGTACCCCCCGGTCTGGAAGGGGGATGGTACAAACCGCTCAGAGATGAAGATGTGAAGCGCATCCACCAGGCATCGCTGGAAGTCCTGGAGCGCACAGGGATCGAAGTGATGCCGTCTGAATGCCGAGAGATCTTCCGCCAGGCTGGCGCCAGGATCGACGAAGAGCACAATCGCGTCTTCATCCCACGCAATATGGTCGCAGATGCGCTGGCCACAGCGCGCAATGAAGTCACCCTGTGCGGGCGAGACCCAAAGCACGACATCCGGCTAGGAGGCTGGCGTGTACACATGGGAACCGGTGGCGCCGCCATCAAGGTACTGGACTTAAAAACCGGCAGAATTCGCAAGTCCAAGCTGGCTGACGTAGCCCGGATCGGCAAACTGGTGGATGCTTTGGACAACATCCACTTTTACCTGCGCGCCTGCGTAGCGCAGGATATTCCAGACAAGTGGCTGGATGTCAATACCTATTACGCCGCCCTCACCAACACCACCAAACACGTGACCGGCAACTGCTTCACGGTAAAATCGGCCTTAAACGTCATCGAGATGGCCTCCATGATCGCCGGAAGCGTAGAGGCATTGCGGACGCGGCCCATTGTATCTTTTGTCAGCTCCTGGGCCGTGAGCCCACTACGCTATGCCCCGGACACCGTCGAGGTACTGACCGAGCTGGTGCGCCAAGAGATGCCGGTCTTTCTCTCGTCGTCTCCCCAGTCAGGGGCTACCAGTCCGGCGGCCCTGGCAGGCACACTTGTCCAGATCAACGCTGAAGAACTGTCGGGCGTCACCTACACACAACTCGTTAAGCCAGGCGCCCCGGTCATATTAGGCTATGTCCCGGCCGTCTCGGACTTGCGGACCGGCAACTTCGTCGGCGGGGCGCCGGAGTTTGCGTTAATGCAGGCCGCTGTCGCCCAATTGGGGCGTTTCTATGACTTGCCGGTGTACAACTCGGCCGGACTGACCGACTCCAAGATCCCTGACGTCCAGGCTGGCTACGAGAAGGGCATTACCAACATGGCCGCCGTGTTGGCTGGCGCCAATTATATCCACCACTCAGCCGGCTTCTTGGAGTCGATGCTGACGGTAGCTTATGAGCAGTATGTCATTGATGACGACATCAACGGGTCCGCCATGCGCATGGTGCGTGGCATCGAGGTTAACGATGAGACACTATCAGTGGACTTGATCGACCGGGTATGCCGGGGCCATGAGGGTCATTTCTTGGGCGAGCAGCAAACCTTGGAGATGATGACCACCGAATATTACTATCCACACACCGGCGACCGCCAGACACGCGGGAACTGGCGAAACGGTGGCAGGCTGAACATGGCAGCCCGCGCCCGTCGAAGGGCCAAGCAAATCCTGGAAACCCACCAACCGCAGTCCATACCACAGGAGATCGACGCGGCCATTCGCGAGCGCTTCAAGATTTACCTGCCGCCGGAACTGGCCAACACCGTATCTTCTCAATAACTCGGGGTAGGGGCAATTCTGGGTGTTCGCCCTTGGGACAGACACCCAGGATTGCCCTTACCTTTTGAGAAGATACCCAACAACCGTATCCCCTTACCTCGACCGGCCCAGCCTGGCCTGCATATTCCGCCAATGACTTCCCCGCCAGTAAACCCGATCGCAGCCGGGACAACGATGAAAGTGGGGATGCCGCTTGAGCACATAGCGAGGCACCCGATGGGCTACTTCCTCCGGCGTTGCCTCGATGAGAACCGCGTTGCACACCGAGCAACGCCCCGGGTGAGTCCCCGGCGGCAAGGGAAAAGCGGCCGTCACCTGGGCCAATTGATCATCCAGCGACTGGCTCTCCACCAGCAAGGCCTTTACCCCCTGTCGACCGGCCAACTCCCGGTCCCGGGTAAGAAGCACTCGATCCTCGGCACGCGCGATGCGCACCAGTTCGGAGTCATCCCGCTGATTGGCGTAGTCGGCGTCGTAGCCCAAGATGCGCAACCAACGGGCCAGGCTGCCAAGCATTCCATCAACTACAAAGCGCGTCGGGCTCTCGTCCATCCTGCCCCCGCCTTCTTGGATAATCCGTCGATTTCTGGTAATATCAGTAGATAGTAGACAGAAGTCAGTAATCAGTGGTCAGAACTTCGCCCCATATAGGCTCTTGACATTTTACCTCAACGGTGGCTCACGTACAATTAATGATTGACATGGCCATCATCCCCTGGCTGCGGAGGGTTATCCCGTGCTTAGACGCCTGATCTTGAAACTGGGTTTTGTTTTGCTGCTTGTCCTTGCGCTGAGCGATCAAGTGCTGGCGGCATCACCTTCACTCACATCTGTCTCTGACCCCACAGACTGGAAGATCCTGGCCGTCGCGTTTACCTTTTTGCTGCCCATCGGCCTGATCCTTTTGAGCGCTGCCGCTTTTCCAGAGGAGAGGGCAGTGTCGGCAGCGACGGGCGCACTGGTCGCCTGGGG
>DAOUMD010000241.1:0-10595 GCA_034412795.1 Anaerolineae bacterium
GCGCTACATCTGCATCGACGAAGGGGTAGATATCAACTATCTGCAAGCACCCGTGGAATTCATCGGCGACGAGAACGGTCACGTGAGGGCCATGAAGGTCATCAAAATGAAGCTGGGTGAGCCCGACTCCTCCGGTCGCCGGCGACCGGTGCCCATCGAGGGCTCCGAGTTTATCCAGGAAGTCGACAATGTGATATTGTCCATAGGCTACTGGCCTGACCCGTACGTCGGCGAAAGGACCGAGAACCTGGACACCCACAAGTGGGGCCTGATTGTAACCGACGAAGAAGTGGGAGCTACCACACGCCAGGGTGTGTTTGCGGCTGGCGACAATGTCCACGGACCCGATTTGTTCATTACAGCCATTGCCACAGCCCACCGAGCTGCCAAGGGTATTGATGCCTACCTAAGCGGCGCAGAAATCAAGTGGGCGGAGCCGCCACCTCCCCGAGAGAAGAAGTGAGACCTGTCTTTTTCTCCGAAATACCAGATCTGTTTCACAATGGCACATTGTCGGCCCCTCCACGGTAAGTTGGATTATCGACGATCTGTAGGAAATGAACATGGTGACTGTCGCCGACGTAATGACGCCCGATCCGATTACCGTAGCCCCAGACGATTCCTTACGGTTGGCTCGTGATCGAATGGCCGAAGGAAGTTTCCGTCGGTTACCGGTGGTGAAATCCGGACGACTGATAGGCATTGTCACTGACCGAGACTTGCGCCGAGCGACTAATTCACCGTTTGTGTTGCGTGAGCGATGGTATGACGACTTGATCCTCGACCAGGTGAAAGTATGGGGAGCGATGACGGCCAATCCCATCACAGTGCAACCCGATGTATGTTTGGCCGTCGCGGCTCAATTGATGCGTAATCATAAAATCGGCGGGCTGCCCGTTGTGGAGAAAGCACCCTACACCCAGAGTCCCAAAGGTATATACGATGCTCAAGGGGAGCAGGGCGAAATCAAGTTGGTAGGAATTCTCACCGAGACTGATCTGCTTGACTACCTGATTGAGCTACTCTCAGGTCAAGTGGAGTAACCAAAGCGCATTTGCGAAGGCAAGAGTACCTACAACACTTTACCATGTCAATGGACAGATAAAGGTCGTTTTCAATGCCTGAACCTGATGTGGTGCTACTCCACGCACCCAGCGTTTATGATTTTCGGCAAGAAGCCATTCTTTATGGCCCTATCGCCGACTTCGCACCTGCGCCCTTCGCCTTTGAGATCTTTCCACTGAGTTATGCTTTACTCGCGGAACACCTGGAACGAGCGGGCTATAGCGTTTGCATTCTGAATTTAGCCCAACATATGCTCGACGACCCGCAATTCGATGCCGAAAAGGCAATTGCCGCTCTCAATCCGATTGCCTTCGGTATTGATTTCCACTGGCTGTCACACGCCCAAGGCGCACTGGCAGTGGCGCAAATTGTCAAGACACTTCACCCTGAAACCCCCGTCATCCTGGAAGGTTTCGCTGCCAGTTATTATCATCGCGAACTGATTCGTTACCCCCAAGTAAACTACATCCTACGTGGCGACTCGACCGAAGGGCCATTGCTGCAATTGATAGAATGTCTGTCACTCAAGAGGGTGCCCGACCAGGTGCCCGGTCTCACCTGGTGCGCCCAATCAGGACAGGTAGCAGAGAACGACTCAGAAGCACGGCCGACGTCATCGGACGACCTGGACCCTGGCGGCAACCATTCGTCCCTCAATTACCAAAAGGACTACCCATCCGCGGTCGGCCTGATTGCCCGTGGATGTGTCAGCAATTGTCTTACGTGTGGCGGGTCAGCCTACGCTTACCAGCGCGTCCACGGACGACAGACGCCCGGCTACCGCTCGCCAGAATCACTGGCTCGCGACCTGCGGGATTTCCGGTGTTATGACAATGGTTCGGTTTATGTTCCCTGCGATATTACCCAACCGGGTATGGACTATGCCTATCGCTTCTTGCAGGCAATGCGCGGTTTCCCAAAACTGATCTGCCTGGACCTGTTGCAGCCCACGCCCCGCAAGTTCCTGCAGGATATGGCTGAAGCGCTCCCCCACCTGGCCCTTCAAATCTTCATAGGCTCACACGACCCTCAGATACGACAGGCAGTGGGCAAGAACTACAGCAATCGAGCTATTGAACAAACTATTGAGGATGTGCTGTCGCTAGGGTGCAAATGCCTGAATCTTCACTTCTCTGTCGGCCTACCGTGTCAGGACTATGATTCGGTGATGGCGACAGTAGCCTATTGTGATGACGCGTTAACGCGGTTCAACGACGATCGACTGCAACCTTCTATCGCTCCGCTGGTGCCCTTTCTCGATCCTGGCAGCATCGCGTTTGAGGAACCGGAACGCAATGGTTATCGCCTGCGCTTTCGTTCACTAGAAGACCACCGGCGGGCCTTGCTTGCGCCCACCTGGAAACAAGTGTTGAACTATGAAACAGAGTGGATGACGAGCAATGACATCGTGCGCGCTACCTACGACGCAACGGTGGCAATGGCACGGCTGAGGGCCAAACACGGTTTAATCTCAGAGGAAAGTGCCAGAGAGCTAGAAGCCCTTGTCAATCAGACGCGCCGGCTAATGGCCGAGATTGAGCGCGTCCTGGCATTGGACGACACAGAGCAACTTCAGGATACTTTACGCGAGTTGAAACCCAAAATTGACACGGTCAACCACGCTGGCTCGTGGAAGAGCGACCTCAGCTTTGCCAACGGGAAGTGCGACTGGCAAGGGGTTGACTCGATGAGCGACGACGGCCGTCTGCGGGATGCTCAAGGGTTGTGGAGATTCCTAAAAGGCTGGTGGACCCGCCGACAAGATGACTCGAGTCATGCTGCGAAAGCATCTCCGACGCGCGTATCGTGCTCTTGGTTTCGGCCGCCACCGATTTAGGCAATGCCAAGAAAATAATGGCATTGGGCAATGCTGGGCTGCTTGTCTGACCTTGTTTCAAGGAGTCTTAGCGGGACGTTTGCGCAATTTAATTCTTGGAAAAGCCTTAGCCCGTAAAGGGAAACACTTGAGAAAGGAGAGACACGTGGCAACCAGCAGATCCTCGTTAGCCAGAGGGCGTATAGTGGTCGACGAAGAAATGTGTAAAGGTTGTGAATTGTGCACCACTGTCTGTCCATATGGCCTGATCCAAATGGCCACACACTATAATGCCAAGGGATACAGGCCAGCCATGTTGTTAGATCCAGAGGGGCGCTGTACCGGGTGCACACTTTGTGCTATGATATGCCCCGACGCAGTCATAACTATCTTCCGCCACGTCAGGGTTAACTCTCATACGACTTCTACATCACGAGCTGTGGCTGCATAGAGGGGAGGTAAATGTAAGTAAGGAAGGGAGGTAACATCTATCAATGGCAAGGGAGCTATTGAAGGGTAATATAGCCATAGCCGAAGCGGCAATCCGGTCTGGGCTACAAGCATATTTCGGATATCCGATAACGCCACAGACTGAATTGCTGGAACATATGTCGTTACGTATGCCCCAACTGGGGCGTATTTTTTTGCAGGCGGAAAGCGAACTGGCAGCCATTAACATGGTCTACGGAGCAGCCTGCGCCGGTGTGCGAGTAATGACTTCATCCTCAGGCCCGGGCATCAGCCTGATGCAAGAGGGATTGTCATACATCGCCTGCTCGGAGGTTCCCGTCGTTCTGGTAGACATCATGCGCGGTGGGCCGGGCTTGGGAAACATCCAGCCCTCGCAGGCAGACTACAACCAACTTACCAAGAGTGCGGGACATGGTGACTTCCGAAGCATCGTGCTGGCCCCCAGTTCGGTGCAGGAGGCCATCGACTTTACCGTGCTCGCCTTCGACCTGGCCGAGAAGTATCGCACCTTAGTGATCGTGGCTGGCGATGGCATGATCGGACAGATGATGGAACCAGCGAAACTACCGCCGATGCAACAACCATCTACTACGCGTCCCACCTGGGCACTGACAGGCGCTCAGAACCGTCCCAAGAACATTATTACCTCACTCTTCTTGGGTGCGGAAAAACTGGAAGAGGTTAACAGACGGCTGCAAGCCAAAGTCAGCCGAATAAAGTCTGAAGAAGTCCGCCACGAGAATACACTAACGGACGATACCGAACTGCTGGTCGTGGCTTTTGGCACCGCAGGGCGCATTGCCAAAACGGCCATCCGGGATGCAAGACAACAGGGCATAAAAGCCGGTTTGCTACGACCGATCACCTTGTTCCCCTTCCCTTCCAAACCTCTGGACAGACTCCTGCGAGACACTCGGAACACGAATGGCGTGAAGGCTATCCTGGTAGTGGAAATGAGTGCCGGCCAGATGGTCGAGGACGTGCAACTGATCGTCCAGGGGCGCGTACCGGTACACTTCTACGGCCGCAGCGGCGGCGCTGTGCCGCTGCCTGATGAGATCCTGGACCAGATATTAACGCTGGCCCAACACCTGGATGATGCCCCCACGCCCGATATGGGCCACGCGAAGGAACTACGAAAGGCTGCCTAAGCCGAAGTTGTCAAGTCTCACGAGAGGAATGATGACTATGGAACAGCAATGGGTCGAAAAAGTTGTTTACCAACGGCCGCAGTCGCTCAGTGAGGTTTCAACACACTACTGTCCAGGCTGCACACATGGCTTGATTCACAAGCTCATCGGCGAGATTATCGATGAACTCGGCATCCGCGAACGGACCATCGCAGTTGCACCGGTAGGTTGCTCCGTTTTGTTATACAATTACTTCGAACTAGATTGCGCCGAAGCTGCCCACGGACGTGCCCCGGCTATGGCTACCGGTCTCAAAAGGGTGCAACCCGATAAAATCGTCTTCACCTACCAGGGAGACGGCGATTTGGCTTCGATTGGCATGGCCGAGATTGTATGGGCGGCCATCCGCGGTGAAAATATCACCGTCTTTTTCATCAACAATACCATCTACGGAATGACGGGCGGACAGATGGCGCCAACCAGTCTGCCGGGTCAGGTAACAGGTTCTTCGCCGATGGGGCGGGATGTGGAGATGACGGGCATGCCGGTCCGTATGGCCGAACTCCTGGCCGGACTGCCTGGGGCTTCGTATGTGGTCCGCCGCTCTGTTTACGACATCCGAACTATTAAAGATGCAAAGAAGGCCATTCGGACTGCGTTTCGAGTCCAAATGGCAAGCGCTGGCTTGTCACTGATTGAATTCCTGTCCTCCTGTCCTACCAACTGGGGACTAGCGCCTCATGAGGCCCTGGATTGGATCAAGCATAATATGGTGCCATATTATCCACTGGGCGATTATAAGGTGGCAGACATTGTTAGGGAATTGGGTATGGTGCAGAATTGAATGAGAGATCAGCTTAGGGGGGAACAATGCGAGAAGAATTGATTTTCTCAGGCTTTGGCGGTCAGGGAGCACTCTTCGCGGGGATGGTTTTGGCGTACGCAGGTATGGACAGCGGCAAGAATGTCACCTGGATCCCCAGCTACGGACCGGAAATGCGCGGAGGAACGGCTCACGTGACGGTTATCATCAGCGATGAAGAAATCGGCTCACCCGTCATCCGGCACCCCAGCGTTGCCATCGTACTGAACAATCCTTCGATGGAAAAATACGAACCGCTGGTTAAAGAGGGCGGTGTGCTAGTGTATAACAGCTCGCTGATCTCAACCACACCTACCCAACTTGACATCCATTATGTCCCGGTCCCGGCCAACGACATTGCCTCTGAGCTAGGAAACGTCCGAATGGCGAACATGGTGGCGCTGGGAGCCCTGGTGGCGGTCACCGGGATACTGCCACTGGAGACGGCAGACCATGCCCTGCGCGAGCACTTACCGGAAAGCAAACGAACTATGCTCAAGCCAAACTTACAGGCGCTGGAGCGTGGCGCCGAATGCGCTCAGCCGGTTGTCGCCCAGTACTAGAGGAAAGATACTAACAAAGCCAGCACAATGCCACCGGCCATGACACTGCCGAGCTGGCCGGCGGTGTTAGCCCCTATGGCGTGCATTAACAGGAAGTTCTCAAAATCGGATTCCTGCCCCACCCGTTGCACGACGCGAGCTGCCATCGGAAAAGCACTTATCCCGGCTGCGCCCAGTAGCGGATTGAACGTCTTACCCGACAGAACATACAGCAGTTTCCCAAAGAGCACCCCACCCCCCATGTCGAGCAAGAAAGCAAATAAGCCTAGCGCCAGAATGAAGAATGTGTCCAACCGGATAAAGTTCTCGCCGGACATAGTGGCACCGATAGTCAGTCCCAGGAAAATGGTCGTCACATTGGCAACTTCATTCTGAGCCGCCTCGCTCAGCCGGTCAACCACGCCTGACTCACGCATCAGGTTGCCGAACATCAGCGTGGCAATCAGCGGCGCAGCGACGGGAGCCATCAGGGAGACGATGATGGTGACAGCAATGGGAAAGAGTACGCGGGTTGTTTTGGACACCTCACGTTGAGTGTAGGCCATGCGCACTTTGCGCTCCTCGCCGGTGGTCAGCAACCTCATTACCGGCGGCTGAATAATAGGCACCAACGCCATATAGCTATAAGCAGCCACGGCGATCGGCGCCAACATATGTGGCGCCAGCCTACTGGCTACGTAGATGGCAGTTGGCCCGTCCATAGTGCCAATGGCGCCGATGGAGGCCGCCTCGTCCAAGCCAAAGCCCACAGCAAGTGCAAATATTATTGTGGCGAAGATGCCTACGTGCCCGGCGACACCCAACAGGGCCATCTTAGGATTCTCCAACAACGGACCAAAGTCAGTCATCGCCCCCAAGCCAATGAAGAGCAAGAGCGGGAAAAGCTCCGTCTCAATACCGATTTTGTAGAAGGAACCTAGCAAGCCATTCTCTCCGGCGATGCCAGTGAGAGGTAGGTTGGCCAGTATCGCACCAAACCCGATGGGTAGTAGCAACATCGGCTCGTATTCTTTGGCGATGGCCAAATAAATAAGTACCCCGCCAATGATGATCATCACCACCATCTTCCAGGTAAGGTGCATTGGGCCTTGCAAAACCTCCAGCAAACCGTTCAAGTCCATAGTATATCCTCACTCTCCGGTTTCAGGAGGCGTATCGGCAAAGGTGAACAACACGTCACCGTGGGATACTGCCTGCCCTTCGTACACTTCCACGCTGTCTATGACGCCATCACGAGGTGAGCGGATGGCATTCTTCATTTTCATTGCTTCCAGCGAGCAAAGCGTCTGGCGGAACTTGACCTCGTCCCCCGGCTTAGCGGCGATATCCAGGATATTGCCAGGCATAGGAGCCTTAACCAATTTCACCTGCGGGCCAGCCGGGCCGGGCGGAATAGGTGCTTTCTCCGGGGCCGATGTCTGCCGGGCCACCATTTCCAGCGCAACGGCTGGCTCCTCAGCAGGCGTCACCTTCTCTGCAGCGCCCTCGATGTTTACCAAATAGGGCCGGCCGTTTACACTGACCGTTATGGGTGAGGCCGTCAAATCTCCTACCTCCACGAGGTAGGGCTTTCCGTTAACGGTTACCTTGACTCTCCTTCTGGGTGCTGAACTCATGGCTACCTTCTCCGCGGGGGTGTTCCAGGGGTTTCCAAAGGAGTCGAAACCTTCGGAGGAGACAATTCAGTTACGGGACGTTGCCGGACCTGGCCTATAGTCCACCACGATCCGTGTCCCGCTTCGAGGGTGGTTCCCAGCCCGCTGCGGGCGATATCCAGCGAACGCAGATGGGCTAACGCCAGAGCAATGGCCGCGACGACCTCCTCATCGGCCGTATCGCGCTCGTGCCTACTGACGGACTCTTTCTCTCCTGGTTCCTGCTCCTCTGGTACCAATTTTCGTGTACGAAAGAGACGCTCCAATACAATCATAGCCAGGATGATTACGCCCATAGACACGAAGAGTAAAGCCATCCCAACCACGAACAGCACAATTCCTTGCATAACGGCACTCAAGATTCACCTCCGGCACTCTCATCTGCGAAGCCTGGAGTCAGACGCTACGTCACAAGGGGATGTTACCATGCTTCTTGGGTGGCAATCTCACCTGTTTGTCCCGAAGCAACTCCAACGCCGCAATTAGACGCGGGCGTGTCTCGGCGGGTATGAGAATGTCATCAATGTGTCCGCTGGAGGCAGCGGCATAGGGTTTGGAGAATTTCTCGCGGAATTCGGCTACCAGATGCGCACGCTGCGCCTCCGGGTCCTCTATAGCCTTGAGTTGCTTCCGATAGAGGATGTTGACAGCACCATCGGCACCCATCACGGCCAGTTCCGCCGTGGGCCAGGCGAAGACCAAGTCAGTGCGAATGTATTTGCTACTCATCACGATATAAGCACCACCGTAGGCCTTGCGTGTGACGACGCACAGCTTGGGCACCGTCGCTTCAGAGTAAGCATAGACGATCTTGGCCCCGTGGCGAATGATGCCACCGTGTTCTTGGGCCAGACCGGGCATAAAACCAGGTGAATCAACAAAGGTGATGATAGGTATGTTGAAGGCATCGCAGAACCGGATGAAGCGAGCCATTTTATCCGCAGCGTCGATATCGATCACGCCGGCCATGATCATGGGCTGCTGGGCGACTATACCCATCACCTGACCGTGCAATCGAGCAAAACCCACTATTGCATTCTGAGCAAAAAACTCGTGTACCTCAAAGAAGCTACCCTGGTCGACGACTTTGCGGATGACCGTCTTCATACTGTAGGCCTGACTGGGGTCAGTAGGCACCAAGGTGTTGAGTTCTGGGTCCATACGCCATGGATCGTCGGTCGGTTCAGTGGCCGGCGGCGCTTCGGCGTTGTTCGAGGGCAAATAGCCAAGCAAAATGCGAGTCAACTCCATCGCATGGTCTTCATCATCAGCGGCAAAGTGAGCCACACCGCTGACGGCACTATGCGCCATCGCTCCGCCCAGCGTCTCCAGATCCACCTCCTCGCGGGTAACCGTCCTTATGACCTGCGGGCCTGTGATGAACATGTGACTGGTCCCTTTGGTCATGACCACGAAGTCAGTGAGCCCGGGAGAATAGACCGATCCGCCCGCGCACGGCCCGAGCATAACACTGATCTGAGGAATGACACCGCTAGCTTGAGTGTTGCGCCAGAAGAGCTCGGCGTAAGCCGCCAAGCTGTAGACACCCTCTTGAATGCGGGCTCCTACCGAGTCGTTGAGTCCAATAACCGGCACGCCTGAATCCAGCGCCAGATCCATGGCCTTGGCGACTTTCTGACCCTGAACTTCGGAAAAAGATCCCCCGAGCACGGTGAAGTCCTGGGCATACACACATACGCGCCGCCCACCAATTTTGCCGAAACCAGCCACCACGCTATCACCGAGATAACGCTGTTCATCAATTCCAAAATCGCTATGGCGATGCGTTATATAGGCATCTATCTCTTGAAAGCTATCCTGATCCAGCAGGCGTCCGATGCGCTCTCGAGCGGTGAGCTTGCCTTTCGCATGTTGAGTCTCAATCCGTTTGGGACCACCGCCCTGTTTGATTCTTTCTCGTTGAGCTTGTAGCTCCGCGATTAAAGCCTCGTGCCCATCCATTTCCTCCAGGCGCTCCGTCTGCGACGACTCGTCCGGTATGTCAGCGCCGGCTGCTGTATGGGCAGCAGAATCTGAATCCATCAGCCTACCTCCTGGTTTGAAAAAGATAGATGCTTTAGGACAAATACTCAAAATGGGAAAAGGTTGCACCAATCAGGCCGCTATCCTAACGGAGTGTGGACACAAAATCCGGTTGAAGTACCGAAGGGTTTCCACACCCGTTCATCTGCCTTGCTCCATTGCAAGCACTCACGAGGCCTAATCAGCGCAACCTTTTTATGCGTAAAGATTGTTTTCTTACCCGCACGTGGCATCCCAGAAATGGTCGGGAAACCTATGCCCTACACCACCTAGAGATTTTAGCTGTATCGGGTGTATGCCTATTCAGCAACTTAAACTGGTTTTATGGGGCTGTGCTGGATTTTACTAAACAACGAGCAAAAAAGCAAAGAAAGAACCCTCACAAGATTCAGTTCTTAGTTATGTCAACTTATATCGTCTTCAGTGAGACCCGGGAAGATGTTTCGCGCGTGGTCCAGCACCGTCTCCTCATCCCCCACCACCTTGAAACTTCGCGGTCCGCTTGGCGCCGCTAAGCTGTGCGATGCCATCGGCGGCAGCCCATAGCCACTCACCCCATAGCCCGGCCCCGGATTGACCACCACCACCGGCGGATACTGGCTACTTCCCAGACCCGACCTGGCGGCCGCCTCAGCCCCCCCCTGCGTACGCCGCACCAACGCCCATACCAACACCAGACTGGTCGGCACACTCGCCAGCACCCCACACACCACTCCCACCACCACCCCCATCGCATCCGCACTCAGCCGACTCCCGATCATGACGGCCAGCGCCACCGCAAACACCGCCCCTACAATTAGCACCACTCGTTTCATCCTCTGCCCCCCTGGTCGAGCTGCCGTAGTTGAAGTGCTTGTCGGCCGCCTACAATTAGCACCACTCGTTTCATCCTCTGCCCCCTCTCCAAGTCCCCTAATAGAGAAATCAATTAAAGTCCATACAATTCGTTGCAAGCCAGATTTCCCAATGCTGACCAACGACCAAGCCGGA
>DAOUMD010000242.1:0-26555 GCA_034412795.1 Anaerolineae bacterium
GGCTGCGCTGGACGGACGATACCGAGGCCATTACCTCCAATCCCAACAGTGAGGAGTATCTGGCCGAGGAGCTAGCCAATCCCCGGCTGGCCATGAATGACTACCAAGAGCCCGAGGGTTATGATCCGGAGGGTGAGGACACCGTGATCAACGCCGGCGACAATGTATGGGGCTTGACGGGCAACGTCAACAGCAATGGCGTGGCCAAGGAGGAGTTGACCCGTCTCATGAATGAGGGTCAGAGCCATCTCGTCCCTATCTGGGACGAGGCGTATGGCAATGGCAGCAACGTGGTATATCACATCATCGGTTTCGCCTGGTTCAAAATAGATGGTTTTGACCTCACCGGGAATCCAAAGGAAATCTCAGCCACCTTTATGGGCTGGGACAACGGTACCTGCCGAGGCAATGGTCATTAATGGGGAAAACATGGGATTGCGAAGTAGTTTAGGGTATACGTTTTAGTTAGTTAGCAGTACGCATCAAGAAAGAGGCCGTAACAGATGATGTTACGGCCTCTTTCGTCTTTTCTCGTCCCCCAACTTTCAGTACTTTAGTCCTGATTTGCCTAGTTTCACCCCATTTTGTCATTTTCTCAAACCGTTTTCACACCTTTTTGTGTTATGATAAGTGTGGGAGGGTGCACTTGGGGTATGTTGGAATGGCGATGTACGAATATCACAGGCTTGATTCTGCGTCCAAATTTGATTTATCAGACCTCCGAGGTCTCGGGGGACAAGTCGCGTCCATCAAAATGTCCACCGGAGTCGCGACGCCCCTGTTTTATTCCTCCTTATTAGGCCTCGGAGGTCTTTTCAGTCGTGTTGCTTAAAGAGAGATGACCCATGAACACCATTCTCTACATTGACGACGACATCCACTATGCGCGCATGATCGATAAGTTCCTGTCCTCGTGCGGCTTTAACGTCAAGACGGCGCAAGATGGGTACGAGGGCGTGATGAAGGCCCGCAAACTGCAACCAGACTTGATCTTACTGGATCTATACCTGCCCCGAGTGGAAGGTCTGGAGGTGATTGCGCAGATCAGGGCAGAAGCTCTGACCTGGAATATCCCCATCGTGGTTATGTCGGCGTTGCCCATCGCCCAGAGTCGCCAGTTGATGGAAGGCACCGGTGTCCAGGACTACCTCTCCAAGCCCTTCAAAATCCGTGACCTGATCGAAACCATTCAGCGCAACGTAACTCATCGCCCGGGCGTGTCCTCAGATATCATCGTGCACTAGGTGCAGCCTGATTCCATAAGTCCCAACCTCCCAATTTACCAGCTTACCAGTTTCCCAATTTCCCAACCTTCCAGCCTTCCACCCCCTTTCTTGTCAAAAGTTAACAAACCATTAACCATAGGTTAATCATTAGGTAATATAATGTTAACCGGTGACAACTCTTCCAACCTAGCAACTTACCAGGTCTAACGAATGGAAACTCTAACCGAATTCCTGGAGGCTGAACTGGTACGCAGAAGCTGGCGGCCGGCGGACCTGGCGCGGGCAGCGGGGGTGCCGGATGCGACCATCAGCCACATTCTGAACGGCAGCCGCCGCGCCGGCCCGGAGGTGTGCAACGCGCTGGCGCGCGCCCTGGACGAGCCGCCGGAGCGCATCTTCCGCCTGGCCGGGCTGCTACCACCGCTGCCGCCCGAGGTCGAGGAGGAGCAGGAGGCGGTGCGCCTGCTGCGTAGCCTGTCCCCTGAGCTGCGGGCGGTCGCCATACGTATGCTGCGCAGCCTGCAACCGGACACCCCTCCCAGACCGTCCACGTCCTCCCCAGGTGAAGTATCCGAGATGGGAGCCCCATCGCGGGATCCGTACCTGGAGGTTCTGGAGCAACTGTGGGACAAAGCACCCGATTGGAAAAAGAAGGACATCGCCGCCCAGATCCGGGCCACCGTGGAGGAGTATCAGCGGGAGCAGGAGGGGGTGATAGGGAACGGAGAGGACGAAGTCCAGTGACGCGCAACCATCCCCCAGGGGCTCCCATACCCCGGAAGAGGAATGATTTGGCATTTGCGCTTTTCGCAGGTGAAGAGATAATTGAATAGGGACTGAGTCCCGAGTTCCCGATTCCTGATTCCCCGATTCCCAATTTACCATCCAACCACCCAAGGAGGCGACGCCTATGCCCGATCCACGTATCACAAAGCTGGCCCAAGTCCTGGTGCGCTACTCGTTGGCGCTGAAGCCGGGCGACGAGTTGGTGGTGCACACCGCCCCCCTGGCCCAGGAGCTCAATCTGGCGGTTTATAAGGAGGCCGTCCTGGCCGGGGCGCACGTCACGGTGTTGAACCGGCTGCCGGGGTCAGAGGAGATCCTGTATAAGTACGCCAGCGACGAGCAGCTTGATTACGTCTCACCTTTTATCAAACTGACTTTCGAGTACTTCCCGGCCTTCCTCCATCTGGAGGCGGCGGACAACACGCGCCAATTGACGGCCATCGACCCGGCCCGCATCAGCCGGGCGCGGAGCGCGAAAGCCGATATCGTGAAAACCCATCTGAAGCGCACCGCGTCCGGGGAAGCCCGCTGGTGTTATTCGGTTTATCCGACCAACGCCCTGGCTCAGGAAGCAGACATGAGCCTGGCCGAGTATCAAGATTTCGTGTACCAGGCCGGCATGTTGGACGAGGAGGACCCGGTGGCCGCCTGGGAGCGCAAGGGGCTGGCGCAGCAAGCGCTGGTGGCCTGGCTGGCGGGCAAGGAGCAGGTCGTCATACGCGGCGAGAACATCGACCTGCGACTCTCGATCCGGGGCCGCCCCTTCGTCGAGTCGAGCGGCAAGGAGAACTTCCCCGACGGCGAGATATTCACCTCGCCGGTCGAAGACTCGCTCGAAGGCTGGGTCAGGTTCTCCTATCCGGCCATCCACGCCGGCCGCGAGGTGGACGGGGTCGAGCTCTTCTTTGAGGGCGGGCAGGTGGTGAAGCACCAGGTCGCCAAAGGCCGGGCCTACCTTGAGGAGGTGCTGGCTTTGGACCCAGGCGCGCGCTTCGTGGGCGAGTGGGGCATCGGCACCAACGACGGCATCCGGCGCTTCACCAAGAATATGCTATTCGACGAGAAGATGGGCGGCACCATCCATCTGGCACTGGGTTTTGGATTTCCGGAGACGGGTGGCCAGAACCAGTCGGCCATCCATTGGGACATGCTGGTGGATATGGGGGATGGGGAGATTATCGTCGATAGCGAGGCATTTTACAGGAACGGGGAGTTCCTGGTGTGACGGCGCAAGAAGCTGAAAGTCTGGATGGAAGATTGGTGGGTTGGTGAATAGGAGCAAGCAATGAAGACACACAGTCACCTGAAATACAGCGACAAATAGGTGATCACCGAGGTTGATGAATAGGAGCGAGCAATGAAGACACACAGTCACCCTGGCCGGGAAATGCTGCATCCAGATTCAGAAGCTGTCGTCCAGGGAAACAACGAATTTGCCCTTGATCTTTACCGAAACCTGAAGGGAGCAGAAGGTAATCTATTCTTGTCCCCATACAGTATATCGACGGCACTGGCCATGACCTACGCTGGCGCTCGCGGGGATACTGAGGCACAAATGGGCCAGACCCTGCATTTCACCATGGACGGGGAACGACTCCATACTGCTTTTGCTTCCCTGCAAGCCGAACTGGATGCCGTCCAAGAGAGGGGGCAGGTTCTGTTAAGAGTGGCCAATACGTTGTGGCCCCAGGATGGCTACCCCTTTCTTGAGACCTTTCTGGCTTTGACCCGGCAGTACTACGGCGTGTCCGTGACGCCGGTTAACTATGTAACAGATACGGAAGGGGCGCGCCAGCGGATCAACACATGGGCAGAGGAAAAGACGGAGCATAAGATCAAGGATCTGATAGGGCCGGGCATCCTGGACAACCTGACGCGCCTGGTCCTGACCAACGCCATCTACTTCAAGGGGAATTGGGCCAGCCAGTTTGATGAGACGCTCACCGAAGACGCGGCCTTTTGGGTAACGCCATCCGAGGCGGTCGAGGTGCCCATGATGACCCAGAAGCGCGAGTTCAAATACGCGCAACGCAACAGCATCCAGATTCTGGAACTACCCTACGTTGGGGACGACCTGTCGATGATCGTGCTGTTGCCCACTCAAGTTGGCGGACTGGCGGAGCTGGAAGAGGCCCTGACCCCCGAGACTCTGGGGAGATGGACAAGCCATGTAAGAGAGCAGGAGGTCATCGTCTTCCTGCCGAGGTTCAAGATGAAGTCTTCATTCAGACTGGATGCTACCCTGATGTCGATGGGCATGAGGGATGCATTTGATGCCCGAGCCGATTTCTCCGGCATGGACGGCAGACAACAGTGGCTGTACATCGGAGCCGTCATACACAAGGCATTCGTCGATGTGAACGAGGAAGGTACCGAGGCCGCTGCGGCAACAGCCGTTGTAATGAAGGCAAGAAGCCTTCCGCTGCCGCCGCCTACCTTCCGTGCCGATCACCCATTTATCTTTCTGATTCGCGAAAATCGTACCGGTAGCATCTTGTTTTTGGGCAGAGTGGTGAATCCGATAGCCAAGGCTGCCGATTAAGTGCCTATCCGAATAACTGTAGGGCGGCATCCCCATGCCGCCCGCCGACGCATAGGGATGCGCCAGCTACGGGGTTATTCGGATAGGCTTTAACGCTGGCAACGTTTTGCGTGGTGGTATACTGGTAGATTGGAAGATTGGTAGATAGGTAAACTTCCCCAGTATACCAACGTACCAATCTACCAATTCACCAATCTTTCCAATAAGGAGTGTCATCACTATGTCACGTAAGCAATGGGTTTTTGATCCCGGCAGCGGGGGAAAGAAAATCCCGGAAGCTGTCAAGCAGCGGACGGAAGCTCGCATCCGGCGTTACGCGGAAGAGCACTTCGCCGGTCGCTACACACGGCTGGAGATCCGCTTTCGCGCTCAGTTCTGTTATATCGATGCCTACCAGGAACCCCCACCGCTCACGCCAGATTGGCCGCCGCCCGATTGGCCCGAGAGCCGCGAAGAGCACCAAGAGCGGCTGCGGAACACCCCGACCCACTTGTGTCGCCTGCGCTTCTTCGGCGACGAGGAGCGTTGGGGCTTTGGGTTTTATACCTACAGTAACGAGCGATATGAGTTGTCGATCTACCCCGACGGCGACTTCTTCGGTCCGCCGGAGGAGGCGTTTCGGGTATCGGCTGAGGTGTATTTGTAGCAGCGTAGCATCAATCGCGGTAAGAAGCCCAGCGGGAGATGCCTTTTCAATTTGCTCGTCTCTACGGCTTTGCGGCTTTGCGTTGACACTATCAATCTCAAAAAGGAGCTTTTCATGGAACGCGTGGACAGTATGCGGGTTGCCGAGCAGGCAATGGAACAGATCAGAGAAGGGGCCTTTCTCACGGTAAAGGCCGGGCAGGCACTGAATACCATGACCATCGGCTGGGCCACCATCGGCTACGTATGGAGTCGGCCCATCATGATGGTGGCGGTTCGACTTAGCCGCCACACCTTCAGCCTCATTGAGGAGGCGAGCGATTTCACCGTCTCGATCCCCTCCGTGGATATGCAAGACGAACTCAACTTTTGCGGAACCCAGTCCGGGCGTGACTACGACAAATTCAAAGAGTGCAATCTGCCCGTTACGCCGGGCCAGAGAGTGAACAGCCCTATCATCAGCGTGCCAGGACTGCATTACGAAAACAAGATCGTCTACAAGTCGGCCATGGATCCCGCTTTTATCAGCCCGGAGTTGAACCGGGAGCTGTATGCGGCCGGGGACTATCATACCCTCTACTTCGGGAAGATCGTAGATTGCTATCGATTGGAAAACTGGTAAATTGGTAGACTGGGGAATGGTAGATTGGTGAAGATCTCCCGTCTTCCGCCAGATGCAACGCACCTTCGAGGTGCGTTGCATCTGTGGGAAGGGTAAGCCATGAAAGCCTTCATTTCCATCAAATATCACGCCGACCACCGCAACCGGGAACGCATCGAGGCGATCTCGTCCGCCCTTGAGGAGGGCGGCTACCAGACCGTGTGCATCGTGCGCGACGTCGAGAAGTGGGGCCGGGTTCAGCTCAGCCCGGATGCACTAATGACCAGGACGTTTGAGGAGATCGACTCCAGCGACCTGGTGGTGATTGATCTGACCGAGAAGGGGGTCGGTGTTGGCATTGAGGCCGGCTACGCGCACGCCATAGGGATACCGGTGGTGGTCATCGCCCGAAAGGGTGCCGATATTTCGAAGACGTTGCAGGGGATTTCGCATGCGGTGTACTGGTATGAGGGATGGGACGAACTGCGGGAACTGGTCAAAGGAGACGGAGCAGGCGCCGGCAAAAGCGGCCCAGAACGAGCAAATCGCCGAAGCAATTGAAGCCGTGTACCGCGAGGAAGAGGCGCAAGTTCATATGACCAAATCAGATGTAAAAACACTCACCACAGCTATTCAAAATCATTGGTCTGATACACCGGGTGACAAGGCAAAAAGGTATGTCGGCCAGTTCTACAACGCCACGCGCAGAGGCACTAGAATCAGCGCCCAAGTCGAAGGTAATCATGGCACGTACACTGTGTCTGTTCATGTTGAAGGGCGACGCCTTTCGTCCGCTTGCAGTTGTTACATTGGGAAAAGCGGTGATTGTCACCATTGTCACGCACTGGCGTTAACTTTCCTGAACGACCCGGGTGCCTTTCAAGAGATCAGGTCCAAGTCGCTAAACCAGGTTCAGAGTTTACCAGAGCTTGAAGAATATCTGCAAGGTACGACGCTTGACGCCCTACTGAGCGAGTTGAGAGCAAATGGGATCACTCAAAAAGCGTTTGCCGAAAGCATTGGCATGAACCTTCGACATTTATCGGCTATCAAGTCCAGCGAGTTGCGCAATCACTACTACAATGAATTGGGCGCGACCAAGTTAGCTTGTTTGTGGGTATTAGAGCACATCAAGCCAGACAGAGCCAAGTAGCTTGGAGGTGGTATGATGATTTCAGCCGAAACTGTAACCCAAACCTGGCAACGCATGGCCCAAATGCAGATATATGAAGTTCCAGCGTTGATTGAACAAATGAAAACCGAACAGCCGGTTATGCTGGCTTACTTACTCGCTGCAGACGGCCTGCCCTTCAATCGAAACGAACGTGAGCTTGTCATGTATATAGGAATGGTGGTGTGGCAGATAATGAAAGAAAGCCAACGCCCGCTGCGCAAAGTGACACGCAAAAAGCTAATGCAAGCCGAAGAAGCCAATGAGGACTTATTCGAACGCCTGGGTCCCGGTACTGGAACCGATTCTGCACGGCTTACTCAACTGCTGGCGTTTAAATATTCTGAACCCGAGGTCTTGCGCTATGTTGTTGAAGCAATTGTAGAAGAACCCGAGCCAGATGAAACCCCCATCCGCGATGAGTACATGGGCTTGGCTTTTGTATATCTGAGAACCGCGCTGGATGCCTTTATCGCCAGCCTTGCTCCGCATCGCCGGTAAACCGTATAATAGAAAGGAAGAATCCACTATGAGCCACTCACCTCGGCGCTCGCCTTATCTGATCTTCGCCATCATCGCGGTGCCGTTGATCGTCGTTCTGGTCTTGATCCTGGCCCTGACTACTACCTGGAACTTTTACTGGATCTGGCTGATCGCCCTCAGCATTATCACCTTTCTCTTGTATGGGTACGACAAGGGACAGGCCAAGCTCGGCGGGCTGCGCGTCCCGGAGATCGTCTTGCACGTGCTGGCCTTGACGGGTGGTTTCCCGGGTGGGTGGCTGGGACGGGCCGTGTTTCATCATAAAACACGCAAAATCATGTTCACGGTCGTGTTAGCCGTGAGCACGATCATTCATCTGGTCATCATCTATCTTCTATTCTTGCGATGATGGGGAGGAAGGTTGAAGGAGGCTAACGACGAGCGAGACCAACAACCAACACCCGGACTGGAAACCACGATAAGGGGCCCGGTCGAAACAACGCCAAAAACACGACTTCCATACGTTTAGTCTTATGAATCAACCACGAAAGGAGAGGCAAGATGACCCTCAACGAAACGTCCAACGAGCTCCCCAGCCAGCCGTCCAGTGAGCCCCCAAGCGAACAACCTCTGGCCGAGGCTCCACGTGAGCCAGAGGAACAGGTCGTCACCGTCATCGGCTTCGGGCGGCGCCTCGTCGCCTATCTCATTGACGCCGTCATCTTATGGGTGGTCGGGTTCTGTCTTGGCTTCGGCATCTCGTTCTTGACGGCCTCCGGCGCGAGCCAAGATGCCGTCGCCAGCGCCAACTTGGCGGTGCAGTGCGTGGGCTTTCTGATCGCCCTGGCCTATTTCGTGATATTCTGGGCTACGACGGGTCAGACGCCCGGCAAAATGGCCCTGGGCATCAAGGTCATCGCGACCGATGGCTCGCCCGTCACCTGGGGCAAGGCCATTCTGCGCTACATCGGCTATATCATCAGCGGTCTCGTAGTGCTTTTGGGTTTCATCTGGATCGCCCTCGACCCCAGGCGCCAGGGCTGGCACGACAAGATTGCCAACACCTACGTGGTGCACAAGGACACCAAATTCTCCACGGCCGGGCCCGTCACCATCGTCCCGTCCGACACCGGGAACTCAGCCATTATCCTTGTGTTGCTGCTTTTCATTTTGCTGGTTTTGTTTACCATCGTCGTGATTGCCATCTTGTTATTGCTTGGTCCCGTCGTCGGCAATGTGTTCTCCAACATCGTCGAGGGTCTCACGACGCCGGTGCCGCAGTAGGTTGGTTAGTAGATGAGTGTTTCCCAAGATCTGATACAAATCGTTCGGAAGGAGTTTTCACTGTCCCTGGATGGCATCCACGGCACCTGCCATTGGGCGCGGGTGCGTGAGAATGGCCTCCGGCTGGCCACACTGACCGGCGCTAACCGCGAGGTGGTGGAGCTATTCGCATATCTCCACGACTCAAAGCGTCTCAACGATGGGGTGGACCCCGACCACGGCCGGAGAGCGGCCGAGTTTGTGAGAACACTTCAGGGCTCTATGCTGATGCTGCCTGCCGAGGATCTGGAGCTCCTGGTATATGCGTGTCATCATCATAGCCAGGACATAACCGAAGGGGAGATCACGGTTCAAACCTGCTGGGATGCCGATCGGTTGGACCTGGGGCGCATCGGTATCAAGCCCAGGGCACGCTATCTGTGCACATCGGCTGCTAAGGAACCGAAGATTATCGAGTGGGCTTTTCATCGGAGCCAGCAGACAACGTAGGCGCTGGTGGTTGGGTGGGTGGTTGGTTGGGTGGTTAGTTGGTTGGTTGGGTGGGTGGTTAGTTGGTTGGTTAGTTGGTTAGTTGGTTAGTTGGGTGGGTGGTTGGTTGGGGGATTGGGGAACTGGTGAGTTGGCGGATTAAGGATGGGCTCACTCAATGCATTTGGATGGTTTCACTTGCAAACAGTGTGGTCGATGCTGTCAGGTGCTGGGCATCGAGTATGACCTCTACGTCGACGAGGAGGATGTGCGTCGCTGGGAACGGGCGGGCCGGGACGACATCTTGCCCTGGGTGACCCCTGCCATTTACCGTGATGGAGAGTACGACTTTCCGGTTGATCCCGAGACCAGGGACGAAGTCGTCGGTGACTGTCCCTTCCTGATAAGAGATACAGATAAAGGGATCACCCACTGCCTGATCCACGATACCCGGCCTCGGGATTGTGCGGCCTTTCCACCGTCGCGGGAGGACGCGGAGCGGATTGGGTGTCCGGGATTTGATTGAAATAAAAGGAGCAAATTCTATGAAACTCACCGACATGTGGCGTTCGGACCGGGGACCAACGCTGTCCTTTGAGCTGTTCCCGGCCAGGACCGAAAAAGCGGCGGCTAACCTGGAAAAAGCCATCGACGTACTGGCCGACCTGAAGCCTGACTTTGTCTCGGTCACCTTCGGGGCCGGCGGGTCCACGCGGGAAGGCTCACGCCAGCTCTTGGAGAAACTGAAGCACGATAAGGGATTAGAAATACTGGGCTACTTTGCCGGCTTCGGGTTGGGACCCGACGACATCCTGGCCGTGCTGGACAGCTACCAGGCCATCGGTATGGAGAACATCCTGGTGGTACGCGGCGACCCGCCCCGAGAGGATGAGAATTTTCAGCCGCACCCGGCCAGCTTTTCCCACGCCTCGGATATCCTGGCCTTTGTGCGGCCCCGATATGACTTTTGTATGGGGGTGGCCGCTTACCCGGAGGGACACATCGAAGCCGAGAGCAAGGAAAAAGACCTGGAGTACCTGAAGCTAAAGGTGGATACCGGGGCCGAGTACATCATCTGCAACTATTTCTACGACAACCAGTACTTCTTCGACTTCCTGGAACGTTGCCAGGCGATGGGCATTGGCGTCCCCATCCTGCCGGGCGTGATGCCCATCTACAGCGTCAAGATGATGGAAATCCTGGCCAACTTGTGCGGCGCGACCATCACCCAGGAGATCCGGGATGGCATCGCCGCGCTGCCCGAGGGGGACAAGGAGGCCCTACTGGAATTTGGGATCGACTTCGCAGCCCGCCAGTGTCAGGAATTGCTGGAAGTGGGCGTGCCGGGATTGCATATCTACACCATGGATCGAAGCAAATCGGCGGTGGGAATTGTGAATCGCCTGCGAGGCGAGGGTCTGCTATGATATGAGCGCAGACTTACGTATGAGTGAACTCCGGGAAATTGTGCCCTCCACAGGAGTTGGCGACGGGAAGTATTGTGCTAAAATGCATTGAGCACGATTTCAAAGTTGGCTAAGCTGCCTGTGTAAAGCACGGCGGCCCACAGGCCAACAGACACCCTCATACATCAGGAGGAGAGTCGCTTATGTTCCCAGAATGGTTTGCCAACCTGGACCCAATTCTACAAGCCTTTTTGGCAACCTGTTTCACCTGGTTCCTGACTGCCTTGGGAGCCAGCACCGTGTTCTTTTTCAAGACCATCGACCGCAGAGTGCTCGACGCCATGCTTGGCTTCGCCGCTGGGGTCATGATTGCCGCCAGCTATTGGTCACTGCTGGCACCGGCCATCGCGATGGCCGAGGAGTCATCGAATTTGCCTGCCTGGGTCCCGGCAGTGACGGGGTTCTTGCTAGGAGGGGCATTCCTTTGGGGCGTAGACCACGTGTTGCCACACCTCCACCTCGGATATCCGACCGAAGAAGCAGAAGGTATTAAGACAGCCTGGCAGAGGAGCATCCTGCTGGTGCTGGCCATCACGTTACACAATTTCCCGGAGGGTCTGGCCGTGGGTGTCGCATTCGGGGCGGTGGGCGCGGGCCTGCCGGCTGCGTCATTAACTGGAGCTATTGCGCTGGCCATTGGCATCGGCATTCAGAACTTCCCGGAAGGCGCGGCTGTTTCGGTTCCTCTACGCCGAGAAGGGTTGTCCCGCTTCAAAAGCTTCTGGTACGGACAGCTATCCGGTACGGTAGAACCCATCGCAGGCGTTTTGGGAGCTGCGGCTGTACTACTTATCCGGCCGATCCTGCCCTATGCGCTGGCCTTTGCAGCCGGGGCGATGATCTATGTGGTTGTCGAAGAATTGATACCCGAAGCCCAGTTGGAACGCGATACCCATAACGCCACCATCGGGGCCATGCTCGGATTCGGCGTTATGATGACGTTAGACGTGGCCTTGGGCTGAGGTTACTAAGTACAGCGGGGATGGTTCACTATTTGGTTGACACTTTTTACCAGTCGAATCAAGCAATGTAACCTCGTAAAACGTAAAACGTGATGCGTGAGTAATCCACCGAAATTATCTGCACAGTTCTGGTGTTGCTATGAAGCCTGGAAGCCCGCGCCTCCGTGTAATTTATTTCGGTGGATTACTTGAAGGCACATTTGCCAGGCACATTCGCCTAGAATCATTACATAGTTACCCTGAAACATTTGCGCCAATCGCGAGAATTTTGACTCACGGACAGAAAGGAACACGGACTTTATTTTGTCTATTCGTTTTTGTCAGTGTTCTTTTCCGTCCGTGAGTCGATAATCTTGCTTGCGTGCGGCTTGGCCGCTTTACGTTTTACGCTTTACGTTTTACGGATGTGTCTGGCAAAGCGTGCTAAGGATCTTAGCCCTAAATTGTCAACCAGTTTTCTTGGCAAAATGAACCATTCATTCAGGATGACGTGTCAGTCACGATGACGTGTCATTCATAATGACGTGTCATTCACGATGACGTGTCATTCACGATGACGTGTCATCCATAATGACGTGGCTGCCGGAAACCCGTTGCGAATTAACGGAAGGCTGTAACTAAATCTCACTCTACGCTGGCTCGTGTGGCGAAGCCAGGGTAGACCCGGCCAAGCAGAACAGCGGTCTTGGTCGAAGGGGGGATCAATCGTTGGTCGAAGGGGGGTGATCAATTGATGGAAGAAACTCTCTTACAAGAAGGAATCCAAGCCGCCAAACGCGGCGACAACCAGGAAGCACAGCAACTGCTGCGACAGACCTTGGAGTTCAATCCCAGAAATATCGCTGCCTGGTTGTGGCTGTCGAGCGTGGTCGACACCGACCAGGAACGACGCGAGTGCCTGGAATCAGTCCTGGCCATCGATCCCGATCATCAGGCGGCCCGATACGGCCTGACCCAGTTGTTAGAAGCGCCTCAACCTGCACCCTTGGAGCCGGAGCCCGGCCCGCCTGGCCCAGCACCCGTGCCGAGCAAAGCAGCGGAGCCGTCCCTCCCACCGCAAGCCGAGATCCTGAAAGGCATGTTACACGAACTCAGGCACATCTCGGACCAGCTTGAGGATCTGACAGGTGGTCTGAAGCCACTCAGCACCGGCCTGGCGGCGCTCGAGGCCGCCAGGACCGCGGACCAGGTAAAGAAACCGCGTATCAAGACAGCGCTTTTCGTTGACTTTGATAATATCTACCTCGGCCTGAAGGCGAGTGACCCGGCGGCGGCCGAGCGTTTTGCCACAGACCCGGCCCGCTGGCTCAATTGGATTGAGGCGGGTATGCCCAGCGCAGAAGAAGAACGCCCGCGCCCCATTGCAGAACGGGTAGTGCTGATCCGTCAATGCTATCTCAATCCCAGGGCGTTTCATCAGTTCCGCCCCTACTTCACGCGCTCGGCCTTCTCGGTGATCGACTGCCCGCCGCTCACCACGCGCGGCAAAACCAGCTCCGACATCCGCATGGTGATGGACATCCTGGACACCCTCCAGCATCGGACCCAGTACGACGAGTTCACCATCCTATCCGGCGATGCCGACTTCACGCCCGTCCTATTTCAGCTACGCGCCTACGACTACCGGACCACAGTTGTCTCCATCGGGCCAGCAGCCGAGGCCTACAAGGCTGCGTGCGACCGGGTGATCACGGAGGACACCTTCATCGAAGATGCGCTGGGCATCGCCTGGGAGCAGGCTGTGAATGAGGCGGTGTCACCGGGATTGGCGCGGAGCGAGGTGGAGCCGGGCATACTGGATGCTATGGCCCGGCGCGTCTACGAGGAAGCCAGCGCCTCCGGTGAAGTCCTGGCCACCGACCTGCCACGCATCTACAAGGAGTTCCCCGGGTTTAAACGGTCCAAAAACTGGCTCGGATTTTCCTCTTTGCGCGTGCTGACGCAAGAGCTGGTCCGTCGCCAGCACGATCTGCGTCTGGTTGAAGGCGACCCATGGCGGGTTGCGGTCCCGGCCACCCCCACCGGGGAGGTCGAACACGATCTGAAGAGCAAGATCGTGGCGCGGGTTCGGGAAATCGTCGCCGAGGCCGATGAGCCGGTGGCCATGGGCAAGGCGGCGCACCTAGTGATCACCGACCTGGGCCCCCAGGTGACCGAATCCGGCTGGGCGGGGACCGGTTCCTTCAAAAACCTACTGCTGGGTGTCGAGGACCGTCGCTTCGAAATCCTGGTGGCCCCCAACACGCCGGGATACCTGTACGATCCAGAACGGCACGAGCGCCCGTCGGTGGACTGGGTAGGGGACGAACTGCGAGGCTTATCCCCGGACCTGGTCACCTTTATCGGCCGCGTCAGCCAGGTGACCGGGACGCCGGCCCTGTCTCCCAGGCAATACCGGGTCGTCTTCGAGGCCATCGCCGACGACGTGAGAGAACATTCGTATAACATCATCCGGACCTCCAAGACAGTACGAGACCTGTGCATCGAACGTGGCGAGTCGATATCTCGCAAGAATGTGTCCTTTATCCTGAGGGGAATTACTTACACCGGGCATCGCTTCGGTGAGGGCCCCAGGGAAGACAGCGCCTTCACGCTGGGCAGGATCTTCAGACGCAACGTGCTGGCCTTGATCAGCGACGCTCAATTGGAACTGACCGAGGACGAAAGCGCCATGCTCGATAAATGGATCCTGGGAGGGTTCGGCGAAGATGGGTGAGGAGAAGCAGAAGCTCAGCGAAGTCGCGAGCGTGACTGCACGCTGATGTTGCCAGTATATACAGAAAAGGAGGAAAACAATGGCAAAAGTCGAAGGAACCATTCACATCAATACTCCACCCGATCAGGTGCTGGAAGCTGTGTTGGACATCCCGCGTCTCCCTGAAGTGATCCCCAGCCTGGAGAAGGTATGGGACATCCAGGGCCACGGCGCGGGCTGCACCTACCAGTGGCAGTACAAAATGAGCGGCATGAGCTTTGAGGGGAGCGCCGAACTTACCGAAGCCACCCCAGATCGCCTGGCGCTCAACACGAGCGGCGGCGTCCCCAGCACCTGGGTGTATTGCTTCATCCCCGCTGCTGACGGCACGGACCTGAAACTGAGCATCGAATATACCGTGCCGGGTTCGGTATTGGGCGCTCTCGCCGACAAGTTGGTCGTCGAGCGCCAAAACCAGAAAGAGGTCAACGAAAGCCTGGCCAATCTCAAGGCACGCCTGGAAGGGTAACGTCTATATCCGACACACCGCCCCGGCGTACGGCGGAAGGTAGAGTTGGTCCCCGACGGCCTTTATCGAAACGGCCGGTTCAGTGGCCAGGGTCAGATTTGCCTTCCGCCAGCCCAAGGACGAGAGCGTCGTCTCGAGGGCTGTTGTTGAGAATGACCACGTACGGGCCAACCGGGCCTGCTTCAAGCGCCCTTCTCGGGTGGACAGGGTTCCGAAGATGAACTCAGGTTTTTTGGTGTTTTCTCAGTCATCAGTTGCGCCTGGTCGCTCCAACGTGATTACGCGGTAGCTCTCGGCGTAGGCCAATCCTTTTTCCTCGCCCGTTTCTGCACCCCATTCCTTGACCATCTCCGTTGGGTCCCAGTCTCCCATCTGGCTGGCATGCTGCTTGAGCGCGTTTATCTTGCGCTCGATTGTGTGCGTCACATCCACCCACACATTCGGCTTCTCATTGCCGAAAATGTACACCTGGCGCACCCGGTGCGGAGCGCCGGTCTCAGGCCATAACAACGGCATAGCGCTGGCCGGTGCCGCCGCGTCGAGAGCCGCCTGGGCGGCAGCGCGATGATCGGGGTGGTTGATGTACTCGTCGCTGATCAGCAACGAGGTCGGGTCCCAGGCTATGAGAACCTCCGGCTTGTACTGGCGGATCACGCGCACCAGGTCACGTCTTAGATCAAGCGTGGCTTGCAACTGCCCATCGTCGTAGCCCAGGAAGACCACCTCGTCCACCCCCAATGCCGCGCACGCAGCGCGTTGTTCGACGCGGCGGATCTCGGCCAGTCTTTCGCGCGTCATGTCCGGTTCGTGCGAGCCGGTGTTGCCGTCCGTGCAAATCACGTAGGTCACACGGCAGCCAGCTTGCGTCCATACCGCCACCGTGCCAGCTACGGTGAACTCGGCATCGTCTGGATGGGCTACAATCACCATCGCCGATTCAGGTATACCATTTTCCTTCATACTTTCTTATCTCCAGCTATTAAAACGTCTTCGCACTGCTCATCACGATTAGGACTAAGGATTTAATAACTTACCCATTAGCCAACTGAATCAGGCTAGTATTTCACTTGCATTTGAGGAAGTTATTTAATTCTCAATCCTTAGATGGTAAATATCGACCGCAGGAGAAACGCGGCGTTTTTCGGAGCCTCACCTACACGGCGTACTGCATCACCTCTACCACAACCCTGGCCGGGATGGCATCAACAGCTTCTATATTCAAGGGAAAGCAATACACCCTGAAATTCTCTTGGGGTATCACAGATAGGTTGCTAAGGTTCTCTATGACGAAGATGTCGTTCTTTAACAGCAACCTGTCGTATTCTCCGTGCTTGCGGTCCCGGCCCAGTCCCAGCGCATCAATCCCAACCGCGTTGACCTTTTTTGAAATGAGCCACTGTATAAGGTCTGAGGCGAGTTCAGGATGCCGATAGTATGCGTCGGTATCAACAAACTTGCTCCAGTCCGTCCTGAAGAAAACGAAGTCTCCGTTGTGTATCTCGACCTGGTTTTCGACATCACGCAACCCGATTTCACTTCCTGACACATTGGTGGCATCAATCAGTTTGCCGGCTCCTATCATCCGTTCCAGATCGATGCCTTTGTCTCTGAACACCAGGTCTACGTGGGTTGCCGTGTGAGCGGATAAAGACAGCATGACGGATTCATATTCTCCCTCAGATTCATGGTGGAAGGTGCGCACGGCAATCTCAACCGGAGGCGTTCCCAGTCGGAAAACAGACCCCGGTTTAATGGGCATTGAAACATCGATGAGCATTCGCTGATCTCCTCTCAATTGCTTTTTGCAACGTTTATCGGCGGGATGGTTCACTATTCAGAAGTCCCTGAAACTGGGTAACAATTGCAGACGAAGGACGAAAGACGAAGGACCAATTACTGGCTCAGGTCTCTTCGTCGCTCGTCATTCGTCATTCGTCCAGTTGAGAAAGTGTTACCCTATTTCTGAACCATCCTTTTATTTAATTCTCAATCCTCAGTCCAGCGTTGGATCTTAGCAATCGCCTGGGCGATGTCGTCCATGTCCACCTCATCGCCCAGCAGCATGTTCTGGGTGAGCCAGACCGCCTCTTCCTTGCACAAACGCTCGGCGACGGGGCAGTCGCGCGGGGGCGGGACGTCGTCCAGGAAGCCACGCAGACGATCCAGGCCGCCCAGCAGCGGTGGGGTCTGGTTGATGGGTAAGTGATAGCCGGGGCTGCACGGTACCCCCTCCCCTGCCAAAGCCTCGATGAACCTGGCGCGGGGCAGCCCACCGAAGGCGTCGCTCTCGTAGCGGAAGATGAACAAGTGCCAGGCATGACGAGTGACACGCGGGTCCACTTTGAGGGGGTGAATTCCAGGGATGTCCGCCAGCCGCCGGGAGAGATAGACTGCATTGCGCTGGCGGCGCTCGGCCAGTTCATCGGCCCGCTCCAGTTGGGCCAGCAGAATCGCGCCCTGCCATTCGGTCAGGCGCGAGTTCCAGCCCTCGCGCGCGTATTCGTACCACAGTCCGTCCCGGGTGCGCCCCACGTTGGCTATGGACCAGATCACATCCTCCAGTTCGTCGTCGTTGGTCAGAATGATACCCCCTTCCCCAGCGTTGACGTTCTTGCTGGACTGGAAGCTAAAGGCGCCCAGGTCACCCAGCGCACCCAGCCGCCGGCCGCGCCACTCAGCCCCCCAGCCCTGGCAGGCGTCCTCGACCACGCGCAGCCCATGCTTTTGGGCAATGGACAGGACCGCATCCATATCGGCCGCCTGCCCAGCAAAATGGACGGGCAGGATGGCCTTGGTCTTGGGGGTGACCGCGGCTTCGATCAAATCGGGGCCCAGGTTAAAGGTGTCTTCCGTTATGTCAACTAATATGGGGATAGCGTTGACGGTCAGCACGGCGTTGGTGGTGGCGATAAAGGTGTAAGGCGTGGTGATGACCTCATCCCCCGCGCCGATGCCAACGGCCCTCAAGCCAATCTCCAACGCGGCGGTGCCACTCATGACGCAAATGCCGTGCTTTGCGCCCTGGTACGCGGCGAAGGCTCGCTCAAAGGTGTGGACTTTGTCGCCGTCCAACATGCCCCAATGCCCGGAGTGGAGAACTTCCAGGAGTTGCTTTTCCTCGCGCTCGCCCCAGATCGGCCAGGCGGGGAACGGCTCCCGCCGCACCGGGGTCCCGCCTTCGATTGCCAGTTTGTCTGCCATGATTTGCTCCTTTTCGATATAGTATTGAGAAGATACCTCGCGCCGACGTCCCAGCCGCAACCTAAAATAGCGCGGCACGTGCTGGCAGTAGCGCGCATAATCATCACCGAAGGCCTGGCACAGATGCTCCTCTTCCGTCAGTACCATGATATGTGCGATAGCTGCATACAGGAGCACCCAGCCCAGAGCATACCAGGAGGGCCACAGCAACGCAAACCCGACCCCATAAAACCCACAGGCGACGATCTGTGGATTGCGGCTGAGGGCATACAAGCCGGTCTGTCTTAGCACGGTTCCGTCCTGGCCGAAGGTGCGAGCCAGCCCGAGCCAGGCTATGGCGCCGAACATGATGGCCAACCCGCCCCACAGGAATATGCACCCGATGCCCCGGAGGACGGGGCCGACGTGCACTGCTGGCCAGTCGGACGGGCCACAGATATACGGGAAGCCGCCCCACAGGAAGAAGACCAACGTCCCGAGGGTGATAGCCAGCGGCGTGAGCCGTCCCCGGCGTAGGTAGTCGCGCCGGAAAAGGATATGTAAGACCACATAGGCAGCCAGGAGGAGCAGGAAGGCTGAGAACAGGTACAGGGTGAGTGTCTTCATGGTTCTAATCTCGCCACGAATTACACGAATTTCACCAAGAATCTTTCGGCTAATTTCGTGTCATGGGAACGCCATAGGCCGGGATGGCTTGCTATTTATGGGTCGATATGAACTCAGTAAGGCGGCTCCGCCGGTCCGGTATAACCACACATCCCCACTCTGGGCGAATTGACCAGCGGGACAGGTTCACCGTAGTCCTCGTGGGGATGGCTCTTGACATGCCGATCACATAGAGTGCCCGGTTCATCGAGCTCGTACATACACTCAAAACATAACCACGAGGCAGGCTGATCACACTCCATGCAGGGTAGCTGGGGCTGGTCGTTGCGCGCCATCAGAAAAATGGGATGGGACGTGAGCGGCTTACCCTGGCGCACGTCAACCACCTTGATCAACGTCTCGGACGAGGTCCCAAAGTCGTAGATGTGCGTCAGTACAAGCCCTGGCGCAAACACCCGATCGGCCCGTCTTGTCATGGGGATTTCGTCACCGGCCCACCCCCCGATGGAAAACCGGCTCAGGTGCCCGCAGCACTCCAGCCAGATGGCCCGCAAGTAACGATCCAGGTCCTCCAAGGTGGCCGAACCGCGCATCTCCAGGTGCAGCCAGAAGTCACCCCACCAGGCATCTTGGGCCTGCAAGTGGTGGAGAGTCCCCTCCCGGCCAGGCCCTTGTCCGGCGGCACTCATCGCCTCCTGACGCTGCGGACAGGTCTTCAAGTGCCTGGTCAGGCCACCTTTGGTCATTTCGCGTCCGCAAAAGGCGCACTTTCCTCGTGACTGTTTTCTGCGTGCCATATTCATACCTCCTCGACGTTCATAAGCTTACTCCGTTACCGGCTTGGCCCAGCGGGTGCGGGCCAGCCGGCGAAAGCCCTGTCGCTCATACAGTCGCTCCGCCCGGCGGTGCGCCTCTTCCACTTCCAGGTCAATCGCCTTGCAGCCCAGCGCCCGGGCTTCATCGATCACCCGTGCCAACAAAGCCCGGCCAATCCCCCGCCCACGGCGTTCGGGGACAACGTACAGCTCGTCCAACCAAACTGATTTGCCACCGTGCTCCAGGGTCCAGGCGAATGAGAGCGCGGCCAGGCCGATGACCTCACCCCCATCCCGGGCCACCAGAAACAAGCCGAGGCCTTCGTTCCGCAAGATCTCGGCGATGGCGTGTCTCAGCACCTCAGGGGAAGTGTCGATGTCGTGCTCGTCGAACTGGCCGGCAAGCAGGCGATGAATCGAGTCGACATCGGCAGGAGTCGCTCTTTCTATTTGCATGCGCTCTTAACTCTAGGTCAGCATATGGTCCGTGAAATAGCGTTGCCAGGGGCCGCAAGCACGGATGAAGGGTTGCATCAGGGCACGCTCAGCCTGAACGGTGTGGTTTAGATCGTGAGCAGCCCATTCGTGCACCATCTCGCCCAGGGTGACCGTGCCAAGTTCCTGATGTCGCGCTTTTCGGTCCAGGTCGTCGTCCGTTATCAGGCCCAGAGCATCCAGGCTTTGGGTGCGCAGGCGGGAGAACTCACCGGCCAGGTCTTGTGCGGAGGTGGGCGAGGTAAGTTGTGAGCCTTCGCGGTCCGGATCAAAGGCGGGAAAGCTCTCGCGACCTTCTACAAACGCTTGAAGTCGAAACTGGAACACCCGCTCCACGTCGATCATGTGCCCCAGGCACTCGAGGGCCGACCACTCTCCGGGCGCTGGCGGCTGGGAGAGCAACTCCGGCGGAAGCGTTTGGGTCAGGTTCTCCCAACGGGCCGGCGTGGTCGAGAGCACGGCCTGTACCCAGTGTAGGATATCACTCATGGACATACTCCTCTCCAGATTGAATTTAGGCGTTAGATGAATCGCACGTCGCTATCGCACGCAAGAAGCCCCATCCTCTACTGCCCGACTCACAAGCGTAGAGGATGTTGGACATCACAGGAATCTCTGGTCGGATCGTCGAAACTTTGGCAGAGAACAATACCGTTTTCCTTAAGATCCTAACGCAAACCACCCAGCGCTGTTGGGCGGCGTCTCACTGCCTGACAATGATCGGCAGATAGACTGAAAAGAAATATGAAGCTTGCTTTAAGTGAATGTGCATATCAGGCGCACCTACATTATGGTCAGTCGCCGATGTGGTTATCAGGCTTAAAGTATAGTTGGTGGTTATACTAATGGCCGAAGACTCACCATAATCCACTCCATCAATATCACCAGCAAAAATCTGATAAACTATTCCGGAGTCATTTGTAATTCGCATTTGATCAGTGTCGTGCGTATCAGTGTCGGCCCACATACTACTAAGTGAAGCGATCCCCAATACGCCGTTACCGGCAACAGTTTCTAAGGGAGCCATTTCTATTACTCTGGCGTGTTGCCGCACATCGAGTTGAGTCTTATCAGTACTGACTTCTGTTACCGAAACAAGCCAAGTAGAGTTAATGAGCGTCGTTGTGCTGTTGACAAATCTGCCTTTGAGCGTCAGTAGGGGTATGTCATCTGGATTGGTGAAATCTATATCAACTTTATCCACGACCGGATGTAACTCAGGATGCGGTGCATCATCCAATAAAGGCGGGGCGAACTGGAAAGGGCCAAGCACTGCACTGGTTCCATAGCATGGCAATCCGTTTTCCGCCTGGTCAAGAGACTGGGCTAGCGGTTTGATTCGAACAAACCCGTTGGCGTATAGGACAAAAACCTCAGGCCAAGAGCCTGCGGTAGGGCTGTACCGGTGATTGAAGACTATGGCGTTGCCTGTGTAGACGGTATCAGTAATACTGACAGTCATTTCCGACATATCATCGACGTCTGTGACCTTGACAACCCAAGTACCATCATCATATATCGTTTGAGACGCAAGTGCGCCAATAGTCATCACCTGATTCCACCGACTACTTACTTCTGGACACCCTTCCCATTTCTCACGACACCAATTCTCGTGGGAAGGCGGCAAGCCGTGAGCTGCAACTACAGTCAGGGGATGAGTAGCAACAAGATCATAATCATGGTTCGCTACCCCGCCTGGCTGCAACGAGTTGGAGGGAATACTCTGCAACGTGTAAGCCAAGAAAGTGTCGTGCTCCGCACATCCATCAATTAGACGCCGTCCAATCATCGAGCAATCAGCATTAAAAGCGCTTACCATTGCTGAAATCGCCAACAATGAAAGTATCGCAGGAACCAAAAGCCGCAGAATTTTGTGTGTCATCACGTACCTCCTTTGTACAGATGTTAAGCTGCTCAACTCTGAGCTGCCCAGCTTCTGGTTGTGCCATACGCGCCTTGTCCCGCTTTGATGTCTTTTTTGACCTTAAGCGCGCTGCACGGGCTACTATGGCGCTACTCCAAGATTGTGTCTTTTGGCGCGCTGCCCCATTGGTCTTTTTTAGTAACCGAGAACGTGCAAAGGTGTAGGTCTGGCAAGCAACTTGAATTGAGCTCACAATTTCGCCTCACCTTTTGGCATGGTTCATTTTGCCAAGAGAACTGGTTGACAATTTGGCCTGCTTTGCCAGACAAATTCGTAAAACGTAAGGCGTAAAGCGTAATGATTTTGGGCAAGTGTACCTTTACGCATCACGTTTTACGTTTTACGAGGTTACTTTGCTTGATTTGACCGGTAAAAAGTGTCAACCAAATAGTAAACCATCCCCACCTTTTAGAGTAGATTATGATCTTTGAGCAGGTTACGAACAAATTTCAGACTGGGTTCAAGTTCTTCCCACGCGCCCGGCCAGAAACAGAGATCAATCGTCCACCAGGGACTTTGGTATCCGGCCTCAAGCATAGTTTGGACCAGTTGGGGCATATCCAAAACGCCCGTACCAAAGGGAGCATGGGTACTGGTTATGCCATCGTGCAGGGTATTGTCGGAGTCAATCAAGTGGACAAAACCGATGTGTCCCTGCAAACTCTGACCCAGCTTTACGGCCCCACCGGGCAGGGTTTGAGCCGGTGGGCGCTGGCGGGCTCCAACGGCGGCACACATATGGGCGTGGCAAAAGTCAAACATCACCGTGAAGTTTGGATGATCAACTTCCTTGACCAACCCGACGATCTCCCCCGGCTTGTTAAACATAAAGCCCGGCTCGAATTCCCAGGCCACGACGATGTCGTACCGCTGAGCGTACTCGGCGTAGTAGCGAAAGGTGTCTACGGCCCGCCGCCAGGCATCCGCATAGCTCACGCCAGGCGGGTGGGGCGGCTCGGACAGCGTATCAACCCGGATCACCTGGATGTCACAATCCAGGCAAAACTTTATGCTACGCTCGAACACGGTTCGTGCCCCGGCACCCACGGCCGGATCGTTGCTGTAAAACGGGCTGGGGCTCAGGTCGGCCCCGTAGGAAGAGATTTCCAGGCCAGCGCCTCGAACCAGTTTTAGCAGTTTTTTGCGACTGGTCGTATCCGGCCAGTCCTCCAGCGAGCCATAGCCTTTATTGGCGGGTAGTTCCAGACCGTCATAACCAAGCTCACCCAAGCGGGCGACGACCTTCTCAAAAGGGATCGGTTTCCGTGCGTAGACGCCCATAGTAAAGGCGGAGGTGCCCACAGATATTTTGGCCGTCATATTTCCTCCAGAACTTTAACTGCGACCCACCCTTTAAGCGCACAGCGCCTCGATTTGGGCAGATTAGTTGACACTTCTTACCGGTCAAATTAAGCAAAGTAACCTCGTAAAACGTAAAACGTGATGCGTAAAGGCACATTCGCCAAGAATCATTACGCTTTACGCCTTACGTTTTACGGATGTGTCTGGCAAAGCAGGCCAAATTGTCAACCAGTTTTCTTGGCAAAACGAACCATGCCCTGAGCAGATACGTGAAATCCACCAATCCTGGGTTGTGCGTCCCGGAAGCGGGAGCCCCCAGAAGCGGGAGCCCCGGAAGCCGGGGGCCCGGAAGCGGGGGTTGTGGAAAATGTAGCACAAAACAATATCAAGTAAAGAGCGCTCGGGGGGACACTGGGGATGGGGTAACATCGTCTGCCTGGTTATCCTTATCCGGTGTGCCACTTGAGCGCTCCAGTATATGCATGAGAACGCATGTTCTTTTGTGCTACTATAGCACAATTCTTAGTGTTTGGCAAGCCTTCTTGGCGGCGGTAATGTATGATGACCAAGCCTGACGATTTTGTCCTACAGCGTCCTACGCAACGGCGATTTCGCTCTCAAGTGTATTGTTGCAATAAGTCGCCAAGTGCTTCTTCAAGGGCCTGCAAGGCCTCATCTATCGTCTCATGTTCGTCACTACTCTCCCAAACCATACCACCTATGTCTAAGCATCTTACCAGCGAACTACTGAATTCGTCTTGCCCAATTTCAATCCATCCCTGCACGTCAATCCACTGGGTAATGTTAGGATAAGCGGTTGCGAATAGCCCTTCCATACTTTCGCCCTACCTCCATACCCAAATGAGCTTTCTCGGAAAGTCGGGCTACACTACAACGAATTGAGAAATCAACGAATTATTCTTCTTTGCCAGGCAATTCGTTGTATTCTAAATTCGTTGTAGTGTCCCACAGCAAACACTTTCCGAGAAAGCTCAAATGAGTCGCAGCACACTGCCAGCTATCACTCCCTATGCCTCCCAGGGCATGTCGTACCAGTGAATGAACTCATATACCGCAGCATCGGCCACGCTGTACTCATCCCCTCGGCTGCTGACACGCTCGTAACTCACGCCGGCATCTTCAAACAGGCACCCCATCGCGTCGGACAGAAGCACCACCGCTTGGTCGGGGTCGTACATCTCCGAGGCCTTGAGCAGGGTGTGTGCCAGGCTGCCTTCCGGGGGGTTCCCGCTATATCTCTCGTAGGCAACCTCCGCGGTATATTGAAGCATGGCCGCGATCATGGGGGCCAGGCGATGGGTGCGTCCATCGGGGACCAGACGACGCAACATGTCGCCCCATACGGTGTAGGTCTTTTCACCGACAATTTGGCTCAGGCTCATCTTGGACCTCGCCGTCGTTTCGCTGTTGAACCACGAAAGCCACGAAGGGCAACGAAGTTCACGAAAGGGGCGAGATGCGAGCTGAGTGCTTGGTTAGTTGGTTGGTTGGTTGGTTGGTTCTTTCGTGCCCTTCGCCCTTTCGGTCATTCGTGGTTCAGTGAATAGGAGTTGCGCCTTACGGGGCACTCCATCAATTCTGGTTAGAAGAGGGATGGGTTCGCGCTGCGATGATCAACGACCACAGTCAGTTTAGCACAATCCGCCTCGGTTGTCGAGCAACCGGGGTTGCGTTTTTACGTCTGTTGTACCTGGCCCACGGTCTTTGCACGTCGGTATTGCATGACAATGACCTAGAGAAAACGATGGGTTTCGTGACCTCAACCCATCCTACGGAACTGGTGCACGGCGCGCCGGTGAGCATTCAAGACCCGGCCCGCTTTGCCTTCGTCCACGGCGGCAAAGACGGCCATCCCTACCCGATGGACTGCAAGACGTATGACCAGAGCATTCAGACGCTGCACACCGCCGTCGAGCAGGCCACAAGATCAGGCGGCGCGAGCAGATGGAGACACCCTGAACGCCTGGCGACGTGGTCGGAGACGACGTCCCCGTAACCGGCGCACATCTCTGCTAACCAGCAATTGAAGCTGTTTGGGCCACCATTTATGGCTTCAACCATGCAAATATTTCCTATCCTTCTAACCCAAACTCCCTATTGATTCTCCCCTCAGACCATGATATAGTCTATTAGGATCGTTGCCGCATCCTCCCTTTCCCCCGCGACACGACCTTGGACATCGTAAATCCGCCCACGCCAGAAGGATTGGGCGCGGCGTTCGAGCAGGAGAGTAGCTGAGAGTTGGAGAACACTCCTGTTCGATACAACTCTATGTGGAGGATTGTGCCATGCCAATATCACCTAATGCCGAGGCCCTATATGATCACCTACTTCTTGTAGTTGTCCCCAGCGGGCGCGTGGTGACTTATGGCGAGTTGAGTCAGGCAACGGGTGTTCTCCTCGGTCCACCGGGGGCGAGTCCGGTTGTGAATGCTCTGTATGAGATCTTTGAATTCTGCGATGAGCATCGCTTGCCGCCCCTTAGTTGCATCGTGGTTCAAGAAGAGAACCTGTACGATCCGACGAGAAGACACGGCATGCCCGGCGGTGGGTACTTGGTAGCAGAGGCCCATAGTGGTAACCTGGCAGGCAGACGGCGTGATCAGGGCTATGAGAAATGGAAGAAAAAACCACGTCCGCCCGACACCGAAACCTGGGAAATGCGAGACATGATCGAAGCTCATCAAGACTCCGTCTGGGAATACGAGAGGGATTGGCCTATCTTACTGGAGGAAGCTCCAGGCAATAGTCTATGGCAGACGCTGAACATCACAAATAAAGTCATGGCCATCCTGGCGGACGTCCCCGATGCCGCGCCGGGACATCACCTGGGC
Organism: Anaerolineae bacterium; assembly: GCA_034412795.1. Taxonomy (GTDB): domain Bacteria; phylum Chloroflexota; class Anaerolineae; order 4572-78; family NAK82; genus JAUVPY01. The sequence goes on from DAOUMD010000242.1 coordinate 26,057, forward strand.
CGACCCTTCCTGACCGCCTACCAGATCGCCATCGAGTTCGCCCGGCGTTATCCAGAGGCTGCAGAGAAGATAGGTTTTCCGCTCGGCGGTCTGGGTGCCGGCCAGCGCAACACGCTGGCACAATACCTGGCCAAGGGGCTGTCTCGGAAGATCAAAGGTGGCCACTTGCCCGGAATCGAAGGCGGCTTCCTGTCCAACTGGCATCTGCAGGACATCAGCTTCGACGTAGACGGCGAGATCATCCATTCTTCTCTGACCGGCACCGATTTCACGCTGTCGATGTTCCGTTTACGCGAGTGAGATGGGGATCGGCGCCCAGCCTGCCTCATCCCGCGACCTGGTATGCGCCTCGCATGGGATGGAGCGTAGCCCCGTAGACTTACTAGCAAAAGTCAAGAGAGATTTGCACAAGTTTAAGGTGCGTCCAAGGAAAGGAGACTGGACAAGCTGTTTAGGCGTCTTCAGGATCAGGCTGGGCAACGCGTGAGGTTTGATAGGA
>DAOUMD010000243.1:0-7780 GCA_034412795.1 Anaerolineae bacterium
CAACCCCCGTGCCACAGACCGAAACAGTTCCGGAGAGGACAGATAGTATGAAGATAAGAATAACGCTCGAAGATGCTGTAATTACTGCTACTTTGACCGACAGCCAGACCACCCGAGATTTTGTCTCGCTATTACCATTAACCCTGACCTTAGAAGATTATGCGGGTACCGAAAAAATCAGTTATTTGCCCCAAAAATTATCGACAGAGGATGCCCCTCCCGGCAGTGACCCTGCTATCGGCGACATTACTTATCACGCTCCTTGGGGAAATCTGGCGATATTTTATAAAGACTTTAGGTACTCCAGCGGACTTGTTATTTTGGGAAAGATAGACGGCGGCACAGAAGCATTGAATGTGCCCGGCTCGGTTAAGGCAACAATAGAGCCTTTAAAGTGAAATATTCAAAGTAACTCATATCATTTAAGAAATGGAGGTAAGCAACAATGCGTGCAACTGTCATGTATGGCCCCGGCGATGTTCGTATCGAGAACGTCCCCGACGCCACCATAATTGAACCCACCGACGCCCTTATCCGCGTTACCCACGCCTCTATCTGCGGCAGTGATCTGTGGCCGTACCGAGGGTTTGCAGAATTCAGCGAGACCGGCATCCCAATGGGCCACGAGGCCATCGGTGTGGTGGAAGCGGTTGGGACGTCTGTACAAAATATCAATGTCGGCGATTTTGTTGCCATGCCGTTTGCGTACTCGGATGGCACCTGTGTCCACTGCCGGGAGGGAATTCACACCTCGTGCATCCACGGTGGGTTCTTCGGTATAGGTGTTGTCGGCGGAGCGCAGGCCGAAGCGATTCGTATTCCCCAGGCCGATGGCACCCTCGTTCCCCTGCCGGGTGGGCTAGACGGCGCGTTGATGCCCTCGCTGCTCACCCTCACAGACGTCATGGGTACGGGCCATCACGCGGCCGTCAGCGCCCGGGTCGCTCCAGGTAAAACAGTGGCTGTGGTTGGCGATGGTGCGGTGGGTCTGTGCGGGGTGATTGCCGCCCGGCGTCTTGGAGCGGAGCAGATCATCCTGATGGGTCGCCAACCCGACCGCATCACCTTGGGGAAAGCGTTCGGGGCGACGGACATTGTCAGTGAGCGCGGCGAGGCGGCCGTTGAACGCGTGCGCGAACTCACCGGCGGCTACGGCGTTCATGCCGTACTTGAGTGTGTCGGCACAGACCTATCGATGCAGACAGCGCTCAACATTGCCCGTCCGGGCGGTGCGATTGGTCGTGTTGGCGTTCCGCACGACGTCACTATTCCGGCTGCAGCGCCAACATTCTTCAGCAACTTGACGATAAGCGGTGGCCCCGCTCCGGCCCGTGCCTATATCGAGGATCTTCTGCCAGATGTTCTAGAAGGCAAAATCGAACCCGGCCGCGTCTTTGACCGGGTCGTGAGCCTGGACGAGGTGCCTGAGGGCTATCGAGCAATGGACGGCCGGGAGGCCATCAAGGTTATGGTGGAGGTCTGAAGCTGAGTGAACCCCTAGCTATATGGCCTACCCACCGAGCATGGCGCTCCCGTGGGAGCGCCATGCTGAACCACCTAATGAGAAAGAGAAAGGAGAAGCACTCATGACAACGTGGACAAGCGACGAGCTCACCAAGATCGGAACAGCCGAAGAACTGGAAATTGCACCACGCCGACGTAACGGTACACTGCGAAACCCGGTGACGATTTGGGTCGTCCGCATTGGCGATGACCTTTACGTCCGCTCTTACAGAGGACGCGGCGGCGCTTGGTTCCGCGCCGCTGAGAGGAGTCTCGAAGGTCGCATCCGGGCTGGCGGGGTGGAGAAAGATGTCACCTTTATGGAAGAAACCGACCCCGGCATCAACGACCAGATTGATGCGGCCTATCGCAGTAAGTACGGTCGCTACCCCCAATTCGTTGCTCCCATGGTGACCGCTGAGGTGCGGTCTACGACACTCAAACTGATGCCGCGCTGAATAGACTTGCCCAGAAAAATTTTCCCCTGAATTTGACCTGGAGCTAACTCCAGATGCTATGCTTTAATTCAGGAGGTGCAATATGATTATTTCAGAAGTATGTGAGAAGTGTGATGTCTCACAAGATACGCTACGCTATTATGAAAAAATTGGATTGATCCCGCCGGTAGAAAGGGACGAGCGCGGTATAAGGGATTATGGTGAGATAGACTTAAAGTGGATCGAGTTCATCAAGTGCATGAGAAGTGCCGGAATGACCATCGAACAACTGCTCAGGTATGTTCAGTTATTCCAGCAGGGCAATGAAACCATTGAAGCAAGAAAAGAAATTTTGCAAGAACAGCGGAACCAGCTTGCTGCTAGAATGGCAGAGTTGCAGGAAACACTTGATATGCTGGATTACAAGATTGAAATATACGATAAACACATCGTACAAATCGAACTGGAGTTGATACAAGAAGATAATTTACTCTGATCTGGAGCAGTATAAACCGCTGTCTGGTATTGTCATCAACATATCAGGAGCCGGCTAATCCATTTGATCAATCTTGACTAACAAAAATGTGACTGATGTAGCAACCGTAAAGGAGAACCATTCCATGTCCGACAAATTTGACCCTAACCGCCGGGAGTTTCTGCGGCGCTTGTTGGCGCTGCCTATTGTTGGAGTGGTGTTGAACCTGACTGGCTGTGGAACACAGACCAGTAGCACAACCTCATCCACTCCAACTACACCGCCCGCTACGCCAACGCAGACACCCACGCAGGTGGCTGCAGCACCCACCGAAGCGCCTGTACCAACAACATCCCCCACAACGGCAACGGCAGCAACCGCTACCGCGACGCAGCCGGCTACCACCGAAGGTGCATATCTGGCGGTAGCGCGGGGCGCGGTCCCCGGCCCGGCTGAACTTACCCGGCAGGCAATCTCTGCCGTGGGGGGCATCGAGCGCTACGTAAAGCCTGGCGCTGACGTGATCGTCAAGCCGAACATCTGCAATGCCTATCACGGCCCCGAGTACGCCAGCACCACAAACCCGGAGGTGGTGGCCGCCATCGTCGCGCTGTGTGTAGGTGCCGGCGCCGACCGTGTACGTGTTATGGACTACCCGTTTGGCGGCACGGCGCAGAATGCCTACCAAACGAGCGGGATTGCTCAGGCTGTCGAGGCTGCCGGTGGCCAGATGGAGCTCATGAATTCCCTTAAGTACCAAGAGGTGGAGATCCCCAATGCGCAGGCGCTGAACAAGACCGAGATCTATGCCGACATCCTCAATGCCGATACGGTTATCAACGTGCCCATCGCCAAACATCACATGATGGCCAGACTCACGCTCGGGCTCAAGAACCTGATGGGTGTAGTCCTGGACCGCGGCGCGATGCATGCCAAAGGGCTCCCGCAGTCCATCGTCGACCTGGCAACAGTCGTCAAGCCGCAATTGACCGTCATCGACGCGACCCGCATTCTGGTAGCAAACGGTCCGACCGGCGGCAACCTAAACGACGTCAAGCAAATGGACACGATCATTGCCAGCGCCGACGTAGTAGCGGCCGATGCCTACGCGGCGACGCTGTTTGACAAGACCGGCGCTGACATCGAATATATCACGTTAGCCGACGAGCTGGGTCTAGGCACGATGGATCTCACATCGATCGAGATCGAAGAAATCAGCGCGTGACATAGTTTGCGAAGGAACATCTGATGAGAGCAAGTACCATACGCCGGCTGCGCCCGTGGGTGCAGGCCCTGGCGTTTACCCTCTTTGTCGTTGTGTTGGTGGCTGCCGGGCGGGTTGCATTCCTACCAGCGGACCTGTTCTTCCGTCTGGATCCGCTGGCCGGGCTGGCGGGGATGCTGGCTGCCCGGCGCTTGGTGCCGGCGATGTTTGTCGGTGGGCTCATCACGCTGGCCCTGACGGTCGTCGCCGGGCGGGTCTGGTGTGGTTGGCTCTGTCCGCTGGGTACCGTGCTTGACTGGGTGCCGGCGCACAAGCCGGTGCCGAAAGAGGTGGACCATGATCGGCGTTGGCGGCAGGTTAAGTATTTCCTGCTGGGCTTGATCCTCCTGGCGGCTGTGCTGGGCAACCTCAGCCTGATGTTCCTAGATCCCATCACGCTAATCTACCGTACCATGGCCATCGCCGGCTGGCCGGCGCTGGTGGCGATCATCTCGGGAGCCGAACGGGCCCTGACCGGGCTGCCTGTGCCCGGACTGCTGGATGCCGTCGTGGCTGCCGACAACTTCCTGCGGAGCGCAATGCTGCCAATGTACCAGCCGGTCTACGGCCTCGGTGGCCTGACCGTGCTGCTGTTTGTGACAGTGCTGGCCCTGAATGCCAAGCGCGCGCGCTTCTGGTGCCGCTACCTGTGCCCGATGGGTGCGCTGCTCGGATTGGTCAGCAAGGTTGCCTGGCTGCGGCGCACATTAGGCGATAGTTGTATCGAGTGCGCCCGCTGTGCGCGGGCTTGCCCCACCGGGACGATCGACGCCGCACAGCACTATGCCAGCGACCCGTCCGAGTGCATCATATGTCTTGAATGTGTGCCGGTCTGCGCCAAGGCAGGCCAGCAGTTCCGTGGCCATCTGGCACCGGCGGCCTGGCAGTCCTACGATCCCTCGCGACGCCAGTTCATTGCTTCGGCCGGCGCGGCGGTGGCCGTGGTGGGCTTGAGTGCGGTGGAGCCCCCCGCCGAACGCCCACAACCGTTTCTGCTGCGCCCGCCGGGCGCCACAGACCCCGACTTTCTCTCTCGGTGCATCCGTTGCGGTGTCTGTGTGGAAGTTTGTCCGACTTCGGGTCTGCAACCCAGCCTGACCGCCGCCGGTTGGAGCGGTATCTGGACACCGGTGTTGGTGCCGCGTCTGGGCTATTGCGATTTCTCATGCAATGCCTGCGGGGAGGCGTGCCCAACCGGCGCAATCCCTCAGCTAACACTTGAGGACAAACGCCAGACGGTTATCGGTCACGCTTATGTTGATCGTAACCGCTGCCTGCCGTGGGCCAGTGGGCGTAGCTGCATCACCTGCGAAGAGATGTGTCCTTTGCCCGAGAAAGCAATCCAGCTCGAGGAGGTAGAGGCGTGGACGCCCGATGGACAACCCATCACCCTCAAGCGCCCGCACGTGCTGCACGAGCGCTGCATCGGCTGCGGTATCTGTGAGAACCACTGTCCGCTCGGCGGGCAGGCCGGTATCCGTGTCTACGCGCCGACGGATCTGGGAGTTGCCTTACCCTGGTAATATGATCGCGCACACCGGCCCGCTTGTTCGGGTCTCAGATAAACCCATAGATAGAGTATTAGTTACAACAGATAAGGAAGAATGAATGAAAATTAAGAATATTACACGATGGCTACTGGTCACCGTATTTCTGGCCAGTTGTACCAGGGCTGTGGAACCGCAGGCTGCTGTAACCAGCGCAGAGGTTGCGACAGCAACAGTTGCCGCGTTCACTGCCGCCCCCGCGACCTCCGCACCCACTGCACAGACCCAACCGGCCACTATGCCGACATCGGCGCCCGCACTCAATGGTGGTGGGGTGACGAATGATGAACCCACGCTTCTGGCTGCTACCGTGGCCGCAGCAACCACAACTGCACCATCGCCCACAGCCAGGGCCTCCGACACGCCCACTGCGACCACAGTAGCACCAACCGCCACCGCACTCGTCGCAACCGCAACCCCTACCGTGACGCTCTGGTCCACGGACCCTCATCCGCTGCAGATTGAGGTGATGCGGCAGCAGTCCTATCCGGGCAGCCCGATCACCTTTGAGCAGACCCTGGAGCCGGGAGCTAACTATAACCGGTACATCGTTTCTTACCAATCTGATGGTTACAAAATCTATGCTTTGATGACGATACCGAACGGGACAAAGCCCGCCACCGGCTGGCCGGTGATTGTCTTCAACCACGGCTACATCCCGCCTGCGCAGTACCGCACCACCGAACGCTACGTGGCCTACGTGGACACGATCGCCCGCAACGGCTACATCGTCTTCAAGTCCGACTACCGCGGCTTTGGTAGCTCTGAGGGCGGCAATGTCGTGGGTGGCGGCTACGGCACGCCGGCCTATACTGCCGACGTGCTCAATGCGGTAGCGTCACTGAAAGCTTATGAGGATGCCGACCCCAATCGCATCGGCATGTGGGGGCACTCGATGGGCGGGCAGCTCACCCTGCGCGCCATGGTGGTGTCGAAAGATATCAAGGCGGGCGCGATTTGGGGCGGCGTGGTGGCCCCCTACCCTGACATCATCGCCCGCTGGAATCACTTCCCCGGTCACGATCACGACTTCCCCGAACATGTGGGGGACATCCCGGAGACGGCCCGGCACTGGGGACAGAGTTTCGACGGCTGGGTTGAAGATTTTAACAACAAGTACGGTACGTCGGATGAGAATCCGGACTATTGGGCCACAATTTCGCCCAACGCATACCTGGCCGACCTTTCCGGCCCGATTGAGCTTCACCACAGCATCACCGACGAGATGGTACCCATAAAGTGGGCCGAAACTTTAGTTCAACAACTTGAGATGGCTCAGCAACCCTACGAACTGTACACCTACCCGGACGATAACCACAACATCAGCACCAACTTCGGGGTCGCCATGCAGCGCACCGTGGCCTTCTTCGACAAGTACGTGAAGGGCCAGTAACGCCCATCTGGCCGTAGTGCAGGCGGCCGAGTAATCTGCCGGCGCTGTAATTGACTCGCTGTTCGAGGCACACGATCCGGCACGCGCGGTCGGCGCCAGTGTTCGTTCGAGCCTGGCGCTCGGACGGCATGGCACAACCACCCGCTGGGCCAGACCCTGATCGTGACAGCCGGTTGCGGTCTGGTACAGAGCTGGGGAGGCGTGAACGAGGAAATCCGGCCGGGGGACGTGATCTGGTTCCCGCCGGGTGAGAAGCATTGGCACGGCGCTACGGCAACCACGGCCATGACGCACATCGCCATTTGGGTGGTCCGCATCGGTGACGACCTGTATGCCCGGTCCGTGAACGGGCACACCTCAGCCTGGTTCCGTGGCGTCCAGGTGCGGCATAAAGGCCGCATTCAGGCTGGCGGCGTCGACAAAGACGTCACCTTCGTGGACGCCGCCCCCGACATCAACGACCAGATCGACGCCGCGTACCGCACCAAGTACCGCCGCTACGCCGCAAGTATCATCAGCGCTATTGTGAGCCCTGAGGCGCGAGCCGCGACAATCAAACTGGTGCTGCTATGAGATTATCGAGGCGTTCGAGCGGGATGGCTTCGCCGGATTGGAAGACCAGCGAACCCGCCCAGCTAACTATCCGGCTAATCAGTTAACCTTGCCCTTTCTCAAAGAAGTCTTGGACCTCCAACAGGAATATCCTCGCGCCGGACGCTTTCGGATCCGGGGTCTGTTAGAAAAGCAGTACCAGGAGCAAGAGCGGGACGAAAAGCCGCCTAGCGAAGCCACCTTGGGCCGGGCGATGGCTCTTAATCGCCAATATCACGGGGCCCCTGGTCCCTGGCAAAGCAAGAAAGATGAGATAGAGCCAGACCCGACGCCCAAGTACTTGTTTTATCGGCCTCAATACCGCTACGAATTCTGGTTTATTGATCTGCGCTACCTGGTCGAACTGGAAGACCATTGGATACAGCATTTGCATTTTCCCGATCCCTGAGTCCTGATTCCCCCGATCCCTGACTCCCTGAGCGCGTAGACTTACTAGCAAAAGTCAAGAGAGATTTGCACAAGTTTAAGGTGCGTCCAAGGAAAGGAGACTGGACAAGCTGTTTAGGCGTCTTCAGGATCAGGCTGGGCAACGCGTGAGGTTTGATAGGA
>DAOUMD010000244.1:0-27233 GCA_034412795.1 Anaerolineae bacterium
TATGCTCAGCCCTTGCTGATCGCCCTTAATCAGGCCGATCCATTCGCCAACGAACTATGTACTGGCCTTGCTTCCTTACTCGCCCATCAGCAAGTTGTCGTTACTTTGGGCGAAACTTAGGTAGGTAGCTGAGAACCCATGCGCAGGTAGTGACGACTTCAGTCGCCCAAGGCCACGAGCGACTGAAGTCGTCACTACGAATGAGCTAAGCTTAAAGTTGTAGTAGAGAGAAAGAGATCTATGGACAAACTGGTTATTACGGTGGCGCCTTGCGTCCCTCCAGCTCATTTCGACCGCATCCCTGGGCTGAAATTGACACCGGAGGCACTTGCCGACGAAGTATATCGGGCCTATAATGCCGGAGCCAGCCTGGCTCACCTACACGTGCTGGACGAGGGTGGTCATCCCACCAACGACCTGGCTGCGTTTCGCCGTACCCTGGAGCTTATCCGTGAGCGATGCGACATCATCCTCGAGGGTTCGACGGGTGGGGTGGGCACCCTATCCCCGGCTGAAAGATGTGTTTCGCTGCAAACTGACGTCGAATTAGCCTCACTTAATCCCGGTTCGGTCAACTATGATGCAGGCGTCTACGTCAACTCTCCCCAGGACATTGACTATTGGGTCAAGGAAATGCACACCCGGGGCATCAAACCCGACATCGCCATCTTCGAGACTGGTATGATCGCCAATGCCATGCGCTACGCCGAGGAGGGGTTGATTGAAAGGCCATACCTGTTCAACTTCGCATTGGGCCAGGCGGGAGCCGTACCCGCCACGGCCAAGAACCTGCTGCATCTGGCCGAGTCAGTTCCTTCGGGCTCAATCTGGGGGGTGCTCGGCCATGGCGGCCACGATCTGTGGGCAAGCTCAATGGCGATTCTGATGGGCGGGCACGCGCGGGCGGGCTTCGAGGACAACGTCTATTATCGCCCCGGCGAGCCCGCGAAGAGCAACGCCCAGTTGATCGAGCGGCTGGTGCGGATTGCCAAAGAAGTGGGACGCCCAGTAGCCGGTGTAGCGGAGACACGCCGGCTATTGGGTTTGTCAGGAGGCCGGCAGGAACCCTCCGGATTGCCCGTCTCTGGCTGAACGTGAGCAACTGGAATGGCAATACGGTCATAGCCACATTGAGTGGGGGAAAGATGTTATGGAATACCGAAGAATAGGACGTAGCGGGCTGAAAGTATCAGAGATATGCCTGGGCACCATGACCTTTGGGGCCAGTACGGATGAAGACGAGGCCAAACGCATCGTGAACCTGGCTTTCGACGCCGGGATCAACTTCTTCGACACGGCCGACGGCTACAGCCTGGGCTTGGCGGAGGAGATACTGGGCAAGACGCTGAAAGGGCGACGCCGAGAAGCCGTGGTGGCCACCAAGTTCTTCAATCCGATGGGGCATGGCCCCAACGACTCAGGCATGTCGCGGGTCCACATTATGAACGCCATCGAGGATAGCCTCAGGCGGTTGCAGATGGAACACGTGGACATCTACTACATCCACCACGTCGACGTTCAGACACCGCTGGAGGAGATGCTTAAGGCGTTGGACGATCTGGTGCGCCAGGGCAAGGTGCGCTACATTGCCTGTAGCAACTACCAGGCGTGGCGTCTGTGTGAGGCCCTGTGGATCAGCGATTCGAACAACCTGGCGCGCTTCGAGTGCTACCAGCCGCAGTACAGCCTGGTGGTACGCGACATCGAGCAGGAACTGGTGCCGCTGTGTCTACACAAGGCAGTGGGGATTGTGCCCTGGGCTCCGCTGGCCGGTGGTTTTCTCACGGGCAAGTACAAGCCCGGTCAACGGCTGCTTTCGGGGACGCGCTCCGAAGAGAAATGGAACTGGCACGAGCCCTTTTTTGCAGCCAATGCGGACGAGACTCTGTCCACGTTGTTAGACGTTGCCCGGGAGCTGGGGCGGACCCCGGCCCAGGTGGCGCTGCGCTGGTTGCTGGATCAACCCGGGGTTTCGTCGGTGATCTCGGGCGTCCGGACCGCCGAGCACTTGCGGGACAATGTGGGCGCCACCGGCTGGCGGCTGGCGGGAGAACCGCTGAAGCGACTGAGCGAGGTCTCTCACCTGCCGGATCGTTATCCGGAGTCGTTTGAGAAGAACATGCGCGAGCGGCGCGATAATGCTATCGAAATGCCCTCTCTGACCTAGTCCATCTCAGCGTAAATAGGTCCATACTTGTTTGCTCGCCAGGGATTGTCAAATCCCGGCCTTTTGCCCCCAAATCGAAGATTTGGCAAAATCGGGGATTTGCTTAATAAGAAACCGGGTTTTTGAACTTCAGTGTGCAACCGCAACTATGAAGAAGCACCTGGCAACGTGCCAAAACCTATGGTCAGACGACAAAAAAACCGGCTTCTTGACTTTACATAAACTAAAAGAATAACTGATTAGAGGTGTAAGCAATGCGAGCAGCGTTATTAGAAAGCCCGGGGCATATGGTGATGACCCAGGCCAGCATGCCAACCATCGACGGTGCCGACCAAGTATTGATACAAGTCAGAATGGTCGGTGTATGCGGCTCAGAGATACATGCGTTCCACGGGACACATCCTTACCGGATAGCACCGGTGATCCTTGGGCACGAGGTGGCTGGCGACGTCGTGGCGGTAGCTGAGGGAGTCTCCGATCATTCCGTGGGTGACCGGGTGGTCGTGGATCCCCAGTGGACGTGCGGCAAGTGCACCTATTGCCGCACCGGGTACATCAACCACTGTCCCAACAAAATGGTACTGGGTACACATGCCTGGCCCGGCGGATTTGGTGAGTATATCCTGGCCCAAGAGAAAGCAGTTTTCCATCTGCCGGAAAACCTATCCTACAAACAGGGCAGCCTGATTGAGCCTTTGACAGTAGGCGTTCACGTCGTCAAGCAGACCGGCCTGACAGCCGGCGAGTCGGTGGCCATACTGGGGGCAGGTTCCATCGGCGGGCTCTTGTCAGGCGTCTGCCGGGTCTATGGAGCCGGTCCGATCATAACCGCCGACATTCGCCAGCACTGCCTGGACGCTGCGCGTGAACGATTGGGGGCCACGCACGATTTCCTGCTGCCGGACGACAACTTCGTTGATAAGGTCAAAGAAGTGAGCGGAGGTGAAGGTGTCGACGTGACCTTTATCACGGCCGACGACGTGTCACTGGTCAACCGTGCCGTGGAGATGACGAAGCCACGAGGCCGGATCGTGCTGGTCGCCCTGTTGACGGAGGCTCCGCTCCAGATGACGGCCTACGACATCATCGGGAAAGAATTGCACATCATCGGCAGTACTATGACGCACCACGTCGATATGCGAGAAGCCATCGAACTGGCTGCTTCGGGTCAAGTCGACGTCGAAGCCATCGCCACCCACGTGCTCCCGGCTGAGGAGGCACAGCGAGGCATGGAGTTGGTCGATACCAAGGACGACGGAGCGATTAAGGTTGTTCTTTCTTTCTCGTAGAGTTACTTTCCTGATGGTTGCAGATATGTATCTGCAACCCATAATCGGCGGATGTATATCCGCAAATACCCATTGCGGTTGAATAACCGTAACGATCAGCATTGGACGAAAGACGAACGACGAATGACGAAAAGGTTTGGGCCAATAATGAGCCTTCGTCTGCATTGTTACCCCAGTTTTTATGGACATCTGAACCTTGTCCAGGTTTTGAGGAGACCTACCGAGCAAGGAGGGGCACGATACCTGAAAGGTTGAAGCGTGTTCTGACTGTTCTGGTTTGCGCGCTGCTGCTGTCGGCGTTGAGCTATTCAGGCATAGCTGCGCTGGGCGCGATGGCTGATTCTCCACCAGGCCCACCTTCGTCGTCCCTGGTCGTGATCGCCTACGATGACGGGGATGACCTGGGACGCCTGGCTTCATTGAATCTCCACTGGCTCGACTGGCAAGCAGATCGGCTGGCGGCGCTCGTCTCATCCGAGGAATTGGCTACACTGCACAGCCTGGGGTTTGAGGTGCGCGTTCTCGATGCGCCGGCAGCACCTGAGCTGTACTACCTGGTCACTCCGCCTTCCACGGGTGATACTGATCTCCTGTACCGCCACGAGCAAGTGTACCCGTATGTGGAAGACGTCTATATCGTCAAGGCTGACCCAGCCGAGGCTGAATCGCTGGCGGTCGAAGGCTTCTTTATTCAGAAGCTCCTGGGCCCCATCGTCTTGCCGGCCACGCCGCCCCCCGTCCAGGTAACTGCTTCAACCATCACCATCCAGGAACATGATCCCCTCATCCAGAACCTGGTCGATTCGGTGTCCGAAACAGAAATCTACACCACCATTCTTAATCTCCAGGATGATGATGCAGTCCCGGGTTGGGATGCCGAGCGCTCGCGTTACACCTACGCGCCAGAGCTGACGATTGAGCGCGATTACATCCGTGACCGCATGCAGGCGCTGGGTTTGGATGTCCGGTACCATAATTTCAGCTTAGGCAGTACGTCGCTGGACAACATCGAGGGAACGCTGGACGGCTGGGGACCGGGGGACGACACCATTTACATCGCCTGCGCCCATTACGACTCGATCTCCGACGATCCTTACAACGCTGCCCCCGGCGCGGATGACAATGCCAGTGGGGTAGCCGCAGTGCTGGAGGCGGCTCGCGTTTTGGGCCAGTATCGCTACCGGCACACGTTGCGTTTTGTGACCTTTTCCGCTGAGGAGCAAGGGCTTTTCGGTAGTTACTACTACGTGGCAGAGGCGCGCTCAGCCGGGACGGACATCGGCGGGACCATCAACCTGGATATGATCGCCTGGGATTCCAACGATGATGACGTCATGGAAATCCACGCCGGGACGCGGGGTAACTCGCAAGCCTTGGGGACGGCCTTTCTGAACGCAAACACTACTTACAGCGTTTCGCTGGTCCCTGAAACCATCACCTTCGGTGCTACGTGGGCCAGCGACCATGCCCGTTTCTGGTATCAGGGCTACCCGGCCATCCTCGTCGCCGAAGATTCCCAGGATTTTAGCCCCGATTACCACAAGACCAGCGACACGCTGGACAAGCTGGACCTTCCCTACGCCACGAAGTTTGTGCAGGCGACCGTCGCTACGCTGGCAGAGCTGGCGGAGATTATCCCGCCGGGCGTAAACGTGGAACACACTGGCCCTGCCACGGCCATGACCGGCACGTTAACTGCGCTTGCAGTCGAATACGCCAACCCTGGTCCCAACCAAACAACTGGCGTGGTGATCACCGACACCCTCGGTCTGGGGCTGACGTACGTCGAGGACGACAGTGGAGTCCCAGCCACCCAACCGGACAGCGGCACCGTCGTGTGGCAGGTAGGAGACCTGGCCCCTTACACTCGAGGCTCGTTCGTGGTTACCGCAACCGCGGAGGCTGCTCTGCCGGTCGGCACTCACCTGACCAGCACCGTAGAAATCACAGGGCTTACGAGCTATGACGACCCTGCGGACAACCAGGCCACGTGGACGGGGTTTGTGCCGTATGTGCTCCGTCTGCCGGTCGTCTTTAAGAACGGCGATTATTGAAATGCACCCTTCACATGGGCTTTGGCGTAATCATGCGGGGTGTCGATGTCGAACAGAACGCCGGCATCGGGGACCGGCACACGCTCGGCTTGTCCGGCGTAGGTGTTTAGTACCGGCCGGCCGCCGGTGTCGCCGGTGAGGCGCATCAGATGGGGGAAGGTGTCCCGGTCGAAGAGGACAGGATTGCCGCGTCGGCCCTGGTACTCCGGCCAGACGACCGGTGCCAGAGTGGCCTGGTGGCGCTCGATCAACGCGTTGATGACGGCCGGGGTGACGCCTGGCTGGTCGACCAGGGGGAAAAGCGCGCCGCTAACGTCGGCGGGCAGGGCGGCCAGTCCCGCCTGGACGGAAGTGCTTTGCCCCTGGGCCCAATCGGGGTTGACGATGACTTTCACCGGCCGGTCACCGATAGCAGCCCGGCAGGCGTTGGCCTGGTGGCCTAGTACCACGACGACCGGCTCTGCTTGTGAGGCCAGGGCCATGTCTAGCACGTGCCCTAGCAAGGTACCCCCCTCCCAGGACAGCAATTGTTTGGGCGTGCCGAAGCGTTTGGATTCGCCCCCCGCCAGCACGACGGCCCCCACCCGTCCACGGACTTCGAGCACCGGGTCCTCGCGCTGTACTGCCCCGATGGACACGGCGTCAATCTCCTGGTGGGCCAGTAACTGGCGGGCGAGCTGGCGCGCAGCGTTTAGTTGTTCGGCGCTTTCCACTTTGTTAATTAGAGACACCGCCCGCGCCCCAGTTGGCAATCCTTTCAATCCACCCCGGGGATGAGCCAGGACTGAAGCAACAATCTCCGGCGTCACCTCCACACCGGCCTCGACGTCGGCTAACTCCGCCACGCGACCGGCGCGATGAACGTATTCGTCAGTCAACGGACGGCCCAGAGTATCGATGCCGACGACCGGCACCAGGGCCGTGGTGCACCCGGGCACCACCGGCTCGTGGTCGGCGGGGGCCTTGAAGGGACGCATGCGCGCGCCGTCGGCTTCGTTGAGGATGACGTCTATCTCTGGTAGGGAGGCTATGGCCTGCACAACCTGCGGGGTTACGCCGGATGTTTTGCCGGTCTCGTGATCGGGCTCCCCGACGACCAGGATGTGGGGATGAGAGACAAGTTGCTGAGCTAATGAGTCAGTGAGTTGACGAATAGATTGGCCCCTGGCGTGGATGATGTGGCAAGGAGCCAGGGCGATTTGGCTGGAGAAGATGTGGGTCGTGGTGGTGGTGACTACACGCCGCCCCTCCGCGACGAGTTCGTCCGCCAGGCGAAACATGGCGCTCGTCTTACCGCCACCGCCTACAAAGGCGACGATCTCCTTGGTCTGAATTCGTAGCGCGCGACTCAATTCCATAGGCTCGACACGTTGGGGTACTGCGTATTGCGTACTGCGTATTGCGTATTGCGTAAGACTTAGCCAGTGATCGCGGCACGCTTCCTACTTCCTACTCCTTACTCCCTACTTCCTACCCCCTGGTTTAACCACGCCAAAATTGCCTCCAATACAGCGCCACCGATGGCAAAGGATTTCTCGGAGATCGTGAAACAATGACGATCCACGTCGCGCGGGTCCAAATCGCCGATTTTGAGGCCCTCGGTCACCCGCACGCTGGGATGAATCAGCCCGCGCAGCACGCCATCGAACATGGCCCGTACCTCGTGACCGCCCACGTGGCCGATGAGGTCTCCCTTATGTAGCCGGTCGCCGACGCGCGCGGTGGGATGCAGGTGGCCGTCGGCCGGGGCGCGGATCACGCGGCCCCGGGCGTAGCCCTTCACCTTACCGGGGGTCTTGGTATCGGGTTGGGGGGAACCCTCGTAGATGATGCGGGCCAGCCAATGACCGCGATTGGTCTCAATGGCGGCGTGACAATCAACGCCCACGGTAAAACCCGGTCCCAGAGCGATGACCAGCGGCGCGTCGCTGATGCGGGTGCCGGTGTTGCGCTTGGCCATAGTGCCATCCACCAACACCCTCGGCTTGAAAACCTCCACAGAGTGGGCCTCCGGGTCCACCAGCACCGGGATGACCTCGCCCTGACGAGCGAGGGCAAGACCATCCTGAGGATCATCCACGCGCCGGGCGGTCACCCCCTCGACCGTTGCCTCACCATCGTACACCGCCTGGCCAAAGCTGACGGTGCGACGTACCATCAACGGCATGGGGAGTTCGGTCATCAGCAGGGGAAAGCCAGAGCGATGCAGACGATAGGCGACCCCGGTGGCCAGGTCGCCAGCGCCTTTGATCAAAACCAGGGTGTCAGAGAACAGCATGGTTACGTCCTATTATTCAAGAGGTGGATGGATAGGTGGCCGGGATTAGCCATCCCCACCTTGTTTGATACAGATTTCACACAGGGACCTATTGTATCTTATACGATTCATTTTGTCCAGCTCATGTTCAGAACAAGTGCGAACGTACGAATGCAAAAACAAATTTGGGAAAGTCCATTCATCGTATCTCACCATACTGTCACTTGTTCTGAACATGAGCCTTTGTCCATTCCCGCTGCCCACCTAACCATCGCTTGACATATCTTCTCTTCTGCTCTAGACTTTGCGCACCTAATGACCCCTGGATTTGGCAATCCAGGGGGAGCAAATAATGAAGCTGGAGGGGAGGAAAAGGATGACCAAACCAACCGCCAAAGTCTGCCATTACACCCAGGTGCCGGCTGAGGTCTACGGTGACGAAGCGCCCGGGGTGACCGTCCGCTGGATCATTGACGAGGAAAAGGATGGTGCGCCCGTATACGCCGTACGCGTCATTGAAGTGGCTCCCGGCGGCCACACACCCGATCACACGCACCCCTTTGAGCACGAGAATTTTATATTTGAGGGGAAGGGCCGCGTGCAAATCGACGGCAAGTGGCACGACGTGGGCGTGGGCGACGTGGTATTTGTGCCACCCGATGCCCAGCACACCTACGTTAACGCTGGCGACGTGACGTTTAAGTTTCTGTGCGGCATCCCTGTCTCACGGCTGATGCCTAAAGCTTGAATCAGCCAAGCGAGCAGTCCAAAACGTCCAGCAGGCGACGCACGCCGACGGGGATGAGGTCACCGGCCACGCCGCTGCCCTTCACGTCCATGCCTACTAAATATAATCCCGCGATGGGGGTAACCGGGTCCAGCCGGTTCTCTCCGGTCTGGCCGAAGGTTTGCCCGCTCTCGGTACCAGGCCAGTCCCCGGTGAAAAACATCGGCACGTACCAGGCCAGAGTATCGTCGAAGGCGGGGAAAAGCGCGCGCATGTCGGCCAACGCCAGTTCAAGCTCGGCGCTCCGGTCATCGTCGTACACGGGCAAAAAAGCGTCGTAGAGATGTAGCCCTTCGCGGCTGAGAGCTGGATCGAGCCGGGTGGGAGCGAAGACCCCTACCACGCGCCGGCAGCCGGGTGTCATCAGGATCGGAGCGTCCTCAAACAAGGGCTGGCGGGTGGCGCAGAAGAGAGCGGCACAATCTACGCCTTTTAAGCCACGCAACCGGCTCAGATAATCGGGGGGCAGGTTATGAGGGCCGACCAGATCCACCAGGCGGCCGGGGCCGCCGTTGTGTAACACCACGCTGGCGTCTACCTGGCGTCCATCCTCCAATTCAAGGCCCGTCGCCCGGTCATCGGTCACCAGGATACGCGTAACCGGGGTGCGTAAAAAGAGATCACCACCCGCCGCGCGCAGCGCACGGGCCAGCGATTTGATGATACTCCGCACGCCGCCGATGGGCATGGCGAAGTCGGGGCCGGCTTCTCGGGCGTCTAGGGTGATCTGGACGTATTCGGTGGCAGGCATGTGGTGGCTGCTAAGGCCAGAGGCAGTGGCAGCGATAGCATCCACGGCCGCCAGCAAGTCAGGGTCATCGGAGAAACTTCCTATGTAATCGTGGGCGCTCACATCAAGCGGTGCCCGACGCCGCCCCGCGGCTATGGCCCGCAGCCAGGCGCGGCGGGCGTCGGGGGTCAGCAGGTCCAATAGCGAGGAGTAATGTCGCCCGTCGGGAAAGCGGATGCTGTATTGCTCGCTTAGCCCCACGTCGTCCAGCGACACGTAATCCAGTTCAATCCCCAGATCGGCCAAGAAGCGCCCGATGTGACTCTTGGGACCCAGGCTGGTCCACGCACCGGTGGTGACGGCCACGCCGCGATAGTCGAGCTCGGTGTAACGACCTCCCGGAAAACTCAGCTTCTCGAAGACGGCGACCGAATGTCCAGCCTGGGCCAGTGCTGCCCCGACCATCAGGCCGCCAATGCCCGCCCCGATAATTACGGCGTTGTATCGCTGGCGCAGACGCGGACGATAGGGCTTAAGCGGCACATCGGGGAGGAAGCAGTCGTTGGGGCACGCGTAATAACACAGGTTGCAGTCGGTACAGCGTTCAGCCAGTACTTCGGCCCAGCCGTCGCTGGTGATAGCCTCGTCAGGGCAGACCAAAACACAATAGGCACAGCCGGTGCAGCGCTCTTGGACGAGTTTCATTTTTGGGGTTAGTCCGTCCTCTCTTTGCTGGCTACCAGCATATTCCACTCGCCTTTCTGGACAGTTTTCCCATCCTGGTTGATGACCCACACGTCGAAGATGACCGAGCCACCGCCCAGGCGGGGCATCGGTTTTAGCTCTTTGACACGGGCCTTGACGTGGATAGTGTCGCCAAAAAAGACAGGCTGGCTGAACTTCCACGACAACTCGCGGAAGGCCAGGGCCGTCCCCTCGATGAAGCCCAGACGAACTGCCAGTCCGGTGGCAATCGACAGCACCAACACGCCGTGGGCGACGCGTTTGCCGAAGAGACTTCCCCTGGCGTGCTCTTCGTCGGTGTGAAGCTGAGTGTAGTCACCGGAAAGGCCGGCGAAGGTCACGACGTCGGTCTCGGTGATGGTACGACCCACGCTGACCACCTCATGGCCTACTTCGAATTCCTCAAAGTACATTCCACGTGCGCTCATGAATTACCTCCCTATGGGTTTGAGATCTCTCGGAAAGCCCTTGATATGACTAAAACTACGCTATACAAAAAACTCACGACGAACGAGCTGCGTATTGCGTACTGCGTATTGCGTACTGCGTATTGCGTACCGCGTATTCCGTTTGCTTTCGGGTATGAATGCCACTTTCCGAAAAGTGTTGGGCTTATGCTCGCTCGGGAGACAGAGCGGCCGCCGGGACAGCCTCTTCTACAGCCTGATTGGGATATATGATCCTTTGTACAGGCACGGCCAGCTCCAGCCCTTGTTGCTGAAACTCTTCGACGATGCGGCGACGCAGGTCTGACCGGACTTGTAGCCAGACATCGGTCGGGGCAAAGCATCTCAGCAACAGGTCCACCCCACGGTCGTCAATGTCTGATACCCATATGGTGACGTTTTCGTCAGCCTTGAGGCGGCTTTCGAGTTGGGCCACGTCGCGCAGAACCTGGATGGACCTGCCCAGGTCACAATCTTTGGGCACTGCTACCTTGATCTCGATGAGCCGCTTGGCTGCAACCGAGTAGTTGATGGTCGGGTCGGTAGCCAACTTGCTGTTAGGAATGGTCACGACCGGCCCTTCGAAGGTGACAATCTCTGTAGAACGCAACGATATCTTATGCACCGTACCGCTGTAGCTACCGATTTCAATGAAATCACCGCTGACAAAGGGCCGATCGAGCAAAATAAAGATACCCGAGATAAAGTTAGCGGCCACGTCCTTCACCGCAAAGGCGACGATGATGGTGATAATGCCCGCCGCTGTGAGGGCGCTGAAAAAGAGCTGGGTAAGGTCCAGAATGGCAAGCGTGGCGATGGCGCCGACGATGATGATTACGTAATCCAGTACCCGGTCCAGGGCCTTCATCTCGCGGTCGTCGATGTCAATGCCTTCAAGATGATCGTCAAGGTTGTTGATGACCCGGCTGAGGTAGCGGGTCAGAAGCCAGACGGCGACCCACACCAGAGCGATAGCAAGGGCACGCAGCCCATAGTCAGACCAGGGGAGGTTTTGCACGTCTTCGATGGATGCCATAGTGATCTACTCTCTTTTATTGTCTACGTTGCAATGAAATCTTTTGTGCTGGGCACATCACCGCCCAGCGTGGGGTCGAGGCGAGTGGCCTGATGCAGGGCGCGAGCCAGAGCTTTGAAGAGAGCCTCGGCCCGGTGATGGTCGTCGCGCCCGGCCAGCAAGCGGGCGTGCAGGTTCATACGTGCCTCCATCGCCAGCGACTCTAAGAAGTGGGGCACCAGGCTGGTTCCCATGTCGCCAATACGGGAGGTGTCAAAACTCCCGTCGAAGACACAATAGCCCCGCCCGCCGATGTCCACCGCCACCAACGCCAGCGCCTCGTCCATCGGCACGACGGCGTGTCCCATGCGAGTGATGCCCGCCCGGTCGCCCAGTGCCTGGCCTAATGTTGCCCCGAGGGTGATGCCCACATCCTCCACCGTGTGGTGCTCATCGACGTGCAGGTCGCCGCTGGCGTCCACGGTCAGATCGAAGCGGGCGTGACGGGTCAGGGCGACCAACATATGATCCAGGAAGCCGACGCCGGTGTTGATCTGGGCCCGACCGCGCCCGTCGAGATTGAGGGTGATTTCGATTTGAGTCTCGCCTGTCTCGCGGCGAACCGTCGCCGTGCGTGAGGTCATACGCCCCTCTTCAATCTCTAACTCTCAACTCTCATGAGTTCCGCAACCAAGCGCTCCGTTTGCTCCGGGGTTCCGACGCTGAAGCGGACGTGATCGGCCAAGCCGGGGGAATTGTAGTAGCGGATCAGGATACCGCGCGCAGCCAGCGCCTCCTTGAGGGCGTAAGCATCGCGCCCTACCACCCGGCACAGGATGAAATTAGCATAACTGGGATAGGAACGCAAATACGGAACCTGGCTCAAAGTGGTTATCAGCCGCTCTCGCTCGGCGACGATGCGGGCTACGTTGCTTCGCAAATAGTCCATGTCGGCCAGCGAAGCCAACCCGGCGACCTGGGCAGCCACGCTTATATTGTAAGGTTGCTTGATCTTCCACAAGTGCTCGATAATGGGTAACGGGAAAGCCCCGTAGCCCAAACGCAGCCCGGCCAGTCCGGCCCATTTGCTGAAGGTACGCAGCACCATCAGGTTGTCATGCTCTGGCACCCAATGGATGCGGCTGTGCTCCGGCCCGGCGAATTCCACGTAAGCCTCGTCGAGCACCACGACCAGCGGAAGCTCAAGTAAGCGGCACAAGTCGTCGTCACCCAGGAGGCTGCCATCGGGGTTGTTGGGTGAGGTGACGAAGAGCAGCTTGGCACGCGGCTGCTCGGCGACGGCGGCGACGATCCTTTCCACATCCAAGTTGAAGTCGGCGTGGCGGGGGAGGGACAAAACGCGTGCACCGTTGACGGCGGCGTCGAATGGGTACATCCCAAAAGTGGGCGGGCAATTGAGGACTACGTCCCCCGGCTCGATAAAGAGGCGCATCACCAGGTCGATCAGCTCGTCGGCGCCGTGGCCGAGCAGCAGATAGTCCATAGGCACTCCGGTGTAATCAACCAGAGCGCGGCGCAGATGGCGCGATTCGGGGTCGGGGTAGATGTGCGGATAGGCCATGGCTGCCAACGCCTGGTGCACCCGGGGCGACGGGCCGTAAGGGTTCTCGTTGGCGTCGAGCTTGACGATTTCCTCCGGCGCGTAGCCCAGTTGCTCGCTGAGCACCTCGAAGGGGAGGATGGGGGTGTAGGGCTCCATAGTCGCCACGTCGGGACGGAGGAGTTGGGTTATAGTGAATTCGTTCATTGCGTGGACACCGCTATCTGTGCTACAATCTGAGCGTCATTGTCGTCATACGAAAGGTCAGAGCATTTATGAATAGATACAAGGCACCTGAAGATGAACTCCTATCGGCCAATGATGCCTGGGACGACTATCTCTCACTGAGACAGGCGTTGATTGGTGACGGCGAACCGACCGAAATGTTACCTGCCTCCACTGAGACTCTGACGTTGGTAAAGGAATTAGTTAAAGCGGGTATATGCCAGAATGAAGCTGAAGTGACCAGTCGGGCAGTCCGAGCATTTTTCGTGGCCGTCTTCCCCCAGGAGGCAGAGCGTCAAAGGGTGTTGCGGGAAGCATCTGCGTCGTATCGTTTGAGAGCATCGGGGAGCTCTCCCAACGAGACTGATCAACACAATAAGGCTATTCCAGAAAAATAGTTGTCCCAATAGTGTGTTCAGTAGTCTCCTCTTTCCTCCCTCGCATTACTTCGTGTCCTTCTGGCGACTGCCGCCGCATGAGCGGTGAGCCCCTCCGCCTCTGCCAGTGTTTGCGCGGCTTGACCGATCTCGCGCGCCTCGTCCTCGCCCAG
Source organism: Anaerolineae bacterium (assembly GCA_034412795.1). Lineage (GTDB taxonomy): Bacteria > Chloroflexota > Anaerolineae > 4572-78 > NAK82 > JAUVPY01. The sequence continues at coordinate 13,826 of DAOUMD010000244.1, forward strand.
GGCAAACAGGCTGATGATCTTGGTGAAATCGCGCACGCTGAGGGGCGAAGCAAAGCGAGCGGTGCCCATAGTCGGCATGACGTGGGTGGGCCCGGCCACGTAGTCGCCCAGCACCTCGTAAGAATTCTCGCCCAGGAAGACGCCCCCGGCGTGTTTCACTAGCCCCACCAGCGACCAGGGATCGGCCACGTGCAGGCAGAGGTGCTCGGCGGCGTATAGGTTGGCCAGATCTACCGCCTCGTCCAGGTCGGCGCACAGGACGAGACCACCCCCTGCGCGCAGGCTCTCGGCGATGATCTCGGCCCGGCTCAATTTCTCTATCTGGTGGGAGACCTCTACCTGGACCGCCTCGGCCAGCGAACGGCTGGGGGTGACCAGGATAGCGCTGGCCAGAGTGTCGTGCTCGGCCTGAGCCAACAGGTCGGCGGCGACCAGGGTCGGGTCGGCTTCGGCATCGGCGATGACCAGCGTCTCGGTGGGACCAGGCAGCCCGTCAATGTCCACCATCCCATACACCTGCCGTTTGGCCAGCACCACAAAGATGTTGCCGGGACCGACGATCTTGTCCACGCGGGAGATGCTGCCCGTGCCGTAGGCCAGGGCGGCGATGGCTTGCGCCCCACCAACGCGATAGACTTGCTCCACATCGCAGGCATGGGCGGCGGCCAGAATGACCGGAGCCGGCTCACCGTCAGAGCCCGGCGGCGTGACGACCACGATGTCCTCTACGCCGGCCACTTGAGCAGGCACCACACACATAATGAGTGTGCTGGGATAAGGAGCGCGCCCGCCGGGCGCGTAGACGCCCACCCGCTCCAACGGTCGGACGATTTGGCCCAGCGCGCTGCCATCAGGGGACCAATCCAGCCAGCTTCCCGATGGTTGCTTCTGGTGGAAGGTGCGCACCCGATCGATTGACACCAGCATAGCGTCGCGCAAGTCGGGAGCCAGGGACTGGTAAGCGAGCGCCAGTGCCTCAGGCGGAACCGCCAATTCTTCCAACGCCACGCCGTCAATGCGTTGCGTCCAGTCACGCAGGGCGGCATCGCCTCGCTCACACACGTCGGCCAGCAAGCGACGCACTGCCTCGTCGGGGGTCAGTTGCTGGCCGAACACACGCTCGATGCCGGCCGCCAGTGTTGGAGTCACGTCCACGTCACCTACGAGCTTGCGAGCCAGCAAGGTGTCTCGCGCCTCGGCCGCTTCGTAGAGGCGGAGAAGCGTTTCAGGGGGCATTAGGTAACCTCTAGCAGGATATCAGGTATGTGGTGATAGGCAGTATACACGTCAGGTCGATGTCTGGCAAACGTAAGCCGGGCCGGCCTGACCGTTGTAACCAACTTGTAACCGTAATTGTGCAGAAAGTATGCTATAGTGTTACTGGACTGAACACGAAAAACTAAACAAAGTTCAACTAAACGCGGCAATGAAGCTCAACCATTATGGCAATGCCAGGAAAATAATAACCCAAAGCACAAACTCGCAACAAACGCGCTGCGTATTGTGTACTGCGTACTGCGTATTGCGTACTGCGTATTGCGTATTGCGTGCTGCGTATTCCGTTTGCTTTCGGGTATGAATACCACTTTCCGAAACGTCTTGAGTTGTTGAGGAGGTACAGGTAGACCACTACATGGCTCAAACAGCTATGGCACAATCAAAAGGGTGCATTCAGTTTCGGTTGTAGGGGCGTCCTGTGGGTGGCCAGGGCTAACCCATTTTGAATACACCCTAATCAAAACAGGTGGAGTGGAGGCACCGATGACATCACAACTAACAAGCGAGCCCACTTATGTCTATGGTTCAGGCGAGTCTGTTCCCACAGACGAACCTCCCCTTAAGCTAATCGTCGACACCGATGCGGGGGTCGACGATGCAGCGGCCATCGCCTGGCTGCTGAGTCTGCCTTCTCAAGAGGTGGAAATCCTGGGTGTTGCCACCGTCCGGGGAAATACATCCCCCGAATATGCTGCCAACAATGTGCTGACTCTCTTGGATGCGGCAGGGCGCTCCGACATCCCGCTAGTGATTGGCTCTGAACCGTTGATCAAGGCACCAAATCAATACTCAATGTCGCTTCACGGGCCGGATGGCCTGTGGGGTGTGGGATTTCAAAATCCTCACGACCTGGGAGGCCTGTCCCACGATATCACCAACTTCTACCGTCACCAAGCCGTGGCACATCTTGGGGCTACGATACTGGCGCTAGGGCCACTGAGCAACATAGCCGAAGCCATCCACCAGTATCCCGACGAAATGCGCCGGTTTGGCCAGATCATCGTGGTTGGAGGCACCCGGCAAGCCGTCCCGCAGCTCATTGACTTCAACATTTGGCAAGATCCGGAGGCGTTGAGCGTCGTGTTGAACTCCAGAATACCGCTGAAGATGGCGCTGGCCGAGGCCGTACAACAGTTCGTCCTTAGCCAGGAGGATCTGGAGCAACTGGCTGCTGGGGGCAGTCCCGTCTTTCAAGTAATCTTGCCGGCCATTCAAGCCTTTGCGCAGGTCAAGTCGATGGGCCAGGGAGAAGTCGCCGCTGCGCTGCCCGACGTGGTGGCCGCTATGGTCGCCATCCAAGAAGATTTAGGCGGCCCCACGAAGCCGGCCCTGGTGCATGTGACCACTGAGGAAGGTCCACATCGTGGTCAGACAATCATCGGCGATACGTTTGCCACGCGCGTCATGATGATTGCCTCAGAGAAGGAGTTAAATTCCCTGATCAAGCAGATGTTTAGCGATCCCTCCAACCCCGATTTCAACGTCCCTATGCATAGCACCTACGCACTTCTCAAGCGTGAGCCAGACAATGCGATCATCGTGGACGCCCCGCAGATTGAGCAGATGCACCAACAATTTATGCAGATGATGGTCACCCTGAAAGCACCTGCCGTCAGGTAAGTTGAGCTTCGTACCTTAATCAATTGGGTGTATTCAAAATGAGTGGGAGGGGCACTCCCTTGTCGGTGTGCCCAGGGCGGGCACGAGACCCGCCCCTACAAACCATTTTGAATGCACCCATATCAATCGGGTGCATTCAAAATGAGTTAGTGAACTGCTCCAAGTGGACGAAAGTCCACGGCTCGACCCGCCGGATTGTCATCCTGCTAGAGCTGCGGTTCTAACTGGTTTTGAACACACCCATATCAATCAAACCGAGTCAGGTGGGGATTGCAATCCACCGCCTCGAAAGAGATTGTGGGCGTTTCTGGGCGATGTTGTATTGATTACATCCTCCTCTGGAAGTACCCAAGAGCTGCAAAGGCTTCCTGTGACATTTATACCCTATGAAAACACCTTATCTTAAAAAGCTACCTCGACTAATCTTACTTCTCGGTATCATTTTGCTGCCCGGTCTATTCTTGATCGTTGGCGCACGTAGCCTGAGCTATGCCCAGGCTACGGTTGGCGACACACCCGTTTGCTTCCGTCGTGGCGTGGACGTCTACTGCGTGGAGCGCTCGCTGCCCCCAGACGGCGACGTCACGCAACGGCTACAAGCCGCGTTGGAGGCCCTCATGGCCGGCCCCACCGCCGAGGAACAGGTGGCCGGCGTCTGGTCGGCCATTCCCAGTGGGTCCAGGCTGGTCCAGCTCAGCGTGGAGGGATCTCGGGTCAGCATCTATCTCGACCTGCCCGAGGAGTTCCTAACCCAGGAATTCAATCCCCTGCTCTCTGATCAGGTTGTGGAGCAGATCGTCAAAACCACGCAACCCTTCCGGACGGAGCTCATGGCCGCCGCGGGCATCCCGGATGGCTCCCCCAATAACCGCCTCATCGTCCACGTCCTGGCCCAAGACCCCACTGCCCCAGACGGTACCTTCCGTGATCTATCCGCTTTCCTGCAGGAGCCGCCCCTGACCCACAAGCCGGAGGAAAGGGGGGACATAAGCGTTGTTGCCTTGCAGACGGACAAGGCTGGCTTTCTGGCCGGCAAGACAGTCTACGTCAGCGCTGGTCACGGCTGGTACTGGAACGCCAGTGAAGGGACGTGGCTCACGCAACGCCCCGTCTGGGAAAACCTGGTCGAGGATTTTAACAACGCCGAAGTGGTCAACCAGTACCTGCTGCCTTACCTGTACAACGCTGGCGCCGAGGTCTGGACGACCCGCGAGCGTGACCTCACCAACGATGAACTCGTGGTCAGCGTGGACTCGCCCAACTACGTCGAGGTTGGCACGTGGTTCACGGACATCGTGACTGGAACCAGCTCGTTCCCCTGGCACGACTCGGTGCGCTACGCATCGGTGGAGGCCACAGTTACAGCCACAGCTACCTGGCCTTTCACCCCGGCCCAGACGGTGAATTACGCCGTTTACGTCTGGTACGCATCTGGGTCGGACCGCGCCCCCGATGCCCACTACCTCGTCGCCCACGCGGGTGGCGTGAGCGAACGCCGCCTGGACCAGACCGCCCACGGATTCACCTGGCGCTACCTGGGCACGTATCCGTTCTATGCGGGCCAGCCGGCCGGCGTTAGCTTGGTCAACGACTCGGCCACGCCGGGCCGGGTGGTGAGCGCCGGGGCGGTGCGCGTCGGCGGCGGGATGGGGAGTGAATTGGGAGGCTTTTTCTCCTCCAGTCCCGGGCCCAGTGGTCGCCCGCGCTGGGAAGAGGCTGCCCGCTACTGGGCCAAGTTCCAGGGCGCGCCTTCCACCGTCTACGCTCCGGTCAGCCCTCTATGGGGTGGGGACTGGGATCAGTACGATGACGTCACAGCCCGGCCGCGCTACGCCGAATGGGAGAAACCTGCCGGGGAAGACGCCGTTTTCGTCTCCTGGCACACCAATGGCTCTGTGAATCACAACGTGCAAGGCACCGAGAGTTACATCTACGATGGGACCGCAGGTGGAATCTGGACACCGGGATCAGATCTTTTGCAGTATTTCGTCCATACCACGCTGGTTGAGGACATCCGGGCTGGCTGGGATCCTGACTGGGTAGACCAGGGCATGCTGGCCGACAACTTTGGCGAAGTGCGCCTGCTTTCGACGATGCCAGGGGTACTGATGGAGATCGCCTTCCACGACGACTCGGACGACACCCGTGCGTTGCTGGACCCCCGCTTCGCGCAGCTTTCAGCGCGGGCGGTTTACCGGGGCATGGTGCGCTACTTTGCCTATAAGGACCACGTGGAACCTATCTTCCTGCCCGAACCGCCCAAGGGGTTGGCGGTGCGCAACACTAGCCCCGGTGCAGTCGCGCTAAGCTGGCTGCCCCCGTCCACGACTTACGGTGACGCGGCGGCCAGCTACCGAGTCTACACCAGTCCCGATGGCTTTGCCTGGGACAATGGCCTGGCCATCACTGGCACCACCCATACGCTGAGTGGCCTGACGCCGGGGCAACTCGTCTTCGTGCGAGTCACCGGCGTCAACGCCGGGGGCGAATCGTTGCCTTCGCCCACATTGGCGGCGCGCGTCGGGGCCGATGGGAGGGCACACATCCTGCTGGTAGAAGCATACGGCCGCAACGATGGCAGCAATGACGTCTGGCAAGATGACGGCGTCAGCATTGGCGATACATCTGAGACTGGCCCCAGCCTGCGCATGGTCGCCGACCGCGCAAACCGGCATGACTACGTGATCCAGCACGGCTTTGCCATCACTCAGCCCTTTGATAGCGTCACGCGGGATATGGCTTCTACAGGCGCCGTCAGTTTGCACGGTTACAGCACCATAGATTGGATGGCAGGCGAGGAAAGTTCGCCCGAGGAATCCATTCCCATAAATGTGCCAGAGATTGCCTTATCTTCGGCCGAACAGGATCTCTTGAGCGACTTTCTGACCAGAGGGGGCTCGCTGTTCATCAGTGGTTCGGAGATTGGGTTAGACCTGACAGTACGTGGCCACGGCCCGGACTTTTACGCCGGGGTGCTCAAGGCCATCTACCAGGGCAGCGACGCTTTCCAGCGCAACACCCAGCCGTATCCCAACATCGTTCTACCTTCTCCGGGCGGCCTCTTCGAAGGACTGGACGCCTTTACCTTTGACAACGGCTCCGGGGAGACATACTACGCCGACCGGGTGGACTATTTCCTGCCGACATTGGAAGACCAGCAGGCGCAATCGGCCCTCGTCTACCAGGCCGGGATCGGTCACGCTGCCTTGACGTGGGATTCTGGGAGTTGCTCCCGGCTGGTCTACATGGCCTTTCCGTTTGAAACCATCAACACCCCCGAAACTAGAGGGGAAGTGATGGCACGCATCCTGGATTTCCTGGCTCCATGCGAGGCGCAACAAACCCACATCTATCTGCCTATCGTGACCAGGGAGACCGATTGAGAACAGTTTTTTCATGTTTGAGTTTAGATAAAAGCCAAGAAACCGGGTTTTTTGTCATCTGACCATAGGTTTTGGCACGTTGCAAGGTGCTTTTTCATAGTTGTGGTTGCACGCTGAAGTTCAAAAACCCGGTTTCTTACAAGTTGTCTAAACTCAAGTTCATGAACACTATTTCAAAGAAAGGAACGACACAAGCGTGAACACAAAAAAACTGCGCCGGCTACTGGACATCATGCTAGTTGCTTGGTTGCTGGCTGGGTGCGGCGGTTCACCCGCACCGACAGACGCGCCAACAGCAATTCCGCCGACAGCCACGCCGGTTCTACCGACAGCTACGCCAATCCCGCCGACAGCTACGCCAATCCCGCCAACAGCCACGCCAATCCCGCCGACAGCTACACCCGTTCCCCCCATAGATGCGTTTGCGCCACTGGCAACGACAGAAGATTCGGGTGACCTTCAGCCGTTGAGTCCCGGTGTTTGCAATGATTTGGCGGATGCTATGGCCCAGACGCTGGGTGTCGCGGTAACGACGGCGGAAGTGGCTTTTCAGGACTATGTCGACGGGCAGACGGGCACCGGCTGCCAGGCGACGGCCACCGGGACCGGTTTGGATTTTGAGAACGTGGGTGACCTCTTCGGCGCATTGACGGAGATGCTTCAAGCCCGAGGATGGTCTGAAGATGTCAATTACGCGGGTGGTGGCCCTGGCGGCATGCTGGCCGGCTACCGACAGGCCGAGGGGCTGTGCTTGTTGGCCGCCAGTAGCGAGCCGTCAGAGGATAGTCTGTGTGCTCAGGATGAGCCGTTCGTAGCCTGTTGGGAAAGGCTGGCGCCCGAGCAACAGATCTACACCGTCACCTTGAACTGCGCCCAGCATGCTGCATCTTCTGCATCTTCAATGACGGCTACCGAACCCTTAAGCATCGACAGCTTTACCGCAGAGGCGGTCGATAACGGTGACGGCGGCAAGACAGTTACATTCAACTGGCAAACCAGCGGGGCAACCGGAGTACGGATTTTTAATGGAGCAACATTCGTGCGTTTTGGCACCTGGTGGACGGATTTGCCCCTTGATGGAACCTACACCGTTGACATTGCCGGTACAGTGTACAAGAATCCCCAAATGACTTTGCATGCAGCCGATGCCCAGGGGAATGAGATCAGCCAGGCGGTAGGGATCGATATGCCTTGCCAGGTCGAGGATAAGTTCAGGGGAGACAGCAGCCCGCCGGGCACAATTTGCCCCGCTGAGTCTATCGAAACGGCCGCCGCCGAGCAACGCTTTAGCAATGGTTTTATGATCTGGTTGGAAGACGTAGACGGCGGTACGATTCTCGTCTTTTATAATGGTGGGCGAGTCAATCAGTTTGCCGATACCTGGCAACCCGATCAGCCCGAAAGCGACCCGAACATCACGCCGCCGGGTGGAATGTATCAGCCGCTGCGGGGCTTTGGCAAGGTGTGGCGGGAAAACAATCTGCAGGACACGTTGGGCTGGGCCATAGAGGAAGAACAAGGCTTTGACGGCAAGTGGCAGCGCGATATGTCTGCCTCACTCAGTTCTGACACCGCCTATCTGATCAACCGCGACTTTCAACTTATCCGTATTGCCGGCCCCACCTCAGGCGGTAACTGGGAGTTTAGCTCGGCGGTGAATTAGGCCGTACGTTCTTATATTAAGGTTCATATTGTGCATCAAGGTCAAACTCCACAGTGCTGACGAATGACGAAAGACGAATGACGAATACTTCAGCCAGCAGTATGGCAACTATAGCTTAGAATTCGTGGAAAGCAAGGGGGTTGCATCTATTGGCTGAGGAATTACGAATAATGAAAGGAATAAAAGGATGAATATCAAAAAGCTGTTGCCACAGGTAATCGGTTTGGCGCTGGCCGTCTTTCTACTGTCGGGGTGTGGCGGTAAGCCGTCCGAGCCGACGGCTATACCAACACCTGTGCCTCCCACTGCCACGCAGGTCATTCAGGCCACCCCGGAAGCACCAACACAAGAGGGCGCGCAATCCGAGGCAACCGAGGCTGCGTCCGGCTTCATCACAGGCCAGGTGCATGGCCAGGCGCCGCCAACACCGCCCATGGTGGTGTATGCGGTTGAGATTACGACGGGGGCGTGGACTTTCACCGAGACCCAACACACTGATGGTGCGGCTCCCTTCACGCTGGAAGTACCGGCGGGGACCTACCGGGTGTTTGCCTTCTCAGAGACCGGGCCCTCCTTGGGCTATGCGTCGGAAGATGGTTGGAGCCTGGGCACCGTCACCGTTGCCGCAGGCCAGACCGTATCTGATATCATGGTTCGTCCACCATCCCAGTCAGAGTGTGGCTCGATGTTTGGGCTGCCGGCTTCGCCTGACGGCCGTTTTGAAGCCGTACCCGGCCCGTCGGCGGAGTGCCGGGCTGCCGTGATGGCAACTGCTACGGCGGAAGCAGAAGGACAGGAGGCCATTCAGGGTACACAACCGGCCACCATCATTGAACTGCCGGATGGCACCCGGTGCTCTTTCGCCGGCACCGGCGCAACACTGGCCTTCGACGGCAAGCGCCTCAACTATACGTGTGAGGTTGAAGGCCAAGAGGTCGGTCTGTTGGGCGACTTGCAGCCGGGCGAGGGCGTCTGGACGGTGGAAAAGGCCGTCATCGGGCACGATGATAGTGGCTTTACCCTCAAAGCGTTAGAACAAGTGGACATGATCATCGCCCGAATTGAGTTGGCCGATGGCACCCAGTGTCTTTACGCTGGTACCGGCGCAACGCTGGCTTTTGACGGCAAGCGTCTCGACTATACGTGTGAGGTTGAAGGCCAGGAGGTCGGTCTGTTGGGCGACTTGCGCCAGAGTGAGGGTGTCTGGACGGCAGAGAAGGCCGTCATCGGGCATAACGATAGTGGCTTTACCCTCGAAGAATCAGAAGAGGTGGCGATTCAGGTTATTAGCGGGAACCCTGTGTCGAGTCTGGCCAATCCTGCCTCGGTCTTCTGTGAAGAGAACGGAGGGCGGGTCGAGATCCGAACAGTAAGTGACGGCGAGGTGGGATTCTGTGTCTTTCCAGATGGCAGTGAGTGCGAGGAATGGACTTTCTTCCGCGGCGAATGTGCAATCGGAAGCACGTATCAACTGCCGAGTCCCGAAGCGCGCAGTGAGCTAGTGGATGCTATGTCCCAGACGCTGGGTATGGCTGTGACGACAGAGAATGTGCCGTTTCGAGATTATATCAGCGGCGAGATCGGCGCCGGCTGGCAGGCGACCGCTATCGGCACCGGCCTGGATTTCGAGAACTATATGGTCGTTGCCAAAGATCTGGGGGAGGCGCTTGGGCAGCGGGGGTGGGAGGTAGATTTCATGTATGCGGCCGATGGTCCCACGGGTACAGGCAACGGTTTCCGCAAAGGCAATGCGTTATGCCTGTTAACCGTCGGCTGGGAGCCGTCGCCCGACGCCAATTGCCCGACGGACCAGCCAATTTCAGCGTGCGAGTTGTCTCCCGAACAACAACTGTATACGATTACGCTCAACTGCGCCCAGGATATTACGGCCGCGGCCGTCTCCCAGTCTGAGGCCGAACCAGCGCGCATTCAGTTCGCGTCGGGGGCCATATCGACCCAGGTGCAGGGGGATCTGGCCCCGAACGAGGTTGATCGTTACGTGCTGAACGCCATGGCCAGCCAGGAGATGACGCTCAATCTCTCGCCCGCGGCGGCAGGCGACCCGCCCGCCATCCTGGTCATCTGGGGGGCGGATGGCACGGTTCTGATCTCGGACCACGCTGGCGCGACCAGTTGGGTGGGGCTGCTCCCCGCGACGCAGGACTACTACGTCGACGTGAGATCGGTGGCTCAGGCTCCCCTTGATTACACGTTGGAGGTGATCATCCCTCCGCCGACGAGCGGTTCCGGTCAAGTGCCCGCCACCTTCCAGTCCGTGCTCGGGCAACTGGAAAGCACCGGCGTGCCGCTGCTTTTGCCGGCCGCCTTCCCCGGTGGAGAAGGGCTTCCCCCTGTTTATCCCCACGTCATTACGGCTGAACCGGGCGAATACGAGATCAGCCTGGGTTTCGGAGCGGATTGCCGGGGGGCGGGCGCCTGCCACTACGGAAGCCTGGCGGGGAAGAAGGTCGAGTCGAGTGAACCAGTGAGCACGCGGAGCTTTGAATTTGATGCAGCGCGAGCGCAGACAGTCACACTGGCCAACGGCATCGAAGGCTACTTCGTCGAAGGGCTGTGTGGCGCCAACTGTGATGACAGCAAAGTGTTCTGGATATCGGACGGGTTTGAGTATATGGTGGGTATGAAGGCCGGGGGGCAAACGGACGTGGTGAATCTGGCTAACGCTGTGATTGAGAATTCCATGCAGTGAGTTTTTGGTGTAAGAGGCACTGGGGTAGTCCTCCTGTTGAGTGTTGGTGCTAAAAAGTCACCCAATTTGAACCACTGAGGCACAGAGAACACGGAGAAAATCGAATGAAGACTCAGTGAACTCTGTGTCTCGGTGGTAGTTTTCCTCCACCAACACCCCAGCGGGGGACTATCGACACTGGACGGACAGGGAAATACGTCAGTGAAACAGAAAGGGCGCGACACAGATGCGCATAGAGGAATCCCCTGGCCAAGTCTTTGGCTTGGCACAAATGACGCATTAGGCATATTCGGGCCTAACGGTGAGAGGTTATCGCTTCCCCCAGGTGTATCTGGTCGCCTACTGCGATGGCAAAAGGCTTTTCAGCTAAAAGGGTACATAGGGGAAGATCTTGCAAGAATGCTCAAGGCGCTTGCAGGCGATACGAGGGAAGGGTTCGAAATCGACATCGAATATGCTAAGCAGGCAATTGACTATGTGGCTTGTGTAGGAGGTCACATAGTCTTCAATTTAAACGAACGTATTGACCCAGACTTGACCCCTGTGACTTGGGCCGAACTGGAATACATAAAAAGAAACCCCCGTCGCTTGGAACATATAACAAACAACCCTTTCTTCATGAAAAACCTTGCTGGAGACTCTCGCATCTGGGGGAATCCCGATCTCTTGGCAATAACCTCATTCATAGTTGACTGGTACTATTAATGGGTAAGCACTCACCCGGTAAAATAGACCATGGCAGGTATTATCTTAGGTCGAATTAGTCCTGAACTGGTGTACAAGTATAAGTGGGATTGGCGCCAGTACCTGGGCTTAGACACAATATCAGGGCAACACAAACTCAAAGTTGGTGCCGATGCCTTCTATGAGCCCGACTATGGCCTCATAGGCGTGGCCTATAGTTGGCACTTGCTTCGTGCCTATTCACTTAGGGAACGCGATATTCAATTGGCCTTTAACACAATACAGATTGGGTTGCGAGACTATGACCCTGCAGTTCAGACAGACAGTGCTTTTTTGAAGGAACTGATATTAGGGATCGCCCATGCATTTGCTTGCGTGGGGATATCACCTGAGATCCGCGACGATGCTCCTTGGCTGTGTATTGCCCTAATGCGATTGCAGGGGCATCACATGACCGTCGCAAGTGTAGGAGGCTTGGATGTCCACGTGTTTCGAGGCAATAAGTACGGACAGCTCATCGAGTCGAATCAGATGAGCCAATCAACGCGCTGGGCTTTGACTGACAGCGTTGTGGCTCCGTCCGAGATAGACTCGCGAGACGTAATGGTGGCCCCCGGTGACCTTATCGTTTTAGCGACTGACAGTATGCGGGAGACCATTGTCAGCGCAGAGCTGGGTAAATTCTCAAAGATAGGTGTCTGTAGTGATCCTGGAGTGGTCAATCAGCACTTGCTAGACACTCTGAAAGCACAACCTGGTAGATATGATGACCCCACCAGAAATGAGTTACCGGGGGCGTATACTGACTACTACATTAGAGGGTTTGGCGCAGCGTGGGCCGTCGTCTGCGTGGGAGAGTAGGTTATTAGTTCAGCCGTCCTAAAGAAAGTATGAAAGAATTCCCCTTTAGGGCAACCTCGAACAGCCAGGTCGATGTCTGATTTGTCCTTAATCTCTCCGGCAGCGAGCGAACCGAAGAGAAAAACCTCAGTGTATCCAGATTCTCTAAGTATTCTTGCAGCTCGGCGGATTTGTCGCCGATAAGGCTCAGAAAGTTGCACCACTCCACTCATTTCTGCTTCCTCGTTCCTGCCGCCGCTACATGGGCCGTGAGTTCCTCCGCCTCGGCTAGGGTTTCCACTGCCGCGCCGGTCTCCTGTGCTTCGCCCTCGCCTTCGGGTATAAAAACCTCCGAAAAGCCAAGTGGGACGTGATAGGCAATATACACGCCGGTTCGGGACCTGGCAAGCGCCATCTGGCGCGCCATCTGGCACGCCAGATGGCGAGGTCTCTTTGTAGATAGGCGATGCTCACTCCCCAGCTTTGGGAAAGCTTACATATCCGATTTTCTAGTCGAGCGGTGTTTTATATTATAGAATACGGAAAAGCCGGCTTGAAATCGTTATGGAACCAAGTCCCACACACAACGCACCTGCAAAGCTGCTTATGAAATCACACGCGGAAAATGAAACGTCATTCGAAGCTTTGTTTCTCAAGCATTACGAGACTGTCTTTCGCGTCCTGTATCGTATGTTGGGAGACCGGGCTGAGGCTGAAGATATGGCCCAGCGTGTCTTCTTGAAATTGTACCGCAACATCGATCGCATCGGGGGCCAAAAGGGTGAGACAAATTATGCAGGCTGGCTCTACCGGGTGGCCGTCAACGAAGGCTACAACGCGCTGCGCAGTCGACAGCGCCGGTCGGCCTGGCACGAGCGATTTGGGCGGCTGTGGTCTATTACCGATGCGCCGCCCGACCCGGCTCGACTGGCTGAGAGCCGGGATACGCAAGTCCAAGTGCGGCGGATTTTGGCGGAGATGAAACCCCGGGATGCCAAGTTGCTTCTGCTGCGGCATGCCGGCCTTTCCTATAAGGAATTAGCGGAAGCGTTGGATATCGAGCCCAGTTCCGTCGGTCCTATGTTGACCCAGGCCAAGCGCACCTTCGCTAAGAAATATCAAGCGGTTTTCTCGGAGACGGAGTAGAAGATGGGTATCGACGAATCCAAATTGACGGCTTATCTCGACGGTGAACTTTCGGAGCAGGAGCGTGAATGGGTGGCGAACCAA
>DAOUMD010000245.1:0-23142 GCA_034412795.1 Anaerolineae bacterium
TATGCTCAGCCCTTGCTGATCGCCCTTAATCAGGCCGATCCATTCGCCAACGAACTATGTACTGGCCTTGCTTCCTTACTCGCCCATCAGCAAGTTGTCGTTACTTTGGGCGAAACTTAGGTAGGTAACCACAACTCGTTACGCAATATACCATGAAAGCTGCATTATGGCGAAACAAAGTTGTGAAGAAAGCCTGGCAGCGTGGGAAAACAAACCAGGCCTCCATCTTGCCCGAAAAGGTGGAGGCCTGGTTGTGTCGGTCCCCGTGCTCTTCAATCTTCGGCTGACGAGATCAGACCCATCTGCAAGGCCAGGACAGAAGCTTCCGTGCGGTTCGAGACGCCCAGTTTTTCGAAAATGTTGCTGACGTGGACCTTTACAGTGCCTGCACTTAGAGACAGAATCTGCGCTATCGCTTTGTTGCTCAAGCCCTGGGAGACCAGTTGTAGGATCTCCTTCTCCCGTTCAGTCAGACACTTGTTTCCATTGGTGTCGTCGTGTTTCGTGAAGTCTCTGACCAGGTGTTGAGCAACACGGGGATGAATGGGCATATCCCCCTGCTGGACTGCGTGGACAGCCTGTAGCAGCGCGCCCCCATCTGCATCCTTCAGCAGATAGCCATCTGCCCCGGCCTCCATCGCTGCCCTGACTCTGGATTCATCCCCAAACGTAGTGAGGACAACAACCTTGAGGTCAGGATTATGGCATTTTATCTCGGCTATGGCCTCTATACCATCGCCGTGAGGCATAACCAAGTCCATCAAGATGACATCTGGTTGCAGACTTGTGGCTTTTCGAACTGCGTCCTGGCAGTCTTCGGCTTCGCCAACTATCTGGATGGAGGGGTCGGTTTCCAAGAACATCTGGATACCTCGGCGCACGACGGCGTGATCATCTACTATCAGGACACGAGTCGCATTCACGTTTACCGCCCTCCAATAGTCCTCGCCCCGTCATGGCTGAGAGACTACTCCAGCCCAAACGACTTTCCAGGCATCACTTGTCCGGCTTTGTTTCAACCAGTCTTAGCGGGACGCGCAATTTAATTCTTGGAAAAGCCTTAATGAAAAAACTGGAGCTTTGACCGCATCCAAGCCGGCCAAGAACGCCAGTTCATCATCTGAAAAGGTCCAGTACATCCGAAGTAGGGAGTGTATGCTGATGCCGCCTGAATCGTATCACTTCCGAATTAGAGAAGCATATGAATTTAATTAGAGAGTGATTGGAAAAATAGCCTGTTGGGAAATAGAAGAGTCTAACTGATAGATTCGGTAATGTCCTCTGATAAGTAAGCGGGAATCCGCACCGTTATGCGTGTACCATGCCCTAGCTTGGTCTCTAACTCAAAGGTGCCTCCCAGCAACTCTGCACGCTGCTTCATATTCCTCAGTCCCATCGTCTCCTCTTGGACAAAGATCGACGCGTCAAAGCCGGTGCCGTCATCCGCAACAGAGAGTATGATCTGTTTGTTCTCCACCGCCAGCGAAACTTTTACATATGTGGCACCAGCATATTTCACGACATTCCACAATGCCTCTCTGGCTATATAATATAGGGCCTCCTCCTGCTGGGCCGTAAAAAACGGCGACTCCAGGTCAGTCTTGAACTCTATTGATAAAAGATATTGTGTGCTCAGCAAATTGCAGTGCTGCGCCAGGGCTTTTATTAATCCTCTATCGGCCAAGGCTGTTGGATGCAGATTATGAAGCCGCTCACGCATTTCGGACAATGTGGTCTGAGAAAGAGTCAAGATATGCTCAATGGCATCCAAAGCCCTCTTGTCAAGATCCGCTTGATGCAGCAGCTTGAATGAAGTCTGGGCAGCCATCCCGATACTGTAGAGAGATTGTGTTACTGTATCGTGCAGCTCCCGCGCCAATCTTTGACGCTCATTTTCGGCAGCCAATTGACGAATTTGCGAGTAAAGCTGCGCATTCTCAATGGCACTGGCAGCGGCTGCTGCCAGTGCCTCTACCCACCTGAGATCTGTTGAACCAAAGCGGTTTATCCGCGTATCCACCAAATAGATGACACCGACGACACCTCGTTTGGTCCGGAGTGGAACACAGAGCAAAGAACGGGCCCCCCCCTCAGTTTTCTGAACTATATCCTCAGAAAAGCGCCCGTTGGCCGTAGTATGTTGTACGATCTGCCTCTCACCGCTGGAGGCTACCCAGCCGGGAAGTCCTTCTCCAAGCGCAAGTCGCCGACCGCGCACGACTTCGCTGCTGGGACCGGCAGCCTGTCGGCAGACCAGGTCGCCCGTTTCTGGATCTATTAGCCAGATCGAGCAAGCGGTCACATCCAGCAGATGGCGCACCCCCTCTAAAACTGTGGCAAGAACCTGGTTTAGGCGGAGCGTGGAGTTGAAAGCTTGGCTTGCCTGATTAAGCAACTCCAGTTCGCGGTTGTGTCTTAGCAGCGCTTCTTCTATTCGTCTGCGCTCGGCCAATTCTTGCCGAGCCGCCTCATACAACTGGGCGTTGCGCAGCGTCAATGCTGCCTCGTCAGCGAACAGGCCCATCAGGCGGCTATCGTACGCTGTGAAGGGTCCCTCTTGCTTATTCCATACCAGAAGCACACCCAAGCTCTCTCCTTGATCGACGAGAGGTGCGCAAAGCAATGAGCTAAGTTCTACCGGTTCTAAGAGACCACGTACAGACTCTGCACGATTATCGTCTTGGACATTGTTGATAACCTGGACCTGCTGGGTATTTATGGTCAGCCCGACCAGCGAACCCGGAACAGAGAGGCTTGAGCCTGCTTTCGTTCGCAACCAGGACTCACTAGGAGGAGCTACCTCAAGGGACTGCCCATCGTTCTTCAGCAATAGTACGGCCGCCCCCTGCGCAGCAGTCAGGTGCTCGGCCTGAGCCATAATGAACTCCAGTAGGCCATCTATGCTTATCTCACTGACCATCGCACGAGTGATAGCTAACACACTTTGCATCTCGGCCAGTTGTTGTTGAAACATGGCGTGGAGCCGGGAGATCTCAATAGTGGCAGCGACCTGATTAGCAAACGCCATAAGCAGCGAAGCGTCTTTAACCTGGTTACGATCTAGCCCCAGAATGAGCAGACCAGTTGCCCGGTTGTTGGCGACGAGTGGTGCCACGAAGGCAGGTTGACCCACGCAACCCACTGGGTGTCCCAGTAACTCGACCATCACATCACTCAAGTCGGAGACAAACCTGCCCGTCCGTGTCTCCAACACCTGCTGACAAACGACAGTCTCATCTAACAAGACACACACGTCTTCTTCCGTGTAGTCTGGAATACCGTAGTCTGACATTCCGTTGGATGACACGCATTGGACCTTGAGATGTTTCTTATCGGGGCTTAGCAATGCGATGGCGCAACGATAACCGAATTGCTCCAATTCCTCACCGATGACGGCAAGCAGGTCAAGGAAATTCGTCAAACCCTGAGCCTTAAGGCTGATCTGGTTCAACGAATGGATGTGCTGGAGCACCTCCATTTGCTTACTGGCCCGATCCACCACCTCCTGATGCAATCGGGCATTACGCAACGCAATCGCTGCCTGGTCGGCAATAGCCACGACAAGCGCCAAGTCATCTCCCTGAAATTGACCAGCCCTGAGATGGTTGTCCAGGTAGAGGACTCCAATCCTTTGGCCCTGCACGTGAAGGGGCACGCACAATAGGGAACGAAGCGCCCCTTTGATAATGCTATCTGACTTGGTCAATTCCGGGTCTTCCACAGCATTGGCAGTGAGCACAGGTTCCCCTTCTTGCCAGACGCGTTCGATGACGGTACGGCTGAACCGAAACGGCTTGCCATTGATCTCAGCCATCCGGAGATGACGACTCAAGCGCACCTCTAGCTCGTTTGTGGCCTCGTTGACCAGCAGCAGACAACCTCGCTCAGCACCGACCGCGCGGATAGCCTCATCCAAGATGCTGACCAAAGCATCTTTGACATCAAGTCTTGAGTTCAGCTCACAGCTAATCTTCTGCAATGTGCGAAGGCGAGCAATTTGTCCCTCTGGATCGAGAGACGACTGGCGTTGCCCCTCAGTTTCCGCCGCTGCGCTACCAGAATAGAGCGGGCCCATATCTATCCTCATCTTGCTTTCTCCCGAGTGAGCGTCCCATCACTATCTTCCAGGTGCCCAACCAAACTTGCCGATGGGCAGAATCACCCCACGCAAGAGGTATGTCAATGCCCCCTTGCGCACGGATCGCCACCAAGCAAATTCAAAAACAACTTGGTTATCTTCAGATGTTAAGCTTAATCTTAATCAGGAACAGTGTCAGAGGTTGCAGAGGCCTTGGATAGGGATCTCCGGGCACTTTCAAGAAGAGATGGTGATGAAGGCGAGGTTGGGAGACGTGGTCGGTATCGAAAGTTGGTAGAGCCGGATTTGCTTGCACCCAGCAGTGCCAAATATATATCCAGCAACGCTGGACGTATATCTAACGCACATACCGAGCTTCTGACTTCTGCGCCCAAACAAAAGGTAGAGCCTGATAAGAAGAACCCCTTAGAACAAAACACTTTCTCTATATTAAACGATACCACAGTTCATTTTTGATTACAAGAGTTTATATGAATCTTCTAATAAACTTCTATATACATTTAGAAATGTCAACATGATACGTTTGCAGGGCGGGACAATCTTGGAAGCGGCGGGTCAGGCGTTATGCTGAAGCCAGCAAGCCTGCCAGCGCCACGAGTGCCGTGGCCACACATGTCTGGGGAATACCAAACACCGGGATCAAGAGCACTGCACCGAACAGTGCTCCCAAGCAGCCTCCTACCAGGTCGGCCCCATAGAGCACGCCCGTTGCGTGGCCAGAGTCCCCTCTCTTACGGATGAGGGCCAGCGCCAACGGGAAGGCCATACCTGCCAACATTCCGGCCAATAGCGCTAACAGGGGAAATACCAAACTCGGTGCGGGGAGAGACAAGCGGAGGATGAGCACGAGGACGCCGCAGTAAAGGCCAATGACCAATTGGACCCCGATTAGCGTGCGCCTGGCTCTCCTCTTTGAGGTCTCAGCAGACCAGGCTGTCAACAAGCGATTACTGATGGCGGCGCCCAACGCCAAGCCTGCCATGAAGGCTGTGGTGATCAAGCTGACCTCAGCATAGACATAGCCATGAAGCACCTGGAAGGCAAAGAGGAGCACCAGTTGCAGCATCATCCCCGCCAGGCCAATGCCAGCGATAGCGACGGCAACGGCCCATCTACGCTGCCAGCGCGCCAGCAATACAATTAAGGCGAGCGGCACCAAAATCCACGCCAGGTTTGGCATACCCGTGCCCAGGCTGGTAGGTCCGAGGTGGAAGACCTCGCGCAGGTTGGGATAAAAGCGCGAGAGCCACAACATCAAGTCGTAGTAATAACAAATGGGTATCAGGTCCTGGTTGAGTCGAACTCCGGTCATTGTCTCCAGATCGCGCTGCACTTGCGTGAAGCGGTCTGTGGTCAGGACATACTCTACATAGTCTGGCGTCACCCAACGTGCATTTATATCCCGCCCGTCCAATCGCTCTGTAAGGCTGTTGAGGTCAGCCCCTAGCGGTACGTCCGACGCGAGGAAGAAGTTGTGTTCACCAGGGAGTACCAGTACTTCGGGAAAGACTGCCCGTAGCGTGTGATACACACTCCCGTTACGCCGTGCCAGTTCTGGGCTCCAGTAATTCTCTGCCGAAGGCAACCCCAGTGCGAAGATGCCGCCCGCGTCGAGGATGGCCCGCACTTCTGCAAAGAACTCGCGGGTGTAAAAGCGATTGAGTGCTCCGGTCGAAGGTTCGGGCAGGTCGAGGATTATGACATCAAATGGCCCGGATGGGTTATCCACCCTGTGACCGGCAGACTCTCTGCCAAACTCTGAGTCCGGGCTCTGCCTTGTAATAAGCCGCGAACGTTGCTTGACGTACAGACGGCCATCGGCGGGGATGAGCGTAATTCGGGGATCGGCCAACACAACGGCATCCTGTGGGGGCAGATGAGCTCGTGCCGCATCAATTAGCAATGGATCAAGCTCGACATAGGTCACGTGGGTGACAGGGTGTTTGAGAATTTCACGCAGGTCCCCGGCCACACCCCCACCAATGAGCAACACGCTATGCGGATCAGGATGAGCAAGCAACGGGAAATGAGCCACCTCCTCTGAGAACGTCCCCTGGGTCTCAAAGGCCAGGAGGCCATTTTCATAGAAGATGCGTTGTCCGTCACGGGCCTGGATGATAAGGCGGCCATAGGCAGAATCAGCGGCAAACGCCAGGTCGGACCATTGCCAGCGCAAGGTGGCGCCGTGCAAAAACCGGCCTACGAGAAAGGAACCAAGGGACAGGAGGGCCAGGGCGAAGAGGGGCAGAAGACGAGAAAGTAAAGAAGAACGGAAGGGATAGGGAAACCAGAGACCCGCGGCAACCACCAGATTAACCGAAGCCACCAGTAACGCGGTCTGGAAGGGATCAAGCCAGCGAATGAGGGCGAAGCTAAGAAGTGTCCCGCCAACGACGGCGCCGATACTCTCCCAGGCATAGGCCTGGCCTCCCGTCCTGCCAGCCTCAATCGTGAGACGTGCTCCCAGCGTAAACAGAAAGCCTAACAGCAGGCACAAGGGGGCCAGGATCAAAATCACCGCCAGCACCATCGAACCGAAGTCAACGAAGGCCCCCGGCGTAACCCCCAGCAGCGTTCGCACGTCACGCACCAGGACGATCTGCAACAACAGCAACACCCCGGCGAGGATCAGGCCTGCCGCGAAAGCTCTTGTCCCCAACTCAAGGCGCATCGCCAGCCGTGCCAGCCCCCACGCACCCACCGCCACCCAGGCCAACCAGGCCATCAGCACCAGACCGAAGAGCAATTCATTGCCATACAGGGTGGCGACCAGTTCGCGCATCAACACGATCTGGGCGATGATGGAGGTGAAGCCAACCGCAGCCAGAGGGATCCTCATGCCATCACCCCTTATGGCGCGCCTTATGGCGCGTCCGTATAACCTCACTCTACTTCCCCAAACACCACCGCCGTGAAGGCATAGAGCGTCGCCTGGTTCGTCCAACAATTATGCATAAGACCGGCTTTAAGGCACAGGTTCTCCAGGAACTCGCCTCGATCCCAGCCTTCTTCAACCGGCACTTGCGGGAGTAGCACCCCCTGCTGTCCAGCTTGGAGAATCACCAGCCCGTGGGTCCCTACTTCGATCTGCTGGGTGTCAGTGAGACGATACAGCGGCGAAAGCACTGAGATTTCGATGTTTACCTCGCCCAGTTCATCAATCGTCAGTGGAGGAAAACGTGGGTCGGAGGTCGCAGCGGCGACTGCCAGCCCCTGCACGCGCTGGTAGAGCGGCATATCCGCACTTAGGTGCCCGATACAACCACGCAATTCATCGTCCTCTTTCAAAGTCACGAAGGCCCCGGATCGACGAGCCAAAACAGAATCGGATGGCTCATAATCGGGGATGTCGCCTGTCTTCAGATATCCCTCGATCGTCGTGCGGGCCAGGCTCAGCAGTTCTCGGCGCTGGGTCTGTGTCAAGTCTGGTGGTGTGTAGCGCCAGAACATCACCGCGCCGTAGCCAACGACCCGCTCTCGATCCCCATAAGGGGTGTCCCCCGAATTGGCATAGTTTAGAAGGGTAATCGTGTCGGTACCCAACCCCTGCGCGACGCGCATCGCCACCAGGATCGGGCCCTCACCACAGGCGCAGGTGGCCAGGTTGGAAAAGCCAACATTCATGAGGTCATCGATCGTCTCACGCACCCGGACCGGGTCGCCAGTTTCGATGGCGGCCAGAGTGGCTCCGTCCACGGCGCGCGCGTCTTGGTAGGACGGATAGTGGGAAAGATCAGAACTGACGATGACCACCGCTCGTCGACCGGGCAGGACGGAAAGCAGCGCTTCGGTCAGGGTTTCCACGCTCTCCTGGCTATCAGGCCCCATCAGCACGGGCACGATGCGACAATCAGGGCACACCCGTTGCAGGAAAGGAAGCTCGATCTCAATAGGATGCTCTCCCTGGTGGGGGGCAGTGTCGGACGTAATGCTCGGATCGGCGGCGACCAGCACCTCGGCCAGTTCCACGTCCACGGGCACGATCCCCAATGGGGTCTCGAAGCCACCTTCGGCCCAAACGGAGATGGGCTGGGAGAGCGGCAGTTGGTGATCGGCGGCGATGATGACAGCGACGTCGTACTCTCCTCCCTCCAATTGCTTAAAACCAGAGGCAGCCACCGGGCCGGAGTAGACGTAGCCAGCGTGGGGCACGATGATGGCGCTTGGCTGGCCGTCCACGGGTTCGACTGCCTCCAGAAAGCCATCCACCATGGCCCTCAGTTCGTCAGGGTCGCCGGGATACCAGGAGCCGGCAATGGCCGAGGGCCGGACCTGGCCAGTGAGGGGGGTGGAGGTGGGCGAGGCGGTGGACAATGTAGGTGTGGTCTCCAGTGCCTGCGCAGTTGGGGAAGGCAGGGCCATTGGTGTGGGCTCCACGACCGGCGCGGCTACTGGCGTGGCGCACGCGCACAAGAGTAGGGTGGGAATAACCAGTGTCCACAGAGTTTTCAGATAATAAGCTAGAGATCGCATACCGTACTTGCTCCAAAACACAGATCATTGGGAAAGTAAGGATATTATACCACAGTTGGTGCCACGTCCCATCACCCACCCCTCCCTCCGGCGGACGATGGATTATGACAAATGCCCCAACCATCATGCATGCGCCGGGAGCGTGGGAGAGAGGTTATTCTCGAAAGGGCACTAGGCAACATGGGGGATTGAAGGGGCCAGGTACATATGTTACGCTACCCTTAACACGGTCAGGGGCAAAATCGCCGACCCCTGGCGCGCCTCAGGGTGCCCGCTAAGCACCGGCTGCCACATCACGGCACACACAGGCAAGAGAATATCTGGCTAACGGGAGGTAAACGAGTCACATAGCAGACAGGAATGAGACGGTACTTTGGGCGTTTGGGTGTCTCTCAAAAACGTCTTTTCAACGAAGGAGATCACTATGAACATCAAATGGTTGCACAAGGGGCGGCTAGTAGTCGGGGCGACGGTGGGGATGTTGGCACTGGCCCTCGTGATGGGCAGCGTGCTGGCGCAAGAGCCGGAGGATGGTCCCCCCCTGAGCGCCGCCGGCGGCTCCGCCACCGCGAGCTTCACCTACCAGGGCCGGCTGCTGGAGAACGGCCAGCCGGTCAACGGCACCTACGACTTCGAGTGGACCATCTGGGATGCCTCGGTGGCCGGGAACGCCGTCGCCTCGTCGTGCGCCGGGTGCTACGCGGGTATCGCCGTACAGGACGGCGTCTTCACGCTGTATATCATGCTGAACAGCGGCTCGCTGCACGACGTCTTCAACGGCGGGCATCGCTGGATCGAAGTCTCGGCGGCGCCGAGCGGGACGGGGAACTGGCAGGTCTTTCCGCGCCAGCCCATCGCCCCGGCCCCGTACGCCTGGGGGCTGTACCCGGGCACGGTCATCAGCGGCGTGCCCAGTGACTGGGAGGGTTGGCTGGTTAAGGCGGACATGACCGGCGCGTATCCGCTGGCGAGCGCTATGTGGGGCTCCGCCGCCACCGGCCACGCGGTGCGGGGCGACTCGGCCGGCGGCGAGGGGGTGTACGGCTACACCGACGACGGCTACGCCATCCGCGGCGTGGATCAGGGCAGCACGCAGGCCCGGGGCTACGGGGGCTACTTCTACAGTGAGAACGGCGTGGGCGTGTACGGCTACAGCAACGGCACGCGTGTGCATCCCAATATCTACTCGCCCGGCGTCTACGGCCGCAGCGCCAACGGAGTCGGCGTGTACGGCCGGAGTGATATTGCTACCAACTCGTGGACCAGCGCGGCGGTGATGGGCTGGGCGCGAGGATCTGTGGGCGGGAAATTCCTCAGCTACAACGGTAACCTGATTGAAGGCGTGGAGGATGTGTCCGGCGATGGGTATACCCTCGAAACGCGCTTCAAGGTTGAGTACGACGGTGACGTCTACGCCGACCGGGCGTATCATTGCGGGGTGAACGACGGTGGCAATGCTACGACCATTGATGAGAACACCGGCTGCATGTACGACAACAGCCCGGCCGACTTCGCCGAGGTGCTGCCGGCTGCCGACGACCCCGAGCCTGGCGACGTGCTGATCGTCGGCCGGGACGGCCAATTGACCGCCAGCACGGCGGCCTATCAGAGCAGCGTGGTGGGCGTCTACTCCACCCGGCCCAGCTACGTGGGCAACAGCCGTTATCTGGGTCAAGATGGCTACGTGCCCCTGGCCGTCGTCGGCCTGGTACCCGTCAAGGCCAGCGCCGAGAACGGCGCCATCCTCCCCGGCGATTTGCTGGTCTCCTCGGCCACGCCCGGCCACGCCATGAAGGCCGGCGCCGACTCGCCGCAAGGCACGGTGATCGGCAAGGCGCTGGAGGGGCTAGATGCTACGCAGGAGACGGGCGTCATTCAGATGCTGGTTACCTTGCAGTAGGAGGAGGACATGATTAGAAAGAGAATCTGGCAACTTGCCGGGGCTCTGCTACTGGTCCTGCTGCCCTTGGCCGCCGCCCGGCTCGCTGGGGCGGGTCTGGCCGAGGGTGCCCCGGCCTCCTCCTCAGCCTCACTGGCCTCGGTCATCGACGCCCACGTAATTGCCAGCGGTGGCGGGCACGTAGCGGCCGGGAACCTGGCCCTGGACGCCACCATCGGACAGGCGGTGGCCGGCACGACTATGACCAGCTCCTATCACCTGTGCTCGGGCTTCTGGTGTGGCGCCGGGGCGGACGTGCATCCCATCTACCTGCCCATGATCTTGCGCGGCTCGTAGGGCCGATGACGGACGACACCATACAGCGCTGGGGCACGCGACTGGGGGAGGCGGCCTGGCTGGCGGCCGCCGTCGCCGTGCCGCTGGCCTTTAACCCCTGGGGCGCCAACCCCTTCGAGCTGCCCAAGACGCTGCTGCTGCGGGCGCTGGTACTGGTTTTGGGCCTGGCCGCACTGGCCAGCGTCGCCGAGCGGGGCGCGCGCCCGCGGCTGGCCCGCCTGCCGCCCTCGCTTCTGTGGCCGGGGCTGGGCTTCGGCCTGGCGCTGGCTCTCAGCACGCTCCTGTCGGTCAGCTCGCGCGTCAGCCTGTGGGGATCCTACGTCCGGCAGCAGGGATTGCTGGCCAGCGGGGCGTACCTGGCGCTGTTCCTATTTACCGCGGCCGGGCTGCGCACCCGCACCCAGGTCGAGCGGCTGATGGCCGCCCTGGTTTGGGGCAGCGCCCCGGTGGTGGGCTACGGCCTGCTTCAAGCCGCCGGGCTGGACCCGCTGGGCTGGCGCAGCGACGCTGCCTCGCCGGCCCTCTCCACCTTGGGCCGGTCAAACTTCTTGGGCGCATACCTGGTGCTGGTCACCCCGCTGACGGCAGGCCGCCTGGCCCTGGCGCGCCGCCGCTGGCCGTACGCGCCCTTGCTGGTGGCTCAAGCTCTTGTCCTGGCGCTGACCGGGGCGCGCGGGGCCTGGATCGGCTTGGGCGCCGCCGCCAGCGCCGGCCTGCTGGCCTGGTCCGCCGCCGCCAGCGACCGGCGGTCGGCCCTCGGGGTGCTCACGGCGCTGGCGCTGGCCGGATGCGGCTTGGGCTTGGCGGGCCTGCTGGCCCGGCCCGGCGGGGAGCGGCTGGCCGGCCTCTTTGATACCCAGGCCGGCTCCACCGCCGCACGCCTGACGATCTGGCGGACAGCAGTGCCTCTGGTCGCCACCCGTCCGGCGCTGGGCTACGGCCCCGAGACACTGCGCACCGTCTTTGCCCGGGTCTTCCCGCCCGAGCTAGTCTATTACCAGGGCCGCCAGGTGACAGTGGACCGGGCGCATAACGTATGGCTCGACCTGGCCCTGTCGTCTGGGCTGGTCGGCGTCGTTGCCTTTGTCAGCCTACTGGCCGGCTGGGTGCGACTGGTCTGGCGCGGACTGCGAAGTACCCGCGATCCAAGGGAGCAGGTACACAGCGTGCGTGACCACTGGGAGCGGGTGGTGTGGATAGCCATCGTCGCCGGCGTGGTGGGCCACCTGACCGAATTGCAGTTCAGCTTCGAGCTAACGGCCAGTGCCACCCTCTTTTGGCTGATGCTAGGCATGTCGGCCTCGCTGGCGCGAGGCCTGGCTCCTGCCCCAACCTCGCCGCCCCCTCTGCCCCCCCAAGGGGGGGAGATCAGAGACTCCGAGTCCGCACCGGGGATTCCCTCCTCTGGGAGATTAAAGGGGCGGCCACGCACCTGGCTGCCCTACCTGCCCCTGGCCCTGGCGGCGCTGGTCCTGGCATGCCAGGTTTGCCTACGGCCGTTGCTGGCCGACTCCGCCGCCTGGCGGGCGGGCCAGATGGCACAGCCCCTACCGGACCGGCTGGCGGCTGCCGAGCGGGCTGTGCGCCTGTGGCCTATGGAGCCGGCCTACCGCGTGCGACTGGCCTGGACCTACCTGGAGGCGGGACGGCCCGGGGATGCCGAACGCCAACTGGCCGGCGCCGAGTTGCATAGCCCGGATGACCCGGCGGTCTGGGGCGCCTGGGGCGAGTTGTACGCTCGCTGGGCCACGGCGGAGCCAGCCCGCTACGCCCAGGCCGAAACCGCTTACCGGCGCGCGCTGGCGCTGGCCCCCAACGTCGCCGCCTACCACACCGCACTGGGACTGGCCCTGGCCGGTCAGGGACGCTGGCCGGAAGCAACGGCCGCGCTGGAGCGGTCGGTGGAGCTGGACGCCACCGACCATATTGCCTACGGCCACCTGGCCGAGTCGTATCACGCCCAAGGGCGGGAAGCGGAAGCCGCCTGGGCCGAGGGGGAGGCGCGGTATTGGCATTTGAAAGAGAATGGAGGAGTGTCATCGTCACTTCCGATCGCGCCTTCAGTGCCCGGGGTGAAATCTTCGGAGGCGACACCGTCGCCGCCGCGCTGAATCGACTCTCCTGATCACTGATCCGGTGGTCCCGGCGGAACTTCAACCGGCTGCCCTTCCGGCTTGTCAGGCCACCAGACGCCGGGGATGGGCTCGCCACAGGTGCAGACGCCACCTTGCAGGTGATATTCTGTCACCGCGAACCCCTGCCGCACGATGGCCGCCTGGCCACAGGCCGGGCAGTAAGTGTTGTTAGCGGAATGGCCGGGCACGTTGCCAATGTAGACGAAACGTACCCCTTCCTCCATAGCTACCTCCCGCGCCCCCTCCAGTCTCTCCACCGGTGTCGGCGCTAGGTTGGTCAGCTTGTATTGCGGTTGAAAGCGGCTGAAGTGGAGCGGTATGTCGGGGCTCAGGTCACGCGCCACCCAGCGGGCCAGCGCCCGCAATTGCTCCAGGCTGTCGTTCAAGGTGGGCACTACCAGGTTGACGATCTCCAGGTGAACGCCACTCTCGTAGATGATGCGGAGGGCCTCTAACACCGGCCCTAACTCACCCTCGCACACCTCCCGATAGAAGTCCTCGTCGTATCCTTTTAGGTCTATCTTGATGGCATCTACCGCAGCGCACAATTCGCGCAGGGGGTCGGGGTTGATGAACCCGGCCGAGATGACGACGTTGCGCAGCCTGGCCTCCCGTGCCAGTCGCGCCGTTGCCAGCATATACTCGTAGAAGATGATTGGTTCTGAATAGGTGTAAGCGACGACGGGTGCCTCATAGTGCCTCGCATAATAGACCACTTTCTCAGGCGGTAGGTCCACGTTTTGAGTTTGCTCCGGCGGGACCTGAGAAAGGGACCAGTTCTGGCAGTAAAGACAACGCAGGTTACATCCGGCGGTGGCTAACGAGAAGGTGGAGACGGTGGGCAGGAAGTGATAAAAGGGTTTCTTCTCTATGGGGTCGATGTGGACGGCACACGGGTTGCCATAGACCATGGAGTACAGCCGGCCCCCCCGATTTTCGCGAACCCGGCAAGTGCCGCGTTCACCGTCGGCGATGATGCAGCGATGCGGGCAGAGATTGCACTGGACGTAGGTGCCGGTGTGGGGAATGTGGCAATATGAGACGGGCAGCGGTTCTTCGGTTGTGGCGTGGCAGCCAGCGCAGTTGAGCGAACCCTCGCTCGAAAAAGAGGCGTAATAGCGAGCATCGACGGACCAGGGACCGGGAGGCTCGATGGGTGAGATCTCGCCCGCGCCTCGTGGAGACCATTCCCACCAGCGACTGCCACTCAACCCGGCGACAGCCCCCACGCCACAGGCAGCCAGTGCCCCCCCGCCGAGCAAAAACTGCCGTCTTGTGATTCTACTCATCTCATACCTCATTTGATGACGAATGACCAACGACGAAGGACGAAGAAATTCGGTAAGCAACAGCTTTCGTCCTTCGGCCTTCGTCTTTCGTCTCTGTCAAAATCCATGCAAGCTCTCAAGTCTCACGCTGCGCACCAGCCAGGGCACGCCGACGAAGGTGAAGAGCACTATCCCAAAGCCGAATACAGCCAGGATGGCCAGCCGCCGGCCACGCCAACGGGGCAGTGGACTCAGGTGCAGAACCATCAGATACCACAGCCAGGTAACCAAGGCCCACGTCTCTTTGGGGTCCCACCCCCAGTAACGGCCCCAGGCGTGTTGCGCCCAAATAGCGCCGGTGAGGATGCCCAACGTCAGCCAGGGGAAAGCCAGTGCAATCGCCCGTTCTATAGCGCACTCGACCCCCTTGACGGGTGGCAGAGCTTTCCCTTCACCGCCTGATTCGCCTTCGTCAGGTGACCATTGACGAGCTACCAGTCGCATCAACCCCAGGCCGGCCGCCACGCCGAATGCCCCGTAGCCTAGCAGCGTGGTCAAGACGTGTAGCGGCAACCATGCTGA
Source organism: Anaerolineae bacterium (assembly GCA_034412795.1). Taxonomy (GTDB): domain Bacteria; phylum Chloroflexota; class Anaerolineae; order 4572-78; family NAK82; genus JAUVPY01. The sequence goes on from DAOUMD010000245.1 coordinate 14,794, forward strand.
ACGTAGGGCAGGCAGCAGCGATGCAATGGCCCGTGCCTCAAGAGGGCGGGTGACGGCGTAAGTCGCCACCAGCAGGCTGATAATCAGGACATAGGCACCTGCCCGGCGCTCGCGCCAGCTCACCTCTAGCAACAAATAGATGGCGAGAATGACCCATACCAGGCAAAGGGCAAACTCGTAGCGGTTGGTCAACGGCCAGTGACCGGCTGTCAGACTCCGGCCTATGAGCCCGACCGTCAACAGGCCCCAGCTTGCGGTCGTTATGCCGGTCGCCACCCATCCCAGCCAGCGATTGCCAGTCCGGGCGTGTACGACGTAGGTTAGGATAGCAACCCACAGCAAGGCGTAGGACAGCCCGATTGGGGGGAAGGCTGGAAGATTGGAAGATTGGAAGATTGGGAAGTTGGACAAGGCATTCGACTGGGATCTCAAGGGGCTCAATGCTTGCGACACTTTCCACCACTCCTAACGTGGTTTCCGACCTTCCGATCTTCCAGTCTTCCAATCTTCCAATTCTTCCACCACCGCCCTGAACTGGCGTCTGAAGTCGCAGGCTCGCCGTTCCGCCCATCCGGTCAGGTAAAGCGTCCCCTCTGGTTCAACCCGCGCCTGAATCCAAGCACGGGGGAAGTTAAAGCTCATGGTCAGGCCCAACAGGAGCAGAAACCCGGCCACAATGACCAGAGTATAGCCGGGATCACGCACAACCAGCAAAGTCACGGCGTGACCGTCTTCACGCTCACTATAACCTTGCAAATAGAATCCGACACCGGCGAAAGTCAGCGGTTCGTTGACCCCCACCCTCCCGCTCGCTACCTCCTGACCACTGTCGATGACGGTGACTCGATCCCGGTAGGCTGAGACGCTCCCATCGGGATAATGCCCGATGTCGAAGCCCTCATTGCGCAGCGCCAACTGGCTCCTATGCCTGAGCTCGACTAACCCATTCGGCTCGATGGTCAATTCCTCGCGCCAGCCAAATTCGCTGCTCAGGATCGTCCCCAGCAACAAAAGCAATACTGCTATGTGGGTAACCAGGGTCCCCAGGGAGGCTGGTCGATTGCGGTCGCCCCGCAGGTAGACAAGGTCCCCCTCGCCGGTCTCGGAGCGAACGCGGAAGCCCCGCTCCTCAAGGCACTTGCGCAGCCTGTGAGGTAAGTCAACCGCCGGTAATCCGGTCAGTTGAGCCGCATGGGGTGCGGCCTCAAAGGCGAGGTCAGAAGAGACCCCCGGCAGGCGAAATGCTCGCGACCACGCCGCCCCCCAGCGGTCGAGGGTACATACCAGCGTAGCCAGCGCCAACAGCCCCAGTGCTACCAGGAAGACCGGGGAGCCAAACCAGCCGAACATCCTGATGGCGGCCAAGCCGTTCGTCAACGAGCCGTATCGCGCCCGCACCTCGGCTGCCCATTGTGCCGACCGTTCGGCGTCGGCGGTGATTGATGTCGATAGTTGTGGGAAACAGGAGCCCAGGGCACTCAACCCCAGGAGGATGGCGATAAGAACAGCGGCTACCCTCAGCCGAGTCAGGAATTGCCACACGTTTCTAAAGGCATCCCGCGCCGTCATTGCAAGTCCTCACTATGTGAGTTCATTATATCATATCTGATGCCTCGCTGGCAATCAATTTGTGGGGATGGGTGCATTCGGATTTTACTGAGCCTGCCAATACCGTACTATTGGCCTATGCAAAAGCTTGCCAACTGTGAATGAAACGTGATATACTGAACAAAACTCCAAAAATATGGACGAGGTGCCGCGTATCTTCTCAATAATCCGGGGTAGGGCCCAAGGGCGAACACCCAGGTTCGCTCCTACTTTTTGAGAAGACACGGTGCTACCTCATCTTTGTGAGATTCCCCCCAGATTCTAAAGATGGGTCCCTGACCTGATTGCCCGGCAATCCAAGGAGAGACATATGGCAAAAGGCATTCGCATTGATATGGCTCATCATCCCCAGACTGTCCTGGATACGATGGAAAAAACGGAAAAAGATGCACACGCCGCCAAACAGCAGTGGGGCCTGGGCTGTGGCTTTTCGCTGGCCATGGTTGGCCTGGGCGCCCTGGCCTATTTCCTGGATTCCAGGCTGGATGTTGGCCAGGTTCTGGTCGTGTTGGCCTATGTCCTTTGGGCGTTAGCCGCCATTGCAGGCGTGGTGTTACTACTCAACAAGCCCCGTTTCCCGCAAGAGCAATTTGAGCCGGCCCGTCGCATACTCTACACGCTGCGCGACGACACAGGCCGCAAGGGATGGGTGGCCGGGTGGCTCGACATGACAGGCCCCCAGCAGAAGACGAAGCAGACACGTATGGCGCGCAGCGCGGGCGGGAAGATGAAGGTGTATTATCACGATCCCTGGTTCCGCGCCAGATTCAAGCTGGTAGACGGAAATGTGCTGCGTCTTGTGCTGATAGACAAGATCAAGACCAAAGCAGGCAGCGTAGTAAACCACCGCACCCAATTCACGGCCAAGCTGGTGGTCAACCCTGAACTGTACCGCGTAGGCACGGCTCCCGCCGGCGGATCAACATCACCCGTCCCCATCTACTCCGCCGGGGATGGCGTTCTCAGCATCAAGACCGAGGTCGATCCACGTCGCCTGCCGGTTGACGACATGTTGAAATCGCTCAAAGCCATGTACAGTCACCTGGAGCCCATCCAGCCAATCCATGGGTTGCAGAGTTCAATCTCGGACGTGGAGACATAGAATGCGACAGACAATCATAGTGGCCGGCATAGTCTTGATTCTTTTCGTTCTGGTAGGAAGCGTGGTGCTGCAACTCAGTGGGGCCATGCCGCGAGCCCAAGTCAACCAGCAGAGGATTTGGGACGCACCTATAGCCGGGGGTGAGGTTGAAACGCTGAAGTCCATTGACTTGACCGGCGATGGTCAAGAAGAGATATTCGCCCAGACACCCTCTCAGGTCGTCGTATTCTCGTCCGACGGTCAAACCCTCTTTAGCCAGAACCTCTCCAGCGCCAAATCGACGATGGGTGACCTGGACGGTGACGGGGTAGAGGATTTTGCCATAGCCGAACCCCAGGGCAGTTCCCTGAAGGTCGTGGCGTACACCGGTGACGGCGGGAAATTGTGGGAGACCACAGTGCCGGACGTGGGGGCGCCGACCCGGGGGCTGACCCTCGATTTTGAGGGCGACGGCAAACGGGAAGTGATCTTTGGTAGCGATGCCGGTGTTCTGGCCGTCCTGGAAGGAGACACGGGAGAACTCCGCTGGCTGTACACATTCCCCTCCGATACCCCGGAGAATCTCTACGTCCGGGGCACGGATGATGCCTGGCGGGCCGGGGAAATGCATCTGGCCGGGGCCACATACGGCGGCCACGTGGTTCTCCTGGACGAGGCGGGCACATCCGCCTGGGAGATACTCTTCCCCGACGAGGTACGTCGCCTGAGGGCCTACGACATGAACGGCGATGGCACCAGTGAGATTCTGCTGGGAGGGCTAAACGGCCTGGTCTGGATGGTCTCGGCTGCCGGAGATAATAATCTCCTTTGGGAGACATTCATCGGCAGCCGCGTCGACGAAGCCCGTTTCCTTGAGCTGGACGGTGATCCAACCCAAACAGAAGTTGCCGTCGGGGGCAAGAACGGCGGCGTATCAGCCTATGATATGACGGGAACGACCCTGTGGCAGCGGACGGTGACGGGCAAAGTGCGCGAGCTGGCAACGCTGGACACCGATGATGATGGCCAGAACGAATTGCTGGTAGCCGCCGATAGAGTGTACCTGCTCGACGGTCGAACGGGAAACACCCTATCCACCTTCCCGATCGGCGCCCCACCGGTTCTGGATACAGGTGACTTCGGCGGGGAGCAAGGCTACGTAGCCGATACAGGCGGGAAGCTGTCGGTCTTCCAGGTGAGTCATGAGCCCCGCCCCTGGTGGTTCAGCCCCATTACGATCGGTTTGCTGTTGGCGCTGGTCATCGCCGTGGTCAGCGTGGTTTTAGCCCGGTTTGATTGGGAAAAAGGAAAGGTATATAGCGTCCAGGGCCAATCCCTGGAGGCACTGAGAGCCAAGAAACGTATGCTGCGGGACGTGCTGGATGACACTGAACGGGTTTATGGTGATGGCCAGATCAGCGCCCAGCTCTACCTGGAGAAGAGTCGCCAGGAGCGCGAGCAATTGGCAGCCGTAGAGGAGCAGATCCTCAAGCTCAATCCCAACTATAAACCCGATGTGTTCCGGTGTCCTGCCTGCGGCGGACCTGTTGAAATCGGTATGGATCAATGCCCTTATTGCAATCACGTATTGCTATAAACTTGAGTTTAGACAACTTGTAAGAAACCGGGTTTTTGAACTTCAGTGTGCAACCGCAACTATGAAAAAGCACCTTGCAATGTGCTAAAACCTATGGTTAGACGACAAAAAACCCGGTTTCTTGGCTTTTATCTAAACTCAAATATAGAGCGACTTTGACCATTATGCCTATAAAGGTTTTATACGCGGCCTTCGATGTGGTGCCCTCCCCCAAAGGGGCCAGCCGGCACATCACCCATTTCACCCAGGCCCTGGTGGCGGAGGGCTACCAAGTCACCTTGTTCACAGCCGGGCTGCCGGATATGCCGCTTAATGGAACATTCGCCGGAGCCCGCATTCTTCGCTATTGCGACCAGGAAGAGAACTTCTTGCGGCGAGCGCTCTGCTTTGGCGACGCTGTATGGGAGCACTTGCGCGAGGTCGATGGCGCTTACGACGTCGTCCATTTTCGGGACGTTTGGAGCGGAGGGACGGCCCTGGAAGCCCGTCGCCGCTTTGGCTATGCATATCGTCTTCTCTTTGAAGCCAATGGTCTCCCCAGTGTGGAGCTTAAATACCATTACCCCGCGTTGCGGGAGGGTTCTCCCAGGGAGAGTTCCGATCTGACGGGGAGGCTAAAGGTCCAGGAAGAGACCCTGCTGCGTCATGCAGACGCCATCGTCTGCGTCTCCTGTGTGACGGCGATTTATTTGCAAAGCCGGGGAGCCTCCCCGGCGCGGATAAGCATCATCCCCAACGGGGTGGACGCGGCTTGCCTCAAGCCGGCCAACGGGCCGCCCGATGGGCGACCCCGTCTTGTGTACGTCGGGACATTGGCAGCCTGGCAAGGTATCTCGACCCTGATCGAGGCTATGCCCATCATCCTGGCCGCCTTCCCGGAGGCGCAACTGCACCTGATCGGCCCGGCCAAGAGCCGCCAGCAGAAAGGATTGCTCAAATTAGCAGCCAAGCTGGGTCTGAGCCAGGGGGAGATTCGCTTCGTCGGATCGGTGCCCCCCAGGGAAATCCCCGAGCAATTGAGGGCCGCCTCGGTATGTCTGGCTCCGCTGGCTTACAACGACCGCAACGTGACTCAGGGATGTTGTCCGATCAAGGTGCTGGAGTATGCCGCCGCAGCGCGTCCCATCGTTGCCTCCGACCTGCCGGTGGTGCGCGAGCTGCTGGGAGAGGGAGAGACGCTTTTCTTCCAACCGGGGGACGCGACTGACCTGGCCCGCCAGGTGATAAATCTCCTCTCCCACCCCGAAGCAGCCCAAGCTATGGGGGAGCGAGCTGCCCGGCAGGTGCGGCAGTATTTCACCTGGGAGCGGGCCGGTGACCAGTTGTTGGAGGTGTATACGGATCTGGTCAGGAAAGAAGCCCACGGTACACCGTGAGCAGCGTCTCCAGCTCGCGGTCCAGGGTGAAGCGCTCTAAGATCGTCCGGCGGGCGGCCACGCCGAGCCGCTCCCGGGCGGTGGGGTCCAGGAGGGTCTGGTGCAGCGCTTCTATCCAGACATGATCGTCGCGGGCTGGGAGCAACACACCATCCAGGCCATCGGTGACCACATCCAGCATGCCGCCGACGGCACTGGCGAGCACCGGGCGGCCGCAGGCCATGGCCTCCAGAAGGGTGTTGGGCAGGCCATCCCGGAGCGAAGGCAAGATGACGACGTCGCACAGTGCGTAGTAGGGAGACATCTCCTCGTTCGGCTGGGGCGGAACCACGATCAGCGGCAAGTCGGGATGCTGCCGCCGGAAAAAGTCTAGCATGGCCTCATCATCCCGGCGTACCCCGCCGACGAAGATGAGTTGAGCCGCGACCTTTTCACAGAGATGGGGGAAGATACGCAAAATACGTCCCAGTCCCTTCTTGGCTCTGGCCTCCCCGATGAAACCTATCACGGGGCGCTCGTCGAGACCCAGACGGGCTCGCAGGGCAGGATCGGACGGCTGGGGGGCAAAGAGGTCCACGTCCACCCCGTTGTGGGTGATGTAAACGTCGGCTCGGCCCGAGAGGGCGGTTGCCTTGCGGGCCAGGTCTTGGGTTACGGCGGTGACGGCGTCCGCCCATTCCAGGGCCTTAAACACAAAGATGGCTCGCCGGTGATCGAAAGGCATCACGTCCAGGTCGTTGCCCCGCGCGCCCACGACGGAGGGCTTAGCGCGGTAGCGGGCCGCCAACGCCGCAACGTAACCGGCATAGGCCAGGAAGTAGCCGTGGAAGAGGTCAAAGCTGTGGGCGGAGTCCAATTCGACTGCCAACTCGAACCAGTCGGCCAGGGTTTCCCTGGGACGCCGGTGAATTCCCAGCCGGTGCAGCGTGACGGGGCCGTCGGCCTCCGTATGCCAGGCACCGGGCGGATGGGCGTCGCTGGGAGCCACGATGTGCACCTCGTGCCCGGCCGACCTCAGGTTGCGGGCGTTGCGCTTGACAGACACGGCCAATCCGCCCACATCGGGTGGATAGGTATCAGAGAGCAAACAAAGCTTCATCGTTCAGGAGTCAATGATGGCTAAACAATGTGAATTGGTCGTCGGCTATTTACTACCCCGGCGCTGCGAAGAAAAGGGAGTCGAGGTATGTACCAAGTGCGGGCGGAGCGTATGCGAACTCCACACCCGTATGGGAGACCAGGGTTTGCTGTGCCGGGACTGTTACGAACATGGTCAGCCACTTACGCCCGACGAAGCCTCGGCCTTGCCGGAGCCCGTGCAACAGACCATCTACTACCGCGATGATTTCAGCGCCTTCGACGCCGAGTCGGGAACCGATACATTTAGCACGCTGAGCTAATCTCAAGCCGAGACAACCAATCGCTGCAGGAAACGATTTTCCTCCAGAAAGTCATCACAGGCGTGGCAGGGGGCCGGCCGCCCATCCGGGGCGAGCATGCGCTGGCGAAAGTCGCGAAAGCCGTTCCCTCTCCAAACGGCCCTAAACCCCTTTGACTTCTTGACGAAATCATCCAGCCGTCGCGTCGTGCGTAGCATACAACACGGATATACTTTTCCCTGAGGGTCGATCATGGCGTGGATCCAGGGCATATAACACGGCTGAGTCTGGTACAACCCCAGGGCATAGAGACCCGCCTTGCTCAACTCCAGATCCGACTTTTCTCGCCCGAAGGGATAAGCCTCTTCCACTCGCCCAATCATTCCATAACCCAGGGCCTGGTGAGCCAAGAAGGGAGCGATCTCTTCGTTGTATTTTCGAATGCGGGCCTTGTTCAGTCGAAATTGCCCGCCGGGATCGTCAACCGGGATGAGGGTCAGCCGATCGGCTCCTGCCTGATGGACGATCTCCGGCATTCGGATCAGGTCCTGATAGTTGCGGCGGGTGATGACAACGTTGATCCGAATGTGAAGTTTGCGGCGCGCGTGTTTGGCAGCCCGCCGCAGGTTGTGGATGCCTTTAATGGTACGCTTCCAGTTCCCTTTACCCCGCAAGGCGTCGTGGATGGCCGGCGTGGCTCCGTCGAGAGAGATGCTCAAGTTACGGAGGCCGCTCTCGACCAGCCGTTGGCTCATCTCCTTGGTTAGCAGGGTGCCGTTGGTGGTCAGGTTGACCTGCATCCCCCGCTCGGCGAAGGTGTCGATCACCTCGAAGATGTCGGCTCGGAGCAGCACTTCGCCGCCTGAGAGATGCACCTTCCGGGTGCCCAGCTCAGCCAGTTCGTCGGCCAGTGATTGAATGACGGGTAGGGTCAACCGGTCTTCTCTGCTCTGCCGCCAGACGTTGCACATCTGACAGCGCAGATTGCAGCGCCAGGTGAGCTTGATTTTGACGTAAACGGGGCAATATGGAACACCCTGTGCCACAGCCTGGCGCAACTGCTCTTGATCCGTTGTCAGGTCTTCCAACGCCAGCATACTCCGGCCTTCTCGATCCTCAAATGGGAGCGCATCTCTCCCACGAATTTGTCTGATTATACCACAATATCCACAAGTCGATATAATCTATATTCGGCATAACATAAAGTGAATCCGCTCAAGCGGACCGGCACCTTGACAATTGCAGAGAAGTCGGTTACTCGTTGAGTGACAAGCAACAACCACAATTCACAAGGAACCGACGGATGTA
>DAOUMD010000246.1:0-20373 GCA_034412795.1 Anaerolineae bacterium
GACAACGAATCGCAAGGATTTATCGAATTAACGGTGATAAATTTGTTAAATCCTCCAAATTCGATGTCATATCTGGGCATTACCAAGCAGTTTTGCCACTCACGTAGCCAACAACACTCAAGAGGGGAACTATCTACTATGAAACCATCAGTTAGGAAAACTTGAGCGTAATCTATCATAAAATCTGGAGTGACCTCTGGCACAACAAGGCTCGTACCGCCCAGGTCGTGCTCATCGTGGTCATGGGCGTTTTTGCCATAGGCGTCATCTTTGGCGCCAAACAGATATTTGCCAAGGCGATTACCACCACCTGGCAAGCGGCCAACCCACCGACCATCCAACTCGCCGTTTCTCCCACGCTCGATGACGACGACCTGGTAGCGATTGGGAACATCGAAGGTGTGACCGAAGCCGAGGGACGTATGACGGCGGTCCTTGAGTGGCGGCTTGACCCCAACGACGAGTGGCAACCCGGCGTGTTGAACGCCCGCGACGACTACACCGCTCAGAAGCTGGCGACCCTCGAGCTGGTTGAGGGTGAGTGGCCCCACAAGAACATCTTTGCGCTGGAAGTCGGCGCGGACAAATACTTTGGCGCCAAGGTGGGTGATACGCTCCACATTCGTATCAACGATCACGAGCAGTTGGTCACGGTTGGCGGGTACGTGTCCAATCCGTTTACGCAGTCCCCTGGCGTGGGCGGTGACCTCCAATTCTACACCACCCGTGAGCGGTTCGAGGGGTTAACCGGCCAAGATGGGTTCAATCTGGTCCACGCGGTAGGTCCCGTCTACGACGAGGTGCTCGTGGGAGAGACGGCCGATCGCATCGAGGACTATCTTGAAAAAGAGTACATCGAAGCGCGTGGCGCGTCTCTGCCCTATGGCGAGCGCACGGCTGACCCCAATGCTCACTTCGTCCAACCTATGCTGGATGGCGTGTTTTTGTTGATGAACGTCGTCGGCGCGCTGATTGTGATCTTGGGCCTGTTTCTGATCTACAACACGATTAACGCCGTGGTCAAAGAACAGATCAACCAGATTGGGTTGATGAAGGCCATCGGTGGCCGGACCTGGCAGATTCTGTGGACCTACCTGGCGACCATCCTGGTGTATGGGGTACTGGCCACCATCATCGCCATACCGCTGAGTGCGATCGCCGCCTACTTCCTCGCGACATCCATGTTGGGTATTCTGAATATCGAAGCTGGTTCCTTTGCTATTTCGACTTCGACCATCGCCGTCCAGGCAGCGGTGGCCTTGCTTTCGCCTTTGCTGGCTTCCCTGATCCCCATTTTGAGCGGGGTAGGCATCACCGTGCGCGAGGCAATCAGCACCTATGGACTGGAAGGCACGGCCAGCCTGATCGACCGGCTGATGGCCAAAACCCAACGCTTGCCATATACCCTGTTGCTTACCATTGGCAACACCTTTCGCAACAAGAAGCGCGTGATCTTCACCTTGATAACCTTGGTCGGAAGTGGTATCGTGTTTATGATGGTGATGGGCGTTAACGACTCCACTAACCACACCTTCACCCATGAAGTGTCTTCTGTTCACAAATATGATGTGACCCTCAGCTTTGAGCAACCTCAGCGCATCGGCCGGGTCGACCGCCTGGCCACGGAGCAGCCAGGCGTCAAAGCGGTTGAGATGTGGAGCGTGAACGGGGCAGGCATCCGACCTGCCGGCCAGGACGAAGCCAGTTCGGATGACGAACAAAGCATGTTGTTTGGGATGCCGGTGCCTACTGTTATGTACGCGCCTCAGCTTCGTGCGGGGTGCTGGCTCCAGCCGGATGACACCAACGCCGCCGTGCTGGGTGAGACACTGGCTGCAGAGATTGGCGTCGGCGTTGGCGATTGGGTTACCTTTGATCACGGCTTGGAGCGTGAGTCCACCTGGCAAGTGGTTGGACTGGTCTTTGATCCTCTCACCCCCGACTCGGCCTACGTCCCCCTCGAATCACTGGCGGGCGAGATTGGGGGCGTGAACCGAGCCAACACCATCTGGGTACAAACCGAGCCAGGCGACCCCGAAACCGCACAGGCCGTGGCTCACAACTTGCAACAATTCTATACCAGCCGCCACGTCCCCCTCGCCGCCACAACCGCCTTTGACGAACCGACTATTACTGAGATTGGCCAGCAAATGCTGCTTGGATATAACATCATCGTCGCAATCCTGGCCGTGCTGGCTGCGATTATGGCGATTGTGGGGGGCATGGGCTTGAGTGGTATGCTCTCCCTCAGCGTGCTGGAGCGGCGGCGCGAAATCGGGGTGATGCGAGCCATTGGCGCATCCTCGGCCAGGATAGCTCGCATCTTCATCGGCGAGGGACTAACCTTAGGCATTATGAGCTGGATCGTGGCGCTGCCGATCAGCATCCCGGCCGCTTATGGGCTGACCCAGGCACTCGGCTCCGTTTTTGAAAACGAACTCGTCTACCAATTCTCCCCGCTGGGTGCGCTCTACTGGCTGGCCATCGTCATCGCCCTGGCTATCGGGGCCAGTTGGCTCCCGGCTCGCCGCGCCATGCGCGTCAGCGTGCAAGAGAGTCTGGCCTATTAACCTGGGGGGCCTTTGTAGCCAGCCCATTTGCCCCACGTACTCGCCGCGTGGGGCTTCTCTTTGCCAGCACCAGAAACGATAGTTTTGGAGTGAGCATCCCCAGATGCGAACGGGGCCTGCAAGACCGCTTCGCATCTTTTGCTATCCCGCGAACGGGAAGTAATTTCCTAACGGACCCTTGGTGACGAGCAGGAGGTAAGAAATCGAAGCAGATCGTCGTCTGAGTTTATTATGCATTTACACTATTAGTGTGGACCATCAGCCAGAGAATTTGGTGGCTGATTCCCTGGTTGGTCATGTATGCCGGGGGATATGCCTATGTCTCCGGCCTGGCCTTTCTGCAGGCGTGGGAAACCAAGACATCCCGGACAGAGGCGAGCGATCTAGTCAGTTCGCCCACGTAGCCACGATTTCCCAATCGCGAGTCCCCTATTATGATCGCGCGATTGGGCATGGTTCAGAAGTCCCTGAAATTAGGATAACAATTGCAGACGAAGGACGAAAGACGAAGGACCAATTATTGGCCCGGATATCTTTGTCATTCGTCGTTCGTCCGGCTGAGAAAGTGTTACCCTATTTCTGAACCATCCTTGTGATTGGGAAAGTTCTATCGAAAAAAGGCCCACCGTGGAGCGATTTGTGCTCACAGCGGACGAAAGTCCGCGTCGGGTGGGACGGCGGATTGTCATCCGCCTCGAGCCAAAGCCCAAGTGTACCGGCGTATTGAAAGGCTGGATTGGAACGCAAAACCCTGGTATAATCGCAAGGAGCTTCGAGACTGAGGGAGGATGACCTTCCCCAAAGCTGAGAGCTTTGGGGAAGGCGGGAGCGGTGCAAACGATGTTCGACGTCATCGCCTTTGATGCCGATGATACCCTGTGGCATAACGAAACGCTGTACTCCATAACCCAGGACAAATTCAAGCAACTCCTGTCCAGGTATCGCAGCACGAACGGGATCGACCGGGAACTCTATGAGACGGAGATACGCAATCTCCGGCATTACGGCTACGGCATCAAATCGTTCACCCTGTCGATGATCGAAACCGCCATCGAGCTGACCGGCGGTCGGGTCCGGGGGGAAGAAATTCGGGAGATCATCGACTTTGCCCGGGAGATGCTAGAGGCCCCGGTCCAGCTTCTCGAGGGCGTACAAGAGGTAGTCCACACCCTATCCGCGTCCCATCCATTGATGATCATTACCAAGGGTGATCTGTTTGACCAGGAGTCAAAGATCGCGCGCTCCGGCCTGGCCGATTACTTCACCCACGTCGAGATCGTCAGCCACAAGACCGAAGACACTTACAAGGCGCTCCTGGCCAAACACAACATCCACCCTGAGCGCTTCCTGATGGTGGGCAATTCTCTAAAATCAGACATTCTGCCAAGCGTCGCCATCGGTAGCCAGGCGGTATACATCCCCTATCATACCACCTGGGTTCACGAACTGGTCGTCAGCCCCGGTGAAAATCAAACCGGGTACTTTGAACTCGAACACATCGGTCAATTGCCTGTCTTGGTGGAGAAACTGAGCAACGCATGGGAAGATAGTCCATAAGGTATCTTCTCAATATCTTGGGGTAAGGGCAGGTCTTGCGCCTGCCCAAGCGGGCAACCGCAAGGGTTTGCCCCTACTTTTTGAGAAGATAATCCATAAGGAGATCAAATGTGGAGAAACTGACTGATTACGATAAGACCCGCTACGACCGCCAGATGCTGATCGATGGCTGGGGGGAGGAAGGTCAGGCCAGGCTCAAAGCATCCAGCGTGTTTATCGCGGGCGCCGGGGGACTGGGCAGCCCGGTGTCTATCTACCTGGCGGTGGCCGGGGTGGGGGAAATCAGGATATGCGACGCCGATAGGATTGAGCTTTCTAACCTCAACCGGCAAATCCTGCATCCCGATGCCAGAATCGGCGAATTAAAAAGCGCGTCTGCGGTCCGGACTCTCACGGAGCTGAATCCAACTCTGAAGATCGTGACTTATTCCGATTATCTTGACGAACATAACGCGGGGGACTTGATCGGCACGCCCGACATCGTGGTAGATTGTCTCGACAACTTTGATACAAGATACGTGCTCAACACCTATTGCATAAAGCAGAATATCCCCCTGGTTCACGGCGCTATCTGGGGCATGATGGGCCAGGTGACGTTTGTGCACCCGCCCGAGACCCCCTGCCTGAAATGCATTTTCCCTGAGCCACCCCCAAAAGACATCTTCCCGGTGGTAGGCGTGACCCCCGGTATCGTGGGCAGCTTGCAAGCCACCGAAGTTCTCAAACATCTGACAGGCGTAGGCACCACCCTGAAAGGAAAATTGCTTATTATCGATGCCGAAGACATGTTCTTTAATCCCGTGAAAATGGACCGGCAACCATCCTGCCCCGACTGCGGGGGCTTGTAGCCGTGATTTCCAGGATAGTTCAGAAATAGGGCGACACTTTCTCAACTGGACGAATGACGAACGACGAAGAGATCTGGGCCAATAATTGGTCCTTCGTCTTTCGTCCTTCGTCTGCAATTGTTGCCTTAACTTTATGGGCATAGGAGGCATCCATGCTGAACCATCTGCACTTCGCCGTACTATTAGAAGAAGACACCAATCCAACCGAGTACACCTATTCACGCCTGCGCCTCATAGAGGCAGGTGCCCGGGTAACCGTGATCGGCCTGGATCGGCTTGAGTATCGCCTGGAAGATCACTCCATCGGCTATGCCGACACCACCATCGAGCGCGTGGCGGGCGAGGCATTCGATGCGGTGGTCATCCCCGGTGGCCTGGGGCCGGAGAAGCTGCGCCAAAACGCCCAAATCATCGACCTGGTCAAAGCATGCCACACGCAGCGCAAACTATGTGCGGCGATCTGCCACGGACAACTGGTGTTGATTTCTGCGGGTATGATGCGTGGCGTTCGGGCAACCGCCGCCTGGAGCATGATGGACGACCTGCGCTGGGTGGGGGCCATTGTGCCCGAGGGCGTGCGCGCCGTTCGAGATGGGCACATCGTCACCGCCATCTTCCCCCAGGATTTGCCGGCCTTCTTCCGCCTCATTTTCGAGACTTTGGTGGATTTGGAGGGGATAACACTGCCAGCCGGTTATCCGCGGCGGCTGGCGGGCCAGACCTGGGGCATCGTGGTCGACGATGCCAGCGACGCGGTGCAGGCACGTTACCTCCAGTTACGAATTCAGGAGGAGGGCGGGGCGTCGCTGTTGCTGGGACGCCGGACGGGGAAGGAGGTCAGGTTGAGCAGCCCCGCCTGGGAATGGGGTGAGTTGGGCTTGCGAGCACGCGTCGAACGCGCGCTGCCCAATCCGGGCATAACCGCTTCCTGTGATACCGACGCCGAACTGGACAGCCAGGCCATCACTGCCGAAGACCTGGATGGGCTGTTGCTGCCCGGCGGCCTGGCCACGTGGATGATCCGCGGTCACCCCGGCCTCAGAAAGCTCATCCACGATGTGAACGCGGCGGGCAAACCCATCGGTGCCGTGGAACGTGGTCCCAAGCTGCTCTTCTTCAGCGGGGCACTCGAAGGGCGAGCCATGACCTGTGCTCCGCAGATGCGGGATGACATCGTCCAGGCCGTCATCCCGGTTGAGTACCGGGACGTTCCCGTCGTGTGCGACGCCAATCTGTTAACCTGCCAGGGCAGCGACGACCTGCCCGAGTTTATGCGAACCTTGCTCGCAGAATACGGGCGACATTGAGTGGGCATTTGAGTATCAGACAACGTATTTAAATGCACACCGGCACTTGCTGACGAAGGACGAAGGACGAAGGACGAAAGCGCTGCGTCTGACCTGCTCGTTCATCACGCCTGCACTGTGCGCAGACACAAGTGATCATCCTTCGTCCTTCGTCCTTCATCCTTCGTCCAGTCGAGAAAGTGGCATATTATTTCTGAACCATCCTAATGGGAGGATAGTATGGACTCAAAACCGAGGAAAGTACGTCAGATCGTCGAGCCCCAGCCCGTCGTAGAAGGCGCCGGGGTACACCTCAAGCGCATCTTTCCCAGCGGGGCGTTGGATTATCCCGATCCATTCTTGCTGTTTGACCATTTCGGATCGGAGAACCCGGATGACTACCTGGCCGGATTCCCCATGCACCCGCACCGGGGTATTGAAACCGTGACCTACATGCTGGCCGGCGCGGTGCACCACAAGGACAGCATCGGCAACTCGGGCGTGATCGAAGCCGGTGATGTGCAGTGGATGACAGCCGGGGGAGGCATCATGCACGAGGAAATGCCCCAGCCTCGCCAGGGCCGGATGGCCGGCTTCCAGTTATGGGTCAACCTGCCCGCCAGGCTCAAGATGACCCAACCCCGCTACCAGGAATTTACCGCCGACCAGATTCCCGAAGTAACGCGTGAGGATGGGGTGACGATCCGCGTCATCGCCGGGACGGTGAACGGCGTCAGCGGCCCTGTGACCGAGATCGCGGCCGACCCTGTCTATATGGACGTTACGCTGCCCGCCGGCGTCTCGTTTTCCCACGCCATCCAGCGCGGACACACCGCCCTGGGTTACGTGTTTGAGGGTCAGGGGGCATTCGGCATCACCGGCCCCGGGGACGGGCAGACGGTCTCTTCTCCCAGGCTGATCATCTTTGACGACGGCGACTACCTCGAAGCCCGCGCCGATGAGGGACCGGTTCGATTCCTGGTCATGTCCGGCCAACCCTCGTACGAACCCATCGTCCGCTACGGGCCGTTTGTCATGAACACCCGGGAAGAGATCCAACAGGCGCTGCGCGATCTGCAAAACGGCACCTTCGTCAAGGCGTAACCGTCCAGATTTGAACCTCCTGGCTGGCACTGGCGATCCAGCGACCATCCGGGCTGAAGGCCACGCTCAAAACCTGCGAGGGGTGATGCATCCGCGCCAGCAAGCTGCCGTCTGGAATCGCCCACAATTGCGCCTCGTTGACAGCGTCATTCACCCCTTGTCCCAGCCCGGTCACCAGCCATTGGCTGTCCGGGCTAAAGGCAAGCGACCAAACCACATCCTCTTGTGCTATGCTGGAGACCACGCGCCAGGTGGGAACCTCCCACACCCTTATTTCTCCAGAAGAGCTGCCCACCAACCAGCGACCGTCGGGGCTGAAGGCGAATCGGTCAACCACAACCGGCGACTCCAATTGAGTGGGATTGGCCCAGGTTGGGGTTTCCCAAACGAAGTACTTCTCATTCCCTCCCCCGGCCAACCATCTGGCATCCGGGCTAAAGACGGCATTGGACGACAGCGGTAGGCCATACTCGTTCAGAACTCTGCTCTCTTGCGTGAGAACGTCCCAAACGATCACCCGGCCTGGCCCCCAGGAGTTATTTGCCACTGCAACAAGCCAGGGTCCGCCCGGGCTAAACGCCAGCTCTGTTGTGAAACGAAGGTCGTGAGTCAGGTCGAAGAGAGGGACTCCGCTAGTTGCCTCGGCCACGATAATCTTGCGCTGACCCCCGACCGCCAGGAATGCTCCGTCGGGGCTGAAAGCCACGCTGTCCGGCCCGCCCGCCCAGTCCGGGTGCGAGATCTCAGTTACCAAATCTCCGGTTGCCACGTCCCACAAGCGGGCCACGCTGCTGTCATAGTTTGCACTGGCCAAACGCCCCCCATCCGGGCTGAAAGCCAATCGATGCAGCGAACCAGCGTGTTCGGCGCTCCACAGTTGGCGCCAATCCTGTGTACCCCACATCTGGATCGTCCCATCCCGGCCGCCAAGGGCCAGAAACCGGCCGTCCGGGCTAAAAACTAATTCATCCGCGCTCGACCCGATGACGGTATGCAAGGTTACCGGGCTGTTCGCCGGGGCTGGAGCCTGGGTGGGGGAGACCTCTTCGCTGGGCAGCGTGGCCGTTGAGGTGGGTGTCTGAATAGGGAGGTCCGGCGAGGGTCTCGCCGGCTCAGCCGTCGCCGCCGGCCGGGGGGGCGTGAGACCGTCGCTCTGCCCAGGTGAGTCCGGCAAAGTCGTCGGGGTTGGGATATGGGTGGCCGTCGGGACAAGGGAAGGGGTTGAGCTGGGCGCAGGTAGCGCAGCACGTGAGACCATCGGGGTCGCCGAAGCCTCCCCATCAGGCAGTGGTGTGGAAGTAGATGGGGCCTGAACGACGGGAGAGGGTGTTGAAGACAGCTCGGTCGAGGCGGTCTGGCAACCGGCCAGCATAAAGAGCAAACTCAGGGAGCTATGGACCACCAGCTTGCGGCTCGGCATCATCGAATGTTTTCCTTTCTGCCCCACCCTTCACGCAACACTCTCAGGGCATTTCCACCCCAGAGCCAATGATAAAAATCATCGGCTGATATGAGGAAGTGCGTTCAAAACGCACTAAAACTCCGTATCTTAACCTGTTTTTAACAGGTTTCGCATACCAGCGGGGTGTTTCAACGCCCCGCGACAAAGCCTTCCCGGAATTCGCCACCCGCGACCGCGCTCCGCGCGGATTCAAGGGCTCGCTGCGCTCGCTTCAGAGTCCAGCTATTCAGAGCCCCGGAGGATCAGAGTTGCCAGAGCCCAGAGTTAAAAGCCGGGGACAATCACAACCCGAAAGCCAAGGCGGTCGTCCCTGACGTCCGGATTGAGCCTGAAGCGGAGCGCACAACGGACGTCCCACTCGTCAACGTAGAACGCCCCGCCCCGCCACACACAGCGGCCTCCGGCCTGTGGATTCTCACGACCATCCGCCGGGTCATAGGGATAATCCTCGTAAAGCGAGTGGCACCATTCCCAAACGTTGCCACTCAAATCCTGCACCCCATACGGGCTGGCGCCATCGGGAAAGCAGCCGGCCGCGCTGGTAGCACCCACCCGCGTATCCCCACAATTGGCCCGCTCCGGGTCCCCTTCATCTCCCCACGGGTAAATACGTCCATCCGTGCCCCGCGCCGCCTTCTCCCACTCAGCCTCGGTCGGCAGACGGACCACCCAGCCTTCTTCACGCAGCAATCTCGCCAACGGCTCCGGCGTCCCCTCCCCACCCTGCAGTCGCTCTGCCAGCCAGTCACAGTAGACCCGCGTATCGTGCCAACTGACCATCACCACCGGATGGTTATCCAGGCTATTGTATCGCCCCCACAGCTTATCCACCTCATACCCGCTCTCCTGCACGAAGGCCCGGAACTGGGCCACCGTCACCGGGTAACGGGCAACGTAATAGACGCCCAATTCTACCTCGTGTTCCTCCCTACCCTCGCCCATCAGGAACGGTCCCGCCGGGATCTCCACAAAGCCCAGCAGCGGCTCATCGGGTAGGTTCCAGGCGTCGGCGCGGAAGCGGGGGTCGCCCAGTCGGGCCAACGTATCCCCGGCTGCGGCACGCTCCACAGCCGGCAGGGCTCCCGCCTGCAAGATGTGCGCCAGCCAGCGTCGCACCCGCTGAACCTTAGCCCGGTCTCGTTCGCTCACCCGCGCCAGGTCGGTCGTCTCGACCAACGCCTGGCCGGCCAGGTGCGCGCCCCACGCATCGGCCACGTCGCTCTCCGCCGCTTCCGGTTCGCGGTAACACAACGCCTCCACAAGCAGCCAGACGGCCGACGCCGTGCCGCGTGCGGCCTTGGCCCCAGCCAGCAAGGCTACCTCCCGCCAGCGATCTGGCCCCTTTCGAGCCAGGCCGGCCACCAGGTCAGGGTATTCGTGGTCGGTCAGGTAACAGGCGGCCAGGTACTCCTGAAACGTGCGGTGCGGAAAAGTATACACTCCCACCCCATGCGGCAGCAGCAGCCCCGCCCTGTGGCTCAGATACTCCACCACCCACGCTGGATTTACGTCCGGGTTCCGGCTCAAACGCATCAGCCCGCTCACCAGTTCCCCCTCCGGAACGTCGGCAGTGCCCACCAGTTCGGGCTGGACGGTATGGGCGTGATAGGCCAACTCGTTCAGCAACTCGCGCACTTTATCCCGGTCCACCTTCAGCCACTCGGCCAGGCTGGGCTGGGATACAAGCACTTGGCCCTGGCCGTCTCGAACCGTCTTCGGGCTCTCCCACCAGTCCAGCAGCAGGTCCACCGTGTCGGCGTACAGCTCCTCCCGCTTCTCGGGCAGGCTGCCTCCCCGCCAGGCGTGCAAACTGGCCATCAAGGTGAGCAGTAGCGGGCGCCGGGCCAGGCCACCCAGCCGGTCACTCCCAAAGATGGCGCCTTTGAGCAGTTCCGCCCGCCCCTGGGCATCTTCCGGGTGCATCCCGCGTAAGGCAGCGATGTGAGCACACCAGCGATCCACAAAGCGGCGGATTTGGCCTGGACTGAAGGGGGCCAGGGCCGTCTCGGCGAAGCCGGGCAGCCGCCAGTCTTGCTTCTGGTAAGCGTAGGTGCGGCTGGTGACCAGCACCCGGCAGCGCGGGAAGACGGCGGCGAAGTCCTCCACCGACTGCTTGATCTGCTCGCGTCGATGCTCGGCTTCGGGCACTTCGTCCAGCCCGTCCAATAAGAGCAGACCACCCTGTTCCAGCAACTCACGCCTTAAGTGTTGAGCATAGTCGCCCAACGTAGCAGCGTTCAATCCACTAACGATGAAGCGCCATAGGTGATCGGCGCCGGCACGCTCACCCACGGAAGGCAGACCCCGGGCCGCAAAATCACGCAGGATGACGCGCACCGGCAACAGGAAGCCATGCTCCCAGGGCTGTGTTTCTTCCTGGTCTTCCCCCTTCTCATCCGGCAACGGCGCGGTCAGAAGGGCCAAGTTGGCCCGGTCCCGGCCCAGCGCTTCCCCGGCCAGGCACATGGCCACGAAATTGACAAACGTGCTCTTGCCACCGCCGGGGTCGCCCAGCAGCACCAGGCGTGGGTGGCGGTTGAGTTGCGCCAGGGCCGAGAGCCGCTTACCCTCCCGCTCGGGCGCTTCGCCACGCTCCAGTCGCTCGCGAGCCGGGAGTTCAGGGGCTTTGCTGCTCAGCGTCAGCAAGCCGGTATAGACGGCCCCCAGGTTGAGGTGGGCCTCAGATTCACTGGCCGCCTTGGGATCTATACCGGCCAGGGAAAGGCGGCTGCTCGTCTCGAACAATCGATTGAGGTATGCCGTTCGGAGAGCAGCCGAGTCGGGACTGGGCTCGCCCTCAACCACCTGCCTCTCCACGTAGGTCTCGGCCTGTACCACTCGACTTTGGTCGCCGGTCACCACAGGGCTGTCCTGAATCGTGCCGGCAGCTACGCCCCGTTCACCAGCGGCCACGCTCCCTTCCTGGGCAATGGCTCCGGAGCCGGCAAGCTGCGCCCGCAATGTGACTTGCTTTTCCTTCAGCGCAGCCAGGGTTGCCTCAAGCTGCTCGTCCGGCAGGATACCACGCAACTCCTCTTGGACTGCGATGGCCTGTTCGATCTTCGCCAGTTCCGCCTCCAGTCGGGCGCGGTCATCACTCATTCACGCTCCCCCTCCTTATCCCCCATACGCGTCTGGCCGCCCCCACCACCCACCACGTTACTGTCGCCGGCGACGATGGTGCTTCCAGCCACGCCCCGCTCGCCGGCAGCCACTGCCCCCTCACCCTGGGCAATCGCGCCTGAGCCGTGCACCTCGGCGTGATAGGACGGCGCCAGTCCGTGCGCCGTCAACAGGTCCAGCAGCGACTGTGCCTGCCGTACCACTTCGGCGTCCTGGCCGGCCTGGGCGGTCTCCAGCTCTTCCTTCAGCGTCTCTTGACGCCCCTTAGAGTCGGGCTTCTTTTCCACCCCGCTCACGGCATCCACCACGTCCGAATCTTCACCGAACTTGCGGATGATAAGGGCTTTGAGCCCCCCGTATCCGTCCTTCACCGCCTGGGCAGCCACATCTTTGGTGGTCGCCACCGCGCCAGCCACCACTGCTGTGACGATCATTGATACTGGTTCCACGTTTGACCTCCTGGTGTGATGTTGTTTTCACGTAACCCCTTAGCTACCTGCTCGCCAGGGACGAAAGTCCCGGCCCTTTGCAGCTTGAAGCCGTTTCTGCGGGCTGCTGGATTGTCATCCAGCTTGAGCGGCTAAGCAGCTACCTTTTCACTACCCCGATTCGCGCCTGCGGCGACCGCGCTCCACGCGGATTCAAGGGCTCGCTGCGCTCGTTTCAGAGTCCAGCGCTTCAGAGCCCCAGAGACGCAGAGTTGCCAGAGCCCAGAGTTAAAAGCCGGGAGCCAGAACAACCCGAAACCCGATGCCGTCGAGCCTATAGCTCGGATTGAACCTGCCGCGGTACGCACAACGGACGATCCACTCATACTTGAAGAACGCCCCGCCACGCAATACACGGATACCACCGGCCTCTGGATTCTCACGACCATCTGCCGGGTCATAGACGTAATCCTCGTAAAGCGAGTGGCACCATTCCCAGACATTGCCACTCAAATCGTGCACCCCATACGGGCTGGTGCCACCTAGAAAACAGCCCACGGCGCTGGTCGTGCCGATGCCTGTGTCATCGTAGTTCGCCCGATTCGGATCGGGCTTGTCACCCCAGGGAAAGATTCGCCCATCCGTCCCCCGCGCCGTCTTCTCCCACTCGGCTTCGCTCGGTAGGCGCACCTGCCAGCCTTCTTCTCGCAACAGCCTCACCAATGGTTCCGGCGTCCCTTCCCAAGTCTGCAACTCATCTGTCAGCCAGCGACAATAGGCCAGCGCATCGTACCAGGTGACCGCCACCACCGGATGGTTATCCAAGCTACTGTATCGCTCCCACGGCTCTTGTGCCTCATACCTACTCTCCCGCACAAAGGTCCGAAACTGAGCTACCGTCACCGGGTAGCGAGCACTGTAGTAGGTCGGCAACTCCACTTTGTGCTGCGGTAGCTCGTCGCCATAAGCGCCTGGGTCTCGCTCATTATCACTCCCCATCAGAAACGCCCCTGCCGGGATTTCCACAAAACCCAGCAGCGGCTCATCAGGCAAATACCAGACGTCGGCTCGAAAGCGCGGGTCGCCCAACCTGGCCAGGGCATCGCCGGCCTGAACCCGGCCCACGGGTGGCAGTGCCTCGCTGGCGATGTTGGTCGTGAGCGATTGGACAACATTTAACCTGGCATTCGCGTTTGCCTGCGCGTCACCTTCCAGCAAGCAACGGGCGGCCACCACCGGGTTGACCGCCGCCAACTTGACCAGCAAAGCCGAAGCGTCAGACAACATGCCGGCCAGCAGGATGAACGTCTCCTCCCATCCCGACGGCCCCCACCAGCAGCCCTCCGGCCAGTAGCCTGTTAGTGTCTCTCCTGTCGCCACCCATTGGCCCAGCTCGCGGGCGGCGAAATACTCCTGCAACAACTGGTGGTAAAAACGCACCGCCGCATCGTCCGTGTCCAGCGGCAGACGAGACAGGCGCGGAGCCGCCTCGTCCCCGCCGGACTTGATCTGCTCCCAGCGCCAGAGGAGGATATCCACCGTGTCCTCGTACAGCAAGGCACGCGCATCGGGCAGGCGGCCCTTGTGGGTATGCACCAGGGCCATCACCGTCAGCAGCAGCGGGTTGGGGGCCATCCGCCACAGGTCAGGGCGGCGTACCGCCTTCTGTAACCGCCCGGCCAGACGGGTCGCCTCTTCAGCTTTCACCACCCCCAGCCGGGCCAGTTCCTCGTACCAGGCACCGATGAAATGGTCGATCTTTTCCTCGTCGAAGGGGGCCAGCTCGAAGGCAGGGATGTCCGCCAATTGCCAGGTTGGATCCTGGTAGGAGAGAGTGCGGCAGGTGACGGCCAACCGAATACGAGGGTAGCGCCCGGCAAAAGCCATCACCGCGTCGCGCACCGTGGTGCGCCTGGCTTGGGTGGGAATCTCGTCCAGGCCATCCAACAGGACGACGGCCTGCCCGGCCTCCACGGCCTGGCACAACGGATCGGCGGCGAAGGCCAGGTTCTGGGCCTCCAGGCGGCTCACGATGAAGTCCCACAGGTGACGCGGCTCGGCCTGGGCCACCTCCGACAGCCAGCGGGCGAAGTCGCGCAGAATGACGACGATGGGCAGGGCGTCGCCTTCCCCCTCCGGCCAGCCAGGAAGACGATCCAGCCAGCCCGCCTGGGGCTCCAGATTGTGAAGAGCCAGGCACAGGGCCAGGTGATAAACGAAGGTCGACTTGCCTGAGCCGGGGTCACCCAAAAGCACCAGGCGGCGATTTTGAATACTCGCCTCCAAAGCACCCAGGGGGCGCGTTTCGCGCTCTTCAGGCAGGACACGCTCACTTCGCCGCTTTTTCTCACTCTCGGTCAGGGGCACCTGGGTTTTGGTATCCAGGTTCACGTAGACCTGGGCCAGGTCGAGGCATTGCTGGCCGCTCGCCGGGTCGCTGGCGCCCACGTCCACGCCGCGTAGCGGCAGCCGTCCGCTGGTCTGGACCAGCACCCGGCGGTAGATGCGCAGCGCCTGCGTTTGGTCTTTGGGCAATGGACCGACGTAGACGTTCCCATGCACATCCCCACCCACAGCCACGCCCCCGGCCCCGGCAGCGACCCCTCCAGCCTGAGCAATCGCGCCCGAAGCTCCCTCGCCCATTTCAGCGCTGAGGGAAACCACACACACAGGACACACCTTGAACTCATCGGGCCACGTTCGTTGGCAGCTAGGGCATTGCATAAGCACGCTCCTGGCGAAAAACAACAGACCGTCCTGGCCGGATAGCACTACATTTAACCGTGATGGTGATCCTGGCCTTGTCGCGGGGCGTTGAAACACCCCGCTGATATGCGAAACCTGTTAAAAACAGGTTAAGAACCGAAGTTTTAGTGCGTTCTGAACGCACTTCCTCATATCAGCCGATGATTTCAATCATTGGCTCCGGCGCTCCACGCCCAAATGTGGTGCTACCTTGGCCGAGCATCATTCGTTTTGATCAGTTTATCACACAATGGGGCTGGTTGGCAAGGGGTAAGATAAACACAGGTATTTCAAATTTGTTATCCTATCCGTGCAAATCTGTGTTCATCCGTGAGCCATCACCTGGGTGGTTTGAGACAAAGCTTCGTTAGAATTTGGACAGACCCTCTGCCGTCAAGCGGCTTGCGCCGCCGCCGTTGCTGGTGTACATTGTAACCATCCCACCGGCATGGTTCAGATATCCTGAAATCAGGGTAACAATTGCAGACGAAGGACCCTTCGGCTACACTCAGGGCAGGCGAAAGACGAAGGACCAATTATTGGCCCAGATCTCTTCGTCGTTCGTTGATCGTCATTCGTCCAGTTGAGAAAGTGTCACCCTATTTCTGAACCATCCTGTCCCACCTCAACTTCAAACTAAAGACCAGAGGCAAACACTATGACAGGTTACGTTCTCCTTATTCTCGTCGCCATCATCGGCGGCGTGGCCGTGACACTTCAGGGCCAGTTTATGGGTCTCATGGACCAAGGCATCGGCACCCGTGAGAGCGTGTTTATCACCTATGCCGGCGGCGGGATGCTGATCGCCCTGGCCATGCTGGCCGCCCGCGGCGGCAACCTCAGGGCCTGGCACGCCGTGCCCTGGTATGCGCTCACGGCCGGGCTTCTGGGTCTGCTGATCGTGGGCAGCATCGGCTACACCGTGCCCCGGCTGGGCCTAGCCACGGCCTTTACCGTCATGGTGGCCGCCCAGTTCATCATGGCCGCCCTGGTCGACCATTTCGGCTGGCTGGGGGCCGAGGTGCGCCCCATGGAACTACCGCGATTGGCCGGCGTTGGAGTGCTGATCTTGGGTGTTTGGCTGATGACGAGATAATGGGCCGTCTGTTCGGCGGTCTGGGCCTTCAGCCTAAGCGAGAAACCTCGCCGCGTTGGGCGAGGTCTTGTCGTCAGGCAGAGCACGGATTTTGTTGTAGATTATACCGGCGAATACGGCCAGACGTACGTTAGTTTGGGTAAACACATCCGAGAGCGTCTTCATCACTTACGTCAGCGGGGGAGTCCTGGGTGCAGGCGGCGTGCACAGCATCCCGGGCGGGCATTGGCTCCAACGGTGGCGCATAAGCCGCTGGGCAGGTGACACAAAGAACGAAACTGAATAAGACTCACTCCAAACCCGAAAACCGCCTCAAAAGGACTCTCGATAGCCCGGTCGGCTTCATGCGCTGGTTGGGCGGCAATCTTCACACCAGTAATTCCCCACGCAAAACCGTGATGGCACACCCGCCCAGATAGACCCGCCCACCTTTCAAATGGATGTGTATCACACCCCCACGGGCCGAAGCTTGATAGGCTATCAACTTCTCTTCTTCAAGTCGTTTGCCCCAGAATGGCCCCAGACAGCAATGCACAGACCCAGTCACAGGGTCTTCATCCACACCCACCCACGGGGCAAAGTAACGTGATATGAAGTCATACTCCGCTGAAACAGAGCCACTCGTCACGACCACACCTCGCTCTGGCAACGCACGCAACGAATGGAAGTCTGGTTTCAAACCACGTAGTACTACCTCCTCAGTCTCCACCTCAATGAGGTATCTTACCCCAAACCTGCCGACGTATTTGGGTTCAATCCCCAATGCAGTTACCAGTTCCGCAGGAGCTATCGCCGGCTCCTCCAAAAGAACGGGGAAGTTGAGTTCGATCAGACCCTCTTTGTGTTCAGCCGTCAGTAATCCGCTTCGCGTGTGAAAGCGTGCTTGTTCGTCAGGCTTCAGCAGACCACTCTCCCACAGAACATGCGCGCTAGCCAGTGTAGCATGACCACACAAATCTACTTCTGTTGTCGGAGTGAACCAGCGCAACGAAAACCCATCTTTCTGTTTGCGGAGAAAAGCCGTCTCGGACAGATTCATTTCACGCGCGACTTGTTGCATCCAGGCTTCGTCTTGCGGTGCGGATAAGAGGCAAACAGCAGCAGGATTCCCTGTAAATGGTTCCTGCGTGAATGCATCAACCTGAAAGATCTTGATTGCCAAAGCTGCCCCCAACTTGTTCAGTGATCAGAGTGCGAACATTCGCGCCGCTCAACGGCGCGGCGGATGAGCCGCGCGAAGCGGAGGCGCACAGCGCAGACGCGAGCGACGGCTCATCCGCTTGTTAGCCGAAGGCGAGCGTCAGCGAGCTATAGGCTAGCAGCGGATGTCAAGCCACCGCGCTAACGGCCTCGAGCTATGCTGCCCGGCGGAAGCTGGCAGCTCACGCTGGATTCTCGCGCACAACGGCGGCCCAAGCGCCCCACCCTAGGCCCCAGCCCGCCGGGTCAGCATCACCGAGTTGTTCGGCGGCGGGATGGCGGGTGCGCCCTGGTACTTTCGCTGACTGACTCCGCTCATCATGCGGAAGCTGGATTAGTTTGCCTGCGCAACAACTAGGCTGAAGAGTCTGGGCACCTGCCCTACCGTGGACCCATCCCGAAGGGCAAGGTACCTCTTCTCCATCTGCTCGGCTACCAAGAGGTCCACGACGTAGAAGCCGCGCGAGGAGAGGAAGAGCTCAAGCTTCCCCCGAGGGATCCCGAAACGCGTCGGCTCCGCGGGGTGGTTCGAGCTCATCTGCTCCCTGAGCCTCTTGATGCCATCCTCGCTGAGCGCCTCCGACGAGAGGGAAGCGAAGTCGAAGGCGATCAAGCCACCGGGGGCGGAGAGCGACTTCACCGCAACCAGCGTTCAGTCCACAGCCTCCTTGGACAGATAGTAGGTGACCCCTTCCCAGAGGAACAGTGCCCTCATCTCCTTTGCGAATCCCGCCGCCAGAAGCACCTTCTCAAGGTCGTCAGTAGTGAAGTCAATGGGGATGAACCTGACGTTGGCGGGGACGCACACCCCGGCACGTTCCAGCATCTCCTTCTTGCGGAGTTGCGTCGCTTGCGCGTCGAGTTCGAAGATGACGGCATCGCAGAGGAGTTCCGAAAAACGGTACGGACGAGAGTCGTAGCCCGCGCCGAGGAGGACGAGCTGCGGCGTCTTGTCGAGGAGGGCCTTCCGGACGACTTCGTCGAAGAACGCGGTCCGAGCAATCATGAATTCATACGTCCCCGGCGCGACCTTGTTCTTCATCACCCAGTCTCGTATCTTCGGGTCCTTCAGCGGGGCTTTCTGTTCCTCGGTCAGGAACACCTCGGCGAGAGTATCGGTGCCACGTATTTCCTCCCGCGGGTCATGGGCAGCCAGAGCGCGCATGGTGGCGGTTGCGGATGCCGTCTCGGATGGTGCCTGCTTGACACCCGGAGCATAGGTCTCTTGCGCTGATGGGTCAGGCAATGCTATCCCTCCAGTGGGTTGACGTCGCCGAACGCCGAGGGTCAGGCGCGCTGGTTAGCGTCGCCTGCACCCTCTTGTTGGCCATCGGCTTTGAATCCTTCGTGGAAAGTGACGGTGCCCTGCGGAGTGTGCCCGTCGAAAGACAGAGCGAAAAAGACCTCCGGTGGAACACCCTCATGCACAAGTTCCGGGATGTTAGTGAACCCGAATTTTCTGTAGTAGTCCGGATGTCCCACGAGACAACATCCTTGAGCATTTATATCTCTCAGTCGTGACAGACCTTCCCGTATCAGAGCCTTGCCGATCCCCTGTCGCTGGTACTCCGGCAACACCGAAACAGGTCCAAGTCCATACCAGTTAGGGGTGCCATCGGAAATGGTCACGGGAGAAAAAGCAATATGCCCTATCACTCGGCCATCCATTTCTGCGACCAGCGATACCGTAAGAGCTTTGGCGGCACGTAGCGCCTCAATGATGAACTGCTCCGTGTGGTTACTGATCTCCAAGGTCTTGAACGCTGCAATAGTCACCTCAGTTATCGCGTAAATATCGTCATGCGTCTCGTTCCTGATAACAATCTTTGGATTCATAGTCTCTTATTCCTCTTTCTTGCAGGCCAACGACCCGCGCATCAGCCGCCGGGCGGCTGACACAAAGAACCAAACTGGACAAGACCTACCCCAAACGCGAATTCGCCTCAAAAGGACTCTCGATAGCCCGGTCGGCTGCATGCGCTGGTTAGCCAGCCCCATGTTGCCACGAAGCCTTCATCATGTGATGAGAGCACCATCCGATTTCATTAATAACCCACCTTTGCCCACCCCCACTCGTCCGGCCAACGGTCCAGTCGCCGCTCAAAGTACAATTCTATCCCATCCTCTTCATCCATATGTGAGCCAACCTCACTGTAACCCATCGAGTGCGCCATTGCCAAAGACGCCTCATTGTCTGGAGTGATAGAGAGGATAAAGCATCGTTGACCGTGACGCTCAAACGCCCATCTCATCAACATGAGTGCCGCCTCTTTCGCAAACCCCCGTCTGCGGAAGGATTCACCAACCGCATATCCAAGCTCCACCCCATCTGCTGCCACATCACTCAGGTCTTCAGGGCCGGGTTCCGAGTGGAAGCCAATGTAGCCACACATCATCCGACTCTGTCTGATGACCATTGCCCGAAGTAACCAGGGTTGTACCTCAGGATTGGCTTGTATCTGTCGCAATCGCATTTGGAGCGTCCGCTTGCGAAGAATGAGACCGTTTGGTATCTGAAACCCACCGATTTGTGCGGCTGAGGCATGATCACCAGCTAACAACGCTTCAAGTAAGGCAGGACCCATCGAAACCAATTCGAGGCGATGTGATCTGAGGATGTTCAAGACCTGCTTCCTCCTTTTGCCAGCGGGCTAACGACCCGCGCATCAACCGCCGCTGGGTTTCGCAGTGTGGCCAAGCTTGACCCAACACACCGCAAAAACGAAAACTGGCAGCAATAAAAGCCTCGATCAGACGGTCGGCCCTTCGACACGCTTGTATACTGGAGATGCACTTTACCAACACGAATAGCGATTGACGGCAACCCAACTCGGGCGTATCCTCATGCCTGGGAGGGTAGGAGTTGACTATCGACAAGCTGAGGCGCTGATGAGCGGCCTCTATCCTGAGAAAGTTATCCTCTCGCCCAGGATTAGACCCTATTGGGGACATTG
>DAOUMD010000247.1:0-2070 GCA_034412795.1 Anaerolineae bacterium
GTGGGGCAAATGCATCAAAAACCGGGTTTTTTGATAGTGCATTCCCTGAAATCACTCCATTCTTGGCCAAAAGTGGGGCGCTGTCCCTTTCAACTCGTCAAAAACCCGGTTTTTTCAGTAGAGTCGTAAAACGTGATGCGTAAAGGCACATTTGTCAAAAATCATTACGCTTTACGCCTTACGTTTTACTGATAACTTGCCTCCAACATTGGCCGTTTGCTGTTAGATCCCTAAGGATGGTTCAGAAATAGGGTAACACTTTCTCAGCCGGACGAATGACGAACGACGAAGATATCTGGGCCAATAATTGGTCCTTCGTCTTTCGTCCTTCGTCTGCAATTGTTACCCTAATTTCAGGGACATCTGAACCATGCCGATCCCTGCCTCTGCATTACTGGTCGGTTGACATATTTCTGAACCCGAATCAACTGGAGCTTCACGTGGAACCATTTCGGAACTTAGCGCGTCTAGAATATGGCAGGGCCAGATTACCGACCAACAATGCAGGGAGAAAATGAAAATGACGAACATTTTTCGGTCTATACTTATCTTGATCGTTCTTATGGGCTTGGTGGGCTGCGGCAGTCCAACCTCTATCCCAGTAGCGACCCAGCCGCCAACTGGCGAACAACCACCTAAGAGCGAACCGCCGCCAAGTGGGGATCGGCCGCCGGGGGAAAGCGCACCGATGGCCCAGTCGGATAAGGAGCGGGTTGCGTTACCGGGCGTGACCCCCTCAGATCTGGGGGACTTGGTGGGCGGAAACAGCGGTTTTGCCTTCGATCTCTACCAGATTCTTAAGGAGGAAAAGGAGGGCGACAATCTCTTCTACTCCCCCTATAGTATCTCGCTGGCGCTGGCAATGACGTATGCGGGGGCTCGGGGTGAGACAGAAGGGCAGATGGCAGATGCGCTTCACTTCACCTTGCCGCAAGAGAGCCTACATTCTGCCTTCAATGCTTTAGATCTGGAACTGGCCGGCCGTGGGGAAGGGGCCGAGGGAAAGGATGGACAGGGCTTCCGTTTGAACATCGCCAATGCCATCTGGGGTCAGACGGGTTTCCAGTTTCTTCCCAACTTCCTTGACACATTGGCTGAAAACTATGGGGCCGGGCTGCGGTTGCTTGATTTTATGAACGCGCCGGAAGAGTCCCGTATCACCATCAATGACTGGGTTAGCGACCAGACTGAGGGCAAAATCGAAGATCTGATTCCATCAGGCGTTATCAACGGGTTGACGCGGCTGGTGCTGACGAATGCCATCTACTTCAACGCCGCCTGGGACACACCCTTCGAACCGGAGCTGACCGAGGATGGTGCGTTCTACACGCTCGGCGGGGGGCAGGTAACGGTGCCAATGATGAGGCAAACAGAGTCTTTGGGTTATGCCCAGGGCGAGGGGTATCAGGCGGTGGATCTGCCCTACGACAGCCGGGAGCTGTCTATGGTAATCTTGCTGCCCGATGCGGGCCAGTTTGAGATGTTTGAAGGTTCGCTGGACGCGGAGCAAGTGGATGCTATCTTGGAGGACGTGGCCTATCGCCAGGTGGCGCTGACCATGCCCGGATTCGAGGTCGAATCAGACTTCAGCTTGGCCGAGGCGTTGGCGGCGTTGGGGATGCCGGATGCTTTCTCCTCGGATGCGGACTTCTCGGGAATGACCGGCAACCGTGATCTGTTCATCAGCGACGTGGTACACAAGGCCTTTGTCTCGGTGGATGAAGCGGGCACCGAAGCGGCAGCGGCCACCGCAGTGGTGATGGAGTTACTGTCGGCGGTGCCAGAGCAGCCGGTTGAGGTCATAGTGGATCGTCCCTTTATCTTCGTCATCCGCGATATTGAGACGGGTGCGATTCTATTCGTCGGTCGCGTCGTTGATCCAAGTTAGTAGTACACCAAGGCGGAAATGTGTCTACCGGTCAAATTAAGCAAAGTAGCCTCATAAAACGTAAAACGTGATGCGTGAGTAATCCACCGAAATTATCTGCACTGTTCTGGTGTTGCTATGAAGCCTGGAAGCCCGCGTCTCCGTGTAATTTATTTCGGTGGATTACTTGAAGGCACATTCGC
>DAOUMD010000248.1:0-18358 GCA_034412795.1 Anaerolineae bacterium
GCACCACGAACTGGAGCGTATCCGGCTCGGAGGGCGGATCGGCCGGCCGGTCCACCAGGCGCAGTAGGCCGTAGCGGCAGGCCAGCAATTGCACCCCCTCAGGCAGCGCGGCGTATTCCCAGGGGACGGTCGCCGCCGCGTCGTCGGCGTCGAGCAGGAGGAGGCGGTCCGGGTCTTGTCCCAGGCGCTCCAACAAGGTCTCGCCGCCCAGGGCGTGGGCCAGCGCCCGGCCCTGGGCGTAGGGGTCGGCTTGCAGCGCGGGCAGCGCGGGCAAGTCGGCCAGCGGGGTAGGGCCGGCCAGGGGCTGGCCCTCCAGGCTGGCCGTCACCCGGTTCTGGGCGTCGGTGCGCAGAGTGAGTTCCAGGGTCATGGGGTGGCTCCTTCGCGATAGGGGGCTGGACACCTGCTCGTATTATACCACAGAATTGTGGGATGGTTCACTATTTGGTTGGCACTTCTTACCGGTCAAATCAAAAAAAGAAACCTCGTGAAACGTGAAACGTGAATGCACGCATCACGTTTCACGTTTCACGTTTCACGTTTCACGCATCACGCATCACGTTTCACGTTTCACGAGGTTTCTTTGTTGTCGGGAGGGTGATGCTCTCTCAGGCCATTAGAGCCAGTGGTCACGGGCAGTCTGGTACATGGCGAGCGCGTTCTCGACCGGAATCGCAGGATGAATCTCAGACGTCGATCCGAGCAACGTCCTGGCACCACCCGAATCTTCGATCGCCTTGATCGTCTTGTTTCTGATCTCCTCGGGCGTGCCGAAGGCGAGCAGATTCTGGCAATCGATCATAGAGCCAATGACGATGCCCGGATATTCCTGTCTGAACCTTTTGACCTCCATGGTGGCCAGGGGTTCACACGGGTTGATGGAGTCTGCCCCCAGATCGATTAGATCCTGGATGACCGGCCACTTATTGCCGTCGCTGTGAAAGATGACATAATATCCGTGTTCCTTCCACTTATCGATGCACTTTTTCACTCGCGGGTAAATGACGCCGCGGATGAACTCGGGCGGCCACATGAGCCCGGTGTTAAAAGCCAATGCCTCCGAGATCAGGGCCACCTTGGATAGATTTGTCGGCGCGAAACTATCAATCCTGAATAGTTCGTGGTCGATCAGCGCGTCGTAATACTGGAGCGTCAGTTCGGGGTAGTCGCAGTACATATACACGAACCAGTCGAAGCCGTAGCGATTGGTGGCTGTGTAAAGACCAGGTACCGTTTCGGGAGCGATCATCATGGTTTCGCCCAGTTTCTTGGTCACCCGTTCAAAGTGATCGTTTACCTCCTCGGGATAGGCGTACCACTCTCCGAAGAGTTGAAGATTCTCTTTGGCCTGGTGGCAGAACTTCTCGTGCGCGAGACACTCGTAGATTGCCTCGATGTCCCTCTTCATGAGATCTACGGCATCCTCCATCGACGAGATGGGGCGGCGTCTAATCTCCTTGGTCCACCACTCGACCCGATATTGAAAGCCGTCTTCGTCGACCTCGAACCTCGGCTCCAGATCCTCCGGGATGCAGAAATGCCTCACCAGGTCGAGGTTCTTTCTCACAGCTTGGCACATCAAGTCCTCAGCGTTTTTCGGCGTGACCTTTTCCCCGGTTACCTGCTCGACAAACTTCGCATTATGAATGATATCGAAAATTGGTAGCCGGTCGAGTGGCTTTCCTTCGAAAGTATGCAGCACCCGCATCGTAGAATCAAGCTTTGCCATCTCTGTGCTCCTCGTATTAGAGGAATACTTTCCTGATGCCCATGAGGTCAGCTATATATGAAAGCTCCTCAGTCAGATCACCGTAACCGACAATCGTGTGGTGAGAGAAACCGTGGTTCAGCAGTTCTACCAGGTATTCCTTGACAGGCTTGCCCACCTTGATTCTCAGGTTCACCTCCCTGATCCTCAGGGAGGGCAAATCCAGTATGTCACCCTTTGAGATAATCATGCGGTAGCCTTCCTGATCGTCGATGAAGTGGCCGATGGTCGCCGGGCCGGGCCGGCCGGTAAACTCAAATGAGAAACCGTTGCCCCTGTACCCCCAGTTCTCTGGAGAGGAAGTGACCCAAATATCATTCGGGTCTTTGGCGATTCGGGGATCGGCGAAACCGTGCATCTCTATCATGAGCGCATTTCTTTCGTAGTCAAAGCCCCCCCATTCGCCGAAGAAGGGAGTCTCTCCCGTCAAAAGGTGCATGATCAGCATCATAGTGACCCCATGTACGTCACCCTCGCTGATGGTCATAATGTCATTTTCCTGGAGAAGGGCGCTGCCCAGATAAGCCGTTGTCTGCGTCTTTTGCTCCACGTGATGCTGACCAAGATAACAAAGAGCATCCAGATTGAATCGTTCGACCAGATTCCTCATTGCGATGGCTAACTTGGCCGCCTTGTATAGGTCTTCCTCTTCCAGGTCCCGTATTTTGAAGCGCTGCTTGACTTCACCCACCAGATTCAGGATTTCATTCTCAGGCACTTCTTCCCATAAGTCGACCAGGTGGCTTACCTGAATGTTGATGCAATTAGGCCCCAGTTTGCCCTTTACTTTGGTCTTGTCGTGCTCAAAATCGTACATTCCCCTGAAGACGTGCCCGACCACCCCGATGTTCTTGTTCTGCAAGTTTTTGTAGGCCATCGCCGCATTGGCATACCGCTGGATCTGATCATATGCCTCCTGGTCGTCCAACCAGCCGACCACCGGTCTGTACGTGTTGAACCATTCCATTTTCCTCAAGGCGCCCGTCAACTGGCTAAGGCCAATGATGGCGCTATCTCTTATGACCTGAGGGTAGTCTATGTCCGGATCGACGTTGGGTTCAGTCTGAGTTGAGAACAGTATCAGCGGCACGTCCTTCATACGGCCCAGAGCCTCTAGAGGCATATAGTCGGGGCAATAGGTCCCCTGGCACAATATGACCACATCCACCTCTTCTTCCAGGAAAAGCTCACCTGCCCTGGCAAACTTGTCCATTGTGTCAGTCAGGCCAGGGTAAACGACTTGCGTGAACCGTTTCCTTAGATTCTCGGCGACTACATCCATGTCACGCTGAATCTGTTGTTCAAACTCATCGCCCCACATTCGGTAATATTCGAAATAGGACCCTGCTAGAAGA
This sequence comes from Anaerolineae bacterium, assembly GCA_034412795.1. Taxonomy (GTDB): domain Bacteria; phylum Chloroflexota; class Anaerolineae; order 4572-78; family NAK82; genus JAUVPY01. The sequence goes on from DAOUMD010000248.1 coordinate 3,124, forward strand.
CCAACCTTAAGGTCTTTGTCCTTCTTTCTCTTGGTCAGCAAATCGCCGAACTCTGTGGTTTCGGCCGTCTCAAAAGACTCAATCTTCATGGCAATTCTCTCCTTTGGATGATTGATGGAGGCACCTCTGAGCAAGCTGCACAGGTATCTTTTCAACAATTCGGGGTAGGGGCGATCCCTTGTGCCTGCCCAACAGGGCGACCACAAGGGAGCGCCCCTACATTTTGAGAAGATACCCGCACAGATTCGCTCACCTGCGAATGGCGGATGGAAAACTACTCATAACCACCGGTCCTGAGCTGGTCGATAAATACCGCCAGGATCAGTACCGCCCCCTTGGCAACCAATTGATAGAAAGCCGGGACGTTGAGCAGTGTAAACCCGTTGTCCAGCGTGCCCATGATTACCACTCCCAACAGTGTGCCGAGAAGGTTGCCTATTCCCCCACTCAGACTGGTCCCGCCCAGGATAACGGCCGCAATAACGTTCAGCTCATAGCCATTGCCGGCCTGGGGCAAAGCTGCTTGCATCAGCGAAGCCAGAAACAACCCGGCCAGGGCGGCGGATGCGGCTCCCACAATATATACAATATAGCGCCATTTTTTGACGCTGACACCGGCCAGTCGGCAACTGAGAGCGTTGTCGCCGATGGAGTACACGTAGTGTCCAAAGTCGGTGTACTTCATAATGGCCCAGGCGACTATGTAGAGCAGAAGCATTACCAGAATGGGCAGAGGGATTCCAACCACGCGACCACGTCCCAGGAAGCCGAATTCCTCGGACACGATGGCATGGGAGACTCCCCCGGAATAGATATAGGCGAAGCCACGGATGATGGACATCATACCCAGGGTTGCAATAAGGGGGTTGATGCGTCCTTGCACGATTAATACGCCATTGATGAGTCCCACCAAAGCGCCTACCAAGAGCGTGCCCAGCACGGCAATGGCCAAAGGCGTCCCTACCGTGAGCATTGCTCCCACCGCAATGACGGCCAGACCGATGACCGAGCCAACCGTTAAGTCTATACCGCCCGATATGAGCACAATTGTGGCCCCGACGGCTGCGATTCCATAGACTGTGATTGCCAGGCCGATGTTCATAAAGTTTCTTGCTGTCAGAAAATAAGGCGAAAGCACAGAGAAGACGATCACGATGACGATCCAGGCCGCCAACAGGATCAGGTCGCGTAAGTAGCCCACTTTCAGGAATCGGGCTAATTTGCTTGGACTGGATGCTTCCGCTGCATCCAGTTCGATCTGCTTTGACACACCAATCTCGTGCATGATGGCTGTTTACCTCCCGTTGCGCTCACGACCCAGGAACATCAGGCTCACGATATCATCCATAGTGACCTCAGCTATATGGTGTGTAGCTACCATCTCTCCACCGCGGAGAACGGCGATACGGTCTGCCACCTGGAAGACGTCTTGTAGTCTATGGCTGATCAAGATCACTGATATCCCTCTGTTCCTGAGGCTACCGATCAGCTCGAGCACGGCGCCTACTTCTTTGAGCGCGAGGCTGGCTGTGGGTTCATCCATAATCACCAATTTGGGGTTAAAGCTCACAGCTCGTCCAATGGCAACGGCCTGTCTCTGGCCACCTGACAGCTTTTCTATCGGCCTGTCCAGTTGTTTGACGTTGATGTGCAGATGCTCCAGAATCGTTGCTGTGTCTCGCTTCATTTTGGGCCAGTCGAGTATCCTCAAGAAGCCGAGCGATAACAGGACTTCCTCCCGCCCCAGGAAAAGGTTGGCGGCGACATTGCGCTTGGGACACAATCCCAAGTCCTGATAGATCATCTCGATGCCCAGGCCGCGGGAATCCTGGGGACGGCGGATGTCCACCAGACTGCCCTCGAAATGTATGCTGCCCGCATCTGCGTTATAGGCGCCCGTCAGGATTTTCATTAGCGTGGATTTGCCCGCTGCGTTATCACCGACCAGGCCCACCACTTCATAATATCCCACGTTTAGGTTCACGTCCCTGAGTGCATGTAGCCCGCCGAAACTCTTGGAGATGCCCACCATTTCAACCAGGTTTTCGCCCGATTCGGTTGTGGTAGCTTCCGAGTTGGTTTGGGTTTTGGACGACTGCACATTCTGGTTGTCCATAAATAACCTCCTTGTACCCGCCTGGCATCATCGACCTTGCGTATCTTCTCAAAATGTAGGGACGATCCCTTGTGGTCGTCCTGTCGGGCAGGCACAAGGCACTGCCCCTACCCCGAATTATTGAGAAGATACGACCTTGCTTTCCGCCGATGCCCTGGGCTGGCCGCCGGATTAGAAGTCCAGCCCAGGGGTTACTCTACTCGGATCTTATTCCTCAGGTGGGTAGATTTCGTCGACGTTGTCCTTGGTGATGAGGGCGATGTCGACGTAGACGAACTCGGGCACCTCTTCGCCGGCCACCAGCTTGGCGGCGGTGGGCACGATCTTCTTGCCGTAGTCCTCGAAGAAATAGCCGACGCTTCCATAGTAGGAGCTGTCGGGATCTCTGATGACGGGGATGGCTTCGGCTTCACCGCCCTGTCCGAAGAAGACGACATCGTTTTCGCGGCCCAATTCCTCGGCGGCGGCGTATCCGCCCAGCAGGCTGATGTCGTCGATGCCGCCGACTAGGATGCGGGTAGCATCGGGGTGGGATGTCAGAACTGCTCTGGTGATATCCAGCCCTTTCTCGCGCATCCCGCCGCCGGGCTGGCGCAGGACCTTCTCGGTATCCAGATCGGGCAACAATTCAAGGATGCCGTCCTGGACGCCGTCCACGCGCTGTTTGGGCAGTTCGCCGACGGTGGGGTCGTCCAGCAGGAGGACGAGGTCGACTTCGCCATCCCAGTTGTCCAGGGCATATTGGCCGAGCCAGTTGCCGGCCAACTTGCCAGCCTCATAGTTGTTGACGCCGACGAAGGTGGCGCCGGGGGCGGGGATGTCGATGGTGATGACCGGGATGCCGGCTTCGTTGAACTTGTCCATCATGGCCGGCATAACGTCTTCATACAACTGGAACTCGACGGCCACGTCGACGCCTTTCAGCACCATAGCATCGGCGTTGGTGAGCGCCAGGTTGGCATCGAAGTTGTTGTTCAGCAGGAGCACGTCCCAATCCAGCTTGGCGGCCTCTTCCTCGATGCCCTCTCGGGTCATAGTAGAGAACTCGTAGCCTTCCACCATATTGGCAAAGCCCAACAGCACCGGCTCCGCCTCCGCCGCGGCCTCAGCTCCTTCCTCTGCTGGTGCTTCAGTCGCGGCTGGAGCCTCGGTGGCGGCGGGGGCCTCAGTGGGGGGCGGTGCTTCGGTCGGCGGTGGTGTAGGATAGCACCCAGCGATCCACAGCACGAGCACCACGGCGCCTACGATCCGTACTAGTTTGCTGTTCATTGCATTCTCTCCTCTTTGAATGTTTACCCGGGGTGCAGACTCTCTTGAATCAAAGGGCAACGCCGGTTACGAAGGCGTTGTTCCGGGATTTGATCACATGTTTCACCCCCTTTCGATTTTAGAGATCTCTCGGAAAGTTCACCAATCGGGATCGACGCTTCGGCATCTAGGGATGCCTCGCTCCTCATCGCAGCGACGGAGTGAGCATCCCTAGATGCGAACGGTATTTTCCGAGAGGTCTCTTTTACACTCTCACGGTGCGGAAACCCATCGCTTCCGCAAAGGTTTCCAGGGCAGCGCTGTGATCACCAATGCCCAGGGCGATGTGATGGCTTGGCCCCTCCTGGCACCAGGTGTCCATGAACTCGTGAAGCGGGCGGCTTACCCGTACTCGAGCGTTCGGGTTGCCGATATTCAAGATGGGACCTGGAGTGACTTCGCCGACTGAGTAAATAAGCTTAAAAGTCTCCCCAGCATCGAATTGGGTCAAGTTCAGCAGGGTGACTGGCCCTTCTTGCATATCGAAATCAATGCCGAGACCATGGCCTGATTTGCCGTGATGGATGTCCAAATGCATCAATCGTGGGCGCCCGTTGGCCATGCTGACGTTGCTGGGTCCATCGTGGCCCATAAGGAAGAAGTTCTCCTCGAAGTCCATTGCAAAGAATTCTACGAACATTCCTCCTCCACCCAGCAAGTCTAAGACTTTTATGGCCATGGCGGATTTGACATCCCCCTCGGTAACTCCTGGTCGCCCCAACGTCGCCAGCCGGGATACGGCCAAACCGGCTTGCGCACGAAGTTGGGTAATCAATTCCTCTTCGCCCCACCAGTAGAAGCCAAACGCATAGATATCATACTTGTTAATGATTTCATCAAAGGCGACTGCCACCTGGGCTGAGAAGCGCAGATGCTCGTTGGTCACCGTCTCATCCACGGCGTACATCTCGCGAAACTGGCGATACATATCCTCAAGTTGTGTTTCTGTCACTCTATGATAGGCATTCTTTATTTCCTCCACCTCGGGGCGCACCAGCATACGACCTGTTGTCCTCAGCAAGCGATGTTCATCGATCGGCATATCAATCATGTGGGTGTACACCTGCCCGATCAGCCCAATGTTCATATTCTTGAAGAAACTGGCCGCGGCGGCGCCGTCAAAGTCAGCCTGGATCTCGCGCCACAGGCGATCGTCGCCGAAGTGACCAGTGCGTACCTTGAATTTCTTGCCAAGGCTGACCAGTGCCCCGGCGTACTCGGGAATACAGCACACGCCCTCGTGGTGCAGATACAAGGCAGTATCTGCCGTAGCATAAGCGTAAGATTTATCCTCGTGAGCGTTGAGGAGGCGGATGGGCACGTCTAAGTCTTTTACGGCTGGCACCATGTTCATACTCACCGTGTAGCCTACCGGGAAGACCAACACCATGTCGACCTGCTCCTGACGGAATAGCTCTCCAGCTCTCCTCGACTTTTCGACCGTATCCACAAAATCGGGTGCTACTACATCGGCACGCTGTTTGAGCATGCGGTGGAGATTGGCGCACATATTCAGGCCCATCTCTCTCAAGCCTGGAAACTGGCCCCAGTAATACTCGTGGCCCGTGGCAAGCAAGCCGATTTTGGCGCGTGTGCCTGGTCGCATATGGCTCCTCCTTATGAACTTTGACGACCAAACCCCGTAATGGCGGGTGCGGGTCTAAGGCCTTGCGTCCTTGGTTCTCAACTCTGGGGTGGTGGTGCAGTGGACAGCCTCACAACCAAGACAGGTTCCATCACGATATTTGTCTGCTTTGGCTCTTTACCGTCCAGGATGTCGAACAAAAGTTGTAGGCCCAAGACGGCTAACTCAGTTATGGACTGGCGTATGGTCGTCAGAGGCGGATTCTGAAAAGCGGCAACGTCAAGGTCGTCCACTCCGACCATAGAAATGTCCTCGGGTACACGCAGTCCTGCTTCCCGAATAGCGCACATGGCGCCAATGGCTAGGGCGTCACCGGCGGCAAAGACGGCCGTAAGACTTGGGCCATGAGCCAAAACGCGTTGCATTGCATCATAGCCAGCTTGGTAGTTCCAATTTTCGGCCGTCTCGGCGTGTAGCCTTGATAGCGTGCCTTGAGCCTCAAGCACTTGTTGAAAACCTTGGAGTCGCTCCCGAGACATTAGCACCGTCTGGGGGCCACTGATATGTACAATGCGGCTGTGTCCAAGGCTCAAAAGATGCTCGGCCGCCAGGCGGCCTGTCTCCAAATTGTCTAGCGTCACCGACGGACCACGGTAGGAAACCGGAACACGATCGATAGCCACGGCCGGAATACCCGTCGCTTGAAGGGTATCCAAACCAGTATTCTGATCCGTTGCAGAGATGAACAGCACACCATCTACTCCCCGCTGAACCGCAGCAGCGAAATAGGCTGCTTCGCGTCTTTCGTTATCGTGGGTGTTGTAGAGAACCAGGCTGTATCCACACGAGTGAGCATAGTCTTCCGCGGCAACTGCCAAAGTACCAATGAAGGGAGCAGACACATCTGAGGCAATAAAGGCGATGGTATACGTGCGGCCCGTTGCCAGGCTGCGCGCGATTGAGTCGGGCCGGTAGCCAAGCTCTTCAATGGCAGCCAAGACGCGGTCCCGTGTTTCCTGCGTGATTCCCGGTTTATTGTTGATTACGGCCGACACGGTCTGCTTGGAAACTCCAACCATCTCGGCCACATCCTTCATAGTGGGCGACTTTCGCCTTGTAGACATCGTCTGAGGCAACTCCTAAGGGGTGAGGAATATTCGAGGCAGGTCAGCAAAGCGTCGCACAACGTTATATGACCGGTCATATGACCGGTCATATAATATCATAGATCTTTAAGCTTGTCAATACCCGGTTTGCCTCAATCAGCGGGTTCCATCACCAACACCCCCTCCCGCCGCCGGACCGGCAGCGCGAAATCGAAGCGGTCGATCTCCAGGGCGCATTCCAGGTCGGCCAGGGGGAACTTGGGGAAGACCGGGTCCAGAAACTTGCGCGCCGCCTCGGACTGGCGCACACGCCGGACGATCTCGCCTTGGTTTGGTGAACGTCCCTTTAGCAGCGCCTCCAGGTAGTCGGCGCAGGCGGTGTCCTCGTCGCCCGGGTCGCCGGGTCGGGCACCGGTGACCACCAGCGTGATGGACGGCGTCGGGTGCCGGCGGACGTAGTCAACTGTGGCTCGCGCGCAGCACAGGCTTGTGGCCAGCAGCGTGTCAGCCTTCCGGCTGCGCACCGCGCCCTGGGTGCCGGCGGTGGTGCGCTGGACCAGGTGGCGGCCCGACATGTCGTGCTCCAAAAAGACAGAGGGCGAGTTGCCGTAGTCGAAGCCGTCGATCGGCCAGCCGTTGACCTCGCCCACCAGCAAAACGTCCGGGTTCCGCTCGCGCAGGGCGAAAGCCTCCTCGATCTCGGCCACCAGCGTGATGTCGGCCGCCCCGGCGGCGAAGGCGTAGGCGGCGGTGGTGAAAGCGCGCAGCACGTCGATGACGACCACTGTGCCGATTGCCTGGGCACAGGTGTCCAGTGTGGCGCGTTGGATTTGCATTTATCCGCCGGTGAACTTGGTCTTGTAGCCCAGTGCCCCCAACTCGGCCGCCACCTTGTCGCGGTGGTCCCCCTGGATCTCGATGTTGCCGTCCTTGACGGTGCCGCCCGAGCCGCAGGCTTGCTTCAAGCGCTTGCTCAGTGATTTCATGTCCTCCGCCGACAACTGCAAGTTCTGGATGACGGTCACCGTCTTGCCCCGCCGCCCCTTCTTTTCGCGTCGGATGTGAGCCACCTGCTGCTCTGGCGGCAGGCTCCTGACTTTTGGTGAGCAACGGCACGGATTACTTCCACACTTGCGGCAACGTGTGGCGACATTTGGGTTTGTCGAATACACGGGTTTTCGTCTTTCATAGCGCATATGACTCTTGCTCCTTGCGTTGCTCTTCCTCCCTCAAATCCAGTAAATCGGGTGTATCCCAGTAGATCCATCACTTTGTCTTTCCTCTGGCTCCCTGCTATACTTGTGGGGCGAGGTGTCTATGTCCGAACCAAAGCGCGAAGTCGACCTCTATAATGGAACACGCCCGGGAGATGTTGGAAGTCGCTGCACACAATATCGCCGAGGGCTTCTACGGCTCGGCAATCAACCGCGCTTACTACGCCATATTCTACGCAGCTAATGCCTTGTTGGCCACTCGGGGACTTGCACGCAGCAAGCATTCGGGTGTGATCGCTGCGTTTCGGGAGCATTTTGTCAAACCGGGCTTGATCGAGGTCAATTACAGCGATATCTATGGTCGAGTAATGGACAATCGGCGTGTGAGCGACTATGAAATCGAGATTCCGGTGGATTCGGAGACGGCAGAGAAAGACTTGAGTGACGCCCAACGTTTTGTCGAGCGAGTCGAACAGCTCTTGCAGCAGGAGGGATGGCTGTGACTGAACGATCCATCGCTCACCTCACGGGAAAAGACCGTCGTGCCATTCAGGTCTTTGTCCAACGGTTGCACGAGCGCTTTCCCGGTGAGGTGCTCCAGATCACCCTCTTCGGTTCGAAGGCCCGCGGGGACAGTGGCCTCTGGTCCGATATAGACATTCTAGCAGTTGTCAGAGAAGAGAGTTGGTCGCTACGTGGTGAGATCAGTACCCTTGCTGCCCGAGTGTCACTAGAGTATGATGTGCTCATCGGCCCCCGCGTCATCGGGCTGGAGCGGTGGGAACGCATGAAGCGAGAGGGTTTCAGCCTATACCAGAATATCATCGCTGAGGGCATCCCGCTGGCCCCGGCCCCAATGTCCTCCTGACCCCGGCGTCCTACCAACGGCTCTTCATAAGCTAAAATTACTCTTCCCCGCCGGTCACATACTGTGTTCACTTGGACTGATGCGAGTTTGTGCTTTGGGCTATTATTTTCTTGGCATTGCCTTAAACGAATTTGAATTCACGGTCATAATACTTGAATGGTTTGATATTGTGCTGTCGCATTAACTCTCTGAACTGCTTGTTCTTCTTGGCACTGCCAAACCCGCCAGCCGCTCGTTTCAGATGCGGATTGCGCAATAATGGTAGATAGTCCTCCGGTTGCATATTCTGATCGCTAACGTGAATGAATTCCTTAAGAGCAGGTGCAAACTCAAGTCTACTAACGTCCTTGAGGCCCTTCATATTCTCTAGATATATCCGCCTTAGCTTTTTGAGCCGTTCAAAAGATGGCAGAGCAGAAAGGGATTCTTCAAATTGCACCCGAGGTTTGGAAAGTCTCTTTTCAGCTAAGGGCATATATTACCCCAATATAGACCCATTTACGCCTCCGGCGTACTAGGCTGCCCCGGAGGCCGACGCCTCAAGCCGTGGCTCACGGAAGTACAGAAACAAGGGAAAGGCAAAGGATGGACCGACTGCCAGGGTGGCGACGATATAGAGCCACCAGTTGCGCATCTGGTATCTCCCCGCTTCGCGGACCGCGAATGCCAGGAAGACGACCGCGGTGATGATCAGGTCCACCGCAAAGAAGGTTGATATGTCGTTGGCGAAAAGCTGGCTGAACAGCAGCCCCAGATCGAGGCCGTTTTCGATAAGGAACGATATGAAGAAGTAGTAAGGCAGTACCAGGCCGATAACGGCCAATACCAGGTATAGTTTTCTCACGGTTCCACTCCTTCAAATGCCTGGTTAACCGGTCTGTGGCTACTCCTCAAACTGGTGCTCGGCTGATTGCCAACACGCTTGGCCATAATGATGTCCGGCTTGCCGAGTCCGTTGGCATCGGGTATCACCCCCACGATAACGTAACCCAGTTTTTGATAGAACTCGTAGGGATGCCCGCGTAAGTTGGTTACCCGGGCGATGTGCCCGGCCACGTCCGGGTACAGGTCAACGTTGCTCAGGCTGGTCATATGATCTTCATCGTCGGTGCCCAGGTACATGGTGATACCGCCTTGTTCTCTTACCCGTATTTCCAGGTCAGCCACCAGTGTTTGCCCTATCCCTTTCCTCTGGTGGTCAGGGTGCACCACCAGGGGATGCAGCTCCCAGGCGTGGCCCTGGTACTCGCGGCTGGCGCCAACCCAACCCAGCAGGGTCCGGTCCTCATGGACGGCGACGCGATTGATCCGGCCCGGTCCCAGGCATCTCCGGACTTCCTCCAGCGCCGTGTCCATATCTGGCCAGGCATTGGGCCAGTGCTCTTTGAAGCCTTGCACCAAGAGGGTGGCTGCCTGTTTGATCAACTCCTGGTTGTCCGCAGGGAGATCGATGATGTGCATACCCCTTTTTCTATCACAGTTTTGTAAAGCAGTCAACCACAAGGCGATCGCCCCCGCGATCGCCCCTAAACGCTGGTGCTCTGCAAATCTAACTTGATGGGTCGTATTTGACATTCTGCCCAACGTAGAGCATAATGTATTTAGTAAGACGTGGTAAGTTTTGTTCAGGTCGATAGGATCCGTCCAGATTTGCTAAGTCTGGACGGTTTGTTTTTGGTACCGGTAGCAAACCCCGCGTCGCAAACCAATATATTCTCTTAGCAGAGAAAGGATGTTTCAAAAAATGAGTGAACGTTTAACAGGAACCGTCAAGTGGTTCAATGGCCAGAAGGGTTACGGCTTCATTAGTCGCGACGGCGGGGACGATGTCTTTGTGCATTACTCTGCCATCGAGGGGCAGGGATTCCGCAACCTGGAGGAAGGTGACCGCGTCGAGTTTGTGGTTGAGCAAGGTCAAAAAGGTCCGGCCGCTGCTGAAGTTCGCAGAATATAAGGTTGCGTATCTTGACAGACACGAACCTTAAAGTTGCGGATGGCCTGGTGGTTGGTCTGGATTATACCCTTCGTCTGGACGACGGAGAGGTCATTGACTCGTCCACAGACCGGGAGCCTTTGGAGTTCTTGCAGGGTCAGCATCAGATTATACCCGGTCTGGAGCAGGCGCTGTATGGCATGGTGCTCGGTGATGAGAAGGACGTAGAGGTGGCACCGGCCGATGCTTATGGCGAATCGGACCCTGACGCGTTTGAATTGGTGGCCCGCGATGTCTTTCCCCCGGATATGTCCCTGACGCCAGGGATGGGGCTCCGGATGCGAGATGGCTCGGGGCGAGCCCTGGACGCATATGTGGCGGACATTCGACCGGACGGTGTGTTGCTCGATTTCAATCACCCCCTGGCTGGCGAGACACTTTACTTCCAGGTGAAAATCGCCGCGCTGCGGGCGGCAACGGCTGAAGAGCTAAGCCACGGTCATGTTCACGGTGCGGAGCACGAGCATTAAGAACCTATGCGCAAACCGGTAGGCCGGCATCCCTATGCCGGCCGATGACGCATTCCCACCCGCACCTGACGGCGGGGCAGGTGCGCGTCATCGGCGGAGGGTTTCGGATAGGCATTAAGCCCGACGCTTCGGGCGCGTATAGCAACATCCACTGACAAAACGACCGCTTGGTGATATGACCCGACGAAAAGGCCCTTGCTTTGGCAGGGGCTTTCTTGATTCACTGGCAGTCAGTCGGTGAAGAGCCGTGCGAAGCCCGGATAGGGCATCAGGGGAATGACCTCAAAAGTGATCAGTCCCGCTTTGACCAGGGGCAGGCTATTGAGCACCTGGTCCGCTTCCTGGACGTCAGCGCATTCCAGGATTAGCACGGCTTCGGGACGGTCCTGGCGGAAGTACATCTCGCGGAAGACGCCGGCCTGGTAGAGTTCCCACGCCCTGGCGGCCTCCGCTTTGAGATGAGGCTCAAAATCCTCCCCCGTGACGCCGGGTGCTTCTTTCTCAATGGCTAGAATTTTCATTATAGAGTTCCGGTCAGGATTTCGAAAGGGTGTATTTCGACCACAGTATACCACAATTGCGACTTCAGAAACAAGAGAACTGGTTGACAATTTGGCTTGCCTTGGCCAGACACGTCCGTAAAACGTAAGGCGTAAAGCATAGCGCAGCAAAGCCGCACGCAAGTGAGATCATCGACTCACGGACGGAAAAGAACGCCGACAAAAATGAATAGGCAAAATAAAGTCCGTGTTCCTTTCTGTCTGTGAGTCAAAATTCTCGCGACCAGCGCAAATGTTTCAGGGTAACTATGTAATGTGTGATGCGTGATGCGTGAAACGTGATGGGTGTATTCACGTTTCACGCATCACGCATCACGTTTGACGTTTCACGCATCACGCATCACGTTTTACGTTTTACGAGGTTACTTTCCCTGCCACTTTGCTTTTGAGAGCGGATATCGATGGTGCGGGCGATTCTGACCTTATTGCAGCCGGGGGATGACTATGCTATACTGGGATCATCCTTTTATCGGCAGCGATCCGCGTATTGATAATATGAACGAAATGTTTGTGATCTACCTCAACTTCGAGCTTGAAGTTGGCCGCGGCCGTGGGCGCCAGTACCCGGTGGCCGTTACCCACTCGCCGGTGGGTGAAGCGCAGTCAACGATGCGTTTCCCGTACGACGAGTTGGCATTGCAAAAACGCCTGGTGGTCGTGCGGAATGCCTTGCTTGGCGCCGACTTAGGACCCGGCAGCCAGTCTCTTTCCCCTGAAGAACTGGTGGTGCGAGATTTCGGCCGGGATTTATTCGACGCCCTCTTCACCGGCGAGGTACGCCATTGCTATGAGCAGAGCATAGAACAGGCCTGGCGGGAAGATAAGGGGATACGCTTGAAGCTGCGTTTCCAAGCGCCGGACCTGGCAGCCCTTCCCTGGGAGTTTTTATACGACCCACGCCAGGCTGAATACATCTGCCTATCCCGCAATACGTCGTTGGTGCGTTACCTGGAGCCGCCCCGAGCCATCACGCCGCTGGACCTGAGTCCGCCGCTACGCGTCCTGGGCATGATCGCCGGCCCTGGGGGGCCGGAATCCCCGGACGTAGCGCGCGAAAAGGAACAAGTGGAAAAGGCTCTCCAAAGCTTACGGGTGCGGGGACTGGTGGAACTGACCTGGCTGGAGAGCCCAACCCGGCATCATCTGCAGGAGGCGATGCAGCACGGCGACTGGCATGTATTCCACTTCCTCGGCCAGGGTGATTTTTCCCGCAGGGATCGGCTCGGCGATAAGAGCGACGTGGCCCCGGCCGGTGAAGAGAGCGATATCCGGTGGCTGAGCGCGGCCGACCTGCCGCGGCTGCTGGCCAACCACCGTTCCTTGCGCGTAGTGCTGCTGAATGCCCGTGAAGGGGTGCGGGTGGATCAGCCCCACGCTGGGGCTTCGCTCCGTAACTTCTTCAGCAGCACCGCCGCCCTCCTGGTACGGCAGGGTACTTCGGCCGTGCTGACCGTACCCTACGAGATTAGCGACGAGACAGAGATCAGGCTGTTCCGGGTCTTCTATGAAGCCCTGGCCCTGGGGATACCCGTCGACGCGGCGGTCGCGGGGGCACGCAAGGCCATCAACTCCACAGTGGCCAACGTCGTCGAGTGGGGAGCGCCGGTGCTCTTTATAGGCTCACCGGATGGGCTGGTGTTTCGCCCCACGGGGGGGCTCGACACTGTCCAGGCAGAGACTACAGAAGAGCCACTCCCGGCGGACGTCGAACTCGAGACATCCGCCGAGGTGCTAGAGCCCGTCGAGCCCGAAACGTCCGCGGAGGTACTAGAGCCCGTCGAACTCGAGACGCCCGCGCAAGTGCCAGAGCCGGAGCCAGCTCCAGCCCCGGCCGTCCCGTCCCAGGAGGCCGAGGAACCATCCCGCGAGCCGAGGCCGGAGCCAGCTCCAGTCCCGGCCGTCCCGCCCCAGGAGGCCGAGGAGCCACCCCGCGAGCCGAGGCCGGAGCCAGCTCCAGCCCCGGCCGTCCCGCCCCAGGAGGCCGAGGAGCCACCCCGCGAGCCGAGACCAAAGCCGAAAACCCCCATCCGCACCCCGCAACCCATTGAGCCGGAGCTGGTCCTCATCCCTGCTGGCGAGTTCCTGATGGGCAGCGATCCCGAGAAGGATCAGCATGCCTACGAGGCCGAACAGCCTCAACATCGCGTCTACCTGCCCGACTACCATATCGCCAGGACGCCGATCACCAATGGCCAATACACAGCCTTTGTGGAGGCCAGCGGCTATGATGCGCCGAACCACTGGGTAGATGGTAAACCACCCGACGACAAGGAAGACTACCCCGTAGTGTATATCTCCTGGTACGACGCCACGGCCTATTGCAGGTGGCTGAGCGAGAAAAAAGGCCGGACCTACCGGCTGCCCAGCGAAGCCGAGTGGGAGAAGGCGGCCCGCGGAACCGACGGGAGGATTTATCCATGGGGAGATGTTTGGGACCCTGGCCGCTGCAATTCCAAGGAGGGCGGCCCAGACGACGTTACGCTGGTGGATGCCTATCCCGACGGAGCCAGCCCTCACGGTATATTGGATATGGCCGGCAACGTGTGGGAGTGGACGGGGAGTCTATACCAACCTTATCCCTACGATCCGAACGATGGCTGGGAAGACCCCCGTCTGGGCGGCAAGCGTGTGTTGCGGGGAGGCGTCTTCTACAGCACTGCCAGGCGCGTGCGGTGTGCATACCGTGACAGTGGCCACCCGGACCGCTGGCGCGGCAGCTACGGCTTTCGCGTGGTGCTGGCCCCCAGCTAATGCCATCCTCTTTTCGTAACTACTCAGCCGCCCCCCTATCCCTCAATCCTGGGGGAGGAGAGAGAATGAGAATGGTTTCCCCCCAGGATTGGGGGGTAGGGGGCGGTTTAGGCGCTACTGAGGCCATTTTCACCGCCTGCCTGAGACGTACTTTCGTCATTTGTAGGCTACTTTGAAATGAAATGGGTGCATTCAAAATGAGTGGTAGGGGGGGCTTGCACCCGCCCCGGGGCACCCGCAAGGGGCGCCCCTACCAACCCATTTTGAACACGCCCAAGTGAAATCACCATCCATAACCTTTAGGGTCTTTAGCTCACCCCCGAGTTGAAATGCAGGCTCCTCTCAGCCTGAAAGTTGACCGCGCGCCAGATATGCGGTATACTGGGCCTCGTTTCTAATTTCTACGCTTTCCCGCGTAACCAGAAGTTTACCTTTGTCGAATACAAAGAAATTCTGGCAGCTCCGCGGGAACGGGATGCAGATTGGCTGTTCCTCTGGTTGCATACGTTTGCAACTGACGGTCTCTGGGCTGCTAGAGCTTTTCCGTGCAGATCAGTGCAATGGAGATGCTTGATGCTCCAAACCGCCACGCCATTCACGACGGAGAAACCTCGGAAAACTCCAACTGATCGTGGCTGGCGAGGGCGCCGCGTGGACGATTGTTAGTTGCGAGTCTCTCAGCTCGGCCTGTAGCGTACAATCCTGCATTTGCCTCAAGCGTGCCCATATTTTCTGTCGTTTGTACTATTATTGTGCATACTCACACCGGGACTTAACTACGCCACGGTTGCACGCCAACTGGTAGTGCGCGCGGTCTATTCAGAAACAAAGTCGGAGTGGGGCACGGGTTAACGTGTCTCAATCATAGAGCGCGTGCGGTGGGATAATCGCGAAGTAAACATCGACTCCGGCGCACCCGGCTTACGCAAGTAAGCCCAATTATATTTTGAGTTTTCTCGGAAAGTACCGTTCGCACGTGGGCGTGCTCACTCCGCCCTGCGTAATGAGGAGCGAGGCACCCCCAGGTGCCGAAGCGTCTGCCCCGTTTGACACACTTTCCGAGAAATCTCTTGACAGTATGTCATGTTGCCGATTTCCTACTTCTTACCAGCCACAGGCCACCCAGGCCAAGGCCGACCAATGCAAATGCGCCAACCGCGAACCCGAAAAAACGCCGTGGCGCTATGCCCGGATACTCGAGCTGCCCTCTATCTACTCCGTTCAATTGCAGGACGTAAGCCTCCAGATCGGCGATCTCTTGCTG